>CAYMLO010000032.1:0-72534 GCA_964390905.1 uncultured Planctomycetales bacterium | reverse complement strand
CGCCGTGTTCGGCGCAACTGTGCCACCGACACGCGCCCGCCACGCTTGCCACCTGGGTCCACTCAAGTGAGGCGAGGGTTCAAGAGACCTCCCCACGGAATGCAGGCGTCTCCCACATGATGTCTCGGGCGTCAAACACGGGACCATCCGTGCAGCACAGCCTGTAGACGTGACCCGGCGGAGCGCGATCGTCGCGAACAGGCACCACACAGGACTGGCACGTTCCGACACCGCACGCCATCATCCGTTCCATGCACACCTGGCAACGGACGTTCTGTTCCAAACACCAACCGGCCACCGCCGCCATCATGGGTTCCGGACCACACGTGTAGACCATCAACCCATCGGTCGGACACGGATGCGCCGCGTGATAGGCCATCATCGCTGAACTTACCAGACCTCGCACGCCGAGACTGCCGTCATCGGTCGTCAGCACCGTCGCCGCGCCAAGGCGGGAGAACTCCTGAGCCGCCATCGACGACGCCGTCGGGTCCGTCGGCGGCGTTCCCTCCACCGTTAGGGCCATCAAGCGCGCCGTTCTCGCGCCGTAAAACGCAACGACTTCATGGCCGGCTGTCCTTAGGTGCTCAGCCAGCCACACGATCGGCGGCAGACCGACCCCGCCGCCCACCACGTATACGGTCGTCCGATCCTCCGGCAGACCGAAGCCATTGCCCAGTGGTCCGAGCGCGCGGATCCGTTCGCCCGTCCGGAGACCCGTCATCCAAGTCGTGCCCGGACCCACGACCCGGTAGATCACGTCCATCTCGGTGCGCCCGTCGAGGACGCGCAGGCCGCCGATGCTGAAAGGACGCGGAAGCAGAACGGAACCTTCATGATCGTAACCAGACAGCCGCTTACAGCAGAGCTGAATAAACTGTCCAGGCTGGGCGCAAACCCGGTCCGCAGCAGCCAGCCGAAGACGGTAATGTTCGTCGCACAATTGCACGTTCTCGCTTACCGTCAACGCCAGGACGCGCCGGATGCGGTCAGGCAATGTGTCAGGTAGATGGGGTCGCATGAATCTCAACCATCATAACGCAGGTCGACCGCAACGTGCGTGGCGCCGCAGCGCCGCGCGCAAAAAAACTTCCGGACTGACAAACGCCAATCCGGAAGTGCGCCACGGCTAGAACAGCCAAACCTGTGAAGCGCGACTGCGCTTTGAATCGCGATTTCGGCCGGCTTGGATTCCCAAGCCACCCGGACCACTCGGGACTATATCAGATGATTCGGCGAGTGTCAACGAGGAGGCCAGCAAATCGACTGCGATTTTACAATTGTCGTAAAGTGCTTTAAAAAAAAAGCTTGCATAGGTTTTTTTTCAGCCGTCGGCCAATTCTCACAACCCCTGAAAGCTGCGTAGCTTGCATTTGCGTACAAAAAGTTCTTAGGTATTCATACGCTACGATGATGAAGTTGTTTGGTCATCTCTAGCCCAGTCCCAGACTACCCCAGCACGTGCCGGCTGCTGCAGTATGCTACAACTCGTTTGCAGGAAGGGCGTAACGTTGCAGATCCAGAGATGATCCGACGCCTTAATCGTCCTGTCAGGCCCGGCATCTCGTTGGCCCGACTTCCGACGCGCTGGGTGGGGCAGGCTACTCGTAGACTTCCAGCTCGGCGATCGACATCTGAGCTCCGGGCTGGTTCGGGCCGTTCGGTTTGACGGCCTGGACGCGGATGAATTGTGTCTCGAGCGGGTCGAACGCATGTTCCCGTTTCCCGCCGCTGCATCCAGTAACGTGGGCGACGGTCTTCCAGGTCGTGCCGTCCGGCGACAGGTGGAGCTTGTACTCCGTGGCGTAGACGTTGCCGAAGTTGATGACGACGCGGCGGACGGCATGGGTGTCTTCCAGGTCCACGTGATACGTCCACGCCCACTCGTGCGCGCCCTGTGCGACCGAGGTCGGGTCGCCGTCGACCCCATACCGCGCGAAGTGGAACGCGCTGGCCATCAGTGTCCGCTGGCCGTCGGTGCTCAACAGACGCGAGGGTCTGTGCGTCGCCAGGTTGTCCGACGGAATGGGCTTCTGCGGGCGCCCCAGCCCCTTCGTGTCGACCAGAGGATGGGGGCCGGCCAGTACGATCTTGAAGATCGTGTCGATGGTGTCGGCGATCACGCCCTCGAGCTGGATCGTCAGGCGGTGCTCGTCCTGGGTGAAAGGCAGTTCGATGTTCCGGTTCATCCAGCAGACGCGTTTGACCTTCTGTCGGATCGGCCCGATGGCAAGCCTATCAGAGCTCGGCAGGCCCGTCTTGCCTCGGGGATTGACGAGCATGTGGAGGTAGACCGCGTCGCGGCTCAGGTTGATCGTGCTGTAGCCCCATTGGGCTTCGGGAAGCGGACCTGGGTTGACGTTCGTGTAGGATTCAGTCAGCGCGGGCCGCCCCAGCGGATTGGCCCACACCGTCATCTGGCGGTGGCACTGCCAGACATGAGAGTTGTCCAGACACGCCAGCCGGCCGCCCGGCCAGGCACGTGTTCCGACCTGCCCGACCGGCGCCTCGCCCATCCGGATGGTCGGGCTGTGGTCGATGTTGGCGATGAACCCTTCGCCGATGAGGGAGATCTGCAGCCGCAGGTAGTCCCGCCAGTCGGACCACACGCCGGGTGAGGCTTCAAACTCCGGATCGGCCACCAATCGCCAGGTCTCGACGGCGTGTCGCTTGGGCCAGTCGATGTGGAACGGCCAGAGGTCCCAGTGACGTCTGCCCCACGCCCCCCATCCCTCCAGCACGATGACGTCCCAATCGCCGTTGCAGATCGTCGGTACGCCGTTGAGGACGATCACCGTCTGAGGGCTGTAGCTACGGATCATGCTGTAGATGGCGTCGAGCGACTCGCCATGCCAACCGGCCCAGTCGAACCAGAAGGCGGTGGGGCGGTATCGCCGCATTGCGTCTTCCACCAGCAGAATCGATCCGTTCGCTCCGCCATGATTGGCGCCGTTCAGGTTGCCGACGTACATCCCGAACTTCACGCCGGCCGATTCCAGCGCCGACTTGTACTTGCCGACCAGGTCGCCCACCGGGCAGGCCGGCTGGTAGATTGACGGCCAGCGGTATCGGTGCCGACCGTTGTTGTAGCTGATGATCATGCCCACGCCGTATCCCTGTCGCTTCATCAAGGCAGCGAACTCGGTGAACTGAGCCTCGGGCATGGCCTCGGGATGATGAATCAGCGCCGTCAGCCGCGCCTGCTCGTACCACAGATTCGGGCGCTCCTGGACCGTCATTTCCAGCGTCTTGTCCGCGACCTTGCCGACTCCGTCAGTGGCCCTGACTCTGAATCGATGGACGCCGAGCTTGGCTGCCGCTGTGATCGTTCCCGTGATTGACCCGTCTCGACGTAGCGACAGGCCCGAGGGCAACTGTCCGTCCGCCAGCGACCATCGATACGGCGGTTGGCCGCCCGCCGCCATCAGAGCGAAGTCAGACGCCTTCATCGCCAGCCTTGGTTGCTTCAGCAGATACGGAGCGATGTCGTGGTTGGGGCCCAGATGGCGAATCGCGTCGGCGCCCACGTAGGGCCACTCCCGGTACGCGGTCGGCATGGAGGACGTGTTTGCGTCACCCATGGGGCCGGTGGACACCGCCAGTGCGTCTCCGGCGCCGTTCACCGAGTAGGTCAGGCCCGCCAGGCGCTGCCCTTGCTTGTCCGACAGGCGTGCGTAGAACCCGAACCGTCCGTTCTGTTGGTTGGCGATCTTGAGCAGGATGCGGTTCCATCCCGCCCGGAGCGATACGTCGATCTTGACGGCGTCGCGGTGGGGATGGCCCTTCGTGCTGGCGGCGACTTGGACGCCGTTGACCCAGGCTTTGAACTCGTTGTCGGCTCCGAGACGCAGCTGTCCCGCTTGGGGACGCGGACTGTGGATGTAGACGTGCGCGTAGGCGACCTTGGCCGCCACCGACTCGCCGCGCTTGATCTTGAAGTAGCTAAACAGATCCTGGTAGTCGTCGTAGTTGCGCGAAAACAGCCGGTCATCGAAGTACCGCCACGTCCTGCCGGCCGATATCCTACCCTCCTTTGGCGCTGCGGCCGCCTCGCCGATCCAGTCGCGGTCGTATCCGGCGTTCTTGCGGTCGTTGTCGAACGTGCCAGCCACCAGCCAGGTGTTGATGTACGGCGCATCGGCCACTGTTCCTTCGCCGGACCGGGGTTCATCTCGTACTTCGCCCGAGGCGCACGTCCACAACAGGCAGACGAGCCAGCCGACGTTCACGGGTCCCTGCCACACGCTCACGGTTCAGTCCTCCCTGCAGTGACGCATCTCAGTGATCCCGGCGCAATCTGCGAGCCCCTATCCCCGTGCGTCGGCCAGGCGGTTGGCATCTTCCTGCGCGATCTCGGTTCACCGCGTGAACCGCCACGGCTCGTTTTGGCAGGTATGGGCTGCATGAACGAGCACTACCGCGCCTGGGCCTGATCCTCGCGTTCCTTCAGGAAGCGCTGGACCTGTCGGAGCGTCGGCAGCGGCGCCCGCGGGCTCAATGCGGTGCACGACATGGCCCCGACGGCCGCCGCGAACCGCATCGCCTTGGGAAACGCCCAGCCGCGGAGGGCTGCGAATGCCATGCTTCCGTGAAAGGCATCGCCGGCGCCGACGGTGTCTACCGCGTTGACGTTGAAGGCGGGCTGACGGATCATCTGGTCGCCGGCCACGCCGATCGCGCCATACTCACCCAGCGTGACGCCCGCCCATCGGGGACCCATCTTGTATAGCTCCCAAGCGGCTCGCTCGAAATGGCGGTGTCCGAAGAAGGCCTCGACGAACTCGACAGGGGCGAACACGACGTCGCAGCCCCGAACCAGGGCCTCGGCGTGCTTGTCGGCATGGGTGATGTCCAGCGAGGTGATGACGTTGGCCCGCCTCGCCCGCGCCAGGGCCGGCATCGCCAACTCGGGGAAGAAGCCGTCGACGTGCAGCAACCGACTATGTTCCAAGGCCGACCAGAAGCCCCGGGCCACCTGCCCGGGCCGCAGGGCCAACCGGCGGGTCCCGAGGGCCAGTAGTGTCTTTTCATCCGTTCCCCTGACCGAGATGTTCAGACTGACCTGCGTTCGTCCGCCGCGAGCCATGCGAACGAATCTCGCGTCCACGCCCTCCCGCTCCAAGTCCTCTTTGAGGAATCGCCCGGGATCGTCCTGCCCGACGCAGGTGGCCAGCGCACACCGCGCCCCCAATCGCTGCATCGTGACGATGGCGTTGGAGCACATCCCGCCGCCGGCGGGCGTGTATTCGAGCAACCGGCCCCGGTCGCCCTCGGGCCAGCGTTCGATGACGGCCGCCAGATCGTAGCAGGTCAGCCCAACGCCGATAGCGTCGAACGCAACGGCTTGGCCGGTCTTGTCCCTCTTGGACGCCATGGTCGGGTTTCCCTCGAGACGGCCCCGCGTGTAGATCAGCCAGAAACGAGGGGCCCCAAGCGTCAGGCAGGGCCGTCGCGCCTTGCGACGTCGTCTGCGCGTCTACACCGGGGGAGGAACGTCGGTCTCTTCCTCCGATGGTTCCTGGGCGTCGGATACTCTGGCCTTCGGCAACTGACGAATGGTCTCGTCGGTCATTCGTCCGACAGGACCCATCCGATGCAGTCGGAAGCTGACGGTCACCAGACCCATGATCGCGCCGGCGAACACGACCAGAATGGCTCCGTAGCGGACGCGCACCTGGACCATCAAGAGCGCCGTGATGGCAAAGAACGAGGCCAGCACGTAGAGGAGCGCCACCGCCTGCCGGACCGTGAGGCCCTGACGGATGAGCTGATGGTGAAGGTGGTGGGCGTCCGGAGACATGGGGCTTTGGCCTGCCCGGATCCGCCGGTAGATGGCCAGCCCGGTGTCCATAGCGGGCAGTCCGAAGACCAACAGCCCTGCGTAGAACCAACGGATGTTGGGGGCGTTTTCTCCCAGCAGGAGAAACAGCGCAGCCGCCGTGAACCCGAGCAACATGCTGCCCGCGTCCCCCATGAAGATGCTGGCGGGATTGAAGTTGTACGGCAGAAACCCCAGGATCGCTCCCAGGATCGCCAGACTGACGATCATCCGCGTGGGGTCGTAGATCTCGTAGCATCCGTGGCGGGCGAGCCCGATGGCAAGCACCGTGAGGGCGGACACCATGATCACGATCACGCCGGAGCAGAGCCCGTCCAGCCCATCGAGCAGGTTGACGGAATTGCAGACCGCCAGGACGACCAGCACGCTGAACGCGGCCGACACCGCCAGGCCTACCTGGGGCGACGGTTGGATGTGGAGCGGGTCGAACAGGACCTTGCCGATCTTCAACCCCACCCCGGAGAAGATCAGGACGTAGGCGGACAAGAGCTGCCCGAAAATCTTGATGTAGGGCTTGATGTCCATCAGATCGTCCAGCAACCCGACGGCCGTGGCAATGGTGGCCCCGATGACGATCCCGATGATCGGCCCCTTCTGCCCCGGATCGTCAAGAAAGACCAAGCTGCCAAGCACGACGCCGGCCAGCCACGCCGCCAGGATGGCCAGCCCCCCCAGGTAGGGCGTCGCTTCCCTGTGCAGCTTCCGTCCGGCGGGTCGGTCGACGATCCCCAAGGACTTGGCCACACGCGCGAAGAGTGGGGTCGTCGCCAGCGAGATTGCCATGGCCGCCAGAAACACCCAGAGGTAATCGGTCAGGACTTGCGGGACGCTCTGGGGGGACAGAAGTGGGCCCCCGTCGCTTCGAATGGCCATCAATGGCAGGCTCGGCCCAAGGCTCATCTAGGTGTGCGTCTCCTGGAGGATCCCTCGTCGGTCCTACAATACAACACACCCTACGCGACAAGCCGGCAGGATTCAACATCCCCGCAGCCGAGAGGTCCCCCAGCGGGCTATGTTCCCGAAGGCGGTGCTACGGCCGGCGGGCCGATACCAGCCCGTCCATCCATGTCCCTTGCTGGACGAGCGTCACGTCGACGAAGCCGGACGCCTTCAGGTCGTTCCGGATCTCCGAGAAGCTGTAGCACCCGCCTCCCTCCGTGTTGACGAGCATGTTGATCGCGAAGAGCGCGCCGCGATGCGGTTTCGTGTGTGAATCCTCCATGATGATGTCCCGGATGACGATCGTGCCGCCGGGGTCGAGTGTGTCCAGACACTTCGCATACAGCGCGCGATTCTGCTCAGAGCTGTTCTGGTGGATGATGGCCGACAGCAGCGCCAAGTCATGCCCGCCAGGCAACGGGTCTTTGTAGAAGTCGCCGGTGACCAGGTCAACCCGATCGAGCAGGCCTTCGGCGTCGAGTCGTTCCCGGGCCATTTCGACGACGGGCGGCAGGTCGAACAGCGTCGCCCGCATCTCGGGGGCCGCTCGCAGCAGGGCGATCGTGTACGTCCCCGATGCCCCGCCCACGTCCAGCGCCCGACGAAACCGCGTCGGCTCGAGAACGGCCACGACTTGGTCGGCCATCCCCCGTCCGATGACGTGCATCGCCTGGATGAACGCCCGTTGCTCCGATCCGTTGCGCAGCATCGCGCCGACCGTAGCGGGCGGCCGACCGGTCCGGACCACCTCGGCCAGCTTGTCCCACCGGTGGGCACAGGCAGCTTGGTGGCGGATCATCGGCAGGACGGTCGTATCCGGCGCCGTCGACAGCAACGGGATGAGACTGGCGGGAATGGCGAATGCGTCGGCCGACTTGTCCAGCAAGCCAGCGGCAGCCAACGCGTTGAGCAGCGCCTCGGTCGCACGCCGGTCCGTACCGAGGATCCCAGCCAACTCCTCAGCCGTCTTGGCCTCCCCGCCGAGGGTTTCGAAGACTCCCAACTCGACGGCGGCAATCAGGGGTTGGCTTCCCAGGGCACGCCACACGATCCCCATGATGGACTCTGCCGTCCACGTTTCGGCCATGGCGGTGTCTCCCTTGTCTGCTTGTACGGTTCCTGTCCCTCATTGGTTTCCAATGTCTTGTCCCATCGCGTCACATCCTGCAGGACTTGCGTCCGCGACCTCTGGACGCGACGCCGCCTTACGTTCCCTCCCCGCTGCTGGCCAGGTACAGCCTCTGCTCGGCGGTCAGTTTGTCGATCTTGATCCCCATCGACTTGAGCTTGAGTCTGGCCACCCACTCCTCGACGCGAATAGGGACGTCGTGCACCCGGACATCGAGCTTGCTGCCCTCCTTGCGGGCGAATTCACCGGCCAGCGCCTGGGTCGCGAAGCTCATGTCCATCACGCTGGCGGGATGGCCTTCGGCTGCTGACAGGTTGACCAGCCGTCCCTCGGCCAGCAGGAAGATCCGCCGACCCTCCGACAGGACGTACTCGTCGACGTGGTTCCGGACATCGCGATTGACTTTCCTGGACAGCTTCTCGAGGGCCGGAATGTCCAGCTCGACGTCGAAGTGCCCGCTGTTGCAGACGATGGCCCCGTCCTTCATCTTGGCGAAATGCTCGCCGCGGATGACGTGCTTGTCGCCCGTGAGCGTGACGAAGACGTCGCCGTAGCGGACGGCTTCGGCCATGGGGGCCACGTTGAACCCATCCATCACCGCCTGCAGCGCCCGCAGGGGATCCACCTCGGTGACCGTCACGTGTGCTCCCATACCCCGGGCACGCTCCGACACGCCGCGCCCGCACCACCCGTAGCCCGATACGATCACCTTCTTGCCCGCCAGCAGGACGTCCGTCGCACGGATGATGCCGTCCAACGTGCTCTGGCCCGTGCCGTAGCGGTTGTCGAACAGGTGCTTGGTGGCTGCGTCGTTCACGGCGATGACCGGGAACATCAGCGTCCCGTTCTTCTCCATCGCCCGGAGCCGGATCACGCCCGTGGTCGTCTCTTCCATCGAGGCGACCACGTTGCCCGCCTCGGTCTTGCGCTTCGTGTGCAGTTGGTTGACCAGGTCCGCGCCATCATCCATGGTCACGTTGGGTCTGTGGTCGATCGTGGCGTCCACGTGTTTGTAAAACGTCTTGACGCTCTCACCCCGTCGGGCGTGGACGCTGATGCCGAAGTCCTTGACCAGGCTGGCGGCCACGTCGTCCTGGGTGCTCAGTGGATTGGACGCGCACAGCACCACCGAGGCCCCGCCGGCCTTCAGCGTTCGCACCAGGTTGGCTGTCTCGGCGGTCACATGGAGGCAGCAGCCCATTCGCATCCCCCGCAACGGGCGATCCTTGGCGAATCGCTCGCGCACCAGCCGAAGGACCGGCATGTCGTTGTCGGCCCACAGGATTCGTTTCTTGCCCATCGGCGCTAGCTTCATGTCGCTGACGTCACAGTTTACCTTCGCCATCGTCTCATCTCCTTCCATCTCGGTTCGCGTTTATCTTCCCTACCGGGCGGGTCGGCCCGACATCTTCTTCCCTCCCCATGACCATTGCAAACAGCGATCGTTCTCCCCGAGCTTCTGCCTTGTCCCCGTGCGTACCGCCAAGCGTCATGACACGCACCGTTCCCATACCCGCTTCTTGCGACATAATCGACAACCGCGCCGGGGAGAACCCCATCCACAGATCCCCCATGGCTTGGCGGAGCTCTTCATCCTGATGTTCCGCGAGCTCGACGATCAGCAGTCTCCCGCCAGGACGCAGCACCCGAGCGATCTCGGCCAGGGCGTGTGCTGGGTCACTAACGTGGTGAAGCACCAACACCGCAACGGCCAGGTCGATCTGGCCGGCTTCGATCGGCAGCGCCTCCAACTCCCCCCATCGCACGTCGACGTTCCCCAGTCCCTGGTCGGTGACTCGCTGCCGGGCCCGGTCGAGCATCGAGGCGTTGTTGTCCACGGCGATGACCCGGCGAAACGCCCGGCCCAACGCCGGCAACAGATAGCCCGTGCCCGTCCCCAGATCCGCCGCAACCCACTCGCTGGGCAACAGGCCCAGCAACGCCTCCAGCGGAAACTCCTGGCCGAAGCATCCACGCCGCAACTCATCCCACTTCTCGCCGCGCTCATCGAAGAAGGCACGGCTTCGCTGCCGACGTCGGGCCAAAGCCGTCTCGATCCTCGCAGCGACCTCCGTCGGCAAGGCTTCGTCCTGAAGCCCCCGGCAGATCGAGCCGGCGATCGGGTCTTCCCTGCCCGCTTCGGGATGGGCCCGACAGTAGACCGTGACCCCCTCGCGGCGATCCCCAATCAACCCTGCTTGGCGCAGCACCCGCAGGTGTCGCGACACCGTGGATTGAGGCACTCCCAGGACCTCAACAAGCTCGTTGACCGCAAGTTCTTGATGAGAAAGAACTTGCATAATAAGATGGCGGGTGCCATCTCCGAGGGCCTTGAACAGGACCACGCGGGCTGATGCTGCTTTTATCATATAATCCGAATATATAGATGGAAGACTGGGCTGTCAAGCCCCACTTCAGGGAATCGGCAGATTCTGGGCGGACAGGCATGACGTTTGTGGTCGTCTGGCCGAGCTCGCTTGGCCGTCTGATCGGCCAGGCGTGAGGATAGCCGGGTCATCGATGGCGCCTCAGGTCTTGATCCTGTCGAGAAGGATGACGGCGACGGGCCCGAAGAGGATCAGCGGGATCCAGGCGGGCAAGGCGGGATTCATCTTGACGGTCACTAGGTTCTGAGCCACGAAGTTGATCACAAAACAGGTGCTGCAGACGGCCAGCGACATGGCCGCACTGATCAGGACGTTCCTGGGTTCTCGGCTGAGGAAGAACGGCATGCCGATCAGCAGCAGGATCATGTTGGCGAATGGCGTGGTGAATCTGGCATGCTTGACCTGGGCGATCAGCCATTGTCGCGACACATCGCGCTTTTCGAGGGCGTTGAGTTGTCGGATGCTCATGAAGTTGATCCACTGGCCAGCCTGGCGGAGCATGAGCTCCTTGGGGGTCAAGTCGCTTCTGTATTCTGGGACCAGGTTCTTGCCCAGCCCGTCATCCCGCCCGAAGCCATCGTCTTGATGGCCCCCGGTCCCGATGTGATTGCCGCGGCTCAGCACCCAGAGCTGTCGCGCTTCGTCCCAACGCGCCCCGTCCGCCGTGATCGTGCCGGTGACGGCGTTGCCCGCGTTGCGCTGCAAGATGACCACGCCCTTCATCCGCTTGCTTTTCGGGTAGAACTCCACGGCCGACACCAGGGCATTGTACCGGTCGTTGAGGAACCAGATGCCGTAGGTGTCGGTTCCCTCGACGTCGTCGTGTGGGCGGGCCAGTCGGTGCCCGATCTGTGGGATGATGAGCTCCTGGTCGATGATCCATAAGGTGTTCATCAACAGGCCGAGCCCCACGACGGGGGCCGCGATCCGATAGAGGCTCGTGCCGCTGGCGAGGATGGCGGTCAGTTCGTTGCTTCGTTGCATTCGGGCGAGCGTAAACGAGGCGGCCACCAGCGTGATGACGCCCGAGAGCTGTGAGAAGTAGAGAAACAGGTTGTAGCCGTAGTAGTCGCAGATATTGGCCAGGACGACGGCGGCGGACTGGTCCCGCTCGGTGAATTCATCGAGGTTTACGAACAGATCCACAATGATGTACAGGCCGATCAGCACCGTGAGGCTGACCAGGTAGTTGGTGATGAAGGATCGAATCACATACCTGTCTAGGATCGTCAGCATGGTCGCGACCGAGTCCTCTTCTATCGCCGAAGCCACTTGAACAACACCAGCACGTCCGCTAGCAACACCAACCCGATGCCGGCCCACAGAATGACCAGTCCGACCGTCTCGGTTCCCTCGTTCTGGGCGAGCTGGCGGCCCATGATGATGGTCACGATGACGAGGGCGAACGGGATGCAGCTCAGCCCGAATGAGACGAGCGCCTGGCCGCCCCGAAAGACGATGCCCAGCCCGGCGCCCAGGATGATCAGCACGACGCAGCTTGCGCCGAAGCCTGCGCGGGCATGGATGATCCCGACGATCACGCGGACCTGCTGGCCCAGCTCGCGCCTGAGGCGTTCCTGGGCTTCCTCGATCCGCGGGCCGAGGGAGAGCGGCCTGTCTGGTGCCTCGGCCAACTGATCGGCCTGCCGATCTGCGATTCGGATGCAGCGATCGGGTACAGGGACGTACCTCAACGCTTGCCTGAGTTTGTTGTCGTCGGCTTCGCCTTCCTTCTGGATGGTCACACCATCAGACAGGATGATGCTCACCAGGGGCACGGGCACGCCGTACCGGATCGTTGTCTCGGCCAGTCCGAGGCCGGCCCGAAAAGTCCGCAGGCCCCCCCGTGTGTCCTCGATAACGGTCACCCCTTTTAGCTCTGGCTGGCGGTTCTCTCCTCTTCGCCGGAACTGGTCTGCAGGCTTGAGGGTGTACGTCACCTTCTCGTTGCCGAACCGCCAGTCCTTACGCGCTTCCTGCGCGCGGATGATCTCGTCATAGCAGACGCGCACCCGGATCTGCCTGCGGATCTGCTCCAGTTCGGCGGCGATCTCGGGCAGCTGGGCCGGGGCGTCCCGGTAGCGGTACAGATCGGGCAGGTTCAGCCACTTCAGCTTCACTTGGACCGGGAAGTCCACGTCCATTGGCCCGAAGGGCTGTTCATCCCATCGGGCGTATCGCAGACGGACCCGATCGAAGATGCTGACGTCGAGCAGCTGTGCGCGGACGCGGGGCAGGCGCTCCGACTTGTCGAACTCGATGATCGCCTGCGGTGCCGTGCCGAAGCGGATCGCGTCGCCCCCCTCCAGCTCGATGAAGGCGGCGCCGTTGATCCGAAGGTAGTCCTTGTCTCCCGGTTTCTCTGCCCGGACGTGTTGGACGTTGTCGGCGTGGAAGACGTAGCCGGGCGCCCGGATGAACTTGTCCATCGCCAGCTTGCGGTTGACGTATTGGTCGATGCTCGCACGCGCCTTCGATTCGATCTGTCGAACGAAGCCGGGGATTACGTAGTTCGAGAAGTAGAAGGTGAACGAGCCCACGCCAACGGCGACGGCTACGGCCGAGAAGAGCAGTCGATGGATGTTGATCCCGACGGCGCGGCAAGCGACGAACTCGTTGTCGGCGGCTAGCCGGCCGTAGACGTTCGTCGTGCTCAACAGGGCCGCCACCGGCAAGGTCAGCGTCGTCGCCACCGGCAGCATGAACCCCAGCAGCTGCAGCAGCTCAAAGGAGTCGATGGACGCGCCCTTGACCATATTGGCCACGCCGCCGCCCAGGGTGAAGACCAGCGTCAGGCCGATGCTGGTCAGCACCATCGCCTTGAGCATCTCACGAAGGATGTACCACTGCAGAATCCACATTACGCGGTCGACCTCGTCCGAACCGGCGATGCGGTGCCGATCCGTTTGACCTCGGCGTGTACCGCGGTGGCGAGCCGACGGACCCCTTCACGAATGTCGTCGAGGCTCGGCAGTCCGTAGCACAGCCGCAACGTGTTCGTCGGACCGGCTTGGCCGGGCCTTGCCGTGAAGCAGTACGCGCCCGGCACGTAAAGCACCCCGCGGTCCAAACACTCGGCGAAGAGTCTACCGTCCCGACCCGTGTCGAGCGAACCCGGCAGCGTCAGCCACACGTACAACCCGCCAGCGGGCTCGGTCCAGCGGACGTCCGGCAGACGGCCCAGTTCCTCTTGCAGACCCGTCAACATGGTATCACGCTTCTGGCGGTACCGCTCCTGCAGCCGTTTGACGTGGGCGGCGTACGCGCCCGCTTGCAGGAACTCGGCCAGCGCGTGCTGCAGCACGTTGGGCGACCCGAAGTCGTGATTGCCCTTCTGCAAGACGACCGGCTCGACCAGATCTGGAGGCAGCAGCAGACACCCCGTCTTCATCCCCGGACACAGCGACTTGCTGAACGTGACTGCCATCGCGACGGTCTCGTTGTCTGGGTCGAACGACTTGATCGACGGCGTCTCCGGCCCATCGTAGCGGAGTTCGCGGTAGGCCGCGTCCTCCAGAACCAGGATCCGATGCGACCGGCTGAACTGTCTGGCCAGCTTGACGACCGCCTCGCGACGGTCGACGGCCAGGCTGACCCCGGTCGGGTTCTGGTAGTACGTTACGACGTAGATCATCTTGACCCGGTCGATCTGCCCGCTGGTGGCCAGGTCCGACAGCGATCGCTCCAGCTGGTCGATCCGCATTCCGCCGTCGTCCATCGGCACGGCATGGACGTCGGCACCGAACGATGTCAACGCGGCCGTGTAGACAAAGTAGGACGGGGCGGAGGTGATCACGATGTCGCCCGGGTCGATCAGGACGTCGGCCAGGATGTACAGCCCCTGCTGGGATCCGGTCGTGATGACGGCGTGTTCGGCAGACAGGTTCAAGCTGTCGGGCGACCGTCCCTCGAGTCCGGCCACGTGGGCTACCAGGCGTTGCCGGAGTTCCGGGAGTCCCCGGGTCGTGCCGTACTGCAACGCCGAACGACCCGCGGTCGGATCGCTCAACAGCTTGTCGAAGGCCTGGCGCGCAGCATCCGTGGGCAGCGTCTCGTCGTCCACGAAGCCCACTGCGAGGCTGATCAGGTCGTCGCGACCCAACGCGGAAGCCAGCAGCGACGTCACCGGTTGGGGCTGCGTCCGCTGAGCCTTCCGACTGTAGGCAAACCATGTCTTGGACATACCGCGTCCGACGTTCCCAACGCTCCGGCAAACCCTTTACTGTAGGGGAATCACGGCACGTGTCAAACCCCGTGATCGGGTCAGATTCGTCCGGGTCCGTGCCTCGCGGTTGACCCGCGCGGCGGGGACGGTAGGATGAGGTCTTGGGGAGGCTTGCGGCGTAGGCGGGGAGCGGGCATATTGTTGTTAGTGGGCACTTACATGTGGTCGGCGTAGTCCGTGGAGCAGATCGGGTACTGTCATGCCTACCGAACCGGTCGTCCAGCTCGCCCTGGATTTCCTCAACATCGAGCAGGCCCTGCGCGTCGCCCGGGAGGCCGTGGCGGGTGGGGTGGATTGGCTCGAGGCGGGCACGCCGCTGATCAAGGCTGAGGGCCTCGACGCGGTCCGAAAGCTCCGCGCGGCGTTTCCGGGCAAGACGATTGTCGCCGACATGAAGGTCATGGACGCCGGCAGGACCGAGGTCGAGGCCGCCGCCAAGGCGGGCGCGAACATCGTCGACGTGCTCGGACAGGCGACCGACGAGACGATTGCCGAGTGCATCGATGCGGGTGCGAACTACGGCGCGCGCATCGCCGTTGACCTGATCGCCGTGCCCAATCCGGTCGAGCGCGCGCAGCGGATCGCCGAGTTGGGTCCGCACGTCATCGCGGTGCACACGGGCATCGACGAACAGATGCACGGCAAGGTGAGCTTCGACGCCCTGGCCGCGATCGCCAAGCGCGTCGACGTTCCGCTGGCGATCGCGGGTGGGATCAACTCGCAGACGTGCGTGGACGCCGTCGCGAACGGGGCCAGCATCATCATCGTGGGCGGTGCGATCATCAAGTCCCCGGACGCGCGCCGGGCTACCGAGGAGATCAAGCAGGCCATCGTCACCGGCAAACCGGTTGTGGGCGAGCTGTTCCGCCGGGTGGGCGCGGATGCGGTCCGGGAGGTGTTCCGGCGGGTCAGTACGGCCGACATTTCTTTCGCCATGCACAACGCCCGCGAGATCGAGGGTGTCCGGCCGATCAAGGACGGACTCAAGCTGGCCGGCCCGGCGTTTACGGTCCGCACGGCGGCGGGCGATTGGGCCAAGCCGGTCGAGGCCATTGACCACGCTAAACCGGGCGACGTCATTGTTATCGACGCGGGCGCCAAGCCGCCTGCCATCTGGGGCGAGTTGGCCACCCACAGCTGCCAGACCAAGCAGATTGCCGGGGTGGTGATTGACGGCGCGATTCGTGATACGGTCGAGATCAAGCGGATGGGCTTCCCGGCCTTTGCCCGATGTATCGCCCCGGCGGCTGGCGATCCGAAGGGTTTGGGCGAGATGGATGCTCCGATCGTGGTCGGCGGATGCCACGTTCGTCCGGGCGATTGGGTCGTCGGTGACGACGATGGCGTCATCGTCATCCCGAAACACGAAGCCGTCGAGATCGCCAACCGCGCTCAGGACGTGCTCGAGCGCGAGAACCGGATTCGTGCCGAGATCGACGCCGGCAGCACGCTGGCGGCCGTCGTCGAGCTGGGCAAGTGGGAGAAGAAGGCCTGACCGGACGGGCCGGGCAGCCCCCGTCGTGCGCCATGGGTCATCGCAGGCGAGTCATCTCGAAGACCGCGACGACCACGCTGTCGCTCTTTGTCGCCCTCGTCATCGGCGAGGTGTTTCTTCGATACTACTTCAACGTAGTTACCTACGAGCGAACCGCCGCAGTCGATCGCATTCAGCGCCACCTCAGGCCAAAGCCCGACATCGGGTTCGCATGGGAACCCAACGTCAGCTACGACGAACGGATCGTGTTGGCCTGGGCGGATCAGGACAAGGAGTTGGCCATCCTCTGCACGGATTCGTGGGGGTTTCGCAACCATCCCAAGGCCAGTGCAGACCGACGGGCCGGGCGACCGGTGGATGTGGTTGGCGTGGGGGATTCGTTCGTCGAGATGGCCGCCCGACCGTTCTACGAGTACTTCGCCCAGCGGTCGTTGCGTTACCACAGCTTCGCGATGCACCGCCAATGCACGCCCCAGTACAACATCATCCTGTCGCGGTATGCCCTACCGCTCAAGCCCCGCTTCGTGCTCTATGGCGTGTTCGAGAACGATTTCTTCGAGTTGGCAGACTATGAGGCCTGGCGAGCGTCGGGCATGGACTGGTTCACCTATCACAGCGGGTACTGGTGCGGTCCGGCGTACACGGAGAGCCGGTTCTGGCGGCCGAAGGGATACCTTGCTCTGTATCAGGGCATCCTGCCGGCGAGGTATCGCAAGCGGCGCGTCCAGTACATCGTCGACTATGCCCTGCAGCACACTTGCGACGATATCGCCAAGGCTCAAAAGATGTGCGCCGCTGCCGAGGCCCGTCTACTGGTCCTGCTGATCCCCGGTAGGAGAACCCTCTTCCATGGTCTGGAGTACACCGTCAAGTGCTACGACCACATTGCGACGGAGATGAGAAGACGAGACGTGGCCGTGATGGACCTCCGGCCGGTGATTCTGTCGCACCCCGAACCGCGGAGCCTTTACTATCGCAAGGATGGCCACTGGAACCTAAGAGGGATGCGCTTGGTCGCATCGGCCGTTTATCGCCGGCTGATGTACATGAAGCCCAGTGCCCGACCCACGACGAGGCAAACTGGGAGTGGTACCAGTCGGCCGGGACCGACGACACGTCGGCCCCGACCCCTGCCCAGCCAGATGCCTACTGGTTGACGGTCGTGATGTTGGTCTTCTGCTGAATGACCTCTCCGCCCTGACCGGCTTCACCGCCCGGCGGGTTGCCGACCATGCCCCGTTTGGGGTCGATCCACTGCTTGGCGATGACCTTGGCTTCGGCGTTGTACCACACGTGGGCGGTAATGCTCCGCTCGCTGTCGTTCCACGTCCACTGGTCGGACATCTTGACCAGCGGCTCGCCCAGCGTCTTCTCCACCGCCAGTTGGGTCTGTCCTTCGTGGATGGTCTGGAACCGTTCGTAGGTCAGCAGCTGCTTGCAGCCGGCCCCAGCCATCATAGCCACCGCAATCAATCCCACGGACGCCAGCGTGACAGTACGATTCATGAGCAGACTCCTTGTTTGATTCGGTTGGGAAGAACGTTTCCCATCAAGCTCACCGTTCCTGCCGCCATGGCCACTCCGGCCTCGACGGCGAACGGTGTCTGCACTTCTCCCCAGTAAGACACATCTCGGGCGGCGGCGTTGGTCCGGACGGGGCTGACGGCCGCTACGGCTCAGGCGTTTCGGGCGATCCCAGGGACTTTCGCAGCCCCTCCCGATCCAAGTCAAACCGCAGCTCGATCTCGTCCGATAACCGCTCCCCATTCGGCGATAGATAGGTCGCCGACAGGACGTATTTCTCGCCCGGGGGCGGGGCGTAGTCCCACCCTAACGGGAACTGATACATTCGCGCGACGCGGTCCCAGTACTGTTGCTGCTCGTCGGCCCCGGCGATCCGCACCTGCCAGAACTCGATCTGCTCGCCCTTCCGATCGCCCGAGGCGGGTTTGTAGCTGTAGAGCTCGAAATACAGCTCGCCGACGACCTTGACCACGTCGCCGAAGCGGTCGAGCGGCTCGAGCCAGACCTCCACGCCGTTGGGCAGACGGCTGCCGAACAGCGGCTTGATCTTGGTGAAGCTATGGAGCTTGATCTTGGTGGGCAGGAGCAGGGCCAGGGCGTCCACCTCGACGGGCTCCCCGCCGCCACCGCCCCAGCGCGCGCCGTCCTGGCAGCCGAGCACGCACGAGACCAGCAGCAAGGCCAGGGCCCGCGACCTATAGTGGGATATGTGGCCTGTTCTCACGGTTCAGACCCGGACAACGCGTTGCGAGAATCGAAGACGACCGGATTATAATTGCCCGCGCGCGAAAGTGTCAACGCAGGCTTGATGCTCGCTGACCCGCTGCCACGTCCGGTTGACATCCCCCAGGCCGATTCATCATGATCAGAGGGGATGACGTCCCTGGAGAACATCACGATCGCGCCGCCCGGCATCGGCGAGGTGCTGGATGTCATCGGGCTGTTCGACCGGGACGGCCCGATTGAGATGGAGATCGGCTGTGGGAAGGGGGGCTTCCTGCTCCGCCAGGCTCAGGCTCACCCCGAGCGGGACTATCTCGGCCTGGAATGGGCCAACAAGTACTACACCTACGCTGCCGACCGCTTCGGTCGATGGGGGCTGACGAACGTGCGCATCCTCCGCGCCGACGCCCGGCATCTGATGATCCACCAGTTTCCGGCCGATGTTCTGTCGGCCTTGCACGTCTACCACCCCGATCCCTGGCCCAAGAAGCGCCACCACAAGCGGCGGCTGTTTACGGCCGAATTCGTCGACGCGGCCGTCCGGGCCTTACGCCCCGCGGCCCGATGGGCCGTACAAAGCGACCACGCCGAGTACTTCGCTGTGATCCGCCAACGTCTGCTTGACCATCCGCAGTTGGAGCCGACCGAGTTTGTCGACCCCGACTACGGCACGATCGATGAGCGCACGGAGACCAACTTCGAGGTGAAGTACCTCCGCGAGGGGCGAGACATCCATCGGCTGGCCGTGCGGAAGATGGGCTGAGACCTCCGGTGGTAGTCTTGCATTCGAGTCAGAAACGCCTTTAAGATGACGTTGTGAGTGAGCCTGGTGATGGCATCCGTCCCCACAACCCGCTTGATTCTTGCCTCAGCCTCGCCCCGGCGGGCCAGGTTGCTGGCGGACAGCGGCTATCGGTTCGAGGTGGTCGCGCCCCGTCTTGACGAACCCGAGGAGGCTGGTCCGAACGTTCCCCCGACACAGTGCGCCGAGGCCTTGAGCTACTACAAGGCCCGTTGCGTGGCCAACGAACACGACGCGATCGACGCCATCGTCCTCGCCGCCGACACGGTGGTCGCGTATGGCGGCCGCATCTACGGCAAGCCCGCCGACGTCGACGACGCCCGGTTCATCTTGTCCACGTTGGCCGGTACGACGCATCGCGTCATCACCGGCGTGACCATGCTCCGCCCGGCTGCCGATCAGCGGCTGATCCGTCATGCGGTGACCCGGGTGACCATGCGACCGATGGCGGATGACGTACTTGATGCCTACATTGGCTCGGGGGCCTGGGAGGGAAAGGCGGGGGCGTACGGCATCCAGGATCACGGCGGCGCCTACATCGATCAGATCGACGGCAGCTTCACCAATGTGGTCGGCCTGCCCATGCGGTTGGTCGCCAGAATGCTCCAAGAGGTGGGGTACGCTGCCCCGCCCGTCAATCACGCGACCGAACCCACCGGCTGATCGGTTCGGTCCCGTCCCCGCCGTGGGCCAGAGGCGCATGCGCACCGATCCAGGGGCGCGGGATCCGGTCAGCGGACGAAGCCGTCCTGCTCCTCTTCGTCCGGCTCGTTGTCCTCGACGTCCTCGTCGTCCAGACCGATCTTCCAACTCTCGGACTCATCATAGTCGTCGATTTCGCGTTCCATGTGGCGGAACATCTTCTCTTGCAGCGGCGCGAGGCGCTCGTACATCTGGACCGTGGCCTCGTAGGCCTTGACCATCCGCTCCATCTGGCGCGCGGTCTCGCTGCTCTTGATCAGCTGCCACTTGATCAGGCATTCGGGTTCCTTGATGGTCGCGAACGGGTCGCACCGGAAACCCACCTGCCCGTTCTTGCCCCGGACGAAGTACTCACATTCACTGCACTGGAGCATCGGACCGCCTCCTCATCCCGTTTCGTCCTGGTCCGCCCGCGGTGGCTCCGGACCCGCGCGGGAGCGCGGGCCGCCAGGCCGATCACAACCCCATTCTCGTCACGTTCTCGATGACCTCACGTGCCAGTCTAACAGATCGCTCGTCGTTGAAGCAGTCAACCGTCCCCACCAGATACCGGCCGCTGCATGCGATGAACAGGCGCCCGGTCGTTTTGCCCGTGCCGACTATGGCCGACCGGCCGACGCCTTTCACCCGACGTACGATCTTGCCGTTCTTGCTCACGTAGTCCGCCAGCTTCTCGTAGCGGTCTAAGGCCTGGGCGGCGTCCATGCAAGGGATCACGAACAGGTCGTGCGTGACCCCCCGGTAGCGATAGGTGGCCTGCCAACCGGCGCCGAGGAATCGGTGGCCGAGCATATTGGCGGCCTGATAGACTTCGCTATGTCGGACGCGGTCCTCCTCGGGCAGCGCCGCGATCATCTCCGGCAGGGAGCCCGGCAACTTCGTTTGCTTGTCGATGTACTCCGCGATGAGCATCGCGGAGAGCATCTCGCGCGGCCCGCCGCCGGGCGGCTGGATGGACACGTAGATCCGGTCCTTCACGAAGCACAGCAGGCCGTCCGACCAGAAGCCCGTTGCCCCGAGCCGAACGTCGTCCGCCTTCTCGGGCCTTTGGATCGAATAGATGCCGTAGGCGGCCAGCGGCGACGCCATCTCGTACACGTCCACGATCATTTCGTCTTCCGGCGAGGTTCTGCGCACATAGACTGCGTGGATCAGCTGCGTCATGCCGTATTCGAGATAAGGTCTGGCCGCGCCATTGATGTAGTCTTCCAGCGTGGAGGCGTCGTAGATCTTCGATTCACCGACCTCGACCCAGGGATGAGAGTGAACCGGCTTGGGCAGGAGGACCTCGCGGTCGAAGCGGAATGGCCTTTCCTTCGCGCATCCCACCAGGGGCGCCAGGAGGGCGACGTAGATCAACGGGAACAGCTTTCGGCCGCTATGCATAGCGATCGGTTCCCGTCTCCAGCCTGAGCAGCTGATGGGCCTCGACCAGCTGCGGCTGTACGCGGACGCCGTTCGGGCACGCGGCCATGCAGTCGCCCCGGCACTGGGCGCACAGCCAGGCCTGCTTGCGTGCGGGAAGGGCCTCATACTCCTGCATGGCCGCCTTCTCCGCACCGTAGTACTTGAAGTACATCGCGAAACGCATCACGTCGTCGACCTGCACACCATAGGGACAGGCCGAGACGCATTGGCCGCAGAACCGACAGTACTCGTGCTGGAATCGCTTCACGTAGGCGTCCAGATACTCGCGTTCGGCCCGACTGAACGGCGCTCGAGCTGCCTGGCAGGCCTCGCGGATCCCCTCGATGCTGCGCTCCCCGCTGACGACGGACGTCACGTGCCTGTTCTGGAGCGCCCACTTGATCTTGGCCTGCTCGCCGGAGATCTTCATCTTCTCTTGGAGCCGGGCCATCTCGTTCGACGCCTTGTCGCGCGCGCCAGCGCGGATCTTGAAGACGATCACGCCCATGCCGGCCTTGGCGGCCTTGGTGAACGGCTCGTAGTCCTTGGGGAACTCCATGAAGTTGTACCGGGTCATCAGGAACTCGAACCGCTTGGACTTGATGGCGGCCTCGACCACGTCGCCCTTGGCTGGCGACTCGTGCGTGGAAAGGCCTAGGTGACCCACCTTGCCGGCCTTCTTGGCCTTATCGAAGGCCTCGTAGATTGCCTCGTTCTGGAGCACCTTCGCGTCTTTCACGTAGTGCACTCGCCACATCTCGACGTGATCCGTCTGCAGGCGCTTCAGGCTGCGGTCGATCTCAGTCAGCAAGTCGCTGGTCTTCGTTTGTGTCGTGCACTCCTTGCCGGTGCCCAACACGACCTTCTTGCGCTGACGGGCTATCACTTCGCCGATGGTCCGTTCGGCCGTGCCGTTCTGGTAATCATTGGATGTGACCACCAGCGTCATTCCTTCTGAGATCGCGGCGTCCAGCAGTCGCGGGTTCGACAGGTTGTAGCTTCCGTAGCTGATGACGCTGACGCGCAGGCCCGTCTTGCCCACGACCCGGGTCGGCAGCTTCGTTTCCGGCCCCTTGCCCGGGGCCGGTTTCTTGGCTTCGTCTTGTGACGCCCCGTGTGCCGACTGGGCCAGCGCCACCGCGCCCGACGCCCCGGCGGCCCGGACGAACTGTCGGCGCGTCAATCCACTCGGCGAATCGTGATCCGGAGTTGACATGATCGTGACCTCCTTGGGTCCGACTTGGGGTTTGGCAACGTCAGGTCGTCATCGTATCACCCAGACGCCGCGGCTCCACCCCAGCCCGGCGCCGTCGCGTCATCAGTAAAACATGTCGATGGCGGTTCGTCGGGCGTGGTCGGGCTTGCCTGCAAGCCTCCGGTCGATCTCCGCCTGGTACAGGGGCGCGCGCCGATTCCACCGCTGTTGCTTCTCGGAGATCCATGCCGCCAGTTCGCGCCGGTTCTGGCGCGTCCTTGCGGCATCCTCGTTCCAGAGCCTCGTGGCCTCACGGAGCCCGGCGTTCACCTTGGCCGATGCCGCACGTTCCCGCGCAGCGGCATGTCCCAGACAGTACTGGATCTTCCTTTGCCGATGTGCCGTCTGCTTGCGCGCAGCAGGATCATTGCACCCGACCTGGCAAGCCAAGCCGATGGACATCACCACAAGCAACCAGCGACACCTCATCGCAACACGCCTTCGACAGACCCTCATACGGTACGATATGATCTTGGCCTTGGCAACAGCCGGTGCGTGCCACTTGCGGTGGACCGACATCGGCGCTAGCGTCTTCGACGCGCGCGCGGTCGGCGGCGGCGCTTCCGGGATCGGCCTGAACCGGCGGGGGGCGTCCGCTCCGGCGGCGGGGGCATGTGCTGGCCGGATAGCCAATCGGCCGCGACCTTCTCGATCTCCGGACGGGCGTGGTCGAGGAAGAGCTGATAGCCTCGACAGAGGTAGTTCGGCTCGTCGTCCGGTAGTCTCCCGCCGAAGCGGTCCCGTGGGCAGCCCCCATTGCACAGTGCGACGTGACGGCATGCCTGGCACGCCGGCGGCAGTTGCGACTTGAGCTTGCGGAACGCCAGCCAGCGCGGATGGCGGTAGATCTCAGCCAGGCTGTCGGTCGTCAGGTTGCCCATTCGCCATTCCGGCTGGACCATGAAATCGCACGGAAACACGTCGCCGTTGTGCTCGACCAGGAGGCAGCCGGCGCACGCCCGCCGAAAGACGCAGTACTCCGGCTCGTGACCGGCGGCCGCCAGCACGAGGTTGTTGAACATCCGGACGTAGAGCCGGGTCGGCCCGACGGACAGCCATTCGTCGAAGACCTCACACAGGAACTGTCCGTAGGCCAGCGGGTCTACGGCGTCGTGGCTGGGCATCGACCGGTCCAGGCCCGTCACCACGCAGGGGATGAACTGCAGGTAGTCCTCGCCCAGGTCCCGAATGAACCGGACGACCTCCTTGGGGTGATGGACGTTGTCGCCGTGCACCAGCACCAGGACGTTGTGCTCGACCTGGTGTTCCTGGAGCACGCGCAGCCCCCGCAGCACGTCCTCCTGGCTGCCCGCGCCGTTCGGGTAAATGCGGTTCTTGTCGTGGATCTCGGGCGGGCCGTCGATGCTGATGCCGACCAGCATGTCCCACCGCTTGAGGAATCGGCCCCAGGCGTCGTCGATCAGCGTGCCGTTGGTCTGGAAGGCGTTGACGACCTGCTGGCCTTCGCGACGGTAGGCCTGCTGGTACGCGACGGCCTTTTGGAAGAAGTCCAACCCCGCCAGCATCGGCTCGCCCCCTTGCCAGGAGAAGTGGGGGCAGGGGTGGGGGCTCTGGCAGAAGGTCCGAACGATGTTCCGGATGGCCTCGTCGGTCATCCGGCTTGGCCGGTCGTCGAAGTGGTCGGCGGTCTGACGATAGTAGCAATACGTGCACACCAGGTTGCACGCCCCGCAGACCGGCTTGATCATCGGTGAGGCGAGGACCTCGGCATGGTTTGGTTCGCTGGACATGGCCTGCCCGAAACGCATCCTCATCGCAGGCCCGCCGCGGCCCGTCCAGACGGTTCTGCGCGCCAGCCTGCTCAACATGCATCATAGGGTCCGCGTGCGGTTCAGGGAAGTATCACACGGGTAGGGGACTGCAGCATGATCGTCCGCGACCGGATGACCACCCGCTCTGCCGGCGGCATCGTCGAGGGACGCATGACGCCGTCAAAACGGACGTTTGCTGTCGGACACCGAGGGCTCGATCGGTCGACCCACCGGGTCCCGATGAAGCCCACGACCAAGCCCAGCAGAACCAGGCTCGTCAGCCACGCCGCCAGGCCGGTGGCCACCATCCTGATCGCGCGGACCGGTCGACCTCGCGAGGGCGGCCGGGCATGGGGGAGGGGCGTGGTCTTGCCTGCCGCCGATGTGCCGGGTCGGACGTCGTGCGGTCTGCCCAGCGGTCGTCCGCAGATCCCGCAGAACCTGGCGTGATCTCGGTTGTTGGCGTTGCAGAAGGAGCAGTGCATCAGTCGAGTCCTGTCACGTGTCCTATCAGGATAGACACGCGAAGGGCGGTCGTGGATGGGCAACGTTGCAGGTTTTTTTGGGACGTGCGGAGGCGGACGACGATCACGTCGGTCCGGCCGGGTGCTCGGCCTGGCCGATCGCCTCGGCGACCATGTCCAGCGCCTCGTCGAGCTGATCCTGCTGGATCGTCAACGGGGGGCAGAGCGTCAGGACGTTGCCGTCGGACACCTTGAAGCTCAGCCCCCGCGACAGGCAGGCGTACATGATCTGCTCCGCCTCGTGGGTGGCCTTGTGACCGTCGCGGCGGAGCTCGACGCCCAACAGCAGCCCGAGCCCGCGGACGTCCGCGATGAGAGGATGGTCAGCCTGCATCGCACCCAGCCGCTCGAGCGCGTGCGATCCGAGCCGCCGCGCATTTTCGAGCAGCCCGTCCTCCTCGATGCAGCGGATCGTCGCCAGTCCGGCCGCAGCACCCAACGGGCTCTTCTCGTGCGTGTAGTGCCCCAGCGCCCTGTCCGGCGCGACGTCGAGATCCTCCCGTGCGATGACGGCCGCCATGGGAAACACGCCGCCTCCGAGCCCCTTCCCGATCACGAGCATGTCCGGGACGATATCATCATGTTCGCAGCAGAACATGTGGCCCGTTCGCCCCAGCGCGATGGGGATCTCGTCGAGGATCAACAGGGCGCCGTGTCTGTCGCAGATCTCGCGGACTGCCCGCCAGTAGCCCGGCGGCGGCGGGACGACCGTCGTGCACCGCATCGTCTCGGCGACGACGGCTGCGACGTCGCCCTCTCGGGTCAGGACGTAGTCGATGTACTCGGCACACTTTAGTGTGCACGTGCCTTCGCAGCCGAACGGGCAGTTGCCGGGCGTCGGCGGGGGCACGTGTTCGGTGCCGGGCAGGAGCGGGCCGACGTCCTTGCGGAACAGTGACTCCCCTCCGATGGAAATCGCGTCCAGCGACGCGCCGTGAAACGAATCCCACATCGAGACCGTCTTGAACCGCCTCGTTGCGTGCCGGGCCAGCTTCAGGGCGATGCCTATCGCCCCTGTCCCGCTCGGTGCGAACAGCACCTTGTTCAGTCGGCCCGGTGCGAGTTGTGACAACTTGCTGGCCAGCTCGATGGCGGGCTCGTTCGTGTACCGGCGAGGGCAGAAGGCCAACCGGTCGAGCTGCGTCTTGACCGCCTCGATGACCCGCGGGTTGGCGTGGCCGACCTGATGGACGCTGTTGCCGTGGAAGTCCATGATCCGCCGGCCCTGCTGGTCGATCAGGTAGATCGCCTCGCAGCCTGACAGGACGTTCAGACAGGGGGTGGAGAGGGACTGATGGAGGAACCATCGCGCGTCGTCAGCCAGGATGCGGGCGGTGTTTTCGTCGACGTGGGCGTCCGTCCATTGCCTGCGCTGCTGCGAGAGGTTGATGTCGCCTTCGGCACGGTCGGTCGGCGTCGGGCCTGGTGGGTCCATTGGCACATCTTCCCGCTGCGTGTTGACCTCGGGATGGGGCGAAGGTGCGACCTCACCCATCCGTCCATGGCATGCTATGGGTCCGTGTCTGCCCTGGCAAGCGGGATCGGACCGCGCCTTGACCTCGTTTGGCGCGGGGAGTTACCTTGTGCATCCCCTACTCGGCGGGTGTCTGGAGGTGTCGTGCCCGAGCGGGTCGTCTGCCCTTGCGGGCATCACAGAGAAGGAGATCCCATGGATTTCGTGTTCAAGCGAAGCTATCGCGGCGAGATCAAGCTGGCCATCTATGACTGGGCCGGCACGACGTTGGACTACGGATGCTATGCACCGGCGGTGGTCTTCATCGAGGTCTACAAGCTTCGGGGGGTGGAGATCACGATGGAGCAGGCCCGCGCGCCGATGGGTCTGATGAAGAAGGACCACATCCGCGCGATCTCGAAGATCGACGAGGTCGCCGCCCTGTGGGAGAAGGTTCACGGTCGCAGGTGCACGGAGGAAGACGTGGCCGACATGTTCGAGAAGGACTTCAAGCGGCTGCAGGTCGCGTGCATTGCCGACTATTCCCAGCTGATCCCCGGCACGCTGGAGACCATGGGCGAGATGAAGCGACGGGGGATCAAGACCGGCTCGACGTCGGGGTACTTCACCGAGGCGATGGAGATCAACCACCGCGAGGCCAAGAAGCAGGGCTACTGTCCGGACGCGAACTTCTGCGCGAGCGACGTGCCCGCCGGGCGGCCCGAGCCGTGGATGGTCCTGGGCAACATGCAGGCGACCCGGACGTTCCCGCCCGAGGCCGTGGTCAAGATCGACGACACGCAGCCCGGCATCGGCGAGGGCCTCAACGCCGGGGTCTGGACCATTGGCCTGAGCAAGACGGGCAACGAGGTCGGCCTGACCGCGGCCGAGATCGACGCGCTGCGGCCCGACGTCCGCGAGCGGAAACTGGCCCGGGCCGACATGAACCTGCGACAGGCCGGCGCTCACTTCGTGGTCGAGAGCATCGCGTTGGTGCCGCCCGTCATCGATGAGATCAACGAACGGATGAAAGCGGGCGAGCGGCCCTAGCTCGGCAGGACGGTGCGATCATGTCGATCGGGAAGCTGAAGAACTACGTCAACGGCCAATGGGTCGATCCGCCCAATAGTGGCTACCTCGACGTCGAGAACCCCAGCACGGGCGATATCATCACCCAGGTTCCGTTGTCGACGGCCGAGGCGGTCGATCAAGCCATCGACGCGGCGCGTGACGCCTTCGTCGGATGGTCCCGGACGCCCGTCGCGCGGCGGTGCGATCGCCTCTTTGCGCTCGTCAACCTGCTGCAGGAGCACTTCGAGGAGATCTCCCGTGGTCTGACCGAGGAGATGGGCAAGTCTCTGCCGGACGCGCGGGCCGAGCTGAAGCGGGCGTTGGAGAACGTCGAGGTCGCCTGCGGCATGCCCACCCTGTTGCAGGGCGACAAGCTGATCGGCGGAGCCGTCGACATCGACGGCGAGGTGCTCCGCGTGCCGGCGGGCGTGTTCGGCATGATCTCGCCGTTCAACTTCCCCGCGATGGTGCCGTTCTGGTTCATGCCCTACGCGCTGGCGTCGGGCAACACCTACGTCCTGAAGCCGTCCGAGCTCGTGCCCTGCAGCTTGCAGCGGGTCGTCGGGTTGATGGATCAGGCGGGGTTCCCGCCGGGCGTGATCAACATGGTCAACGGCGACAAGGTCGTCGGCGAGGCCCTGATCGCCAACCCGAAGGTGACGGGCGTCTCGTCGGTTGGCTCGACGGCGACGGCGCGGATCATCGCCGAGCAGTGCGCCAAGCGGGGCAAGCGGTGCCAGGCCCTCGGCGGCGCGAAGAACTACCTGGTCGTCATGCCCGACGCCAAGATCGAGCAGGTCATCCGCAACATGCTGACCAGCTGCTACGGGTGCGCGGGCCAGCGGTGCATGGCCGCCTCGGCCATCGCGTGCGTCGGCGACGAGACGTACCGGGCGGTCGTCGAGGCGTTCGTGGCGGCGTCGAAGGAGGTCATCGTTGCCGACCCGTTGGACCCGGCCGTCGCCGACGAGGCCATGGTGATGGGCCCCGTGATCAGCGCCGCGTCCAAGCAGCGGATCTGCGGCCTGATCGAGACCGGCATCCAGGAGGGCGCGACGCTCGCTTTGGATGGCCGGGACATCACCGTACCCGGTCGCCAGGTCGGCCACTTCCTCGGCCCGACGGTCTTCGCCGACGTCCAGCCGGGCATGACGATCGAGCAGACGGAGATCTTCGGCCCGGTCGTGGTCATGCTGAAGTGCGACTCGTTGGACGAGGCGATCTCGGTCATCAACAACCATCAATACGGCAACGGCGCGTCGATCTACACGCAGAACGGCTACTACGCCCGGCGGTTCAAGCTGGAGGTGGACTGCGGCATGATCGGCGTGAACATCGGCATCCCCGCCCCGGTCGCCTGTCTGCCATTCGGCGGCATGAAGGCGTCGCGCTTCAGCGACATCAAGGCCCAGGCCACCGAGGTCATCAACTTCTTCACCGAAAAGAAGATCCTCACCGAACGTTATTGGCCGGAGGACGCGTAGCGGTCTGGGTTTCTCGCGCTACTCAAGGCCCACCGGTGTCGGCCTGTGTCCCGGGGACCGCGAAGTACCTGTCGAACAAGAGACCGGCGCAGCGTCTGACTTGGGGACTTTTCCCGATGACTTCCATGCTGTGGTGCGAGTGGTGGAAGAAGATGACTGGGTGGTCTGGAAATGCCCAGGCGATCGCGGACTCTTGGCTCTTCCTCTCAGCAACCCAGCTGGGGTCCAGGGCCTGTTCGGCCTCCTTGCGACTGCCGCAACTGACCAACGCATATCCCTCCGCAGTCTCAGCGGTGATGATGCGCGCGGCGCTATCCAGGTCAGCGACATGATCGTTCGCCGCGAATGCGCGAAACACAAGGACCCTCACCGTTGACTCGTCCTCGAGAAGGACAGGCGCGAGGTCGATCAATTCCTCGATGGGGACGTCTTCGTCTGGCTGGAACCACAGGTACGCGGAGGTCGGGGGGAACCCTCTCTCGGTTGCGTCTCTGCAAGGGTCCTGAAGGTCCAGTAGCATCTGTTTGCTCTTCAGCCAGGGCGTTGAGTCGAGGCAAGATCGCAAAAACGGATCCCTTGCAGCATAGGACGTGTGTTGTGTCCCGGCAAGGTCGCTCATGAGTCCGGCAGCGTGCATTGGTATGCGCGCTGGGGTGGCGTCGGACAGGAGATGCTGCAGGTGCTGACGTATGAGATGGTGTCCCTTCGACCTGACGGGCCTCGAGCTGCTGCAGAGCGATGCGGCTGGCTTCTGCCGGCTTCCAGCCGGCTCCCCCGTTAGGCACGGGCTTCAGCCCGTGCGCAGGCGGTCCCGGCGCTTCCTCCCCCCTCCCCCCAAGCCGGCTTAAGCCGGCTTGGGGGGAGGGGGGAGGAACGAAGCGGGCGCAGACACCCACGGACTGAAGTCCGTGTCTAACGGTTGCGCCGGCTCGAAGCCGGCTGGCAAGCCGCGCGAATACGCCGCCTCGGCGCTTCCGCGTGCTATCCGTTCCCTGCGCGAGACTGCGCCGCCAAGAACGCCCCTAGCGAAGGAAATGCTTGTAGTTCCCCTTGTCCACGATGATCACGCCGGTGTCGATGGTCTTGGGGACGCCGGGGACGCCGGCGGCGACGTTGTCGGTGGAGATGGCCACGTCGAGGTGGTTGAGCTGGTAGAGGATCATGACGGCGTAGACGGGCATGAGGGCGGTCTGCTGGGCGACGGCGGCCTGGATCACGTCGTCGGCGATGTAGCGGAGGACGGCGTTGTCGCGGTCCATCGCGACGATCTTGACCTGGCCGACCTTGCCGGCTTCTTTGACGGCCGTGGCCGCCCCGGCGCCGCCGGCCGCCTCGACGCAGGCGATCCCCGCCAGGTCAGCGTGACGCTGCAGCAGCAGCGAGGCCACCTGCGTGGCCTTGGCCGGATCGCTCTCGGTGTTCTCGACGCCGACGATGGTGATGTCGGGCGACTCGGTCAGGGCGGCCCGGTAGCCCCGGATCCGCTCGTTGAGGTTCGACTGGCCCGTCTTGGTCAACAACGCGACCTTGCCCTTGCCACCGACCAAGTCGGCCAGCTTCAGGCCGCCCTGATAGCCCGCGTTGTAGTTGCCCGTGCCGACGAAGGCAATGCGCTTGGACTTCGGCAGGTCGGCGTCGACGGTCACGACGGGGATGCCCTCCCGGACGGCCTTGTCGATCACCGGGGTGAGTGCGTCGTCGAAGCCCACCACGACGATGCCGCCCGGCCTGCGGGCGATCGCCAGTTCGAGCGAAGCGACCATGGCCGGGATGTCCCGATCGGCCGGGCCGGTGTACTCGGTCTGGACGCCGAGCAACTCGCCGGCCTTCTTCATCCCGAGCTTGTGGTCGTAGAAGTACTCGAGGCTGCCCAGCGCCGAGACCTGGATGTACACGTCAGGCCGCTTGGCGGACGTCTTGCCGGGAACAGCCTCCTCTTGCCGACACGCCGGCAGCATGATCACACCCACCGCTGTGACGATCAGACCCACGCATCTTCGCATCGCACCACCTCCCCATACCGGTCGTCACTTGGACGGGACCTCGGCGTACTCGGCCAAGCGGATGTTGCGGAATGACAGGTTGCTGTGGCGGTCGTGGGACTGGAGCATGATCTTCCCCGCGTCAGTCCGGCAGCCGCGTCGGGGGTTCGCGTGCATGCGACGAGTGTCGGTCCAGTCGGTGACCTGGTTTCCGTTGACCCAGGTGGCCATGTGCTTGCCATGCGCCACGAGCGTCATCGAGAACCACTCGCCGTTCTCGGGGTAGACCCAACGGACGGCCTGACGCTTGTAGATCGCGCCCGTGCCCCAGTCTACGGGCTTGGTCCGATCGCCGTTGCGACACTTGTTGAAGATCTGGACTTCATAGCCCTGAAGGAACTGCTCGGGGATCGACCGGAAGAACACGCCGCTGTTCTGATAGCCCTCCTTCGCCGTCTTCCCGTCCAACTGCAGCACGAAGTCTTTGTACTCGCCCGGTGCCCAGATCGACCCGAGCCCGCCCACCGCGTGCAGCACCCCGCCGGGCTCGACGGTGAACTTGCCCGGTCGACCGGGATGTGGGGTCCAGCCGGTCAGGTCCTTGCCGTTGAAGAGGGGCTTGGTGCCGAGCGGCTTGAGTTTGATGTTGCGGTATTCGATCTTCATGCCCGGGTTGTGGTATTGCACGCCGACGTGGCCGCGCGTGAACTTCCCGGGTCGGCCGCCGGGGCCGGGACGCTTGTCGCAGTCGTCGACGACCTTCGTTCCGTTGAGGATCACCCGAAAACGATTCCCGTCGACGCGGATCTCGACGTCCTGCCATTTCTCGACGGCTGTGACGCACTTCGCGCCGGGCCGCTTCGTCGAGATCACGCCGTAGACGCTGCCGGTCGGATTCCGCGGATGGTCGTCGCAGACCTGTATCTCGTAGCCATCGATATGGGGCCGGTTCGTGTCTCGCTTCGCCCGGACGAAGATGCCGCTGTTGCCCGTCTTGCTGATGCGGTATTGGCACTTCAGGATGCAGTCGGCGAATTCGGTGGTCGTGCCCAGCCAGCCTCCTGCGCCCTCTTCGCAGACGAGCGTACCGTCCACGACCTTCCACTTGCCGTCGCCATGGTTCTCCCAGCCGAACAGCGTCTTGCCGTCAAACAGCAGCAGCCACCCGTCCGCCACCTCTTGCTTGGTCAGCGTGTTTTGCGCCTGCTCGGCCAAGGCAGGACCCGGTGCGCCCGGGAAGCCTACCAAGGATGCCAGAACCACCAGCACGGTTGCGCGTCCCATGTCTTGCTCCTCTCGATCTGTTGCCGTCATCCGCACGACACCGGCAGGGCGTATCATGCCGATCGACGCCGGGCTCCGCAAGGGAGGAGCGTGCGTACAGACGGTCGAGGAGCGTGAATGATGGGGCACCCCTCCGATGGCCCGCCCAATCTGTCACGCACCCGGCGGTGCGTTGCCCGCGCGGATCCGCGGTGCACCTGATACACTACGCCCGAAGATGTGAACAGGAGTCTGCCAAGGAGACGAGTATGACCCACGTTGATCTGCTGGGCCTGCTGCCGATGTCGGCCGCAGCGGCCTTTCCGGTCGGCGGCGCCACCTTCCGCACCGCCAAGCCGATCTGGCCACAGGGCAGGGAACAAGAGCGCAACCTCTTCGTCGGGTTCCGGGCCGTGGTCGACGTTCCCGAGGGGCGGCGCGTCCTGCTTCGTGTGACCGCCTCCACGGTCTACCGTGCGTTCGTCAACGGTCGATTCTGCGGCTACGGCCCGGCGCGCGGGCCGCACGGGTACTACCGGGTCGACCAGTGGGATCTGACCGGCAGCGTCGGTGCGGGCAAGAACGTCATCGCGGTGGAGGTCGCCGGCTACAACGTCAACAGCTACTACCTGCTGGATCAGCCTTCCTTCCTGCAGGCGGAGGTCATGGTGGGCGGGAAGGTGTTGGCCGCCACCGCGGGGGACGGCGTCTCGTTCGAGGCGACCGTCTTGACCGAGCGCGTGCAGAAGGTCCAGCGCTACAGCTTCCAACGGCCGTTCACGGAAGTGTACCGGCTGGTCACCGATGACGGCCAATGGCGGCGCGATGCCGACACGAAGGTCTCGACCGTGCCCTGCGCGACGCTGCCGCCGAAGCGTCTGATCCCTCGCGGCGTGCCGAATCCGACGTTCTCGACCAGGCCCGCGGTGTGGCACGTTTCGCAAGGCGACATCGAGACCGGCCTGGATGTCAAAAAGCCGTGGAAAGACCGATCGCTGACCGGCATCGGCCCCGAGCTCGGTGGGTATCCGGAAGCCGAGCTAGCGACCGTGCCCACCATCGAGTTGCAGAAGATCGCCACCCGGCCGGGCGACACGCTCGACCGGCCGTTCTCGTGGGCAGACAGGCTGACGCTTACCAAGAACTCGTACCACATCCTGGACTTCGGTGTGAACTGCACGGGCTTTGTGGGCGCGAAGATCACGTGCCGGCAACCCACGCGGCTCTTCCTGACGTTCGACGAGATCCTGACCGACGGCGACGTCAACTTCAGACGGATGGGTTGCGCGAACGTCGTCACCTACGACCTGCCGGAGGGCGTCTTCGAGATCGAGTCGTTCGAGCCGTACACGCTCCGCTACTTGAAGCTCATCGCGCTTGACGGCCAGAGCGACGTCCAGCACGTCTACATCCGCGAGTACGCATACCCGGATGTGTGGCATGCACACTTCTCGTCCAGCGACGAGCGACTGAACCGGCTCTTCGACGCAGGCCGGGAAACCCTCGCCCAGAACGCCCTGGACGTCTTCATGGACTGTCCCTCCCGCGAGCGGGCCGGCTGGCTGTGCGACAGCTTCTTCACGGCCCGCGTCGCGTGCGACCTGTGCAGCAACACGGCGCTCGAGCGGAACTTCTTCGAGAACTACCTCCTGCCCGAGCGGTTCGAGCACCTGCCGGACGGGATGCTGCCCATGTGCTACCCGGCGGATCATCCCAACGGGACGTTCATTCCCAACTGGGCGCTGTGGTTTGTGGTCCAGCTCGAGGAGTACCTGGCCCGGAGCGGCGACTTCCAGACCGTCAAGGCTTTGGAGCCGAAGCTGTTGCGGCTGTTCGACTACTTCAAGCCGTTTCTGAACGACGATGGGCTGTTGGAGAAGCTCGAAAGCTGGGTCTTCGTCGAGTGGTCCAAAGCCAACGCCTTCGTGCAGGACGTCAACTACCCCACGAACATGCTCTACGCCGCCGCCCTCGCCTCGGCCGCTCGGATGTACGACCGGTCTGAGCTGGCCGCGCAGACCGAACGGATCCGCGACGTCGTTCGCCGACAGTCCTTCGACGGCGAGTTCTTCGTCGACAACGCGGTCAGGAAGAACGGCAAGCTCGAGGTCACCCGGAACCGCAGCGAGGTCTGCCAGTACTTCGCCTTTTTCTTCGACGTCGCCACGCCGGAGACGCACTCCGAGTTGTGGCGGACGTTGTGTGAACAGTTCGGCCCGAAGCGCGCCGAGGCGAAGGCGTTTCCCGAGGTGCACGCGGCCAATTCGTTCGTGGGCAACACGTTGCGGATCGAGCTGCTGAGCCGCTACGGCCGCTGCCAGCAGGTCCTTGATGAATCTGTCGAGTACCTGTGCTACATGGCCGAGCGGACGGGCACGCTATGGGAGAACGTCACGCCGACCGCGAGCTGCAACCACGGGTTCGCTTCGCACGTCGTGCATACGCTCTACCGCGACGTGTTGGGCGTCTGCGGCGTCGATCCGGTGGACCGGGCGGTGCGCCTCCGTTTCTGCGACGTCGGCTTGGCGTGGTGCGAGGGACGGATCCCGACGGTCGCCGGCCCGGTTTCGGTGCGGTGGCGGCGGCAGGGCCCGAAGCTCTTCTACCGCGTCGGGGTCCCCGCCGGGCACACGGTGAACGTCGAGGCTGCCGAGGGCATCGAACTTATTAGACAGCCGTGAGAGCCTCGCTCTGCGCAGAGCCGTTGTCCCAGCCGCCCGTTGGGGTTTCTCGGAGGGCGAGCTCAGGGTATAGGTGGACGGCATGGAATTCCGCATGGCCAGGCCCGATCCGTCGGATGCCGAGGCCGTCTGGCGCGTGGGTCCGGGCGACCGCGTGACGATCCACGTCCGCAACATTCTCGTGGGACTCTATCTCCTCGTGCCGGTGGGATTGTCGGCGACGCTGGGATCGATCACGCTTTCGTCTCCCGACGGCAGCGCGATCACGAGCTTCTGGCCGGCGGCGGCGTTCCAGGTCGTCTTTCCCATCTGGTTTGGCATCTTCGGGGCGGTGCCCTGCGTCGTGGGGCCGATGCTCGGCAACTCACTCGTCGGGGCCTCCCCGTTTGCCTTCGTGGCCAGCAACACCGTCCAGTCGTGTCTTGCGGGCTGGTGGTTCAGGCGTCGTCGACTCGATCCGCGGCTTCGCGAGAGGCGGGACTGGATCGGTCTGGCCGTCGTCGGGTGCCTTCTCGCGACTGCCCTGGGGGCTGCGGTGGGGGTGGGCGAGACCTACCTTCGGGCCGGTCCCGACGAGGTCGCCGATCTCGAGCATTACTTGGGCCAATTCCTGCGGTGGTTCTGGGGCAACTCGCTGCCGTGCTGGTTGCTGGCGCCGCTGCTTCTCAAGGCGGCGTCCCCGCTGGTCGTGCGAGGCCCCTTCTTCTGTCAGCGTTTCTGGGGCGCGGTGGATCGCGGCCCGGAAGAGCATATGCGTCCGGGCGCTTGGGTCGATCTGCCGATGGCCGCCAAGCTGATGGTGCTGGTGCTCCTGGTCGGTCTGCTACCGCTCTACGCAGTCGGCGGCCTGACGGTATACGGGACGTTGACGAGGGCTGAGTCTCTGGCGGCCTACGTCAACCAGCGTCTTGCCTACGACGCCCGCAACGAGATCGAGCGGCACTTGGAGCTGCTCAGCGCCTGGGCCAGCGAATACGATCGCCCCGACTTCGACGAGGAGATGCGCAGGAAGAAACTCGCCGAATGGGGCTCCAGAAAGGACGCCTTCACCTCCCTGGAGGTCACTGACTCCGCCTTGATCGAGCCGATGATGCTCGAGCCGGTGCTGCAGGTCTACCAACGGAACAGAGACCAGCGCGTGTTTCTCTTCGTCGTGGAGGTGGGGGGCAAGACAAGGCTTCGGGGGATCGCCCGACTCGCGTCGTTCCCCGACCAGGTGTTGACGGGGTTGGTGGCGTGGCGCCAGGACCCGTCGCCGATCGGACGGTCCCCGATCCGGCACCTCGTGGCCACCGAGGGATATCTGCTGCTCGACCCGGAAGACCATGTGCTGTACCGCCGGGGCCCAAAGGAGCTCACAGGCCTGAGCCCGCCCGACGAGCCCTTCGAGGGTCGCCCTCGGATTGTCGAGCACGGCGGGCAGGCGTGGCACATCGCCGAGGCCCGCACCGCGCGCCCGGGGCTGCGGATCATCACGATCACGTCGGCTCGTGCCGGACAAGCGGCCGTGTTGTCGAACATGCCGAATGCGCTTGCGGTGCTGATCAATCTGGCGATCTTCCTTTGCCTGATCGTGGGGACGGCCATGGCCCATCAGCTCGGCGGACGGGTGCTCGAGATCGCCGAGCACGTCCGCGAGGCCGGAGGCACGCCGGGCGACTTGGCCGTCCCGGTCCGAGGTCGCGACGAGCTGGGCTATCTGGCCGGCACGCTCAACCGAATGAGCGGGGAGTTGGCCGAGTACGTCCGCGAGCTGCAGGCCACGACTGCCGAGAAGGAGCGCCTCGCCCGAGAGATGGAGCTGGCCCGGGAGGTCCAGCAGAGCGTTTTACCGAAGTGTCCTCCGGGCGTGTCGGGCTACGACCTCGCGGGTCTCTGCCTGCCCACGTTCGAAGTCGGCGGCGATTTCTTCGACATGTTCTTGACCCGAGACGGACGCACGACGTTGATGATCGGAGACGCGGTCGGCAAGGGCCTGCGTGCGGCGATGTTGACGATGGAGACGCACGGCGTCGCCCGCGCGGCGGCGCTGGATGGGCTGGCGCCCGACCGGGTCCTCGCGGTCACGAATCACGCGATCATCTCGAGGAAGCAGACCGTGGGGGATTTCGTGACGATGTTCTGCGCTCAGCTGGACCCGAATGGGCACTGCCTCCACTACGCCAACGCCGGACACAACCCACCCATTCTGGTCCGGGACGGGCAGCCGTCCCCGTTGGAGGTCGGCGGGTTGCCGCTGGCCGTCCGCGAAGAAGGTGGCTATGAGCTCCGCCGGGCCGACCTTGGCCCCGGCGACTGTCTTGTGATGTATACCGATGGCGTGACGGAGGCCACCAATCCTACACGTGACATGTTCCTATCTGAACGTCTGGACGCCGTCATCAAAGCGCACGCGTCGGCTTCCGCCCGGCACCTCACCGAAGCGATTGTGGACGAGGTCCGCCGGTTTACCTCCGCCGCGCCCCAGTCTGATGACCTGACGCTCCTCGTCATCCGTCGCCAAGCCGCGGATTGTTGACCTGATCCGCCGGGCATACAATGGCCGGTGACGGGGCCTCCGGAATCGGATCCGGCTCCCTCATCGGGCTTCAGTCCGAGACGCGTGCGATGGCTTTCGATCTGTTTTACTTCTGGCGATGGATTCTCGTGGCCGTCTGCACGATTTACACGATCGTTCGCCTGGGCCAGTCGTTGTGGGGCTGGTACGGGTTCCTCTGGTCAGAAGGCCGATCGATGGTCCTGATGCGGCATTACGCGTTCGTGCAGGTCCTCCGATTGCGTGTGCATCGGTTCACGCTCGAGTTGGCACAGATCGCCGTGCTGGCGGGGTTGCTCGCGGCCATCAGTTGGATCCATCGTTACGTGTGAGCGCATGGCCAAGGACGACCAGACATCAGAGAAGGGCCTGGCCGCCCTGTCTACCGATGCGCTTAAGACCTACGCAACCGAGTTGGGTTTGGATCCGCCCAAACGCATCGCACGGGCGGACTTGCTCCGCCGGGTCCGGGACCGGCGGGAGCTCCTACTCGGGCTCGACCGCCAGGCCATGCTCGATATCGTCGTCTGGGCACGGATGCCAGTGCGGCGGTCGGCCAGCAAGGAGCACCTGGCCAAGCTGATCGCTAGCATCGACCAGATGCGCTTCGATGGGTTGAGCCACCCGGGCCTCGTCGCGCTCGCCCGGTTGCGCGACATCGACGTGGCTGACGACCACCCCGACGCCGACATCATCGCGAAGCTCAAGAAGCGCGCGGGCGTCTGGGGGGCGCTGCGGCGTGGGCGCCGTCGGGCGATGGGTTGGGCCATCGAGCGGGCGATCGAGGGCAGATCGCCGGACCAAGAGGAGTATCAATTCCTGCCTGAAGACCCCACGCCCCGCGAACCGAGACTGCGAGAGGAAGTGGAGAGCCACGGCGTGGTCCGTGGGTTGGCGGGCCGGCTCCGGAATGTCGCCGACGACTACATCGCCGAAAAGCTCGACGAGATCGAGCGTCGCATCGACCAGAAGATGGATCAGATCGACGATCGCCTGGCCGAGTGGCGCGATCGCGAGGTGGCCAACCGGCTGCGGATCATCAAGATCACGCTGGTGGCCTCGGTGGTTGTGGCGTTGTTGAGTTTGGGTTATAAGTACATCAGCTCACGGGTGGGGCCGGAGACGCCGACAAGTCAGCCCGCCCAGGGACAGTCATCCAGTGCTGATCATGCCCCTGGAATCGCGGAAGCCGCCGCCCATCCGTGGCCGCCGGCATGTCGAGAAGGGTTAGCGAAACGGACGGACCATGCATCCAAAACTCTCAAAGCGCTGCGAGAAAGTGATCCGGTTGGCCAACCGGATCGCCCACGAGTATGAGCAGGAGTACGTGGGCACCGAGCACCTACTGATGGCGATCGCCCGCGAGGGAACGGGGCCGGCGTCTGACTTCCTCGACGCGCATGGCATCGATGAGGTCAAGCTCAAGGAGGTCATCGATCGGCTGATCAAGGAGTCGCTGGAGGACACGTGGGTGTTTGGGCGCCTGCCCGGCACGCCGCACTTCCGCAACGTCATGTCGGGGGCCATTACCGAGGCCGCCAAGCTCGGCAGTAAGGAGATCCAGGTCGTGCACCTGTTCCTCGGCCTGCTCACCGAGAAAGGGAGCGTGGCCGAGACGGCGCTGTCCGATCTGGGGATTACCTTGAGCCTTGCCCAGAAGGAGATCGGCAAGCGGGTCAAGAAGAAGTCCCGTTGAGCCTGTCCAGTCGACCGGTGGACGACCTCCCGCTGCCCTCGAGTCAATCGGCGCTTATCGACCGCTGTGCCGCACGGGCCAGGTCACCGGGGGCTGACCGAACCGGGTTCCTTCCGCCGAGATCTCGGAGGACGCGGGTCTCCGGGGGGGTTCCGAGGCAGGCCTTGTCGGGGGCTCGATGCCCTGTTCCTTGAGCGTCCGGCGGATGTACTCCACGGCGTGATCCGGGTCGTCGGTCAGCTCGAACATCTCCATGTCCTCCGGGGAGATGTTCCCGTAGTCGTCCAGCAAGACCTTCTTCATCCAGTCAATCAGCGGGTTCCAGAACCGCGACCCCATCAGCACGACGGGGAAGCGTCCCGTCTTTTCGGTCTGCATCAGCGTCATGGACTCGAAGAACTCGTCCATCGTCCCGAACCCGCCCGGAAAACAGACGACCGCCAGCGAGTATTTGACGAACATGACCTTGCGGCAGAAGAAGTAGTGGAAGTTGAGCGCGTGGGTGACGTAAGGATTGATCTCCTGCTCCATCGGCAGCGAGATGTTCAGCCCGACGCTCATGCCGTTGGCCTCGAGCGCGCCCTTGTTGGCGGCCTCCATGATCCCGGGGCCGGCGCCGGTCATGACCGCGAAGCCCCCCCGCACCAAGGCCGCCCCCATCCGCTCTGCCAGCTTGTAGTGCTCCTGGTTGGGTTTGGTCCTGGCCGACCCGAAGACCGACGCCGCCGGGCCGACCTCAGCCATCTCCTCAAACCCCTCGACGAACTCCGCCATGATCCGGAAGACCCGCCAGGTCTCCTCGGCCGCACTGCGGAAGATCGGTTCACTCTGCGCCATGATGGGCCTCCCATACGCCGGCATGAACCGGCGAGGTGTCGCAAGCGAACGCGTCATACAGTGACGGGCGGGCGGGCCACATCTGCCATCCCCATCCCTTGTGACGCGCGGGCGTGATCCGCCGAGGCAGGACCCCCGCGTGGTGATTCCGCTCGCTGGGATCTGTGGAGGGGGGCATGGTCAACCGTGCTTCTTGCTGCGACGGGCCCGCTCCGATCTCCACTCGCGCCCTTACCAGCGGGACATCCATACCACGCCGGCCCCCGGGCGTCCAGCGGAAGTCCAGGGGATAGCGGTCCCGGTTCCCCGGCCGCCATGGTTGCGAGAGAAGGGCCTATTCCTCCTGCGCGTCCTGTGCGGCCTGGAGGCGTGCCTGGTAGTTCTCGTTGCCGGGGTACAGGTCGACGGCCAGCTGATACTGGGCCTCGGCTTCCTCGTAATCGCCGGCGTCGAAGTGCTCGGTTCCCCTTGCGTCGTAGGCCTGCGCCAGGTTCATCCGGTAGGTGAGATTGGTTGGGTCGAGGTTGTAGGACCGCTTGAAGCAGCTGATGGCCCAGTCGAGCTCGCCGGCATGGCGATACTGGCTGCCCAGCAGGTGGAAGGCTTGTGAAAGGTCCTTGGTGAGGTCCTCGTCGGTTGACGGAAGGAGTTGCTTTGCCGTGTTCAGTTCGATGAAGGCCTTGTTGTCCAGCCCACGCGACTGCCACCACTTCGACATCTCCATGTGGGACCGCGACAGACCGGACTTCAGCGTGTCGGCCGACCCGTCGAGCTCGACGGCCTCCTCGTAGTAGCGGATCGCGTCTGAGGCACGTCCCTCCTCAAGCGCCTCATTGCCCATGTCGCCGAGCAGCCAGCCGACGGCCTGTTTGTGGGACTCGTTGGTGGGCGCGATTTGGGCCGCCCATCTCAGCTCGGTCAGCGCCTCGGCGAAACGGTCTTGCTTCTGCAGGCCCTGACCCAACAGGGAGTGCGTCACGGCGGCATCGGGGACCTGCTCGGCCAGATCACCGAACCGCCCCACCAGGAGGTCCAGATCTGACCCCTCGGCGGCGAGCAGCGCGTTTCGGTACGAGGACACGGCTTGCGCTGCCCAGCCCTGGTCCATCAGCGCATCTCCAAGCATCATGTGGGCGCGTGCGTTGTTCGGACTACGATCGGACAGGTGCGCCAACAGGCGGATGCCGTCAGACTGCCGCTCGGGATCCCCGATGAGGCGGGCCGCCGCTTCCAGTACTTCGTCGTCCGACCCCTTGAGCAGCTTGACGTTGTCGAGGTCGCTCGCGAAGCGATTGCTGCTGGGTGCCAACGTGGCGGCTCGGGCGAAGTACTTCTCGGCCTGGTCGTAGTCCTCTTCGGCCAGGTAGGTGCGTCCGAGGATGTGAGCGGCCGAGGCGTTCTGACCGTCCTCCCCGAGCAGGTCCTGGGCGATCTGACGGGCCTCGGCCGTGTTGCCGGCGTCCAGCGCGTCGACGGCCAAACCGAGGGCCTCGGTGTCTGCGTCCGCTTGCCGCTGGGAGGCGAAGGCCAACGCCACGCTCGTGGTGGTCTGGGTGAGGCTCACGCTGCCTGTCTGGAGCACCAGCAGGCTGGACGCCATAGATGCCAGGTGGTTGTAGCTGTTCGCCGTGTAGCTGTTGCCGGATGAGGAGGAGGAGGGTTGATAGACGCCAGCCGAGGTGTCTGTCAAGGCAGAGCCGCTCGATGTCCCGGTAGACCATGTGCCTGTGAGGGTCCCGAGCGAAGACTGGACAGATGAAACGTTCATCGCAGATTGCCATCCGGCACGGCCTGCGCAGCGCCTGCGCACTACGGGCACGCTGCCAGATGGAACCTACGATTTGGCTGGCGGGTCCGTCAAGTTAGTGTATTGTCTTTCCGCCGCTTTCGTCCGGGTCGGGGTTATCGGACCCCGTCACGGTCGCCTCGCCTGGGGCGTTATCGGGCTGAGGTCCGCCTTGTTGCACGAGCATCTCCCGCGCCGAGGGGGTTAGCCGCTTCCGGGGATCCAACTCCAGCACGCCGTACATCGACTCGTACCGCTCCACCGCGCGGCGCAGCGCGAGCATGAGCTGCTTGGCCGAGTAGTAGTTCAGCACGACGCGGTCGTTGACCTTGATGGATCCCCGTTGACGCTCCGGGGGGCCCGTCATCAGCACGAAGTCCAGGATGACCTCGAGGGGCATGGGCGTCACGGCGCACATGTTGGCGTAGCTGGCCTCCGTGCCCGAGGGGTCGAGTTCCAGTCGGATCGCCGTCGGCTGGCCCGTTCCGGCCTGGGCTGGCCCCTGACTCGATGGCGTTTCGGGTGGGTTGTCGGTCATCATGTCGTCCTCCTTGTTTCGTCTGTCATCCAGGTACGGAGTTCCATCCCGCCTCCGCCGCGGGTCGCGCTGGGACCCGCCGGGCACGGCCGTCGGCAGCGCCGACGCACCGCACGCCTCGAATCGCATCGTCGCAGTATCCCCGACTGCCTGCAAGCCCTATTCCGCCCAAAGGGCGCGCCGGCGCCCGCTTCGGTCCGGGCGCGGTTTGTCATTCGAGGAACACGGACTGATCATATCGAAGCATGTAGACCCCGTCGCGGTACCCGTCCAGGACGATGCGGCACCGTCGGCCGAGGAGACCCCCCATCAGCCAGCGGGGAAAGTCCGCGCCGGCGTGAATGGCCAGCGGCACGCCCCCCCCGAACCGGGGGTTGATCTCGATCACGCGAATCCGCCCTTGCGGCGTGCGGATGCACTGTACCGTGATGACGCCGATGCATCCGTCGATCGACGCCACGACGCGCTTGCCGGTCTCGATGAGTCGCGGGTCCTTGACGACGCGGGCCTTCTGGACCTCGCCGCTGCGGACCTCCAGCCGCTGTCGCGGGACGACGCATTGCACGCGACCGTCCAGGCCGGCGTAGACGTCGAGCGTGAACTCGTCGCCCGGGACGAACTCCTGTACCACGGCGTCGGGCACGCGCTTCGCCCAGAACCGCAGGGCCTCCAGGTCGTCCACGCGGTAGTTGCCCAACCCCGCCGAGCCGTGACGAGGCTTGACCTGATAGGGGAACCGATGTCGCCTCCGCCTCAGGGCCTCCGCGGCGGGCCAGGTCGTGGGCGTGTCGATGTCGGCCGAACGGAGCGCCTCGAAGGTCTGCAGCTTGTCACGTCCGATGGCGATCACGTCCGTCGACGAGATCAGCACAGTGCACCCGTACCGCTTGAATCGGTCTCGCGCAGCGGCCAGCTTCGGCAGCTCCGTGTCGATCGTCGGCACGAGCAGATCGATTTGCGACTGCTCGACGAGCTCGAGCAGGTCGGCGATGTAGCGGCGACGGGAGATGGGGACGACCTGGTGGGGCAGGTCGACGCAGTGAATGCCCGGCGCCGTTGGACTGACGTCGGTTCCGTGCAGCTCCAGGCCGATCGCCAGTCGCCTGGCTGCGGTGCGGAACGTCTGGGCCAACTCAACGCGCCGTCCGATGCAGCTCAGCAGCACGCGGAGTACGGGCCGGGCCCTGGTTGTGGCCGTCGTCCGAGCCATGGTCTCCTGTTCCGGCGCCATGCGTCGCCGATCTCCATCCGATCGAGCGGGGCGCGCGACGGCATCTCGAAGTAGACGTCCGGTGGTATGTTGCCCCGTGGCGCTGGAAAGTCAATAGGAGTTGACAGAGGCCGGTCAGTCCGTAGGCTTTGCGATTCGGGCCTCGTGTCAGGGAGAACTCATGAAGCTATCTGTCGTCATACCCGTCTATGACGAGAAGGCCACGCTCGAGGAGATCGTGCGGCGGGTGGTGGCCGTCGACGTCGGCATGGACAAAGAGATCGTCATGGTCGACGACGGCTCGACCGACGGCACGCGCGATCTGTACGACAAGATCCGCGCCGACCACCCCGACGATGCGATTCACGTGCACCTGCACGAGAAGAACATGGGCAAGGGCGCGGCGCTGCGGACGGGCTTCGCGCACGCGACCGGCGACATCGTACTGGTGCAGGACGCCGATCTCGAATACGACCCGAAGGACTACGACCGGCTGCTGAAGCCCATCCTCGACGGCCGGGCCGACGTGGTCTACGGCTCCAGGTTCGTCGGCAGCGAGGAACACCGTGTCCTGTTCTTCTGGCACATGATCGGCAACCGAATGCTGACGCTCATGAGCAACGCCCTGACGAACCTCAACCTGACCGACATGGAGACGTGCTACAAGGTCTTTCGAGGCGAGGTGCTCAAGCGGATCACCATCAAGAGCAATCGGTTCGACTTCGAGCCGGAGATCACCGCCAAGGTGGCCAAAGGCAAGTGGCGGATCTACGAGGTCGGCATCAGCTACTCGGGGCGGGACTACTCCGAGGGCAAGAAGATCGGATTCAAGGACGCCGTCCAGGCCGTTTGGACGATCCTGCGATTCAAGTTCTTCGACTGAGCGTCCGGGACGGGTCGGTTCCCCTGACGTCGTTGCCCTGGTTCGCCGTGTGCCGGTGCCATCACGCCATGGCAGATGACGCGACGATTGCCGCCGCACGTCCTGTGGGGAAACACCGGGGCCTGCTGGCCATCCTTGTTGGGTGGGTTCTGCTTGTCAGGCTGGGGGCCTTGCTGTTTGTCCACTCCGAAGCCCCGTCTCGCTGCTTGATGCCCGATTCAGCCAGCTACACGTCCCCTGCCCGCTCCCTGTTGGAGACCGGTCGCCTGGCGGCCGGGCCGGACACGCCGGACGTCCCGATGATCGTCCGCACGCCCGGGTATCCCGCCTTCATTGCGCTGGTCTACCTCGTGTTCGGGGAGGCCCACGTCGCGGTGATCGCCGTGCAGGTAATCTTCAGCGCGTTGTCCATCGTGGTGTTGTACCACGTGTCCTACGCGCTGTGGGGATCTTCCGCTGCCTTCCTGTCGGCGCTGCTTCTGTCGGTCGACCCGGCCACGTTCCTGAGTTCGCAGCTGGTCCTGACCGAGACGCTCTTTGCGTTGCTACTGGTGACCTCGGCCGGCGCGGGTGCGTTTGTGGCCCTTCGCCAGCCGAACCAGCGCCGATGGGCCTTCGTGTCCGGGCTGTTCCTTGCGCTGGCCACCCTCGTTCGCCCGATCACCTACTACCTCGTCGTTCCCGTTGTCGTTGGGTGGCTCTTGCACGGATGGTCCGCACGTTGGGGGCGCAGGCGGGTTCTTTCGATCGTTGCGCTGACGGCGCTGCCTTCTCTCGTCCTGGTCGGGGGATGGCAGATCCGAAACCACCGCGTCTCCGGAAGTGCCGGATACAGCCAGATCGGGAACTACAACGCCCTGTGCTACCGGGCTGCCGGCATCGTGGCTCACCTGGAGGGGATCTCATTCAGGCAGGCGCAGGGGAAGCTGATGAAGCGGCATCCTTTGGACGATCCCTATACGGCGCCGGCTTCGGCGTTTGAGGCCTGCGGGGACGAGGGATGGGGGATCGTCAGGGAGCATCCTGTCCTGTTCGCGAAGGACGTTGGACGGGGCATGGCGTGGGTCCTGTTTCATCCGGCGTCACGGGGGGTTCTGGCATACCTGGGCGTCGAGGCGACCGGCCCGGACCGGAGTGGGGACCTCCACGCGGCCGCGGGGGTCGACACGGTTCTGGGGAGGCTCCGAACGCTCCTGGCCGATCCGGCGTATGCCGCGACCTTCGGGTTCGAAGCGACGGGGCTGTTCCTGTCGTATGCCGGGGGGGTGTACTGTCTGTGGTGGATCGCGCGACGGAGAAGGGGCAATCTCGCACCGCACGTGCTGATGGTGGGCATGGCCCTGTACCTGCTGGTATTATCATCGGGGCCCGAGAGCAATGCTCGATTTCGGGTGCCTCTGGCGCCCTTCATCGCGCTGTACGGTGGTGCTGGGGTGTCCCTGCTTCTCGAGTGGTTCAGGTCTCGCAGAGCAAGCCGGGCGACAGGGAAGGGCCGGGGCGGCTGAGAGCTTGGGAACTGACCATGCGCGTTGTCGTCACGGGAGCGGCGGGGTTGGTGGGGTCGCATCTGACGGCGCGGCTGTTGACCGACGGCCACGACGTCATCGCCGTGGACAGCATGAGCACCGGCCAGCGCCGCAACGCCGAATGGCTTACCGGCAAGCCAAACGTCACCTGGATCGAACACGACATCGTCGAGCCGCTGACCGTCGACGGACCCATCGAGGCGATCTTCAACATGGCCTGTCCGGCGTCGCCGGTGGATTTCCGCGACAAGGCGCTGGAGATCATGCGGACGTGCAGCGAGGGCGTGCGCCAGTTGCTGGCGTTGGCGCAGCGACACGACGCCATCTTCCTCCAGGCCAGCACCAGCGAGTGCTACGGCGATCCGGAGGTCAACCCCCAGTCCGAGACCTATCGCGGCAACGTCAGCACGACCGGCGTTCGCAGCGTCTACGACGAGGGAAAACGCTTCGGCGAGGCGCTGACCATGGCCTATCATCGCGAGTTCGGGGTTCGCACGCGGATCGCGCGGATCTTCAACACCTATGGCCCGCGGATGCGGATCGACGACGGACGCGTGCTGCCGAACTTCATCTGCCAGGCGCTTCGGGGCGAGCCGCTGACCGTTTACGGTCAGGGGCAGCAGACGCGGAGCTTCTGCTACATCGATGACCTCATCGAAGGGCTCGTGCGGTTGGCGCTGGCGAGCGACTACGTCGAACCCGTCAACCTGGGCAACGCCGACGAGGTGACCATCCTTCAGATCGCCGAGGAGATCATCGACCTGACGCAGAGCCGATCGCAAATTGCCTACCGGCCCTTGCCCCCGGACGATCCCAAGGTCCGCCGGCCTGACATCACCCGCGCGCGGGAGGTGCTCGGCTGGCAGCCCACCGTTGACCGCCGAACCGGGTTCTCTCGCACGGTCGAGGATTTCCGCCAGATACTGGCGGCCGGCGGGGCGAATATGTGACAATGCGCCTGTTGAGCGATCCTTCGCGAGTGCACGCAGCGATGACCGAGCCCTCGACGACTGCTGCCTCCAGAGACCGCCTGACCGGCGGACCGGCCCCGCGATGGCTTGCCCTGGGGATCGTGTGCGTGCTGGGCGCTTCGGCGCATCTACAGCCCGCCCACGCCGCCAAGCGAACAAGGACCAAAATCACACGCGACTTCCACGAAATCGTCGTTCAGGACTTCGAGGCTCCGCTGGGGAACGACGTCGCCCTCGACGACGACCGCGCGGCACGGGACAAGGAAAACGCCAACGCGACCCGAGGTCAGGGGTGCTTGACCATCAACCTGACCGCGGAGGGCCCGGTGGCGTTCGGCTTCCTCCTGCCGGCGGCGGACGTCGGCGATCACGATTGGTTGGAGTACGACGTGGTGGGCGCTCCACCGGGAGGCGTGCTGATCGAAACGACGCTCTCGGTGGACGAGACGAAGCAGGAGTTCGCCCGCACCGCTGCCGTTATCGAGGGATCGCCCTGGATGGGCCAACTCCTGCTCAGCCAATTGGCCGCGGGGCAACGTGATCGGGATCTCCGTGTGGCGTTCCAGCTGACGGCACTCGGCCCAAAGACGTCCGTGCAGTTTGACGCGCTGCGGCTTGTTCGCGACAACCCGCCGAAGCTGGCGCCGGGATCGGGTGGGGTCTTCAGCTTCGGACAGCAGCGCTCGCCGCGTTGGCCTGGCTTCGAGTCGATCGATGTCTCCATGCTCCGCGGGGGAGACGACCGCTGGATGTGGGACGGCCTGCGCCCGCCGCGGATCATCGATCTGGGCTGGCCCGATCCGCTCGGGCGGGAGTTGCTCTGCGCCGGTTCGCCCGACGCGCAGGACATGACGTTCACGTTGTCGCTGCGTTGCCGTCCCGGTCAGTACGAAGGGATGATCCTGTCGGCCCCGATCATGCAGGAGGGCCTGAAGCGTGCGGCGTTCGGTCTGAGGTGCAACGGCTGGGAGCTGACCGCCCGCCGCTGGCGGCCCGAACGCATGTTCAGCGAGGACGGGATCTTCGCGGGGCGCACCATGCGCGAGTTCGGGGCCGAAGCCGTCCATCGTCTGTGGGTCGACCAGACGTTTCGGCAGCTGCGGTTCTCGGGGCCGAAACAGGGCGGCCGGATCACCATCGATTCGTTGGGCACGCTCGTGGGTGGCCTGGTCGTCTACCCGCGAAGTCATCGTAGGGCCTTTCAGCCTTACCTGGAGAGCCTGATCGCCCGACGAAAGGCCTACTTCACCCAGCAGGTCTATAGCTGCATCCACCCGACCTTGCCCGAGCCGCTCAAGACACCGACAGAAGCCGAGCAGAAGTGCGGCATGCAGCTGCTCGAGGCGAATCCGCTCGAGCTTCCCACGGCCGAGTTCGAGCTGACGGAAGACCGTTTGGTGCGCGAGCGGATGGAGCTGTTCGGTCTGGCCGGACAGACGGTCACCACCGCCATCGGCGTGTTGGCCCTCAACGACCTGGAGGGCTTGGACGTCCGCGTGGGGCGGTCCAAGCGGGGGAGCGGTCGTGTGGCCGAGATCCGTGAGTTCCCCGTCATGTGGCGCCCGCCGTTGCGGCGGGCCCTGCCCTTGTGGGTAGCCGAGACGTCACCGCAGCCGCTGAAGCGGGGCCGGATCGCCTGGTATCTCCTGGAGGTGGATGTCCCAAAGGCCGTCAAGGGGAAAGACCTGTCCGTCGAGGTGCGTGCGGCCGCGGCCAGGGAGGCCGCCATGACGGTGGACGTCCGCGTCAAGGTGGCCACGGGGCGGTGGTCACCGGACGAGATCTGCCGCGGCGTCATCTACCCGCACGGCTTCGAGAGCGGGTATTTCCTGAATCTCATCAGCGCGTCCACGACGACCGACGTCGAGGCCCTCCTGCTGGGCGACTACCGTGTGTTGAGCAACCATGGCGTGGTCGCGACGCTGCTTCGCGGGATCTACCTCAGCGATTCCGAGGGCGGGCCCAGGATCTTCACCACGCAGGCGCTCAGACGCGCCCGGACCGCATCGCGCGCCGGGCTGTGTGCCGACGTCCCGGGATGGGTGGACTTCGGCGACCTGGTGCACGATCGCGACTGGCAAGACGGCCAAGACGGTCCCATCAGGCGGGTTGCCCTGCATGCATCCAGGCAGCTCAACGCCGACCTGAGCCGCATGGATGTGCGATGCTCGGCCTTGCTGACAAGCCAACTGGGGGCCCGTGGTCGGCCGGAGGCGTCTGCGCTGCAGGATGTCCTCGCCATGGCCCGCGTGTGTCGCCAGAGCGGATGGCGGAGTGTGGGCGTGATGTTGGATCCGCGGCTTGCGGACCTGGCTGCGGGTGTGGATCCGGACGCGATCGGCGCCGCGGTTGCGCAGGACGATCTGACCAAGCTACTCGGCCAGCTGGATCGCCTTGTCGCTCCCGCGCCGCTGGCCGAAGCGCTCCGCAAGCAGCTGCCCAAGGCCTCCGTCGAGTTGTTCGACCCGTGGGCGGGCCGGTTCTCGTCGGGCTTTCGGCTGTGGCTGGGCGGGTTCGACGGCGTGTGGACGGCGAACGTCCACCGGGCCACCATTCCCTACCTGCCGATCCACTCCGTCCGTCCGACGGAGCAGCCCCTGCTGATGCCCTTTCCCCGACAGCCCGCCCCGACGCTGCGTCTGCTGGGCATCCGCGAAGGGGCGATCGACCTCGAGTACACGCGGATGCTGGCGTCCCTGCTGAAGCGCCGCTCCCCCAAGAGGCAAGCTCTCGAGGAGGCCAAGCAGGCCCTCGATGCCCTCCGTCGGCAAATCTCGGACGACTGGAAAGAAGCCGTCGAGGCCGCCAAAAACCGCAATCTCGCCGGTGGGACCCAGGGACGCGACTTCGCGACCACGCCGTCGCACGAGTTGATGGACACGTACCGCCGGACGCTGTTCGACCTGATCGTCAAGCTCACTCGCCGCCGCTGAGCGTGTTCTCAGGACCCCAGCACGCGTCCGGCGGGGGTGTCGGGCGGCGGGGGCATCGGCTCGAGCGGGACTTTGGTCGGTTCCGAGACGCCGGGGGACGCGCGGACGTAATGCCGCTCAGTGTCAGGTCGATGCGTCGTGGCGCCGAAGTGCTCGCCGGCAGCATCCATGGCGATCAGGTTGACGGTCCCGGGAATGGGCAGCGCGACGTGCTGCAGATCGTGCATGGCCTCGGCGACGGCCTGTCGGACGGTCATGCCCATCTTCAGATAGAGCACCACGCTGCGGGCCGTGCCGGTCGAGAGCGTCCATTCGCCGAACCCGGTGCAGGCCGCCGCTCCGTGGCGGGTGTCGGCGTAGCAGCCGGCGCCGATGATGGGCGAGTCGCCGAGCCGGCCCGGGTACTTCCATGCAAACCCGCTGGTGCTCACGCCGGCGGCCAGTCGCCCCTTGGCGTCGCGGGCGATGCAGGTGACCGTCCCGCCGACCTGCTCCGGGTCGACGGCCCATTGCCCCAGCCGGGACAGATCGGCCGCCGTCCGGATCGATTCGGGATCGGTCAGGCCCAGCCGCTCACGGAGCCGATCGGCCCAGACTTGCCGCGCCTCGGGCGAGAGCATGTCCCGCGGCTCGCAGCCCATCTCCTCGGCGAACCGCCCCGCGCCCTCCCCGACGAGCAGGACGTGGGCCAACCGCTCCATCACGTGCCGGGCGACGCTGATGGGGTGACGATACCCGCGCAGCGCGCCGACCGCCCCATTCCGCAACGTGCAGCCGTCCATGATGGCTGCGTCGCACTCCACCTCCCCGAGGATGTTCGGCCAGCCGGAATAGCCGACCGTGTGGTCGTCGGGACTATCCTCAGTCTGCAAGATAGCCCGCTCAACCGCGTCGACGGAGGAGACGGCGCGATCCATGTCCGCGGCGGCGTCGACCGCGCCGATGCAGTTGCGTGAACCGATCACGAGGATGCCAGGTTGTGTCATCTCGCCTCACCCGCTATTGGCAGGCCAACGATGATAGGCTCTCTGTGCGACGATCGGAAGCCCCCCAACGGTTCGAGGATTGCCGGAGACATGGGGTTTGTGCCATGATGTTGCGTCCCGCCATGCGGACCGGATGCGTCGCCGTTGCTGCAACAGGAGGCCGCCAGATGCTACTCCGCCGTGCTGTCGTCAGTGGGTTGATGCTGTTCGCGCTGGCCACTCAGGCCGACGCCAAGACGGGCCCGAAGCTCCACACCCCCGAACAGGTCCAGCGGATCCGCAAGCAGGCCAAGGAAGATCCGGCCTATCGTCAGCGGCTCGACAACGCCCGGCAGGCGGCGGCGTACTACATGGCAATGTCGGACGAGGAGATCTGGCAGTTCGTCCCGTCGCACGATCTGCCGCGGGCGCTGAACGTGCGATTCGGGCACGGGTGCCCGTTCTGCGGGGTCAAGATCTTCCGCGTCGGCGGCCACTACCCGTGGATCTTGCGGCGAGACAGGCCGTTCAAGGTCCAATGCCCGATCTGCAAGCGGGTGTTCCCCACGAACGATTTCGCGGCCTATCTGAAGTCGGGTCGCAAGGCCAAGCTCGACACGACGGCGGAGTTCGTCGACGACGGGTTCGGCTGGCGGGACAAGGCCGGCAATCGGTACTGGTTCGTTGGCGTCTACGTGTTCTGGCGGCTGTGGACGGACATCATCGACGGCCCGTCCAACCTGGCGGAGGCGTACCTGTGGACGGGCGACCGCAAGTACGCGCACAAGGCGGCGGTGCTGCTGGCCCGGATCGGCCAGGAGTATCCCAAGATGGCCTACGCCAAGCAGGCCTATCACAACGGCAAATGGCCGGCGGGCATTAACGGTCGGATCCGGGACTACATCTGGGAGACGGGCGTGATGCGGAAGTTCGCCACCGCCTACGACGTCATCTACGACGCCCTGGACGATGAGCCGCTCAAGGCGTTCCTGGCCGGCAAGGGCATCGGCGACGTCAAACGCCACATCGAGCAGCACATCATCCAGGAGCAGGTCCGCGACGTCCTGGCCGGGCGGATTCGCGGCAACATGGGCATGCACCAGAGCGCGCTGGCCACCGTGGCGGCCGTGTGGGACGACAACGATCCCAAGAACGGCGTGACCAGCAAGCAGATGATCGACTGGATCCTCGATGGCGGCGGCGCGATGAACGACCTGCTGTACAACGGGGTGCATCGCGACGGCATGGCCACCGAGAGCGTCGGGTACTCGGCCGGATGGGCGGGGTCTTTCTTCCGCGTCGCCGAGGAGCTGAAGCGGTCGGGCGTGAATCTGTACAGCAATCTCAAGCTCAAGAAGATGGCCGACTTCTACCTGGACCTGACGGTGGCTGGCGAGTGGACCCCGTGCGTGGGCGATACGGGCGGCGGGCCGCTGGGTTCGCGCCGCGGCGGGTGGAGCCGGTACGTCATGGAGCAGGCGTTCCGGGCGTATGTGGACCAGAAGCATGTCGATACGACACGGTTCGCCCAAGCGCTGACACAGCTCGGCGGGCCCGAGAAGGACCCACTGGCCGATCCCATCGACGACAAGGTCAACGCGATCGTGGCCAAGCATGGCAAGACGTTTGAGCTCGGCACGCGTGGGCTGGGTGGGACGGGGTTCGCGATTCTGGAGGCCGGTCGGGCGCCGCATCGCCGCGGTCTGAGCCTGTACTACGGCTATTCGACCGGCGGTCACGGCCACCGCGATACGCTGAACATCGAGCTGTTCGCCCACGGCAAGGTCATGCTGCCCGAGATGGGCTATCCGGCGCACTGGAACGACAAGTGCGCTTACTGGACGACCAACAACATCAGCCACTACACCGTGCTGATCGACCAGCGCCGGTACGCCAGCCTCGATGGCGGCACGCTGAACCTGCTCGCCGAGATGCCTGGCGCGCGGATCGCCGACGCGTCCGCCGAGCGCGTCTACCCGGGCCTGGCCCAGGTCTACCGCCGCAGCACGATGATGATCGACGCGTCGGAAAAGGACAGCTACGTCGTCGACGTGTTTCGTGTCAGAGGGGGCAAGCAGCATGACTGGAGTTTCCACGGTCCGGGGTTCGACGAGATGGAATTCGTCGTCGACGGCGTCGAGTTGAGCCCGAACCAGATGACCGGAACGCTGGCGGGCGAGGGCGTGCCATGGGGGGGCGGGTGGAAGCACGGCGGCAGCGGGTTCCAGTATCTCAAGAACGTCAAGCGGGGATCGCCCCGCGATGGCTGGTCGGCGACGTGGCACTCGACCAAGGAGGGTCTGGGGTTGCGGTTGACCGTGCCCAAGGGCGTGACGAGGGAGATCGTGATCGCCGACGGCGAGCCGGAGTTCAAACCCGGCTTCCCGAACGTCATCAAGTACGTGCTGGGGCGGAACCGGGCCGACAAGGCGCCGCTGGCCAGCACATACGTTGCCATCGTCGAGCCATATCAGGCTAGGCCGTACATTGCCGACGTCGAGCGGGTCGAGCTGACCGGCAACCGCGCCGCGAAGGATGAGGGGGCAGACCCCGTGGCCGTCCGCGTGCGGTACGGCAGCTGTGAGGACATCGTCTACAACTCGACGGGGTCCGACAGCGTGCGCCGCACGCCGGACGGACAAGTCCTGTCAGGGCATCTCGCGGTAGTTCGGCTGCGAGGTGGGCAGCTTCGGGAGATCGGCGTGGTTAACGGCAAGCTCGTCAGCTCAGGCGGATTCAGCCTGAGCGGCGTCGTGCCGGCTTGTACCACCGTCGATCGGCCGGCCATCAACGACGGCGGCGTGATCCTCGATGCGGCGTGGCCCAACAACGGTGCGTTCATCGGGCGGACGGTTCTGATCGACGGTGGCGGGCGGCGAACGAACTACACGATCGAGCGGATGGCCTTTGCGGGCATGAACACGTTCCTCACGTTTTCGGATGGCTTCCCCCTCATCGCGCGCGGGCGTGTCGACAAGGCCGTCGAAGCGGAGGGGCTGGTCACGTCGAAGACGGCGTTCACCGGATACGGTCACGTCTACAACGGTCAGTTCCAGGGCATGTGGATGGTCAACGAACGGGCCGAGAGCCCCGCCCGGATCAAGCAGGTCAAGCACGCCAAGGGGTTGGCCTCGTTCACGCTGGCCGACGGTGCCGAGTTGATCCGGTCCCTGAAGGATCTGAACGGCGACGGGCAGACGTTCTTCTACGTGTTGGACTACGATGCGGGCGATCGCCTGACGGTTCCGGGCACGGCGGCGTTGCGGCGTCGCTCAACGCACGTATTCGAACTGGCTTCCACGACACTCACGCCTATCACTGTGGGGGTTCCCAAGGAACTCGCCGCGGGCGACTGCCGGATCCGGATGAACGACGGAAAGTGGGCCGCGCTGACGTTCAAGTCCGGTCCGTCCGACAAGCAGCGGAGCTTCGCGTTCGAGCCCTGCAAGTTCCTAGAGGGCCGGGCCCTGTTCGTGTTGAACAGGCCGGCGACGATGGACCTCGACGACGACGAGGCCCCAGTCGCATCGGTCACGATCGAGGGCAAGGCGGTCACACCGAAAGACGGTCAGGTCTCGCTGGGGATCATCCGGAAATCGCCGAAGGTGGTGCGCGTGCGGTTCCGGGATGACCGGTCAGGGATCGATCCCGCCGCAGCGTCCGTGCGACTCAACGGGGCGGGGATCCGCGACGAGATCGGCAAGGTTCGTGTGGACCTCGCCAAGCAAGATCCCAAGCAGCTCGACGTCGAGGTCCGTCTGGGAGAACTGGCCGATGGGACGTACGAGCTCGACATCAGCGTGCCCGACCAGGCGCCCTCGGTCAATCGAGGCCAAGTCGTGATCGCCTTCGAGCGGATCGACCCGAGCAACGTGGCGCTGCACCAGAACGGGACGACATCCAAGGCCGACAGCCATTTCAGGACGTATGACGAGACCCGGCCCGTTCACGACGGCAACACCGACGCGGGTGGCGCGCACTGCTTGAACGACGTGAGCTGGGCCTCGGCCGAGACGCCCACGCCGCACTGGTTCGAGCTGACGTTCGCCGGGCCGCGAACCGTCCGCAAGGTCAGCGTCTGGTGGGCGTTCTTCAACGGCAAGCACCATACGTCGCGAGACTGTCAGGTCCAGGCGTGGGTCGATGGCGGCTGGAAGACCGTTGCGACGCTGAAGCGAGACAAGCCCGAGGCGGCGAGCGTCGCGACGTTCAAACCCGTCCGGACCACGAAGCTGCGACTATACCAACCCAAGGGCGGAGGCAGTGCGGCGCGCCCCGACTTGATGTGGCTGGCGGAGATTAAGGTAGGCAGCGTGCTGGGCGATTGACGCTGACGCGGCACCCCACTGAACGCCAGAGTTTCAGGAGCGCGTGCGGCTACGATGCGTCAACTGCGTTCAGCATCGCGCGCTGGACGGCCCGTCGCCACTTCGGCAAGTCTGACCGGCTGCAGAGCAGCAGCAAGCTGTAGACCTGCTGGTCTTCCACGTCGACGACGATCCTGCCGCGGGTCGTGCGCGCTGGGCGTTGCTCGAACCTGCACCAGCGTCCGTGGCGGATCTCGCCGACCTCGGTGGCGACGTCCTGCCAGTTGCCGCGCGTGGCGAGCCGGACCTGGCCGGCCTGCAATGGCATGAGGAGGATCGCCGTCGAATCTCCCAAGTCTCGGCCGTCCAAGGCGAGCACGATGCCGTCGGTCGTATCATCCAGGCAAGGCCGATCGCCACGCCGCAGTTCGCCCTGGACCTCGGCCGCCCGCAGGCGATTGGCCCCGTCGTACCACAACAGGGCGGACCGGCGCTGACGGATCGTCAGACGTGCGGGGGTATTCCCCTCGAGGCAGACAATCGTCCGTTGTGGTGCGGCTTCGTCGGCGTTGAAGAACACTTGCACGCGGCCACCGTCCTGCAAGGGCACCCGCATCACGTGGATGTGCGGGTTGTTGGGCTCGATGGCGGCCGGCGAGACCCCGGCGGCGGCCAACACATACCGGTACAGCGTGACATGTCGGTCGATGTTTGCCCGATCGGTTCGCAGCTCGATCGGATCGGCTGAGAAGACGACCTGGCCGCGACCCACCGCGTTCTTGACGACGACGGGCCGTCCCTCGGCGGATCGCCAGATGGCGGTCGCGTGCGTCGGCTCGACGTCGACGCACGGCTTGGCCGCGGGAATGGCGGGCCAGTTGGGGTCCACTGGCTGGAGCGTCACGGACGCCGACTTGCCGGCGTCGATGCCGGCGTACCGCTCTTTGACGAAACGTACCCCGCATAGGTCGATCAATCGTGGCAGGTGCGTTCGTCGACGTTGGGGATCGAACGACACGTCTCCCGACACGTACAGCGTCCCGCCGTTGCGGACGAACGCCATCAGCTGCGAATAGGCTGCGTCGGTCAGGCAGAACGGAATGGGCAGGAAGATCACCTTCGCGCCGGCGGGGATGTTCAGTGCGTGTTCGTTGAGCAGGCCCAGGTTGTCGACGTGGCAGGCCAGCGCCAATTGGATGCCATTCAGGACGCCCTCGATGACGGCCCGCTTCTGACCGCCGAGCCGGTGTGTGTCCGGCGTCATCACGTAGACGGTCGGCTGTTCGTAGACGGGTCGGAAGTGACGGAAGAGCAGGCTCAGGTTGCGGTGCACGTAGGCCGTGTCCTTCTCCACCTCGTCGCAGGCGTGGATCATCCCCCACGGGAAGACCGCGTGGCTGCTGTCTTTCCAGCACCAGTTGTGGATCCGCGAAGCGCCGAGGCCAAACGCATAGTGGGCCACCGCGCTGAAAAGCTGGATCGCTTGCGGACGGGTTCGGGCCTTGTGATAGCCGTAGGCGGCCGGATCGGCCCAGGCGGGATGCGTCTTGACGCCGTACTCCCCCGGACCGAACGACTTGCCCCGGCTACGGAGGTCGCTGTACTTGAGCACGCGCGGGAAACGTCGGATGTCCTGGAGGGGTCCGTCGAAGTAGCCGATGTTGGCAAGATCCAGACGCCCGATGCCGGCCGGCACGTCGACTCCCGCGTAGGGCAGCTGGTAGAACTCCGACGTCGTCGGGTGCGTGGCGTCGTGCTGTCGGATGGCGTCGATCAGGGCGTCGTGCCAACGACGGATCAGCCCGGCGCGGAAGAGGTTCATGTCATAGGCCCGCACGTCTGACCAGGCGGCGCTCGTCTCGGGATACTCCTCGGCCTTCAGCTCGTCGAGCCGGGGCGTCGCGTCACCCCATGCGGCTCGCAAGACGTCGTCATCCCGGTAACGGCTGCGGAGGAACGTCCTGAGTTGTGGCTGCACCGCGTCAGTGATCCGGCAGCGGAGGTCGCCGTTGAGGTAGTAGATCAACCCCGGGACGTTCGAGAATCGCTCCGCGTACGCCCCGGCGTAGTCGGCGTGCTTGCGAAGCGTCGCGTCGTCGACGGCGATGTTGTAGCCACACAGCAGGCAAGGGAAGTAGACCTGCCGGAACTGCTGGGTCAGCTGGATGAGCCCCTGGACCTTGTTGAAGAACGTGTCCTTCGCCGCTGGCGAAGCAGGCAGGCCAACTTGCAGGTTTTCGTAGAGGGTTAGGCCGAAGTCTCGGCGCTTCTCCATGTCCCGCCGCCATTGCAGCGGGGTCTCCCGGGCCGTGTTGAAGACGTAGCTCCAGTCGTCGGTTCCGAACATGAACAGGGGGCGGCCGTCGACGTGCAGATAGTTGTCGCGATAGGTGAGCTTCGGCCCGGCAGTGATGATGCTGTCATCGCGGACGATGAATCCGCCCTCGACGACATCGATGCGATCCTGCGGCGCCGAGGCCAATCGGAGTTCGGCACAGAGACGGTAGAAGTCGTGGTCGAAACGGGCGGGCCTCCAATCGACGTTCACCAGCCCGCTCTTACCCGGCGCGACGACGATGGTCTCGGTGTGCTGATGCGCAGCTGTGGTCTGGCCCTGGCCCAAGATGCAGGTGCGGACGATCAGCCTGGCCGGCTCTCGGCCGCCGTTGTAGACGGTCGATGTCACGCGCACCTTGTCGCCTGATCCATAGCAGGCCTTATCGGCCAGGACGGAGACGAGATAGACGTCGCGAATCAGATGACGCGCCAACTGGACCAGTGCCGCGTCGCCGCCGGGCCGACCTGGGGCAAACACGTCATGGCTGGTCAGACCGAAAAACGCCCAGGATGACCCCTTCCAGGTTCCCCCGTAGTGATGCACCAGCGCGCCACCCGCGCCCCGCAGCCGGCCGTATCGGTCGTGGGCGTTGATGAGGGGTCGCCAACGGGACGCGTTGTATCCCAGCACACCGCTGGCGGCGCAACCGCGGATCGGTCCGCCGGTCGGCGACGGATCGATCGACCAGGGCTCGTCGAAGATGTGCTGATCCGGCGCGGGCTTGACCGTCCGCGCACGGCGGATGCGGTAGTCAGGATCGAACACGCCGATTTGCGTCGGCTCGACCTTCAGACCGTCCAGCGGGCTACCGTGTCGCGTGTTTACACGGATCTCGTCCCGGGCGTACTTGAGTTGGGCGGCGAGGCTGGCAGATCCGCCGTGACGTACGGTGATGTCGACTGAACAGAGCGACTTGTCAGGCCGGTACCAGTGCATGGGCCGATGTGTGTCGACCTCCGCGCCGGGCTTGATGGTCGCATCGACGACGACCTGACCGGCCGCGTCGGTCAGCTTGATCTGATCGAACCAGGCCCGGCCGCGGCAGCCCCACAAGCCCGCGTACAACGTCACACGGGCGGCCTGATGGTTCACCCAAAACGCATGCGTGTACCGCCGCCACGGCGTCGTGCCCGTCACCTGGCAGACATCCTTGAATTCGAGGAGTTTGCCCGCTTTGTCGAACTGGTAGACGGCCATGAAGGCGAAGTGCTGGCCGATGACACGATCGGTTCGCATCCATCCGCCAAACGTGCACTTGCCGCGTTTTCGAATCACCTCGGCGGGCACGTCGAAGCGCCATCGAACGTCACTCGGGCCGCTGGGGGGGGCGGGCCTGTGGGCCTGCCACCCCGTGTTCGTTTCTATCAGCAGGTGGTCGAAGGCGTATCCGCCGACGCTGATGAACTTCCCCCCCTCGCGGAGGAACCGCCGCAGGTTGTCCGCCGCGGCGACGGGAAAGCTGGGGCCGTACGGGAAGATCGCCAGGTCGAAGGCGTCGCGGTTCAGGACCGAGCGGCTGGCGAGCTCGTTGGCGTCAATCAAGACGACGTCCAGATCGGCCTTACGGAGCACGGCAGCCAGGTGGTTTGGCGCAGAAGCGATGCCCTCGGCCAGCCCGTCTCCGCCGACGGGCAGGTCCTCGGCCAGAATGGCGATCCGTCCTGATCCGGTTCGGCCTTTGCGACGGGTGCTGTGGCCATCCGGCCGGGCTGATGCGACGGCGTCAAGTGGGCTCATGCCGCATGCCGCCAGCGAAACGATCACCCAAGCAAACCACGATGTCCCATGACTTGAGAGGACGCGAGCCATGGTGCACAATCCTCCTGCAAGATCGTGTTCGGCGAATCCACCCAGAGGTCGGGCAATGCCGGCGACCGAGTGGTATCGTACCCGACCGGTGGATTGTCAAGGTGGGGACGTCTACAATCGCTATCCAGGCGGCTCCGGTCAGATGAGGTCATCGTGATGATCCGACGGCGGCTTGCGATACTCCTGTGTTGCGAATGCCTCATTCTGATCGGGGGGTGCTCCGACCGGCTGGGCTGGCGGTCGGACTGGAAGGTGGCGATGGCGGAGGCCAGCCACGACCGGGTGCACACGCTGGTGATGTTCGCCAGTGCCATGTGCTCGCGATGCTGGCACATGGACAGGAAGGTCTTCACCGACCCGGCCCTGCGCGATCTCCTGAACGACTACAAACTCATCCGGTTGGACATCTTCCTGCACCGCGAGATGGCGCGGGAATACGGGTTCACGGGCACACCGTCGTTCGTCGTTTACAATTCGCGAGGCCGCGTCATCGGTACCCGCGCAGGGGCGATGGACGCCCCTACGATGATCCGCTTCCTGAAACAATCGAGAATGACCCCCTGAGCGGCACGTGGGCAGCGTGCCGCGATCGGTACGGACCGCCTACTCGTTGGGTGACTCGGGCGGCGTCGGATCGCCCCGGTAGCCGCGGTCAGCGGCGCGGAGGATCTCGTCGAGGCGATCCGGAATCCGTGTGGGATAGTCGATGAAGTCCTCCGCGCGGATGCTGAAGAGGTGATCGCGATTGTCGAACCCCGACACGCTGCCGTCGCAGAACAGGATGTTGACCCGTTTGCCATCGTGATTGACGTGCCAGCCGGTCCCGGTACCGAAGCTGTTGATGTCCATCGCCAGGGCGCAGACGGGCAGCTCCTCGCCGTTGACGCCGGGCGCGTCCAGCAACGGGCGCGTCAGGTCGTCGCGATTTCGGTACAGGTACGAGCCATAAGCGTCCTGGTCGGTACCGATCTTGGGCATCTCATTGTGTTCGTTGCTGTTACGGTCGGCGGGGCAGAACAGGATGCGCGTGAACGGCAGGAATCGCGGCGGCATGATCGCCAGGCCGCAACGATTCTGGGCGGCCGCCGACCAGATTTGGTTGCTGGCGAAGTCGTCGGGCACGTACGGGGAGGGGACGGCCGCACCGCGCGGGAGGTGCCCCTCGTGGTCGTCCGCGTAGGCCCGCAAGGCCAATCCCACTTGCCTCAAGTTGCTCATGCAGGCCGAGTGCTTCGCCCGGGCCCGAGCCGCCGACATCGCCGGCAGCAACAGCGACGCCAGCAGCGCAATGATCGCCACGACGATCAGCAATTCGATCAGCGTGAATCCTCGCGTCCTCATCTTGCGTGTCCGCCAACCCGTCACGGGGGCATCATGAACAGGTGAGCGCCGCAGCCCCGACGGCAGTCGCTGGCGCCGAATCCGTGGATGACGGGACGACCGCCCTGACGGGCGGTCTGGTCGGCCCATCGGCACTCCGCTCCCTCGCGCCACGGCCGGATTTCGACGCGTCGCACCTGCGCGCCGGGCAAGGCGAGCAGGTAGTCGACATGCCATCGCAGCGTCTTGCGCGATCGTCGGTGTCGGGCGAGCCGTGCCGCAAGGTGGCGCCGCGCGCTGCCTACGTACACGTACGTCCCCTTCTTCAGATGGTACCTGCCCAGCCGCCCTACGTTCAAGCGAGCGTCTCGGCGCAGATCGATCCACAGCCGATAGACGCCTGAATCTGCGCTCGATGGGGTATTGGTTTCGTTTCGAACGGGACGGCAGTCGCCAAGCGCGCCGTCGAGGCCGCTGGCGCTGGCCTCGATCCGAACCTCTCGGCCGCGGCGGGTCATCTGCAGGGGGCGGTGCAGCGGCAGCGGGGCGGCCGGCCAGACGTGGCCGAAGTTGCACCGACCGATCACTGGGATGGCTCGGGTGGGCAGATGAAACCGGAGCAGCGCAACGACGGCGTCGTGCAGGTCCTCCTTGCCGCGATGGAAATCGCCGAGCAGCACCCCCTCGAGCCGGTCGAGCGCGCCGGCCATCCGAAGCTGGGCCAGCATCCGGTCGATGCGTTCGGGTTTCTCGTTGACGTCTTCCAGGGCCAGCCATCGCCCGCGGCCGCTGACGGCCCGCGCGAACGGGCCGCCCATCATCGCCGCCACCAACGTCAGGTTGCCGCCCGCCACCTGGATCGTCGTCCGTCCCGGAAGCCTGCCCGACAGGAGCGTTCCGGTCAGATCCCTCAAGGAAGCGCTGCCAGATGTCATCCGATCCACATCGGCCCAGTAAGTGTCGAACGCGCTTTCGGCACGGCGCTTCGGACGAACGGTGTCGAGCAGAAACATGGGCATGACGTCATGAACGCCGATAGCCTGTCGATAGCGACCGGCGATGTTGATCAGAGGAGTCATCTCACTGGACCCGAAGAGATGCAGGGGGGTCGTTCTGCGTTGAAGGACGCTGAAATCGATTCGTCGCAGCACGCGCGCGAACCACGCACCCCCCGCGAGCGCCACGATGGCCGCGACGCGACCATTGCCTAGCGCGCGTTGGAGGTCGCGGGCGCGTCTGACGTCATCGGTCCGGCCGCCGCGCCGGTCGTCTTCGTCGGCGAGCAGGCATGCTCGGTTGGCCGTCACCCGGAACCGGCCCCCCAGCGCCTGGGCCACGCGCGCGCGAAGCCCGTCGACGTCGTGCAGACCATGCTTGGCAAGGCGAGAAGCGATCGAGCTGCCGACGGCAATGAGATGCACACGAGGGCGGGTCACGTCGCGGCCTCACAAACGCGTGCGGACAAGGGGGGTGCGAGCACGAGCGCCATCCGGTCCGTCAATCATAGGAGGGGCCGGCGCAGCCAGCAAGGAACGTGCGTCCAGATCTGATCGGGCAAACCCCGTTCGGACGTGAGGACGATGCCACGGTCTGTTGGGCGTGCGCTTCCCGCTTTCAAAGATCCGATGTTGCGTCGGCTCGGGTCGGAGGTAACAATGACGAGCACGCGTCATCTTGCCGGAACGAGCGATGGCGCCCGGATCCTTCCTCATCGGGTCGGTGGGAGGGCTCAGGGATGGACACCTCTCAAGAACACGTGGGCAGTGGCGTCCCCTCGGACGCCGGCGTGCTGCTGGACGAGCGGGAGAACCTGGCCAACGTCTTCGGCGAGCTTTGTGCCGTCGCACGCCAAGGCCTGGCGCTCGATGGCTGTGCGGTTTCCTTGATCGAGGACGACGGCGCCGTCCTGCGGACACTTGCCGCCAGCGACGGCCTGCAGGGATCCCTTTGGGGCCAAGTGGGCGCCACCTGCCCGCTTGGCGACTTGCCGATGGCCGTCGAGGCCGCTCGCCGACAGACGACGTGGCCCTGCGACGATCTGAGCTCGGAGCACATGAGCCCGGAGGGGGCGGCGCATTTCTCGAAGGGTCCCCGGATTCGTTCGGTGTGTCTGGTGCCGATAGTGGTCGATGATCGAACCGTCGGGTTCGTATGGGGGTTCCAGTTCGGCCCGGGCCGAGCATACGACGAGGACACGCGGGGCGCGCTCGAGGCCATCGGGTGGTTGGCCGGAATGGTCTTGAAGCACGTTCGAATCAGCCAGGGCCTCGCCCTGTTGGGGCAGCGCTACCGCGAACTCGTCGAGATGTCCGGCGACATCGTGTTCACGTGGCGCCACAACGGCGAGATCCTCTACGCCTCGCCGGCCGCCTGCCGCCTCTGCGATGCCGAGGACGGCATGGTCGGGAGGGATTTCGTCGATTGGGTCCATCCCGACGATCGGCAGCGGACGCGAGAGGCGTGGGAGCGCTGGACGGCATCGACCGAACCACTGGGGTTCAGGAACCGTTTGGTGACGCGCGCCGGTAAGGAGCACCGGATTCAGTGGCGGATTCACCCGGTTCGCGATCCGTCGGGCCGGTTGACGCACATCCAGGGCATCGGTAGGGATCTGACGGCAAGGTACGAACTGGAAGAGAAGCTCCGCGCCGCGCAGTTCTCTGAGAGTGTCGTGAGGTTGTCTCGCGGGTTGGCGCACAAGTTCAACAACATGCTGGTCAGCGTGCTGGGGAACGCCAGCGTGTTGGCCAATCAGTTGGAGAAGGGGCATCCGTGGCGGGCCATGGTCGATGACATCGTTCAGGGCGCCGAGCGGGCCGCCAGATTGACCCGCCAGTTGCTGACCTATGCCCGCAGCACCTCGCATCTTCCCCAACGCCGGCGGCTGCGCGATCTGCTGTCGGAGAACTTCGAGCTCGGCCAGACCGCGTTGCCGTCGAAGGTATCCCTCCAGATCCACGCGGACACCGAAGACGACTGGATCGAGACCGATCCCAAGCAGTTCCAGCAGGTCGCCCTCAACCTCGTTCTCAACGCAGCCGAGGCCATGCCCGACGGCGGGCGAATCACGATGCGGACCGACCGGGTGGCTTGCGCGCTGGAAAGCGGATCGCCCGAGACGGAATGCGTCACCTTGATCGTCGAAGACACAGGCGTGGGGATCCCGCCGGAGGACCAGGAGCTGATGTTCGACCCGTTCTTCTCGACGAAGGATCTGGGCAGAGGGCTGGGCCTGGCGGCCGTGCAAGGAATCGTTCAGGCCCATCGCGGGAAGATCGAGGTCGAGAGCACGCCGGGCGAAGGCACGATCGTTCGCGTCCTGTTCCCGATGTCCAGTCCGAGGGAATGACGCCTGGCGCCAGCAAGGCCGCGCCGCGCGCCGTCCAATTGAAAATACCGGTTCTGCTCCTACAATGCCCGGTAGTGCTCGGCCGCCCCGGGCCGGGTTTACGGTTCGTCCCGAAAGGGCTTCTCGATGGTCAAGGTGTTGGTGGCGGACAAGCTGGCGGAGGAAGGACTCCAGCGGCTGCGCGAGGCCGAAGGCGTCGAAGTGGACGTTCGGACCGGCTTGGCCGAAGACGAGCTTGCCACGGCCGTCGGCGGCTATGACGGCATGATCATCCGCTCGGGGGCCAGGGTCACGGCGAAGGTGCTCGCGGCGCCGGGTCGGCTTCGGGCCATCGCGCGGGCGGGCGTCGGCGTGGACAACGTCGACCTCGAGGCCGCCACCCGCGCCGGCATCCTGGTCATGAACACGCCCGACGCCAATACCATCGCTACGGCCGAGCATACCGTCGCGATGATGCTCGCTCTGGCCCGGAAGATCCCCGCCGCCTGCCGGCACGTCAAGGAGGGGCAGTGGCAGCGATCGGCGTTCATGGGCACGCAACTGGCCGACAAGACGCTCGGCGTGGTCGGGCTGGGTCGTGTCGGACGCGCGGTGGCCACGCGGGCGCTGGGATTCGGCATGAACGTGGTGGCCTACGACCCGTTCTACCGCGGGCAGACCGCCTTGGAGGGCAGCGTCAAGCTGCTCGAGACCCTCGAGGAGCTCCTGGCCGTCAGCGACTACCTTACGCTCCACGCGGTGCTGTCCGACGAGACACAGGGCATGATCAACGCCGCCGCGCTCGACCGTGCCAAGCCGGGCATTCGCATCATCAACTGCGCCCGCGGTGGCCTGATCGACGAGGCCGACCTGGCCGACGCCATCGCCGCTGGCAAGGTGGCCGGGGCTGCCCTCGACGTCTATGGCGCCGAGCCGCCCGCCGAAAATCCGCTGGTCGGCCTGGATCAGGTGGTTTGCACACCGCACCTGGGCGCCAGCACCCGCGAGGCGCAATTGGCCGTGACGGTCGAGGCCGTCGACCTCCTGCTCGACTACTTGCTGAACGAGAGCATCCGCACCGCCGTCAACGTCACGGGGTTCCGTACGCCGATGAGCGAGCGCGACGCCGTCTTCGTCGACCTCGCGCGGCGGATGGGCGCGATCGTTTCGACGCTGTGCACGGCCGGCATCGGGGACGTGAACATCACCACGAACGGCGCGTCGCTCGAGCCGCTCGGCGGCACGCTGAGTCGCTATGTGCTGACCGAGCTGTTCCGGCCCCATCTCGGCGAGACCGTCAATCTGATCAACGCCGACTCGATTGCCGCCGACCGCGGCATCCAGGTCCGCGTCACCAACGTCAAGCAGCGCGAGGACTTCGCCGAGAACCTCCTCGTCGCCGTGCAATCCGGGGACCGGCCGATCAGCATCGAAGGTACGGTCTTCAGCGACAATCTCCCGCGGGTGATCGCCATCGACGGCTACCGCATGGACATGGTCCCCGAGGGCCCGATGATCATCATACGCAACGACGATCAGCCAGGGGTGATCGGCCTGGTCGGCACGCTGATGGGCGATCGGCAGGTCAACATCGCCGACATGACCGTCTCGCGCCGCGACAAGACGGCCCTGATCGTCCTGAAGATCGACGCCGACCCCCCCCAAGCCGTCCTCGACGAGCTCCTCGCCCGCCGCCCCCCCATCCAACGCGTCCGAACCGTCTCGCTCCCGCCGCTCGAGCGGCGTTAGACGTGATACGAGCCGTCGACATTCGTTTCTGCAAGATGTAACCTGTAAGGTGTCGCCGGACAGCCATTGGTCTGCCGGAAACGTGGGCGGGTCATCTCATGATAGATCAAGCCACGATCGATCGGGCGGTCAAGCTGCTGTTGGAGGCTGCGCCGCCCGGGTCCAAGGTCATCCTGTTCGGCTCCCACGCCCGCGGCGACGCCGGGCCCGACAGCGACCTCGACTTCCTCGTGGTCGAACCGGAGGTCAAGGCCAGGCACGCCGAGATGGTTCGACTCCAGGACGCGCTTCGCCCACTCCGCATTGCGGCGGACGTGCTGGTCGCGAGCGAGGAGACCTTCCAACACTGGGCCGATACGCCAAACACCGTGATGTACGAAGCCGCGCACGAAGGAAAGGCCTTCCATGGGGTCTCATGAACACGCGCAGCTGCTCCTCCGCAAAGCCGCCCAAGACGAATTCGTCTTCGATAAGCGGAGAAGAGCGTCCTCCAGCAGCTGGCAACAGCGGCTACAGGATGCAGCGCACAGTGAACGGGCGATGTGTCCAGTACGCCCCATTCCCAGCGTTGGGCGCAGGAGAAGCGAGGGATTGAGATCGTGGACAGCCATTCTGCTGGGGCTGAGGGATTCGAACCTTTGAGGGCAAGGTTGGAGTCGTTGATCGACAGCAATCCAACCCAAGCAGTGGAGGAAGCGCGCTCGCTCCCTCCAAACGCCGTCGTCGACGGAGTGCCTCTTGCTGGGCTCAAAGCAGCCATCTTGGTTGACGCCGGCTCATGCGCCGGGGACACGGATAGCGTCGCTGAAGGGGTTGAGCTCTTCAGGGACCTGTTGAAAGCAGACCCAGGGAACCCGCACCTACACTACAACATCGCCAATGGTCTCGTTGCCCTTGCGGATCAAGAACCCTACATGGGGTTTGACTGGTACCTAAGAACGGGCGAGATGCGGCGCGAGGCCAGAGAGCATTTCCAGACGGCGGCATGTCTGGAGAAGGGAGAGGGGGTTGCGTCTGTCGCATTCACGAATATGGGCAATTCCCTTTGGAAGGCTGCTCGTTGGGCTGAGGCATATGACGCGTACAGCAGAGCGCTTCAGCATGACCGAACCAACGCTGTGGCTGCAACGGGCGCGGCTAGGGTTCTTTTGCGCTGCATGGCCCGCGGCATGGGGGAGCGCAAGGTCGTGCTTTCGGTTGCAGCACGACACCTCAAGAACGCGAAACAGAATGCGAGCAGAATAGAGGAGCTCGCGGGGACGCGAGCATACGAGGAGCTATCCAAACTCCTTGAGAAGCATGTGGAGGGCGGTCAACAGCCGGACCTCAGTCGCGCCACCGAATACGAGAGGTTCGTTGCTTCAAACAGACTATCGCTGTGCCCTACCGTCGAGGGCCTCGACCCTTCGCTGAAGCGCTGGGATTCCCTCCTGATCCAGTCGATTGCAGAGCCCCTCGAACGGGAGTTCGGTGTTCCTCCCCTCTTCGCTCTGTTCAACGTGCTCAAGTCGGATTTCCTTGTTGCGAGGTTCTTAGCCTACCAAGCCCTTTCGGGTGCAGTCCCAGAGAGTGGCTCCTACTTGGACACACTCGACTATGCAGTCTACGGCGTTACACCTGGTGCCCTCAGTCTCGCACAGCGGGCATGCATCGACGTGCTTGACAAGATCGCTGTTGCTACCACCGAGTACTTTGGGGCTACGTCCTCGAGCAGGCGAATCTACTTCACCAACCGCTGGTTCGCCAAAGCGAAGGGACGGGGGGGGCTTGAATGGGACCCCGAGATGGGCGAGCACATCCAGCGCGGCAACACTGCGATAATTGCCCTGGCCGAGTTATCGCTCGATTTGCAGAAAGGCGGGTCTCTTCGCCAGAAGAAGTCCTACCGGAACTCCTCTACGCATCGGTTTACCGTACTGCACGATCTTGGGTGCGACCCGAGCCGGAAGTCCGCGCATGTCGACCATTGCAGGACCGATGAGTTCGAATCCCACGTCCTTGAGAGCCTGCAATTGGCCCGCGCGGCAATCCTGTATTTCGTCGAGTTGGTGTCGATTGGCGAGGAACACAAGAAGGCTCGCGGTCACAGGACGGCACGCATAACCGTTCCCAGTCACCACTGGATTCGCGGAGAGGATGAAGATGCTCCACGAGGACCCTAGGCAGGGCATGGACGGTGACTTCCGAAGCCCCTCGCGCTTGTCTTGCGTGCCGCACGGGAGCTGTGCAGCGGGAAGGTTCGGGCGAGATCTGCGGAGAAGAGGGCTAGTGCGTGTTTCGGCGGGCCTTCATGCCCTGAGAGTAGAATCAGACGAGATGGTGCATCGAAGGACACTATACAGTTCTGCGCCACTGCAAGCGGACGGCACTAATAGGGTGAGGCGCGGGCGGTTGAGCAGAGACGCCCTTCAAGCGACAATGGACCACATGCACGCAACGGGAGGCCGGGCGTGATCGACGAGGCCACGATCGAGAAGGCGGCGGGGCTGTTGCTTCAGGCGGCGCCTGCGGGGTCCAAGGTGATCCTGTTCGGTTCCCACGCCCGCGGCGACGCCGGGCCGGTCAGTGCTCCGTCAGCAATCATTCTGCGGGCGCACCTGACCACGCCGAGCCGGCCCGTCCCCGGGCCGGTCGTGAACCGCAGGGAAACCTCAATCGGGTTGACCGGCCTGGGGACAGGCCGGCTCGGGGCGGTCCCTATCTTCGACGCTGACACACAGAAGGGCGTCTGAGCACACACCATGTGACCGCGCGGGGATCCGCGCCAGCGTGGCACGGGCGTCTCGCCCGTGATGATCATGGGCAAGATGCCCATGCTACGTGCGCGCCGAAGCCCCGGTGCCTGATCTTGCAGGGTCGCTTAGTCCCGGCGCTTCGTTCGTCGGCCCAGGCTCGTCGACAGGAAGCCAAACGCCAGGAACATGAAGATCACGATGCCGAAACCGGCCGGGCCACAGCAGGAGATGCCTTCCATCGTTAGACCTCCTCAAGGTGAGCTTGCGTTTCACCAGTTGGCCGTGGGGGCAATCGACTTGTACGAGAAGACCCAACTCGGGACGCAAATCCGCCGAGCGACGCACTCAGCGCGCTCATCGCCCCCGGGTGAGTCAGGCCGTCAGGTTTGACCGCGATGATCGATTAGTCTGGGCGCTTCGTTCGACGGCCCAGGCTCGTCGACAGGAAGCTGAACGCCAGGAACATGAAGATCACGATGCCCAAGCCGGCCGGTCCACAACAGGAAATGCCATCCATCGGTAGACCTCCTTCACCTGAGACGCGAAACATGTCTTTGGCGACGTCGGACAGCGCGTCGCCGCCCCTTCGGGGACCCCGCATCGCACGGACAAGCGAGGCCGTCCACTCCAGACGTGTTGGGCGATAGTCTAACAGGCCGACCGGGCCATGTCCATCGCTGCGGGGCTTTCTTGTGTCCTCAACAGGCGGTGCTATGGGTCAGCGCCGGCCTTGCCCTGCTGGGTCTCGCCCTTCTTGGGGGGTGGCTGTCGGTTTCCGGGCTTGGGACCGGGAGCGCGGGTCTTGGGTCCCGCGGCCGGATCGACGCGATCGACGAAACAACTCGCGCCGCAGGGGATCGCGCGTCCGCCCGCCCCGCGACACGACACGTGCGCCCGGACGCAGAGCCGCTTCTCCGGGAGCTTGCAGTCGGCCGGGAGGCGGAGCCGCATCGGCAGCTTCAGACACTCGCCCGGGCGAAGGGGTTTCCCGACGCGGCTCGTCGGCGGGGCGACATCCCATCCCAACGGCAGACGAAGCCGGGCTTCGTCCACGTGACAGACTGTGTCTCCGTAGTTCGTCAAGGTGAGCGCGATCTCGCCATCCTGACCGCAGCGGAGCGCCGGACGATCAGGCGAGAACGAGGCCGCCAAGCCGCTGATCAACGCCGCCGCTTGACAGGCGTGGTCATCGGCCTGATTCAAGCGGCACACGACGTCCTCGCAAGAGAAGCGCGGTGACGGGTCCAGCGCGTGGATCTTGGCGAGCAGGCCTGCCACCTTACCGTCGTCTCTTGCCCGTTTGTTGCGATTCGCGTCGCCGACGAGGTCGGTCAGTGACGCCGCAAGGGCGTCCGCCTGCTTCGCGACACCTCGCCAGTGCTGCACACCCAGCGGGCCGAGCCGCCTCAAGTCTTCGTCAGTTGCCCCTTTCAGTCGCTCGGCAGCTTCCGCAAGCGTCGTGGCGCACTCGACGAGATGGTTGTCAAGCGCGGCGGAAAGATCGACGACGACGCGCCCCGATTCCGGACTGACGCAGACCTGCGCCTCCCGGCCTCTCGTCGGCAGTCGTCGGCCGGTGTAGAGCTCGACGGGAACGCGAACGGCTTCGGGCAGCGGAAGCCAGGCGTCCGCCGGGCGCTTCTGTTCGGGGTTCACCACGACGAGCCCCTTGTCGTAGTGGCGGTACCACAGGCCGTCCTTGTTGTGCACGCCGCTCGAAGGCCTGATCAGGCGGGCGCGGTAGAGCAGCCGCACGATGTCGGTTCTGGGCGAGTCGGCCGTCCACTTGAACGCGGAGAGCTGGGCGCACGCATAGGCGTAGAAGCAATCGTCCTTGTCCGGGTGGCGCGTCGAGCCGAGATAGCTCAGGGCCGTCACGATCCGCCCCTGCTTGGGTTCATCTGCGTAGACGCGGGCCCACTCGAGGATCGTCGGCCACTTGTGGCGACGGTCCCGCGCACCGGGCGACGCGACGTAGCTCTCGATCATCGAGCCGTCGCGGATCGGTCTGTAGACATGCTGCGTGCCGCCGTTGAGCAGGACGATCTTGTCGCGACCGTAGCGCTTGACCGTCTGGTAGATCCGTTCAGTGAGCTCGAAATACGTCTTGTCGGTGTTTCGCTTCGGGTTGCGGTGCTTGTGCTTGCCGAACTTCAGCGCGTGGCAAGGCTTGAGCCGGCCGGTGTAGGTGTTGTCGACGAAGACGCCGTCGAAGCCCATGTCCATCACCGCGCGGACGCCGCGCTCGACGGCGTCGATGTAGCCCTCGGCGCTGGAGCACATATACCACGACCACGGATTGACGTTCTTGAGGTCCTGGTAGGTCTCGCCGTGGGCGTGCCAGACGCCCCATTTCAGTTCCCACGCGCCCGACGGCGTCTTGACGTACGAGCCGTATCGCGGCGCGGGTCGCCCCAACTCATCGATCAGTATCCACTCGGGGTGTGAACTCGGGTCGACGGCCTGGTAGTACGGGATCGATCCGCCCGAGTTCCGTCGGTTGAATCGCTTGAGACGAGCCGGCGTGTCGAGGTACCAGGCCTTTTCCGGCGAGACGTAGGGCAGCACCTTGATGCCCCGCGCGTGGGCTTCCTGCAGATAGCGTTTCATCTGCCCCATGTCCGGCGTCCAGTCGATGTGGCTCAGCAACGTGACGCCACAGGCCTGCAGCGTCTCGAGGTCCATCCCGCACGGCGTGCAGGCGTACTGGAACTCGGTCATCGAGACCCGGGCTTCGTCGCCAACGGCACGGAAGGGCACGCCAAGGGCAAGGGTCAACAGGATCGGGCTGACGAAGTGCCTGCCCAGAACGCCGGTCTGAGTGCGCACGATTGCACCTCCTGCGACAAGGACGGATCGGGCCCTTTCGGCCTACAGCTCGGACGGCGAGCCAATCCGCGACGTCGGAAGGGGATTCTACGGCTGCGACTCCTGCGGTGGAACCGGACCGCCCGCTCGTGCCCGACGGGCCGAGCTTTACCTGCACTTTCGGTGGGCGTATACTACGATCGAGCTTAGCAGGACTTGCTGAGCAAGGCGCTGTAAGGCAGCCCTGCGCGACCCGTCGTGAACGGGGGCGCCGAAGTGGCGGAATTGGCAGACGCGCGGGATTCAAAATCCCGTGGCCTTTACGGGCCGTGTGGGTTCGATTCCCACCTTCGGCAGTGTCACGAAAGCCGCATCCGTCCGTTTCTGGAAGATCTCTACAGTGTGGGCCACCGTTTTGTGAAGCCTACTGGCTTGCGCGACGGCGTCGGCCCAGCATGACCCACAGCAGACCGACGAACGGCAGGGACAGGACGCCCTGCATCGCCCAGCAACCCAGCCCGTCGCTCCCGTCCTCGACGAAGACGGCCGTGATCGTCTTGTCGGCGTTCATCCTCAGCCGCGCCGGGTTGGCCGGACCGGGCATGTCCCCCTGCCATTCCACGAACCGCCAGCCTCGAGCGGGCGTGGCCGTCAGGATGAGCTCCGTGCCCTCGTCGTACGTCCCGCCGTTCGGATCGACGCTGCCCTCGCCCTGGACGATGAGGGTCAGGGCACACTGGCCCGGCGGGTTCTCCTGGAAGACGGCGGTGACGGTCTTGTCGGCGTCCATCGTGAGCGGGCCGGGATTCGCCGAGCCCGTCAGGTCCCCCAGCCACTGGACGAAGTGCCAGCCGTCGGCGGGCGTGGCCGTCAGCGTCAATCCCGAGCCCTCCTCATACGTCCCGCCGTTCGGGTCGACGCTGCCCTGGCCCTGGACGGCGGTGGAGAGCGTGTATTGGATCGGTGGGTCCTGCTCGAAGACGGCGGTGATGTTCTTATCGGCGTCCATCGCCACCGACGCCGGATTCTCCGAGCCCATCAGGTCGCCGAGCCATTCGACGAAGTGCCAGCCGTCGGCGGCTGTGGCCGTCAGCGTCAGCTCCGTGCCCTCGTCATAGGTTCCGCTGTTGGGATCGACGCTGCCCTGGCCCTCGACGATGAGGGTTAGGGCGTACTGCCCCGGTGGGTTCTCCTGAAAGACGGCGGTGATCGTCTTGTCGGCGTCCATTGTGAGCGGGCCGGGATTGGCCGAGCCCGTCAGGTCGCCCAGCCACTGGACGAAGTGCCATCCGTCGGCGGGCGTGGCCGTCAGCGTCAATTGTGAGCCCTCCTCATACGCTCCGCCGTTCGGGTCCACGCTGCCCTGGCCCTGGACGGCGGTGGAGAGCGTGTATTGGATCGGTGGGTCCTGCTCGAAGACGGCGGTGATGGTCTTATCACCGTCCATCGCCACGGACGCCGGATTCGCCGAGCCGGTCAGATCGCCGAGCCATTCGACGAAATGCCAGCCCTCCGCAGGCGTGGCCGCTAGAGGGATCCTCGTCCCTTCGTCATAGGTTCCGCCGTTGGGATCGACGCTGCCCTGGCCCTGGACCACGACGG
>CAYMLO010000031.1:0-73212 GCA_964390905.1 uncultured Planctomycetales bacterium | reverse complement strand
CCCTCAATAATACCTTCGGCTACCCCCCGCTCCCGCCTAAAGTGTCACGCACCCCGTGATCCCCCGATCCGTCGCCGTTCCTTGAGTCAGACCCGTCAGAATGATAAGCTTAGGGTTTTGGGTATCGCGCAGCAGCGCGGGACCCTCGGACTGCCATGAACAAACTGCTTGAGACAATTCATTCGCCGGCGGACTTAAGGCGGTTGTCGGTCAGTCAGTTGCCGTCTCTGGCCGAGGAGATCCGACACCACATTATCGAAGTGGTCGGGCGGAACGGGGGCCATCTGGCCAGCAACCTCGGCGTGGTCGAACTGACACTGGCGCTGCACTACGTGTTCGATTTCTCGCACGACCGGTTGTTGTGGGACGTTGGCCACCAGTGCTACACGCACAAGCTTCTGACGGGTCGGCGGGCGGGGTTCGAACGGCTTCGCAAGCGGGGAGGCGTGAGCGGTTTCCCGAACACGCACGAGAGCGACTACGACCAGTTCACCGTCGGCCACGCGGGGACGGCCATCCCGACGGCGCTGGGCCTGGCCCTTGGCGAACAGGCGCTGAAGAGCAATCGCCGGATTGTGGGGTTGGTGGGCGACGCGAGCATCGTCAACGGTCTGTCGTTCGAGGGCCTGAACATGGCCGGCGGCCTGGAGCGGCAGCTGCTGATCGTCCTGAACGACAACAGCATGAGCATCGCCCCGACACAGGGGGCATTTGCGGAGTACCTGGCCAAGTTCCGGACCAGCGAGCTGTACGAGGACTTCAAGCGGCGGATGAAGCGCTTCCTGCCCCGCCTGCCCGTGGTGGGCAAGGGGATGTATGATGCGCTGGAGCACGTCAAGGAAGGCCTGAAGGCCACGGTCTCGCCGCACCAGATCTTCGACCCGTTGGGGTTCGTCTACGTCGGCCCGACCGACGGTCACGACATCGCCCATCTGATCGAGTTGCTCGAGATGCTCAAGGACGTCCAACGGCCGGTGCTGTTTCATGTGCATACCGAGAAGGGCCGCGGCTGCACCTATGCGACCGCCGATCCGACGCGGTTCCACAGCACCAAGCCGTTCAAGGTCGAGGGCGACCAAGTTTCGGTCACCAGCAGCAGCGGCAAGAGCTTCACGCGGGCCTTCTCAGAATCGCTGACGACGCTTGCCGAGAAGAACCGCAAGCTGTTCGCCATTACGGCCGCCATGCCGGACGGCACGGGGCTGGCGGAGTTTGCCGAGCGCTTCGGCGATCGGCTCCTGGACACCGGCATCGCCGAGAGCGGGGCGGTGGCGGTTGCGGGCGGGGCGGCCAAGGCGGGCCTGCGGCCCGTGGTCGCCATCTACTCGACCTTCTTGCAGCGCTCGTTCGACCAGATCGTCCAAGAGGTCTCGCTGCAACAGCTCCCGGTGGTGTTCTGTCTGGATCGTGCCGGGCTGGTCGGCGGCGACGGGTCGGTCCATCACGGATCGTACGACATCGCGTATCTCCGCGCGCTGCCCAACATGGTTCTGATGGCCCCGGCCGACGAGGTCGAGATGCTCGAGGCCCTCAACCTTGCCGTTTCGCTCGAGCAGGCCACCGCCATCCGCTATCCGCGGGACGTCGTGCCGGATCGGCTGAGCGAGACGACGCCCCCGTTCGTTCTGGGGCGATCGTGGCGGCTTCGCGACGGCGACGATGCGACCTTCGTCGCCTACGGGTCGACCGTCGCGGGCGCGGTGGAGGCGGTCGACGCTCTGGCGGAGGAGGGCATCCGTGTTGGCGTGATCAACGCCCGTTTCGCCAAGCCGTTGGATCGCCAGATGATCGCCAGCATTCTGGGGCAACGCCACCCCGTGCTGACGGTGGAGGATCACATGCGCGAGGGCGGCTTCGGATCGGCCGTGCTGGAAGCTGCTCAGGAGATGCACCTGCCCACAGCGTACGTGACACGCTTGGGGCTGCCGCCGGATCGTTTCATCGAGCACGGTTCTCGGGCCGAGCAGTTGGCCGAGGTCGGCCTGGACGCTGAAGGGCTGGCGGCCGCAGCCCGACAGGCGCTGGGCGAGCGGGCAGACGACATTGCCCGGGCCGTTCAGATCCAGGCCCAGGCCACTCGAATCCCGAGTGGATCGATGCATCCCCGAGCACAAGCCTGATGACGAACATGAGCGACTCGACTCACCCCAGCGACAGGCCGCGCGTCTTTTTGATCGGAAATCCCGACAAGCCAGCCGCCATCGATGCCTTGCAGCAGGTCGAGCAGATCGTCGCCGCCCGCGCCCAGATCGTCGGCAAGGTCCTCGCCCACCACACCGACGAGTTGCGGTCCGCGGAGCCGGATCTGGTCGTCGTCCTCGGTGGGGACGGCATGATGCTGGCCGTCGCCCGCGCGCTGGGTGCGCGGCAGGTGCCGCTGGTCGGCGTGAATCTCGGCAAGCTCGGGTACCTGGCCGAGTTCGGCGTTCAGGACTTGGCCGACCACATTGACCAGATCCTTCAGGACTCCCAGCACGTCAGCGACGGCATGATGCTGGACGTTCGCATCGAGGGCGATGACGAGCCGCCCTTCACCAGCCTGGCCATGAACGACTGCGTCGTGCAGTCGGGCCCGCCCTATCGGATGATCGAGTTGGCCGTCTTCGCCGACGGCGAGGCTTTGACCAGCCTGGCGGGGGACGGCCTGATCGTCTCGACGCCGATCGGCTCGACGGCTCACAACATGGCCGCCGGCGGGCCCATCGTTCAGAACGGCGTCGATGCCATCGTCATCACGCCCATCTGTTCGCACTCGCTCGCCAATCGTCCGCTGGTGCTCCGCTCGTCACAGGCGATCGATGTCATCGGCGTGCGCGTCAACGAGGGCACGACCGTCACCGTCGACGGACAGATTTCCTCGCCCTTCCGCGAGAACGACCGCCTGGTCGTCCGCGCGTTCGACCACCGGTTCCGACTGGTCCGGCATCCGGGCCAGTCTCGATGGCACACCCTGTTGACCAAGCTGAAATGGGGCGTGCGCCCCGAGAGCCCACCGCGAAGATGAGCGGTCCCTGACGCCTGTCCGTTTCCTTCGCTGCGACGACGACCACGATGCGCTGCGCGTTTAGCGTGGCCGCGTGCGGCCACGTCCCCGCCGCACGCGGCGGGGCTAAGCGGCGCAGACGTTGGATGCACGCGGTCCGTATTGATGTGCGATCGTCACTCGCCCCGAAGCTCGGTGAGCCCTTGCGGGATCTTCGGCACGAACGTGTCGGCGGGCAGATCGGGATCCCACTGGAAGCGATCCCGGAGGCGAAGGACATCGGTCCGACCGTCTGGGCGCTTCATCACCAGCTCCAACTTCACCGGCAGCTTCGTTCCCGCATCGAACCACAAACGGTGTAGCATGCCGTCCGGGTTGGTGCCGTACTTCTTGGCGCTGACCACCACACCGAAGCACGTGCGCCCTTCGATCACCGAGTCCTTCAGCTTTCGATCCGCGCGGTCGATCAGAGACGCCTGGTGCAGGATGCTGTCCATCGGATGCCGGGGCCGTGACTTCCGATCGTGCCTGACGCGCTTGAACGTCTTGTGTTCGTGGTCGACAAGCGTCTGCGTCAGGCGGAAGTTGGTGTCGTTAAAGTCGAAGCTCGTCTCGGCTGGGTCCGCTTTCTCGATCACGAACCACTCGGTCCTGCAAAGTCGATCGCCGTGATAGCCGTCCGTTCGCCAGGCGTGCCTCGATACAGTTACCTTCGCGCCATTCTCCATGTACACGACCGTCCGGATCTTCCCCAAGGCCGCTATGATTTCCCGCTTTAACGCCGGGGGGATGTCCGCCCACGACATCTCTCCCTTCTCCTTCTTCTCTCGGGCCTTCCGGACGTTATCAGGATGCGTATTGACATATCCTTCCGGGATCACCGGCGTGAAGAGATTGGCGGGCACCTTCGCATGGTACTCGAAGTGATGCAATATCTCGCTGGCCGTCTCCTCGGGACGGTTGGTGATGGGCCTACCGTGCGTCTCAATGCGCACGGGCAGCTTCGTCTTGACGTCGAACCAGATGCGATCGACCCACTCCTTGGGGTTGCTGCCGTACTTGCTGGCGCTGATCTCGAAGCCGACGCACTCTCGGTCCTCAAAGGTCCGCGTGCCGAGCTGTCGGTCCGCCTTGTCCATGAGTTGGACGTAGAACCGCAGCCTCTGGACCGGATCGCGCTGGTAGGCGCCCCCTTTCTCGCGACGCTTCGTGTAGCACTGATACTCGTATGACACGTCGGTCTGCACGAGATCCTGCCCCTCCGGGACGTACCACCGGCTGCTGACTTTCGTTTCGTTGTAGTACTGATCCATTCGACGTCTGTCTCTTGCCACGTAGTACTTCCGCCAGCTTCCCGAGACGTGCGACGAACCGTACCTTCCGACGATGACCGGTTGCTCCCGGTAGGTCAGCACCTCAACCTTGTCCAACGCCGCCGTGACCTCCTGCGCCCAAGCTGCCGAGCCAAGCCACCACCGACCGTTCTGGGAATCCGGATGGGACGAGGAGGGCAGAAACGTCCAGGCCCCGAAGACCACGATCCCGATTGCGGCCGCTGCTGCTGACAGCCTTACAGTCTTGCTAGCCATAATCCTTCTCCTCAGTGAAATGGTACCGGTTTGCCTTGAAGGCGCCCCGTGGGTGACCGCTGCGATTGCCCTGGCCTTGCCGCGGGCAACGGCCTGACCCATCCCGCCGACGAGGGCCGCCAGGCGCTCGTCCTCTTGTTGCAGGGCTTGCGCGTAGGCCTGGCACGCAGCGCACTCCCTCAGGTGCTCCTCCAGAGCGTGTGCCGCCGCGTCCTCCAAGAGCCCCGAGACGCGATCCGCGACAAGATCCTGCATCTGTTGGCAAGATGGGTTCATCACGAATCTCCTTGTTCGGCGAGCAGCTTGTGCAGTTCCTTCCTGGCATCTCGAAGCCGTTGGCAGATCCCCGTGTGAGAGGTCTCCAACGCCTCGGCGATGCTCCGAGCACTGCGCCCGTCGAAGTAGTACATCAGCAGAGGCGTCCGGAGCTCGATCGGCAGACGCCTGATGGCCTCCTCGAGACCGTGGTCCTCGTCGTGGGTGGGCGGACGCGTTACCGCTCGTTCGGCGATTGCGTCGCGGCGCCGCCGCTGTCGGCGCAAGAGGTCAAGACAGACGTTCTTGGCGATGCTCGCCAGCCATGCTCCGACCCGATCGTCGGTCCGGAGCTTGCCGATCCCCTCGAGACCCCTGATGACCGTCTCCTGTGCGGTATCAGCCGCATCGTGTGGGTCGCCCATCACCCCCAGGCAGATCGCGAAGATCCGCTCGTAGTGCCGGCTGACGAGCACGCCGTAGGCGTCCCTGTCGCCTTCGCGGGAAGCGTCCACCAACTCCTTCTCGCTGCGCCGATCCAACGCGTGCTCCCGACCTCTGCTTCCGGTATGAAGACGAACGGGCGACGGCCAACGTAAAGAAAACCACCGGATTTCCGGAGGATCCCGCCGACGTTTCAGCTCGGCCCGAGTTCCTCAAGCCATTTCGGCACCGGCCAGCCGTAGTCGATCATGGCCTTGATGGTGGCGTGATATGCCCGGGTCAGCGGGCCATTCGGGATGTGATAGCGCGAGTCGCGATGCATCGCGGTCAGGGCGGGCCTGCCTTGGGCGGCGATCAGGGGCCCCAGATCATCGGGCACGAAACCCCGGCTCGGATCGGTTCCGGCCAGAGCCCGCTCATCAACCCCGGCGACCGCGTCGAGCCACCGTTTAGGATCGCCGTCACCCCGCGCCGAAGCCCGGGCCACGGCCAGACACCCGGGCATCCAGGCCGGGTTGTCCAAGAGATCCTCCAGTCGGTCCATCGGACGAACCGAGGCGCGGTCCCGCCAGTGCGCTGCCAGCTGCAACACGGCCAATCGGGCGGGGACCCTGAGCTGACGGACGTCGCCCTCGAGCAAGGAACGGACCACGGGGGCCGCGTCCGGGGGGAGCTTGGCCAGTTCTCGCCGTCGTTTGCGGGCCGTCGGCCAGTCCGCCTGGGGCAACCCGTCGATTAACCGACGGGCTTCTGCTCGGGCCGGATGGTACGTCCGCCGAACGACCTCCGGCGCGGACGCGTGCTCGGCCAGCAGCGACGCGGGAATCTCGATCTTCCGGCCGGTTCGCTGTTGGATCCACGCGCCGGCTTCGGTGAGGGCGGCAGCGGGAACATGGACGGGCGGCCGGTCCGCCCCGAATCGCCCGAAGACCTTGTTGGTGATGGCGACGATCGTCCACACTGTCCGCTGTCGGACCTCCAGCCGGCTGTCGGCCAGAAGGTCGGCGATCATGCCGGCCCATCTCTTTGACGACCGTCGATCACCTCGGCGTTTGCTGAGCAGCATGGCCGCCGCCAGGCGGACCTCCGGCGGCTGCCCGACGAGCAAGCCCTCCAGCGCTTCGTCGGGCGTTCCCTCCTTGATCGTCATCGCAGACAGCACGCGGTCCACCTGGTCCAACCAAGCCCTCCCCCGGTCGCGCGTAGGCCACCGCCAGGCAGACCAGTACGCCTGCAACAAGCGCGGCAGCCCCGGCTCCCCCAGCGCCGCCAGCGCTCGACGCAGGTGAGCCAGCCGCTCGCCCCATTCCCGCTGCAACACCGCCCGGTCGATGCGCGGAGAGATCAACGACTGCTTGATCAGGGCCTGGCCGATCGAGACCCGCCGGACGTGTTTGGCGAAATGCCTGGTGAGCGGGGCGGTCGCACGTCCGTCCCCCATCAGCGCAAGACTGATCATGGCCGTCAGCCGCATCGGCGGATCGTCCAAGGCCTTGGCCACGATGTCGGCGCCCCGGGCGTCCCCGATCTGGCCCAAGGCTGCGATCAAGGCATGTCGGGCGCCCTCACTGAGCTCCTGTTGGCCGAGGGCGTCGACGATGGGGCCCACCGCGACCGGGCCAATCTTGCCCAGCGCCTCGCCGAGCCGGGCCTGCTCCGCCTCATCGGCTGCGCCGAGGAGCTTGGCCAAGGTCTGCCGGACTGTGATGACCTCGGGTGCGTCGACCGCCTGTACCGGTGGTGGGGGCTCGGGCTGATCACGCCGGTTCGCAATCAGGTTGCCGATGAAGATCATCGCCACCAGAGCGGCCAGTCCTCCGCACAATGCGATCATCTTCGTCGTCGTCGGCACGAGGGCCAGCCGGCGGAGGAGGGGCAGCTTCTCCCCCGTGATGATCTGGCGCTGGCACTTCAGGCAGGTGTCGCTGCCGGGGCTCATCGGCGCCTTGCAGAACGGACACTGGGTTGGACGGGAGGGTTTGCGTTTCTTGCGCCGCACCGGAGGGGCGATGTTCATCCAGCGACCGCACTTGGGACACAGACAGAACGGATTGCCCGGTTCGTTGTCCGAGACGAAGAACTCATTGCAATGTGGACAGATGACGGGCTTGCCCATGACCACCTCTCCTCATCCTATACAGAGGGGAGTCGTATCCCGTCAAGCACGCTCCTGAATCATCGATCTCGGATGATCCCCGCGACCGCGATTCGTAGCGTCTCGGGCATGTCGGATCTCTCCTGGTCAGTTGGGCACACGGCGCATCAGGCCAGTCGCCGCAGGATCAGCAGGGAGCGGGCACCCAGGTCCCAGCGCTTTTGGGGCACGGCGGACGCGGCGTCCGCAGCGACGCAGGCATCCGTGGTCTCGACGGTCGCCGGCGTCTTGTTGTAGTTGGCTAGGACGAGGTGCAGTTCGTGATTGGCGAACGCCGACGCGACCACGCCCTCGGGCGCCGGCCCGGTGAGCAGGTCCGTCTCGCCGATCTCGAGCCACGCCCAGGTTCCTTCGGTGACCAGCGGCAGGTATCGCTTGAGCCATCGCCTGTGCGTGGGTCTGGCCTCGGGCCGCCCGGGCACCGAATCCCACCAGCCGTAGCTGTGCGGGCCGTCCGGATGGGCCTGATGATGTTTGAAGATCGCGCGGCAGTGTCGCGTCCAGAAGCACCGTTCCTCGGGGGGGTACTTGATGCCGGGAATGAGCGCCCGCTCGCCCGTGAACGGCCGGCCCGCCAGCAACAGCGGGAATTGCATGTACGGGATCGCGTGCAGGTACAGCTCGTCCTCTGATGGGATCCGGGCCCGGCTCATGTCCAGACAGGGCACGACGTAGGGCGGATGGTCCTTGACCGCCTGCCGAAGCGCATCGGCGTTCCTAACCGACTCGCCCACCCACAGGTAGTCGTACACCTTCATGCCGACGCCCGGGCAGTGCGTCGCGCTGGCGTGGATCTTGACGATCCCCCCGCGACGCTTGACCTCGGCGTAGATGATCGCAAGCAAATCGGTCAGCGCGCCATCGTGGTCCGCCCGTTCCTCGAACGCCAGGACCTCGTCGGCCGTGGGCGGACGCGGGTTGCCAGCCAGTGGGATGTACCCCAGATCGTTGTACAGACCGTCCACGCCGTAGTCATCCAGGATCCGAGCCAAGTGCTTCAGCAGGTAGGCTCGCCAGCCCGCGCTCGCTGGCGAGCAGCGGGCGTAGCGAAAGTAGATCTCGACCAGGTCCTGCTGCCGCGCCCACTCGGGGCGGAAGTCCGGGTCGGTCCGCTCGAAGAAGCCACTCGAGGCGTAGACGATCAGCTTCATCCCGCGCTTGTGGACCATCTCCACGAATCGCCGAAACCCCGCGGGGTTGAGCGGCGCGAACTTGTGCCCGCCAAACAGCCGCTGCGAGTCGTTCCACTCTTCGTGCACCTGGACCAGGCGGATCCCGTGGTCGCCGAGTCGATCGAGCTCGCGCTCGTCCCACGCGTCAGGGTCCCACGGCTTGCGACAGGGGTACTCGCCCAGGTTGTACACGCACTGGCCGGGCAGGTAGCTGGTGATCAGGTGCTTGCGCAGGCATTTGCGGATGCCGCGTTCGGCGCGGGCGATGTTCTCGAGTCGCCGGCGGTGGTCATTGGCGGTGTAGCTTGCCAACACCGGAGGGACGGTGGTCCTGCTCGCCGCCGCGACCGACCCACCCGAGCCCGCCGCCCCCATCGTCGCCGCGCCGGCACTGGCCTTTATGAAGTCGCGTCTGTTCATGGCGGATCTCCTAAACGGGCCACATGATCGACCCGGCGCGCGGATTGCACAAGGGTGCTGTGGGCGCCCCATCCCTTCGGCAGTGGCGAGTGCCTCACATGGAGTGCGGCGGCTTGACGCCAGTCCCCCCAGAAGGCGGCGTCAAGCCGCTGCAGTCCGAAGGAGCGGTCCCGCGCGCTCTGTGCGATGCGAGACGCTTGACCGGTGCGCCGCCGTCCCGTTACTAATGAGCGTGAGCGAGCGCGACTCGTCTGGCCGACCATGAGGAGTGCCCCACGTGAACCGCGGCCCTGTCGACCGACGCGTGAAGGAGGTGGGTGTTCGCCAAGCTGGCGGCGAGTTCGGCGTGGCCGCGGTCCTGTTCACCTACCGCTGCACGATCGCCTGTCGACACTGCTGTTTCGGCTGCAGGGGCAGACGTCCGGACGTCGTGATGGACGCCGAGCGCTGCGCTCGCTACCTGGGTGACCTGCACGAGCTGGGCCGCGTCATCCACATCGCAGGTGGGGAATGCATGCTCTACTGGGATGAGCTGGTCGAGGCCATCGCGCTCGCCCAGGAGCGCGGCGCCCAGCCGCATTTCATCGAGACGAACTGCTCGTTTGCCACCAACGATGAGATCGTCCGCGAACGACTCGGACGGCTGCGATCGTTGGGCGTGGACGGGCTCTACATCAGTGCGGACCCCTACCACCAGGCCCACGTCCCCGCCGAGCGGGTCGTCGGTGTCCGCGACGTGGCGATCGAGCTGTTCGAATCGCAGAACGTCTGGGGCACGCGGGCCACGCTCGAGGAGGTCCGCGAGTTCGAGCAGATCGCTCGGGACGAGGATCGCCTGGCCGAACACGTCCGCCGACACCCCCCGCGGTTCGTCGGCACGGCCTACACGGAACTGAGCCGCTTCGTCGAGCACCATCCCATCGCCGACCTGCCTCCGGGTCAGGGATGGCGGTTCCGCCACGAGGGTCCGGACTGTGCGGTCGAGTTCGACCCCGCCAAGATCTGGGAGCTGCACGTCGATCCGTACGACAACATCCAGACCAACTGCGGCGTGATCCTCGGCAAGGCGGACCAGATCAAGGTCCGCCGACTCATCGAGGCCGGCCCGGCCAACGCCAACGTCATCACCCGCCTGCTCGCCGACGGTGGGCCCGTCCGGCTGGCCGGGTGGGCGACCGAGCGGCATGGTTTCGATGCCCCCCAGCGCGTTCCCGACAAGTGCGCCCTGTGCTACGTCACGCGCCGGTTCCTCAGGTCCTTCTACCCCGAAATCCTGGGACCGGATGAGGTTTACGAATGACGTAAGGGGATTCCGTGGCACGCACGGCGGGCGCTATGCGTCTGCCCGCTTCCAGACGCGGTGGTGGTACTGTGCACGCCTCGTCAGGTGGCTAGGTCGTCATCGCATCGACGTGATGCCTGCCCGCAATCAGGCTTGCACGAGTCCTCCTGCGCCTTTGGACGATCCACAGCGGCAGACTCCCTGCCAGGGAGAACACACTCCGCTGCAGATACAAGGATCTAGGCACGGATAGGTCACTCATCAGCGACAGCCATCTTTCTGGTGTCGCAGGTCATCCGCGACCAATTCTGTCGGCTGGGGCTGATTGGACAGAATGCAACCGTGCACTATCACGCCTGCAACTCCCAATCGGAGCAGGGGTGAGATGCGTCAAATGGCACTCCTGCCCGACACTCACGAGCGCATGTGGGAATCCGCCCGTTCATAGGCCAAGAGAGCAGTGGGGCGGTCGTGGGTCTGGCGCGTCGGTCACCTTGCAGGTCCCGAAGACGTGGACTAAACTCGGGGCGAGGCGCTTGGCTTTGTATCGGAGAGAGACCGAGGAACATGCCGCATCAGTTGGCGATTTCCGCACCGTTGCCGCCCCCCCATGGGGGGGTGGGCGTGCACATCGAGCGCCTCCTGCCCTATCTTGATCGGGCCGGATTGGACTATTTCCTCTACAACACCGCTGGTCCCCGAGAGATTCCCGGCCGCGCGGTTTCGGTGGCGGCTTACAAGAAACGGTGGTTCCTTCGGTACTTGTTCTTCGGTCGGGAACCGTCGTTGTTCACGCACGGCGCCCACTGGCATGTATGGGCGGCAACCTGGTTCCTCGCGCGGGTCCGCGGCAAGAAGGTCGTGATCACCCTACACGGCGAACAGCTTCGCTGGGCGTGGGAGTCCAATGGATGGTTCGTTCGCTGGCTCATTGCTCGGGGCTTTGAAGCCGCGGCCCGCATCATCGTCGTCAACACCCATATTCGCGATGCCCTCGATCAGATCGGCGATTTCGCCCACAAGACGCTCGTCGCGCCAGCCTTCATTCCGCCCGTCTGGCGGACCGAAGATGAAGGGGCCCTCTCACAGGAGGTCAAGACCTTCTGCGCAGAACACGATCCCGTGATCTTGGCGGTCGGCGCCCCCGTGCTTCTAAGCGACGGCGCCGATCTGTACGGCATCGACATGACCATCGAGCTGGTGGATCAACTCCGCGAGTCGTACCCGAGGCTTGGCGTGGTGTGGTTCTTGACCGAGCTGTTGCACAGCGTCCCGGCATACGCGGAGAAGATGCGGCAAGAAGTCAAACGACGCGGCCTGACGGGGCACTGGCTGTTCTCGCGTCCGCAAGACGCCTTCTACACGACGTACAAGCTGGTGGACCTGGTGGTCCGGCCGACGTTGTCGGACGGCGATGCCCTCACCGTGCGGGAGGGGCTGCACTTCGGCACGCCCACCATCGCCAGCGACGTCGTGCCCCGGCCTGAGGGCACGATCCTGTTCCGCACAGGGGATCAGAAGGACCTCGAGCGCGTCGTTCGACAAACGCTGGAAAACCTCGATGCGGAGCGCGAGCGCGTCAAGGCCTACCGACAGGACTCCGCCGTCCAGAAAGAGGTCGCCCTGCTCCAGGAGGTCGTTGCCGAGGCCTGCGGCTGACAAGGAATCCGCGGGTGGCCGTATGGATCGTTTCCCGTTGGCCACGGGCACCTGTCCCTCTCTGGGCCCTGGACCGCGGACAGCGGGTTGGCCCGGGGCGCCCATCTCCCAATAATGAAAGAGGCGTATCGTGGCAGAGCCGAGCTGTCCCCAGCCCGGTCTGATCCGCCAGAGGATAGGTGGGCTCGGGTTGCATCTGCGTCGACGGTCCATCGCAACCCGTGCCGTGGCGCAGCCGTGATCGTCGAAGGTCTTTTCTGCACGGAGAACGTCGCACATGAGTACCCCGACGCGCGCAACCGTGTCCTTCCGTTGGCAGGCAGCAATGGGCGTGGCGCTTCTGACAGGTCTGTGCGTCTGGCCAGTCGTGGCGGGCCCGGTCGACACGGACGGCGACGGGCTCAGCGATTTTCAGGAGACCCACAAGTACCTGACCGATCCCAAGAAGTCGGACAGCGACGGGGACGGCGTGCTTGACGGCGATTGGGACGAGCGGCGGGAGTACACCTACACGATCCGGACCGTCCTGCGGTTCATGCCTCCCTTCCAAGATGCCATCAGCGACGACTACCAGGACGCCCGGCTGCGGGAGAAACGAGACGACTACATCGAGATCGAGGTCGTCCACTATCCGCTGGGCACGGCCGGTCGGTCGGTCACGCCGAACCCCACCTGGCGGCGGGACTACGCCGGGATGACGCGCTATCTCGAGCCCGACGTGACCACCAACTGGGACGCCGACATGCAGCGGCGGCTTCTGGCCGATCTGAGGGCGGCTGGGATCCACGTCGACCGGCTGACCGACAAGGAGGTGGTCCAGAAGGCGTCCACCTGGTTGATGCGGCGAGCGAGATCCCTGAGCAAGGTCTTCACCACCTACTACATCCACTATCCCAACGGCTCACCGACGGTCTATCCCGGTCTGGAAGCTGCGTACAAGCGCGAGTTCGGGCGGGACAGCGAGCATTACGATTGGACGATCGATCAGCACTTCGACCATGAGCTGCTGGGCCGGGGGATGTATGACCACAAGACGCGCGGCTCGTGTACGTCGTTCGCCGTCTACCTGACGACGGCGCTGCGGGCGATTGGCATCCCGACGCGGATGGTCGTCGCCGTGTCCGCCGTCGACGGCACGGACCCGCAGCAGCGGCGCCTCGCGCGGAAGCACCTCACGCACCGACAGGTCCGCTACAAGGCGCTTCGCGGCATCGGCTCGGGGTGGGGCTTCAGCGCGCACACGTTCAATGAGGTCTACGTCGGCCATCGCTGGCATCGCCTGAACTACAACGCGCTGGGCCAATCCATCGTGGATGAGAACTACCTGGGCCTGATGACGCATCTCTACACGTTCACGGACCTGAGCAAGATCGACCTGGCGCCGACGTGGGGCTGGCGCTACGCCAAGAGCGGCCGATGCAAGACGTTCAGGTGCGGCAATCCCTACGCGGCCGTGTCGATCTCCGATCAGTTCGGCCGGCACGCCAAGATCCCCAATCCCAACGTCCGCCGCCCTCCCAAACGGCATCCGGAGCCGAACATCGTGGTCATGTTCCCAGAGAGAAGATCGTGGCGCAAGCTCCTCGACGAGGTACTGACAAGGGTCAAAGGCCGTGTGCGTAACAGCACGGGACGTTTCCATTCGGAGCTGAGCTACGAGGAGGTCCTCGACGAATCGCACGGCCTGTATCCCGGTGACCTGATGGTCCTGCTGTTTTCGCTCGATGCGCCGGACCGGATCCCCGAGGACTACAACGATCTGCTGCCGCGCCCTTGGGCGGAGATCGAGGCTGAGCTGAAGCAAGGCCAGTCGGTTGAGCTGACGGGGAAGGCCCGCGAGCTCAAGATCGTCCTGCTGGCGGCCCCCACGATGTCCGAGGCCCAAACGCTCATCCGCAAGACCCCGCTGCTTCGACTCAAGCACCCCGCCCCGCGCAAGGCGCGCGGGCCCAAGGTCTCCCACAAACGGCTGACGATCAGCAAGGCCTACTGGTTCGATTCGGACGATCGGCCCAGCAGGATCAGTCGGCCCGGCTGGATGGGGGGACAGGACGGGCACATGCTTGTGCACGTCGACGAGTGGTTCGAAGGCGAAGGCAGTGCGCAGTACAGGCCATTCTACGCCAAGGCGGACAAGACGTTTCTGCTGAAGTCGCCCGGCCAACCCGCCGTGCGGGCCGCTGCCAAGCGTGGGTACTGGGCCCAGGAGTTCTACATACAGGTTCCCCGAGACGAATACGCCAAGATGACGCCCGGCCGGCCGTACGCCCTTTGCCCGGTGAACGCCAGCCCAACCCACCAATGGCGGGTCAAGCCCGACGTGGCGATCCGCAAGCCGTCGCGTTGACGACCTGCGGGTGCGTGCATCTTCGACTACCTCACGGGAAACCCGGCGCTCGCCTTGTCCCGTAGGGACATCTGACAATAGCCCAGGACTTTAGTCCTGGGAACACGTGCCCCCCCAGCAAACCCCGTCCCGTCAGGGACGATTGAATCGGGCACTCGAGGTTCAGTCGTCCCCAACGGGACTAGAATTCTCATTGCGATCACCATCCCCAGGAGGACTGAAGTGCTGGGCTAGCTTCATGCTGTCCCTACGGGACTGGGAAGATGCAGCGGACCTCGACGAATACGCAACGCGATCATGAGCGACAGAACCGGCCCACGCCCACGACCTGCTTCAAACCGATGTGCTGCTTGTCGCCCTGGCCCAACCACGCTAACTTCGCTGTTTTCCACCAGGGGATCGCGGATGGTCTTGCGCCGACATGAGAGGGACGCGATGATGCGACGACGTGAGTTGCTGGTTGCGGTGGGTGTAGCCCTGGCGGTGTGCGAGGTCCTCGCAGCGGCAGGGTCGGGAACGGTCCGCGGGCGAGTGACCGGCGGGGGCAGACCGTTGGCCGGTGTTCTCGTCTCCGACGGGTGCCGCATCGCTCGCACGAACGCGAGTGGAGACTACGCGCTTGGGATCGGGTCGGACAGCGGGCGGTTCGTGTTCGTGACCACGCCTCGCGGCTACTGGACCGACGCGTTCTACGCGCCGATGGACCAGGCCGCCGCGTCCGGACGTGCCGACTTCGCTCTCGTGCCAAAGGACCAGCCCGACCGATTTGACTTCGTGTTCGCCTGCGATCTGGGCACCTTGAGCGCGGGCCCGGACCAAGTGGGCATTCCGAAGACGAAGGCCAGCATCCGCGAGATAAACGGGCTTGTGCCCACACCCGCCTTCATCCTAGTCCAAGGCGACATCTGTATCCGGGCCAACAGCGGCAAGAACATCGTTGAGTGCCTGTCCACCTCGAACATTCCGGTGCGGGTCGGCATTGGCAACCACGAGATCATGGTCCGGCAGCCCAATCCCTACGGGGCCTACGAACGGTTGTTTGGCCCCACGTACTACGCCTTCGATTGGGGACCGGTCCATTTCATCGTGCTGAACGGCAACAAGGCCAATCCTGGCGGACGAGGCAACGCAAGGGTCCACGGCGCCGTCGAGGGCAGTGAGCTGGCGTGGCTGAAGGCCGACCTGGCCGCACAGCCGGCCGGCAAGCCCATCGTCGTCGGCGTGCACATCCCGATCGTCTCGACGTATCCGGCCCGCCGGACCGATCTGGACGACGGGCCCTTCTGGGAGACGCCCAACGACAAGTTGTTGACCGACCTTTTCGCCCGATACCGCGTCCGGATGGTCCTGCAGGGGCACATGCACGAGAACGAGCGGATCACCGTCGGCGGCGTGGAATACGTCGAGTCGGTCTCGCTGTCGGGCAGTTGGTGGAAGAGCGGTCGGGGGTTCGAACGGGCCACCGACGGCTCCCCGCGCGGCTATCGGATCGTCTCGGTCGACGGGAAGAAGATCACGCACCGCTATCATTCGAGCTGCGAGTCGCACGTCGATCGGCGGGGCGAGTTCATGGGCCTGAACGGCCGGATCGCCGCCAAGAAGGACGCCGTGTTCACCTTCAACTGCTATGACGCCCCCGCCGGTTCGACTGCCCGCGCCTGCGTCGACGACGGCCCGTGGCGGCCGATGACGCGGTTCAAGTACAAGGCGTCGCCCATCGACAAGCCCCATCACTTCCGATCGGTCATCGACAGGATGCAGCTCCGCCCCGGTCGCCACACCATCGAGGCCCGCGTCACCTGGCCCGACGGCACGGTCGTCGCCGAGAAGGAGACGTTCCTGGTCGGCGATCGCCCTGCCCCCAAGACAAAAAACGAACCTGTCCCCATATCGATTGACGCCGAAACTGCCGAGGGGATCGTCAAGCGTTGGGAGAAGGCCATTCGTGCGTTCGAGGCGCAGGATAGGGCACAGCCGCCGCCCAAGGGGGCGATCCTGTTCGTGGGAAGTTCGTCCGCCCGCCTGTGGGATCTGGCGAAGTGCTTCCCGAAGCTGACAACCATCAACCGGGGGTTCGGCGGCTCGCAGTTCATCGATGCAGCCTACTACGCCGACCGAATCATCCTGCCGTATCGTCCGCGGGCCATCGTGGTGTACGACGGGGACAACGATCTGGCCGCCGGAAAGCGCCCCGAACAAGTGTTGGCCGACTGTCGGATGCTGGTGCGGAGAATCCACAAGGCGTTGCCCAAAGCGCGGATCATCGTCCTGTCGGTCAAGGTGTGCGAGTCGCGATGGCGGCTGCGGGACAAGGTGCTGCGCGTCAACGCGATGATCGAGAAGCTCGCCCATCGCGATCCCCGCATCACCTACCTCGACGTAGCGACCCCGCTGCTGAACGCCGACGGCAGGCCCCGCAACGAGCTGTTCCTCAAGGACAAGCTCCACCTGAACGCCGAGGGCTACAGGATCTGGTCATCGATCGTGCGGCCGCACATCTCTTCACCAGATGCAGCCAAAGATTCCTGACGCCTTCCTTTCTACTCCGGGACCCGTTCCTCTAGCGTCTTGAGCTGCGTCGAATCGACCGTCTCGACGCGCAGGTCGCCGAAGATCACCTTGTACTGGCCGTCGCCGGCGTTCCATCGCAGCAAGGGGGCATCGGCGTCCTTCGCCGTGACCTTGCTGCCGTGGTACACGGGCTCCTTGCCCTCTTGTTGCCATTGGGAGAACAAGGTCGACGCGGCGGCCAGGCACTTCAGCATCTCCAGGGCCTCCTGGCCAAGTCCGCCGTCCTTGGTCGGCTTGACGCCATGCTTCGCGAAGTATGCCTCCGTCATCTCTCGCATCGAGGTGATGTACGCCAAGGAGGTCGGGTATCGGCCGTCCGTCAGATCGGCGAAGCTCCGCAACGCCTCGATCAAGGTCGCTTCCGTGGGCTCGGGCAGCGCCCCCATCGCCTGGACCGTGTAGTCCTCCGGGATCGCCGGCTTGAAAAGGGCGGGATCGAGCGCCGTGTCCCACTGGAACGCGTCCGCGACGATCTTCATCTGGAGCTTGCCCCCAGATGCTTTCCCCTCCATCTCCATCCGAACCGGCAGCTCGGTCTTCACATCCACCCACACACGGGCCACAGCGTTCTCGAGTATCCCCCCAAGAACGGCAGGGCCTTTCGCCTCAATACCGGCAACGGTCACCCCCCCCAGCTCCTTTGTTCCCAGTTCCCTGTACGGTCCTTCCATCATCGCCGGGAGCCATACGCGCGGATCCTCCTTCGAGCGCATCTTCTCGGTCTGTTCCTTGGTCAACACCATTCGCACGTATGTCTTGGACTTCGGACAGAGCATGAGGGAGACGCGCTCGCCAGGCAGCATGAAGGATTGCATCGTCAGCTCGCCATCCTGGCACATGTCGGACCGCGCACCGTGCTCTGACGACTGGTACACGGACGCTTCCATCACGATGGTCTTGGGCCCTTCAGTAGTCACGGTGGTGTGCATTCGGAACACGACCGTCCGGATCCGCGCAACGCTCTCAGCGACGCTTGCCCAGGCGATTCCCTTGCGCGAGTCGTTCGGCCAGAAACCGATCACCAACAGGACGATGGCCGCCGCGGTCGACACGGCTACGTAGCGCGCTGGTTTGCTCCTGATCATCGATCTTCCTTTCTGGACAAGCCCCCCGGTTGTCGAAGGCGTCCTCGTCGCCGTCTCCGTCAACGCCGACAGGATCCTGGCCTTGCTTGCCGCCGGAAGCGTCAGATCGGGCTCGGCGCGGGCCAGGAGTCGGCGGACGTTCTCTTCCAGGTGGTCGCGGTCTGTGGGGTCATCGCTGTTCATCGGACCCTCCCGTGCACGGCGGCCTGGCCGTGCATTGACTCGGCGAGCGTCCGAAACGCGGTCTTGAAGGCCAGCCTCGCCCGGTAGAGCAGGCTCTTGACCGCGCCTTCGGTCAGCCCGCAGGTGCACGCGATCTCCTTGACCGGGCGATCCTGGTAATAGCGCTGTCTTAAGACCTGCTGGTAGTTGCCGGGAATGCTCGACAGGGCCATCTGGACCAGTTCGGCCGTCTCCGCCCGCTCGACGGCGTGTTCCGGAAGCGGCGTGGTCGCGATCTTGCCGTACGCGGCCAGCAGCGTCCGATCCACGTTCTCCCACAGGTCGCAGGTGCTTTCGAACCGTCCTGCCTGGCGAAGGGCCTGGCGGATGCAGTTCCTGGAGAGCGTCGTCAGCCAGGCCAACATCGTCCCGCGTTGGGGGTTGTACTGATCGATCTTCTCCAGGGCCGTTGTGAATGTCTGCTGGACCACATCCGTCGCCAACTCTTCGTCCCTGCTGACGCGATAGAACACGAATGTGTAGACCGCGTCGGCATTTTGCAGGAACCAGCGCTCGATGGCTTTGGGTTGCCGATCCCGCAGCAGGACGATCTCGCTGCCCTCGTTGTCATCCGGGGGATGCGCCATACCGTCAATAACTGTACTTGAACAGGGGAAGGGTTACGCCGAAAAAGAAGATTGGCGCAGGGGATCTCGAGCCCCTGGGACGGTTCCACCGAGCAGGGACACATGCGCGCGCCCCATCGACAGCCCTCTTGGCTTCCGATTGACAAGCGATAGGACGCGCCTCCGCCCTGGTCGTCACACGATTGAGGCCCAGGTTACCTGGCCGTGACACGTAGCATGGCCGTCCTCGGCTATGATCCCCCCATAGACGCCTCACGCCGCTTCCCTCACGGGCGAGACGCCCGTGCCAGTGCGCCTGAGAGTGTACTCGATCCGTGGGGTGCAAGTCCCCGCCAGGCATGCGCTCTCCGGCCTGTAGCCGAAGGCAACTGCGCCGCCGTTGCGGCCTGCGTGGTCGCGGCCGAGGGAGGGATCATCAGCGCTGGGCGAACGCCTCTTCGCCGAGCGGGGGCGCTTCACCATGACGGCGGCCCATGCTCTGACGTTCCAATCTCGGTGAGTCCACCGACCGGAGAGCCGTGTGCGGGAGATCCGCACGCACGGTTGAGAAGGCGGAGGGACCGGGAATCAACCGGCCCTTCCTGCCCCTGTTCCTCAACCGTTCCTTCGGGACTCGGAAGATGCGACCAGCCTCCATTGCGGCGCAGCATGATGATGCGTGACAGCACCCGCCCACGCGCCCTTGCCTATTCGGCACCGCGTCGTTCATGGCGGGAAGGGCAAAGTGCTGCTACGCTTGTGTGTGAGGCGTGACGATGTTCTGCGCGGAGACCCTCGGGCCAGGTGCGTCGTGGGCATCCGGCTCCGGCGGATGGGACGCGTGAACCTGCGGGGGGGTTGTGTCCCCCACCGTTGAAGCGATGGGGCACGCGCGCACACGGCCAACAACGCAGGAGAAGCTCGTCATGGAACCGACGCTTCGTGGAACTGTGTCCGTGCTCGTTCTGGTGTTCCTGTCTCTCTGCTCGCCGGCTGCCGCAGACTGGCCTACGTACAAGCGAGATCCGGCGCGAAGCAGTGTGACGGCCGAGGAGCTGGCGTTCCCGCTCGTCAGCACGTGGGTCTACCGTCCGAGTCAGCCGCCCCGCCCTGCCTGGCCTGAGCCGGGGAAGGAACTCCATCGGACGGACTTCGACTACGCGTTTCAGCCCGTCATGGCCGGCGGGCTGGTCTACTTCGGGTCCTCCGCGGATGACACCGTCCGCGCGCTCAGCGCCGCAACGGGCCAGCTCGTGTGGCGGTACACCACGAACGGGCCGGTTCGGCTCGCGCCGACGATCGCCCATGGGCGGGCCTACGCGGTGTCCGACGACGGGTGTCTCTACTGTCTGGACGCCAAGACGGGCAAGTCGATCTGGCGGTTCCGGGCCGCGCCGAGCGATGAGAAGCTCCTTGGCAACAGTCGGATGATCTCTCGCTGGCCGTGTCGGAGCGGCGCGCTGGTGGTCGGCGACGTCGTCTACTGCATCGCCGGCATGTGGCCCACCGAAGGGGTCTACGTCTACGCCCTCGACGCCGAGACGGGCAAAGAGCGGTGGTGCAACGACAGCAGCGGCAACATCTACGTCGACCTGCCCCACGCCGTCGCCAACGGGTTCAGCGGCGTGGCTCCACAGGGATACCTGGTGTCCTGCGGGGACGTCCTGCTCGTTCCGACGGGTAGAAGCGTGCCGGCGGGTTTCGATCGCCATACGGGTCGCCTGCTCTACTACAAGCCCGAGAAGACGCACTACCACGGCGCCGCGTACGGCGGAGGCGTGTGGTGCACGGCCGCCGGCGACTTGTACTTCAACACCAACAACCGATTCCACAACCCCTCGCAAGCCCGCACTGGGGAGGCGGAACCATGCCCCGAGGATGGCGTGATCGCCTATCCACTCGCGTCCGGGGAGCAGACCTGTCACATCCCCGGCAAGTACCGGGTCCTGGTGGCCGGCGACGTCGTGTACGCGGCCGGCAACGGCAGCATCGACGCGATCGACCTGAAGGCCGTCCGCAAGAAGCGGCGGATCGGAGCGAAGGACCTGACGTGGACGACGCCTCATCCGTCCCGCGTCTACTGCATGGCCCTGGCCGGACGAACCGTGTTGACGGGCAACCGCGACGGCATCAAGGCCTTCAACGCCGCAGACGGCAAACCGGTGTGGGGCGTCGAGCTGAAGGGCGAGCAAGTGCGGGGGATGGCCGTTGCGGGGGGCCGTCTGCTGGCTGCGACGCAGTCGGGCATGCTGCGCTGTTTCGCCCCCGGCCAGGCCGGCGACGCCGCGCCCAGGCAAGTGCAAGAGCAACTCGAACCGTCGACGATCCCCGATGAGCAGAAACGCAGGGCGGCCGAGATCGTCCGACGATCGGGAAAGTCAGAAGGCTACGCCTTGGTGGTCGGCGAACCGGACACCCGCTTGGCCGAGGCGCTCGGCGGGCAGACGCAGCTCCACGTCGTCAACGTGTTGCCGGCAACACCGGCCGCGGCAGCGGAGCAAGAACGACTCCTGGAGGCCGGTCTTCTCGGTTCCCGCGTCGCCGTGCGCGTCGCTGAGCATCCAGCGCGCTCGAACCTTCCGTCCTACTTCGCGGATCTCGTGGTCGTTTCCGGGAAGACGAAGGGCATCTCGGCAAAGGAATGTTATCGCGTTCTGCGGCCCTGCGGCGGAGCGCTCTGCTTCGTTGATCTCGACGCCGCCGCCATGAAGGCGTTCATCAACGATACGGGCGTGCCAGACAGAGAAGTCGACCAGAGCGGGGACCTCGTTGTCCGCGGCAAGCTGCCCGGGTCGGGCGAGTGGCGGTATCCGTGGGCGGACGGCGGGCGCAGCGGCGTCGGGGCCGAGAGCCGCGTGCGGTTTCCCCTAGCGCTGCTCTGGTTCGGCGGCCCCGGGCCGGGCCGACTGGTCGATCGTCACCTCATGGGGTCGTCCCCAGTCTCAGTCAACGGCCGCGTTTTCCTGCAGGGCCAACATCACGTCATCGCGTTCGACGCGTACAACGGCCGGGAATTGTGGAGCCACCATATCCCACAGGTAGGGCGGATCTATGCGCAGTACTACGCCAGCAGTCTCGTGGCCGACGGCGACAGTGTCTATGTCGTCCAGTCGGACAAGTGTCATCGTCTCGACCAGGCCACGGGCAAGACGATCTCTACCTACGCGATTCCGGGGTCGGTCATTCGAGGGACGAAGTCGCCCACCGTGCCGGACTATCTGGACGTTGCATGGCCAAGCGTATGGCAGGTGATCGGGCCGTTCGCGAAGGGCAAGCCGCCGCTCTCGAGGGCCGCGCTCAAAACCGCTCCAGAACGCGTGACGGTGAACGGAGAGGCGTATGTGGCGTCTGAGCTGAGGGCCGTTAACGGCGTCATCGATCTCACCGCGCTTTACGGTGGATACGGCCTGAAGCCCCTGGCTGCAGGCAAGACGCCAGCTGCGCATCCTCGCAGAGGCAAGCGCTTCAGTTACCACGACGTCGGTCGAATCTGCTACGCGTTCGCGAGGATCAGCTGCCCGAAGGCGGGCAAGCTGCTGATCGGGACCGGAGCCGACTGGGGGATGCAGTGGTTTCTGGACGGCAGGCCGGTCTTCGACGCCTTGCGGGACGACAGCATCGCCAAGCGTCGCGGCTACTTCACCAAGACCCCCTGTTCCCCGAAGGACCGGTTCTTCGACGTGAACGTGACGGCCGGCGAGCACGTGCTCGCCGTGATGGTGACAGCGGGCGGCCGCGGGTGGGCGCTGGCCTCGGCGAGCATGGCCAAGAGCGTCGAAGAGGCGATGCCCGTTGCCACTGGGGCCAATCCCAACGTGCCCAATCTAAAAGACCTGGTCTGGGGCTACCTGTCCACCGCGGACGATCTTCTGCTGGGAACCTACAACGTCCCGGTCACGGCCGGACAGTCGGCCGAATCGCACCTGCTCTGGCGTTCAGAGAGCAAGGCCCTGTTCGCGCTCGACAAGAAGAAGGGATCGCCTCGGTGGGTCTATCGCCCGAGGCCCGATCGGATCGTGGCAAATGTCGAGATCGCCTTCGGCGACGGGCGGCTGTTCCTGATCGACGGGACGTCCAAGGCCGATCTGGTCAGAGCCAGGCGCCGCAAGGGCGAGATCGACGCCAAGCTATCGCTGGTCGCGCTGAAGCTGGCCGATGGCTCGGAGCTCTGGCGGCAGGACGACGTCCCGCTCCTCGGCGACCGGAGCAGCTTCACCCGGCTCAAGTCGAACGTCACGCATCTGTTCATGGGGCTGCCGAGCTGGGGACACCTGGTCTATGCCGACGGCGTGGTCTTGTACGGCGCCAACGCGGCCTACGACGCGGCCACCGGCAAGAAGCTGTGGCAGAAGGACACTCGGCCGGGGAAGCTCCCGATCGTCTACGGCGATCGGTTGATCACGTCCTCGCGCGCCTACGAGCTACGAACCGGAGAACAATGCACGACCGAGGACGTGTTGACCGGTCAGCAAGTGACGTGGTCCTACCACCGGGCATACGGCTGCGGTCCGATCGCCGGGTGTCGGCACGTGCTGTTCTTCCGCTCCGGGGCCGACGGCTTCTTCGACATGGAGACCGAGGGAACGACCAACTTCGGCGGCGTGCGGTCGGGTTGCGCGCGGACCCTCCTGGCCGCAAACGGACTGTTGATTCATCCCCAGGGCTACAGCGGATGCTGCTGTTCCTACAACTTCAAGACGAACCTGGCGCTCATGTCCACGCCCGGGCGAGGTGACACGTGGTACGTCCTCCCTCGCCGTGCAAACAGCGGCCCCATCAAGCGGATCGCCGTCAACTTCGGCGCGCCCGGCGATCGGAAGGACGCGCGAGGGAGGGCATGGTTGGGCTTTCCCAGGCCGATACAGGCCAGCGCCTGCCCAGCGCCCGTTGCCGTTTCGCTGACAAACGCAACGTGCGTCCATCGCCGCCGAGCCACTTCGGTGATCGAGGGGACGGATGCTCCGTGGATTTATGCATCCGGGCTGCGCGGGACCGGCAGGATCGCGATCGACCTTTCCCTGCAGCCCGGCATCGTCATGCCTGAGCGGGACGCTTCCCCCGAAATCGACGGCAAGCTCGACGAGGCCTGCTGGAAGGATCTGCCGACCGTTCCCTTCGAGAGCACGCCGTTCTCCATGCTCGGCGCTAGCCTCGATCTCCGCATCTTCCGCGACGCCGAGAACGTCTACTTCGGCTATCACCGCAGACCCCTCGCCCACGTCTGCGCCGAGGCGGACCAGGCAACGCAGGGCAACCGCGACGGGTTTGACATCTACCTCGCCGACAGCGGGAAGGGCGTCGGCATTCGCTTCATCATGAGGCGGAGCGGTAACGCCTTGGCCAGGTTCGGCACGGTCGGCAGGGGCAGAAAGACGGACCCCAGTTGGAGAGGCAAGTGGCGGCATGCCGTGCAGGAGGTCCCCGGCGGATGGGTGACCGAGGTGGCCGTACCCATCAAGACCCTGACCCGATCTGGCATGAGCGTCAAACGGCTCCAACTCAATTGCATGTCGCTGAACGTCACCCAATCGGGATTCGAGGGGGTCTTCGTGACGGATCCGTACTACAGCGTGAGATTCGATAGCTGCTGCAGGTTCCGGCGGCTCATCGCTCCTCCCGCCGATCCTCCCGCGCAGCGGTCCTTCGCCGTGTGTCTCCACTTCGCAGAGATCGACGACGTGGAGGCAGGCGAGCGCATGTTCGATGTTGCGCTTCAGGGCAAGACCGTCTTGAGAGACTTCGACGTCTCCAAGCAAGCCGGCGGCCGAAACATCGCGCTCGTCAAGGAGTTCAGGGGCGTGAAGGCCAGCAACCAAGTGCTGATCGAGCTCAATGCCCCAAGCCGCGGAGCCGACGGGAAGCCAGCACCCATGTTGAGTGCCGTCGAGATTACTGAGGAGCAACCGGCAGGAAGCTAACCGACGACGGCGTGGGTGCCCCCATCGTTTCAGCGGCGGGGAAGGCGAATTCATGTGTCTCAACGCTGAAGCGACGGGGCACCCCCGCTGAAGGCTATCCGCCAAGAAACACACTGCCAGCGAGCTGCCAGTGGCACCCGATCTATCGCAGCCTTCGGATCACTTCGTCGGCCTTCTTCTCGTACATTTCCTGCCAGGCCGGGGCCAGGAGGCATTCGGTGACCTCGTAGCCTCGCTTGCCGTACTGGGATGCGGGCGGGCCGTAGTGGATGTATCCGTTCGAGAAGGCGGCCATGAACGTGTACTCGTGGGGCGAGGCCTTCTTGACGTTCAGGCCGACTTCGACGAGCACCTCGGCCGGCGACGTGATCAGCACGAAGTCGCCGATCTTCATGCCCTGGACCTCCGTCGTGACCGTCGGCTCGCCGGCCTTGGTGTTGATCGCTTGGTGCCTTCGCAGCGTGGCGATCTGATCCTGGATTCTCGCCAGCTTCTCCATGGTGCGGATGTTCCTGAGATACTTGGCGAGGTGGCCTTTGTTCTGAGCGTCTATCGCGGACAGCTCGTCGGTGCCCATCTTCTCGGCCTGGAGATACCGGTAGGAGTAGTACGACGGCGCTTCGGGATGGAGCTCGTACTTGATGTACAGAGGCAGGAAGGTCTTGATGTTCAGACTGGTGCCTCTGAGCGACTTGAGCAGCTTGTCCTGTTCGGCCTGCAAGGATGCAACGCATTCGTCGAAGTCGTTCTTCCTCGGGAGCTTCAGCGTCTCGAGAACGACACTGAGCGTTGCGGCCTTTGTCTGTATGCTTCTCAGCGCCTTCAGCGTGCTCAGGCCCAGCATCGTGCCTTGCGGTTCGGCGTCTCTGGGCCGGCTGACGTCCTTGTAGAGGACCTGCGTGATGTCCCCCCCCGCGCCCTGTAGGAACAATGCCATTGCACCATTGCCCAGATTCTCTTCGATGACCTTGGAGGCAAACCCGGGATAGTCGGCGGTGACGCCCCCTCGCGGGACGCCGAGATAGGGATGGCAGGCGAAGTTGTAGACCACGGCCAGCGGGCGACCGTCCGTTCGGTCGATGCGAAGGATGCCGATCTCGGGGTCAATCGGCCCGACCCCCACGACCTCCTCGTCCGGCGGGCAGGGATTGCCGTGGCGGATCGTCCAGTTCATGCCGTCCTTGAGTCTGAGCGTTCGGTTCATGCAGATCCTGTCCTCGTGGCCGACGCCTGCGCCGACCTTGACCGCGGTCATATTCTTCACAGCCCGACTGACCGCATCGAAGGTTCTCTCGAGTTGATCGGCAGGATCGCACAGCAATCGGCCTGGCGGGTGGGTGTGAGAGGCGTTGACCAGGACGTTGCTGCCGGGGATCCCCAGCTCCTTCTGGATCCGGTCGCGGAGCTTCGGCAGGAAGTCGTCCGGGACTTCGCCGATGCCGCCAATCGCGGTCACGTCCATGGCGATGATGGCCAGCTTCGTCTTGCCGTCGTCCATGACAAGGACCTTGGCGAACAAGGGGTCATTGACGCGGACCCCCTTGGCATCGGTGGTGATGTCGCTCTTGGCCACGCCGGCGCGCAGGGGGCCGGCAGAAGGGCTCTCCGCCCCTGTGACCGACCTGGCGAGCAATAGCAGGCAGCTCGAGAGGATCAACACATTGACGAAAGACATGAGGACGATCTCCTGTTCGTTGTGATCAAGCGAACATCCCCGCAGCGCTGCTACGTTGGCGGGACTGTCGCAGGCAACTCGATCATAGCCCGATCCACCCATCGGGTCGCGTCGGTTCTCCGGGCTTACGTTCGAGCACGGCCTTTGCATGACGCGCGTAGACGCCCCTGAGGTCCGACGTGTACGCCTTCAGCACGGCGCGCCCCGAGCCCTCCCAATCGCCGCAGCGATACAGGACGCGGGCGATGATGAGATTGCGGATGCCGCCGCGTCCGCGACTGGAGCCATCGGCCTTCTTCAGTTCAGCAACGACCTTGTTCGCGCCGCCACACCGTTTGAGCAGCCGGGCCAACGGCGCTGCCGCGTCGGGGTCGGCGAGTTGCTCCAGCGCTTCGCAGACGGCGCGGTAGTGGCTGAAGCGCTTCCCGCCCTCGCCGCTGCCGAGCATCTCGAGCTTCTCCAGGATCAGGGGCGTGGCCCGACGGTCCCGTGTACGCCCCAGCGCGATGATGTAGCTGTCCAGCCAGGTCACGCATGGGAAGTACGTATCGATGTTCTTCGTGTCGTAGCATTTCGCCTGCCGAACCGCATCGGCCAGCGTGTCGTATCCCGCCGGGTCGCCCATGACGCCCAGCACGTGGGCGCAGCGAAGCTTGCCTTCGGGCGTTGCGGCCGAATCGTGGGCCTTGCGGAGCAGGGGCGCGGTACGGTCCCACGCGGCCATGAGCACGCCCAATCGCTTGTAGTCGGTCTTGACCAGGTGTCGCACGGCACTGTGGACCACTTCGTCCGGGAGTGGAAACGAATCCTGATGGGTGAGCACCTCCGGCGTCAGGCACTCGACGGACACGAGGTGCTTCTGAAGCTTGCGGATATCGACCGACCGGATCTTGCCGCCCTGCCTCGCGGCCATGGCCGCTGCACAGCCGGCCGCGTAGCCTAGGTTCTGCATACAGGGCTGCATGCGGATCGACGGGATCGCGTCGTGATGGGCGCTGACCGCCAGGCCGAGGACCAGGATGCCCTCCAAACCCTTGGGCAGCAGACATCGGTAGGGCGTATACGCGATACCGCCGCGATGGTTGTTGATGAGGTAGTAGGGATGCGTCGTGAATCCATGCTTGTCGAGGCGCCCGCCCTGGCTGATGCCGACCGTGTCCGGGAAGGTACGGCGGTTGATGACGTCGAGCGGCGACATGACGTACTCGCCCAACACGCGCCGACGCTCCCGCGTGTCGACAAGCTGGCCCAGATCCCATGCGCCTGGGTAGCGGGTCTTGGCGGCCACGAGCGCGCTGCGCAGGTCGACCAGGTCGGTTTCGTCGACGAAGGTCCAGTCGGTGTTGATGTAGCTGGCGCCGATCTCCCATTGGGGCAGGCCCGTTCCCTGCATCGCCGCGCTTTCCGCGCCCACGTACATGGGCTTCGCCCCGGCTGCGATGGCCACGTCGCCGTTGCCGGTGGCGTCGACCACGGTCTTGGCCAGGACGACGCCGCGGCCTTCCGGCGTCGCCACGATAACGCCCTTCACCTGTCCCGCGTCGACGAACGCGCCGCAGGCCAGCACGGCGAACCAGATCGTCCCGCCGGCTTTTCGGATCTCACGCCGCCACCACGCCATCTTGCCTTCGACATAGGAGGGCGAGCCGATCTTGGCGATGCCCGCGTCGACCTCGGCGGTGAATCCCTTTCGGTAGCCGGCACAGTAGTAGCCGATCAGACCGGTGGTCCCGACGCCTCCCAGATCGGTGAGATACTCGAGGACCAGTGTGCGAGCGCCTTGTCGGGCGGCCGCGATGGCCGCCGGCGCCCCGCTCGTTCCTCCGCCGGCCACGACGACGTCGTACTCGCCGAAGACGGGGACGCTTCGTGCGTTGGCCTGCACCCAACGGGCCGGGGTGTCCGTCGGGCGCAACCCGCAAGACGGTTCCCGCGTGTCTCCCGGGGTACGTGGATGGCCGGGCTTGCCGGCCAGCCGCGCTGCGCCCGACGCTGCCGTCGAAGCCGTCTGTTCCGCCGCCGCCTTCCCGACCCGCGCCCCAACGCGCATCAACGCCAGCGGACGCAGCAGCGACTTGGCTGCCTCGCGGGTGACGTCGGCGCACCCACCGACCACATAGAACCGCTCGATCCCCGCGGGCCGGAACGTGTCTAGTGCTACCGCCTCGGCTCCCGCCCAGGGGCCCGTCGCCGAGGTCTTCCCGTGCATCGCGTCAGGAGGCACCTGCCAGATCGTCTCGGAACGCACCAGACCCTTGGGGTGGTGCGTTCGGTCCCGCGCGACCTGCTCGGCCTCCGCAAAGGACGCAAAGGAGCCGTCCGGCATAGGGATCTGCAGGGCGTAGACGAACAGCTTCGGGAACGCCGTCGACATTGGCGCGTTGATCTTCTGGATCGTCTTGCTGAAGCCCGGAGAACCGTATTGCGCGGGAGGGCGTCCTCCGAGGGGGCGCGCGAGTTCGAGAACGGTGTGACTCATGTTCTCGCCCACGCGCGCCTCGCCGCCGGCGACGATCCTTCGGAACGTCTGCGGGCCCGACGGATACGGGCGGAACCGGGCCCCGGCGGCCCTGGCCAACCAGGCGCGGTCGGTGGCGTCGATGACGACTTTCGAAAGGACGGCCTGACGTCCGGCCCGGTTCACGATCTCCAACCCCGCGGGCGCGCCAGACGGGTCCGTCAGTACGCTCGTGGCATAGCAGCCATAGAGGAACTCCACGCCGGCATCCAGCAACGCCTGCTCGAGTATACGCTTGACCTGCATCGGCGGGATCGCCAGGGGCAGCTTCGACGGGCCTTCCCCTTCGCGCTGCCGCGACAGAATCTGGATCTCGCCCAGTAACATCCGCTCCGCCTGCTTCCCCTTCGTGATGTGGAATCGGACGTATCGCGCTCGCGCCGCGAGCGGCATGCCGAGGGTCAGGGGCGAGGTCACCCAGTCGCCCTTGCCGAGTTGCGGGTTGCGGATCCGTGCGCGCTGCGACCATGTCTTTCCATCATTCCCGGTGAAGACGGTGACCGTATCCACTTCGAAACGACGGTCCGACTGGAAGTACATGACACGGATTTCGTCGAATGCCCTGGGCTCGCCCAGGTCGGCGGTGATGGTGACGTCACCGTTGTACTGCACGCTTTCGGTGAAGGCGGTTCGGTACCGGCCATCGGTCAGCATCCCCGGCGGGTCGGTGTCCACGTGCTTGTCCATCGACCGGCGGTTCGCTTCGTACTTGAAGGGCAGGCCTCGGGTTCGCACGGGGTTACGGTAGAGGTCCTTCTCGAGGGGCGTTCGGGGCGCCTCGCCCGGCTCGAGCCACAGCCGGAAGGCAGCGCACATGTCCTCGCCCAGGTACGTCCGCGGCGTGGCCAGAAAGACCCTTGCCCCCGATTCGGCCGCCGATGCCGCCGCGGTTACCGCCCCCGTGCTTCCTCCCACGACTGCGACATCTGCCTCGTAGACAACGGGCAACCGGCGACCGGTCTCGTTCACCAACGGCGACGCGGCCACGGCGAGCGATGCGGTTTCCACGAGCCCACCCAGGCACAACGCTGAGAGCCATCCCGACCGAAGCGCGGGTAGCATCATCAGGAGATTCCTCCCCATGGCATGGCTAGCCAAGGTTGCGTAGGTCATCCTGTCTTGGCCCCCTTCATGAAGTCCGGGAACGCCTGCGGCTTGCCGCCCGCCTGGATCGACGCAGCCGACAGCGGAATGATGCTGGCCCACAGCGCCGCGTCATAGACGTCGATGGGCGATGCCGCGCCGGTCCGAAGCGTCTGCACGAACGCCCGGGTCATGAAGTAGTCCGCCCCGCCGTAGCCTGTGCCCTTCGCCTCGTTGGCGTACTTGCGCCACAGCGGGTGTTCGTACTCCTTCGCGTGGTTCTCGAGCGGCTCCCAATCGTATCCCTTGCTCTTGCCCTCGATGTATATCCGTCGACCATCGGCCTGGTACACCGCACGGGTGCCTTGCAGCAGACACTGCACCGGGTTGGGATGCGGACGCGTCGACGCCATGTCGAAGCGGATCTCGATGAGCAGTCCCTTGGCCGTCTTGATGAAGGTGTTGGTCATGTCGCCGCCACGCGGCTTGATTCTCGTGCTCGGATGGTTCTCGCCGAACCGCTTGGCGGCGTAGTGCGAGACGGCGCCGGAGATGCTCGTGGCCGCTGCGAGGGACACGAACCGATCCGTGCGGTTGATGCCCAGAAACTGGGCGACCGGCCCGATGGCGTGCGTCGGGTATAAGTTCCCGATCATGGTGAGGAACATCATGGCCACGTCGTTGAGCGACCCGTCCGCATTGAACCCGCGATGACGGAGATCATGGATGTAGCCGCACTCGGCGTAGGTCAGCGTACCGAAGACGCCCTGGTCAAGCATGTTCTGGACCATCATCACGTCGCGGAAGTAACAGACGTTCTCGGCGAGCATGTAGGTCCTGCCGCTCTGCTCGGACGCTCGAACGAGGTCCCAGCATTGCTGAAGCGTGATGGCGGGCGCGACCTCGCTGAGCACGTGTTTGCCCGCCCGCATGGATGCTGCCGCGATCGGGCCCTGGATGGGCATCGGCACGGCCACGATGATCGCGTCGAGGTCGTCCCGCTTAGCCATGCGGAGGTAGTCCTTGGGTCCCTTGGTGTACGTCTCGGGACGACTGCCGCGGGCCTTGGCGATGATGCCCGACGCCCGATCCGCCGCCTTGGGATTGATGTCGCATACCGCCGGGACGCAAATGCCCTCGTGCTTGAACATGCACTCCAGCAACTGCGTGCCGCGTCTCCCGACACCGACGTAGCCCAAACGGATGTCACGACTGCCGATCCCGGCGGACGTCACGGTCTTAGCAGAGATCATCCCCGCCGCAGCGGCCGTTGCCGTCCCCATGAACTCCCGCCGGTTGAACCTGCGAGCCATCGACTTGTTCTCCTACGGCCTACGGTCTGTGCAAGCCATGCAAGGTCCTTCATTCTCGGCCCAGTGTCAACGAGCCGCAAGGTCGCCGGGCGTATCCGGGCGCGTGACAGATTCGGCAGGCTATTGCTGTCAACTCAGCGAGCAATGAGACGGTAGTAGAGGTAGGCAACGCAGCGCTGGGCTTTTCTTCGGCCTCGGCGGTCTTGCGGGGGATCGTGCAGATCGGGCGGTTGTCACAGAAGGGGAAGTGTATGCGCAGGCAACGCTCCTGGGGAAACGTATGCCAACCGAAATCGCCGTCGAAGAGCGCACAGAAGACACCGCCGCCCCCATCGATACGGATCCACCGCGTCCGCGCCGGCTTATCCGTTGGCTCTTCTGGTTGATCGTTTCGGCGTTCTCCGTGTTCTTCGCAGAGGTCGTCTCGGGCAGTCAGCCGCTGGCGTTCATGCAGTTCCCGGGCACGCCGATGATGATGCTGATCTACGGGATCCACGCGCTCGTGCTCGCCTCGATCGTCTGGCGACGCGACCGAGTGGACTTCGCATCGCTCGTGTTCGCCGGGGTGGTCTTCGGCCTGTACGAAGCCTACATCACCAAGGTCATCTGGACACCGTTGTCTAGTGAGAACCCCATTGTGGTGGGCGGTTTCAACATCCTCACGGCGCTCATGCTCGTCTTCGTGTGGCATCCCTTCATGGCCTTCATCGTCCCGCTGTTCGCGGTGGAGCGGTGCATGCTGAGCTCCAGTGACATGCTCGCGGCGTGCGGGCCCCGATGGCGGAGATGGCTGGCGAACTGGCCAGTGCTGGTGATCTTCGCTGCGGCGATGGGCCTCTTCCACGGCACCATCATGCCGTCGTTCGCCGTGGCGGCTGGCTCGGCCGTTGGCTGCAGCCTGGTACTGCTGGCACTGGTTTGGCTGTGGACTGGCCCGGTTGGCGGAGGATCGCTCACGATGCGTGAACTCCTGCCGCGGGGCATAGAGTGGATCGTTTTGGCGATGCTGCTGCTGGCCCAGTATGTCCTCTATGGGTTGGTCTGGCGGTCTGACAAGCTTCCCGGCCTCGGCCCGCAGGCCGTCGTCTGGGGCGCCTACGTACTCTTCATCGCACTGCTCGGTATGGCCGTGACACGAAGACCCGTGCCTTCCACGCGAGTCGCGGTCCCTCGCCGCAGGCCCTCTGTGACGACGTGGCTGGTTTTCGCCGCCGTCTTCGCCGGCACCTCATTGCTGGTACATGTCCCCCTCCATTCGCTACGGCATGCCGCCTACGTCTGTATATACCTGACCGGGATCCCGCTGGGCGTGATTGCGTTCCTCCTCCTGGCCTTTCGCCAAATCCGCGACGTTTTTGCGGGCGACAGGAATGGTCGATCGCCTGCAGCCGGGCAAACACCGGCCTGACCGTTCTGAAGGCAGAAACCGAGTCGAGGCTATCTCTCGTACGACTGCAACGTACGAGAGAGAGGCGTCAGTGAACCAGAGCGCTGGATCGTATCGTCCCCCGCAACGGGCCGAACCTGCCGGATCCCCAGCCGATCCGAGCATGCTTGAGCTTGGCCGTCAATGCGGCGGTCACTGGCGCCGACACCAGATTGCGCCCGTCCTGGGCAATGGACATCCGATCGTTGCTAACGGTGAACTGCAGCGTCGTCGGCTTGCCGGTCCACTGGATCGCCGCGGCGGCGCAGCCGGGTTTGCGCATGCGGTGCACGACGCGGTATTCGTTCCACACGTCGTCGTCGTGAAGGAACGCGAGCCGCATGTCACGCTTGTTGCAGCCCTTGGCGCTGACTGAGATGTACAACGCGTCGGTCATCGCGATCAGCCCCGTGACACGCTGCCCCCAGCTGTTGTAGACGATGTTCTTGTCGTGCGTTTTGCAGTAGTCGATGATCCGCTTCTCCCACGGATGGTTCATCTTGTCGGTGATCGCCGGGCGCTGGAACATGCGTTTGACGAAGTGCCATTTGTCCCTATCCGTGTCGTACCGCCACAGTTCGGCCCACGGCCACACGCCCACGTACAGATCGCCGCCGTAGATGCAGGTTGTCTGCGCTTCGCGCGCATGACGCGACACGCCCGGCATCACCGGCGGGGAGTCCTCGAGGCGGCGGATCCGCTTGCCGTCGTATTCGAACAGATTGCCGGTGGGATACTGGGCCATGAGCAGCTTGTCGTACCAGTTGAGCATCGAGTAGAGCTGGTAGCTGACCTTGTTATCCGGCTTGACGAGCACGCGCCACCGCTTGCCGTCGAAGGCGTACACGCCGCCCATGTTGGACGAGTCGATGATCTCGCCGCCGAGCTGTCCGATCGCGAACGGGGTCTCGCCGGGGTACTTCACGTCGAGCGTGATCGCCTTGCCTAGGTCGCATGGACCTCCTCCCGGGATCCACGGCACGGCGTAGAGACGGCTGAAGGCTGGATCGCCACCGCGGTTGTTGTGGAAGAAGACCAGGTGTCCGTTGGCGTAGTAGAAGTGGTGGTAGTGGCCGACCTCGGGTTTGCTGAGGATTTTCGTGCCGTCGTACCACGCTTCGCCGCCTTTGAATTGCAGCACCTTGCCCGCGAGGCGCATCTTGCCTTCGCCGCTCCGTGTGGCCTGGCGCCCGAAGCTCTCGTCGGCCCGCCATGTGCGGCTGGCGTCGTCCCAGTAGCGCGCAGTCCTGTCCTGGTAGTGGCTGAACTGGTACACCCGCCCGTCGAGGTCGAACAGGTACGTGCCGCCGTCGTCGGTCGGCGGGGGCAGCTTCTCGAAGGTCGCCGCGTCGTCGTCGGCGCCGCGGATGAAGAACTGCAGCGTGAATCGGTCCATCCGAAATCGCGTATTGTAGAGCCCGGCGAACCCGGCGCCGTAGACGACCCGGCCGTCTGCGCCGCGCGCTTCGAACAACGAACCGAAGTTCTGCCCCCGGTCTTCGCCGAAATCGACGGTCGTCGTGATTCGAAGGATCGGTCTCTTCTGAGCCCGTGCCACGTCACATACCGACAGCAGGACCAACACGATCAGTGCTCTGCGCGTCATTGTCATGCACCTTGCGTTGAAGGGGTCGCCATCTCCCGTGTAGCTAACATCGTACCGGCATCCTACCGAAAGAAGCTGTCGGGCTGCTATACTGTCTGCCGCAGCATCGAGATATTTTCGGCGTGCCAGAACGGATATGCTTATCTGGCTCGGGGGCAGACGTCTTGTGAGGGAGGGCGGTTCTTGAGCAAGGTAGGGCTGGGCATGTTCTTGTTGGCAGCTGCGGCGTGCAGTTCTACGGTCCTTGCGACTGGGGGAGAGGATTGGCGCGCAAAGGTCGGGCCCGATGCAGCGCCCCGTCAGATCGCCCCGATTCGCGCGCCCTTCGATATGCCGCAACTGTCCAGGCCCGTGTTTCCCGACCGCGTGTTCAACGTCGCTGACCATGGGGCCGTCGGTGACGGTCGCACCAAGAACACCCAGGCCATCGCCACCGCCATCGACGCATGCGCGAAGGCGGGCGGTGGCGTGGTCTTGTTGCCGAAGGGGACCTGGCTGACGGGTGCGATCCACTTGAAGAGCAACGTCAACCTGCACCTCGGCCAGGGGGCCACGCTTCGCTTCTCCGACGATCCGACCGACTACCTACCCGTCGTCTTCACGCGGTGGGCGGGGTTCGAGTGCTACAACTACTCGCCGCTCATCTACGCGTGCGACTGCGAAAACATCGCCGTCACCGGCCCGGGGACGATCGACGGCAATGGTCGGCCCTGGTGGCCTTGGGAGAAGCGCCAAGCCGACACGGCCATGCGGATGTACAAGGAGCAGATCCTCAAGGACGTTCCCGTGGCCGAGCGGGTTTACGGCAGGCCGGAACACGGCCTACGGCCGCAACTGATCAGCCCTATTCGCTGCAAGAACGTGCTGCTCGAGGGGTTCACCATCGCCAAGGCCGGCCCGTTCTGGACGATCGATCTGGTCTATTGCGATCGGGTGATCGCACGGCGTCTACGCGTGTTGACCACGGGCGGGCCGAATACCGACGGTCTGAACGTGGACTCGAGCACCAACGTGCTCATCGAGCACTGCTACTTCAACACCGGCGACGACTGCATCTGCATGAAGTCGGGCATGAACGAAGACGGGTGGCGCGTCGGCAAGGCCACCGAAAACGTCGTGGTCCGGTACAACCTGACCGAGAAGGGCCATGGCGGCGTGGTGTTCGGCAGCGACACGAGCGGGGGCATTCGCAACGTGTTCTTCCATTCGTGCATCTTTCGAGGCACAGACGTGGGGATCCGTCTGAAGTCGACGCGGGGTCGGGGCGGCGTGGTCGAGCGTCTGTGGGGGCGGAACATCGACATGGCCCGGGTCCGACGCGAGGCCATCCAGATGACGACGGCTTATCGCGCCTGGATGGGCACGACCAAGGGCAAGGCCCCAACGTTCAGGAACATGACCTTCCGAGACCTGAAGGTCAGCGGCGCGGGACAGGCTGTGAAGCTCCAAGGCCTTCCCGAGGCGCCCATCCAATCCCTCCGTCTGGCCGACATCACGATGACGACACGCGAGGGGTTCTCGGCTGAGTGGACCAAGGACGTGCGGTTGGAGAAGGTTACGATTCGTGCCAGCAAGCCCCCAGCCCTACGCTGGAAGCACTGCGACAGCCTGACGATCGACGGACAGCCGCAAGGCGTATCTGGGAACATACTGACGGCGCGTCGTGGGACGGCTCCCGATCACGAGAAGGGGCTCCCTCACAAACTGGCACACGAGAGCTGGCCGCCGCAGATCACCGCCGAGGTGGGTGACCTCGGCATCCGCTTCGAGAGTCGCTCCTTCTGGACTCTGTACCGAATCGACTACAAGGGAACGCGCATCTGTCTGGACCGATTCGGCAGTCACTACGGGTCGGTCGTGAGCTTCCCGGGCGTCGGGTTCATCGGCAGCGGACACACCGAGAACGAAGATGAGCAAGTCCTTGGTCTGAAGCTTCTCGTCGACGGCAACCCCGTGGCCAGGCCCGAGGCAACGGTGCGCTGCCGGAGGCTCCGGTTGCACAAGACGTCACGCATCAGGAGTCTCGTGCTCGAGACGGACATCTGCGTGCAGGACAACCGCATCTTCGAGGACGTTCAGCTCAAGGCCGACAAACCGACGCCGGTGAACCTCATCTACCACTTCATGCACCCGTGGACACCGACCGCCACGGACTACATCGCTGAGCTGCTCGACGGCAAGCGCGTGGACGGTGCCTTCAACGGAGACAGGAAACACAAGATCGACCGGCCCACGCGTTGGTCGGCCATCTACGACCGGCCCTCAGGCAGGGGGGCCGTGACGTACGTGCTCGACGCCCCCCGGGACGATGACTGGCGAACGCGCTACTGGGACGTTCCCAATCGGTACCGCAAGCACTACTTCACCACGTTCTTGGGCAAGACGGTTCCTGCGAACAAGGCGTTCCGCTACCGGGTCGTGACGGTGCCGTTCGAAGCGAGCGATACGCAGTGGGAACGGGAAACGGCCCGTGTCGCGGAAACCTGCGAGCCGGGCCGTGCGACTTCACGGCCGGGAGGCGGTTAGCTTGTCCCACGCCGCCTTCGATTCAGCGAGGATCTTGCGGGGATCGCCCTTCAGCCCGTAGCACTGCAAGCCGATCGGGCCGGTGTAGTCGAGTTCCGCCAGGATCTTGAGCAACTGACGAACGTCGTAGCGTCCCTCACCCAGCGGCTGAATCCAGTTGCCCTTGCCTGCCCGTACCTGTTCGGGCGTGTCCGAACCGCTGAGGCTCACGGCCATCAGCCACGGTTTGGCCTCGGTGAGCACGGCGCGCAGATCGCGGTTGGGGTCGGCCTTCATCCAGTGGCAGAGGTTGAACATGACGCCGACCTCGCCCGGGCGATTGATCCTGCTCGCCAGCCGCACGCAGTCCGAGGTCTTCTCCAGCCAATCGTTCGTGTGTGGATAGAGAACGATGCTCACGCCGTGGGGTTTGGCCATATCAGCCAAGCGGGTGATGAGCGTCGCCGCCTGATCATCCAGCGTGCGGTCGGACGGCTTGCCCCCGACCATCAGCATCACCAGCTGGGTTCGGTGCGGCTTGAGCGCGGGCAGAACCTGCGCGATCCCCTTCTCATCGACGGGCTGAGGCTTGGACAAGTCCGCCCGCAGGATCACTTGGAACAGACGGAGCCCGTCGCGGCTGAGGGCGGCGGCGCGTTGCTCGGCGCCGGGCAGCCAGAGGTGGCCGTACCCACTGTAGCCCAGCTCCTTCAGCGCCCCGGCCGGCGGCTCGATGCAGAAGGGGACGAGGGGCCACTTCCGGGCCGGGGTGGTGGTTGCAGTCGACGCCGCGACCTGCTTGTCCAGAAAGGCCTTGATCGCCTTGCGGAACTGCGGCCTGAAGATGCAGTTGATGTGATTGGCGCCGGGGACCTCGACGACCGGGATGTCCGGCCTCACCTTGCGCAGCGGCTCGACGCGTCGTCCGACCAGATGGTCGTCGGTGCCGATTACGATGATGGCGGGAATCCGGATCGCCGCCAGCTCCTGACGGGTGATGCCCAGCGTCGGAAACGCGCGGGCACACGCTCGCAACGGCGGGTCCATCTTGCGGGGTCCCCCGCGACCCGCGAAGGCGCGTCCCTGCGGGACCCACCCCATGCCGCCGATCACCGCCGAGCGCATCCGCTGCGGCGCCATCGTTGCCAGCTTCATCGTGATCAACGAGCCCATCGAATAGCCCACGAAGTGCGCCTTTGCGATCTTCAGGTGGTCCAGCAAGTTGAGCACGTCGTGGACCATCTTCACGCCGTAGTCGTCGACGTTCGTCGGCTTGTCGCTCTTGCCGTGCCCGCGGTGGTCGAGCGTGATCACACGGTAGTCCGGGACCAACAGTTTGATCACTCCCGGGATCCGCCAGTTCATGCTGCCGCTGGCGATGAAGCCGTGGACCAACACGACCGGCGGCCCGGTGCCTTCGTCCGTGTAGTGAATTCGGACGCCGTCCGATACGAGATAGCCTTCCTTCCCTAGCGCCCCGGCCGGCACGAAGGCTATCGTGAGGAACGTCACGGAAAGGGCGATCAGAAACCTGGTCATTGCGGCAGACTCCCCAGCTGGGACCCGCACCTCGGTCAGTCCACGGAGATGCACGGTAACCGCTCGGGTATGGGGCGGACAAGCGAGGAAATCGTTGGGCTCCCGGTGAGCTTGGCCGCTGGGATCGCCCGGGGATTCGAACCTGCGCCAGGGCCGCGATTGCTCACCTCACATCGCCGGCAGGTCCCCTGCTCATCGGTCGGTCTCTCGAGGCCGGCTGGATGAGCGCGAAGTCTTCCTAAAGGGAGACGGCAGCAGCAGGGAGGGATCGCCGAAGATTATGAACTTCATCCCCTGAAAGAAGATGCTCGGCGGGTACCAGCTACGCGTTGGACGAAGCGTGGCGAGCTTCTCTTTCTTGTAGTAGTGGCGGATCGCCCGGTTCCACACGTCCCCAAGGCGGGGCTCGGACCTTCCTCGGAGGCCTGTCACGAATCCCTCCACGAGCGTAAGTCCGCAGGGCTGGCTCCCCGTGTTGCACCCAATGTAGGCCACGGCTCCGCTCGGTCCCTCTCGAACCAGGCCCTCTCCCAGACCGGTGCGGTTGTATTTGCCTGTCTGGTACGGCGCGGGGGGAGGCGGCGGTTTGGTGAAGACCTCCTTGTGGTTTGTCCCCCGGTGGTCCTTTTCGTTCACGTCGAGATAGGGTTCGTACGGCGGCAGGGCTGCGAAGCGGGCGGTCGAGCAACCGGCCGAGATGACGATGGGAAGACACCCGGCGTTCTGGATTCTGGACAGGTGGGCCAGGCCGAAAGATTTTTCCCACCGGTCGTCCTTGCCGTGGCCCGCATGGACGAGAAGGCTCAGCCCCTCATTCATCAGGCGGATGACCTCTTCGGCCGTCGGGGGCGGAGTGGCTGGCCCTTTCCGCTTCTCGGGGAAGTAGCGCTTCTCGGCGGACCAGCCGGGAGGCAGTATCATGGCAAGCCGGTCGAAGAGGGGACGGCTGTCGACCCAACCGGCCACGGCGACGAAGGCCGCCCGGCGGGTCCCGGGCTTCCCAGCATCCTGAAGGCCCTGCTCGTATCGGATGGTCTTGGCGACGATGACCCCGACCTGATCCGGGGTGCTGACCGGCCAGCGGCCTACTGCGACTTCGGGAAGGTAGTCGATGGCATCGAAGTTGATCGGGTCGGTCTTGTTCTTCTCGCCGCGCACCTCGCCGAAATAGCCCGCATGGAACCCGTCCTTCCGGCCGTTCCAGTCCTCGAACGACCCGTCGCGCTTGGCCAGGTCGGCGTAGTAGAGGTCGCTCGGGTAGAAGGCGTAGTCATACGCCGTCGGCGTCACACGATCGAGAACCATGTAGCGCACGGGAAGGACGTCGGCATCGCCCACGAGAAGGACGTAGCGCCACCCATGGCGTTTCCATCCGTCGTAGATCCGGCGCTTCAGACGCTCCGGGTCGTCGGTCCCCGGCGTGTCTCTCAGGATCTCCTCGAGGCAAAGCAGACCGGTCGGCAACTGGTGCTGCTTGTGGCGGACGTAATCGGCCAAGGCGCCGCAGAATCGCTCCGGAGCGACAATGATGAGCCCGTCCGACCCTCGGGCGAGAGTCTCACCACGAGCAGTACCCAGGACAGCAGCAAGACACGCCCCAATTGTGAGATACCGACCTGCGCGCTTCATGGCCAGATTGTAGTTCCGAGCGGGGTAGGCAGGTCAAGACGATGGGGAGGTCATTCGAAGCACATCTCAACCTTCCTGGCCATCATGCCAGGCAGAACCGCTTGTGCGTCTGTTCAGCGTTAGAGGTCGAGCGCGACTACCTCATTGACTCCGCCTGAGTCTCCAGTTCCGCAAGGAGCCCGTGCACGCCGAGATCGCGAGCCGCGGACCGGAGGTACGCCATGTCGAGATCGCCCTGACTCAAGAGGATTCCCAGGACATCCTGCCGGCCCTTCTCACTTCCCTGTTTGATCCACAGCAGCTTCGAGAGAACGGCGTCCTCCTTCGAAACCACCGGGACCTCCAGACCCTTCGCGAACTTCCGCCTCGCGCTTCGGTCCAGCTCGCCCGGGATAAGAGGCATCGTGTGGAGATCCACCTTGATCAGGGTCTCGCGATCGATCGCTTGGAACAGCTGGCCAGTGCGGATGGCCTCGACGATGGCTTCTTCGCTTACCACGAACTCCTCGGACAAGACTCCGATGAATTCGGAAGCGGTCGTCCCCCGGCCTGCGCAATCGACGACAACATCAATATCCTGTGTGAACCTGGGTTCGCCGTATAGTGACGACGCAAGCCCTCCGGTCAGATGGAAGCGGACCCCCACCTTGCTCAGGGCGGAGACAATGCGATGCAGAGTAACGTCAAAGTCGATCACGCTGCCTGGGGTCCCTTGCGAGCGCCAACAGCTCCTGGGCGCCACGGTCTGTCAAGTACATTCGTTTGGCCACGTGCCACTTGACCTCATCTACGGACCAGGAAGGATGATCCTCCGCGATCTGGAGTGACAAGGCCTGGTGCATGAAAGCGTACAACTCGCAGCACCTCTGGAAGCGCTCACCCGGCGTCATGCGGTGAATCGCATCTCGGCGCTGGCGCTCGAAATCGTCCGGGGTCATGGATGGAGTCCTTGCGCCAACCGGTTGCGGCAAGGGCTGCTGTCACAGCCACGTAGGATTCTACCGCGCGGTTCGATTCCCGTTAAGGGCGGGAGGCTCGCGTATCCGGCTGTCGTAGGACCTTACGTCAACGCCCGTCGCCATGTTTGTTCAATGGCTAGCAACTCGTTGCGTTGCGAGTCGGACAGGACGGTGCGCGTCGGACGCGATCTGAGCGCCTCAATCCGCGCACGGGCCTCGTCGATGAGGGTCGGACTGCCGACGGCTTCCCAATTGCCTCGCGGACGGCGATTGGTGACGTGGGGGAAGTAGTACTCCTGCCTGAAGTGGGCCAGCGTGTGCGGGTGGTCCAGGTATCCTGCCCGTTGGCCCATCTCTCGGATCACGTTGGTTGCCAGCGTCTCATCGTCGACGCGAATCCCGTTCTGGGCCCGCCGCAGGGCACCGGCGATGTCGTTGCCGATCACGGCCATCTCCAACGACATGCACTTGGTCGACTCGAGGTTGCCGATGCCCCAGATGATGTTCGCATGGCTCAATGCCTGCAGCATCCCCGTGATGGCGTTCTCGTACCCCGCTCCCGCGCTCACCATGGTGCTCTCGGTGCTGAGCCATGCCGCACTCGGCAGGCCGTGGAACGCGGCGATCTCGGCGCCCGCGGCCTGGAGCAGGCCGTTCTCCACGGCACCGGTTCGCATGGTCGTGGTCTGCATGTCCATCACGTGCGCGAATCCCATGTTGAACACCAGCGGCCTGCCCGGCTCCAGGAGCTGACAGATCACCACGCCGCTGAGCGCCTCGGCGTTCCCCACGACCAACTCTCCGGCCAGTGTGACCGGCGCCGTCACGCCGCCCGCCGGCTCGGCGTTGACCATCATGGGCACGCCGTGCCCCGAGCTCTCACGGAACGCGGCCAACGCCACCGCCGACCAGCGCAGCGGGCTGACCGCGGTGTATCCCAGGCTGAAGATCGGCGTATCGGCCAGGGACCCGCCGTCCAGGATCACCTGGGCCATCTCGATCATGCCCTGGGTCTCGCGGGCGTCGTAGATGCAGGGCCGAATGTGCTTCAGACAGTTCTCGGCGATCAGCCGCATCCCCACCAGGCCTCGCACCGGTGCGGGCACGTCGGCCAGGCACGTGCTGACCATGGCGTGCACGTGTTCCAGACCGTCGACCACGTGGACCAGATCCACGAAACGCCCCGTGTCGATCGGCTCTGTGTGCTTGTCGATCGCCAGGTTGATTGCGTTGCCCGTCCAGAACACGCTCGGCCCGCCCGCGATGAGCATCGTCACCTCACCGTCGAGGCTGGCCAACTTGATCTCTCGGGGGCACTGTTTCAGGGCGTTGTAGACGATGTCCCGCGGGAAGCGCACCACGCACGTATCATCGACGACCGAGCAGCCGTGCTCTTGTAAGAGCGTCACGATGGCGGCGTCGTCCACCTGCACGCCGGTCTCCCACAAGACGCGTAGGCTTTCCTCGTTGATCCGCTCGATGTCACTTGGGGTCAGGATCGACACGGCGCTTGCCTCTAGAGATTCCACGGCGGACGGATCGGGCGGCTGAGCATCGCGTTTGCCTCGTCGTCGTTGACGAACCGTTCCTTGTCGGGGTCCCACTGGAGCTTTCGCATGAGCCTGATGGCGATGTTGCCCAGATGGCAGACGCTGGCCGTCCGATGGCCGATCTCCACGGGCTCGATCGGGTCTTTCCGCGTCTTGACCGCGTCGATGAAGTTGCGGACGTGCTCGGCGTAGTAGGGTCCGGGCCTATTGTTCTTGCGGGCCGGGTTGCCTCGCGGGAGGTGGATCTCGTTGGGGCCGATCGTCGAGGTCGCCAGCGACTTGGGATGCGTTTCCAGCTTCCTACCGACCTGCACCCAGCCTTCGGTGCCCTCGAAGCGCGCTCCGAGATGCGGGGGTGCGCTCTCGCACGTTAGCTCCACGTCGTTGGCGTAGCGGACCCGGAACTTGGATTCCAGCGCCGTGTTGAACAGACTGCCCTTCGGAGGCCACTTGGCGTGCAGCCCTTCGACCTCCACCGGTCCGGTCAGGCACGTGCCGTTGCCCCATTGGGCCATGTCGATCGAGTGCGCCCCGAAGTTGGTGATCTGGCCGCCGGAGTAGTCGAGGTTGAAGCGGAACTTGTAGATGCAGCGCTTCTCGTGATAGGGCACCTTGGGCGCGGGGCCGAGCCACATCTCGTAGTCGAATCCCTTGGGCACGGGCATCGGTTTCCAGCCCGGGCCCGGCCCCTTCTTGTTGTTCAACGCGATGTACGTCTTGATGGTCTTGAGCTTGCCGATGCGCCCGTTGCGGACCAGCTCACAGCCGAACCGGATCAGCGGGTTGGATCTGAACTGGCTTGCGGTCTGCAGGATGCGCTTGTGCTTCCGCACCGCCTTGACCATCTCCTGCCCGTCGTGAATCGTCAGCGAGAGCGGCTTCTGACAGAAGATGTCCTTGCCGGCCTCCGCCGCCATGATCGTCATCACGCCGTGCCAGTGGTCGGGGGCGACGATGACCACGGCGTCGATGTCGCGACGCTCGATGATCTTGCGGAAGTCGTTGTACGCGTCGACGCCCTTGAACGTGCCCGACTTCGTCTTGTCGGCGTAGTACTTGTTGGCGGTCTCCAGGGCGGGCTGGCGGCCCATGAAGCGCTTCTCGTCCCGGTAGCCGTAGCTGCCGGTGTTGACGTCGCAGAGGGCCAGCACGCGGACGTCGTCGTTCTTCATGAACAGCTGCATATCCGGGATGCCACGCGTGCCCGTCCCGATGACGCCCACGTTGATGCACTTGCTGGGTGCCCGCGCGCCCAACACCGAACTGGACACGACCCGCGGTGCCCCAAAGGCCGTCAGCGCCGCAGCACCGCTTCCCTTGACGAACGTCCGTCGCGTAACCTTCTCACTCATCGCAATCCTCCCAGAGAAACGCCCGATCTACCGCCGACAAGTCGCACACATTGTAGCGAGAAACCCAGCCCGAATCCCCGTGTCTCACCCCCCGGAAGAGAGCGCCGGAACGCAGCCCAGGGCGAAGCCCAGCGATGCCCTCGGTGTACCTCCCCAGATCCTAGACCCTGAACCCAAAACCCTAAACCCCAACACCTCACCCCTGGACCCACCGTCTGCCCTGGCGGTATCCTCCCGCAACTAAGGAGCGACAGCCCATGAACGTCAAGACACCCTCGGCGGTCGGCTTGCTGGTGAGCCTTTCCCTACCGGTGCAGGCAGCCGACAAGCCGAGTCCAAAGCCCATGCCCATCACAATCTCCAACGCTCCGCAGCTCTTCCTGGACGACCACTGCATCGACCACACGCAGAATCTGACCAGAAGATTGGAGCAGCCGCGCAAGCATCCGGCCAACCCGCTGGGCCTGGTGCCCGAACACCCCTGGGAGCGGTCGAGAATGGACGCCGGCAGCGTCGTCTACGACGATCGGTCCGGCAAGTTCCGGATGTGGTACACGGTCCTGATGGACAAGGCCAAGTACGCGGACAACTTCGGGTACCTGTGCACCGCCGAATCATCCGACGGCGTCACGTGGCGCAAGCCGATGATGCGCTTGCGCGACTTCGAGGGCCATCTGCCGACCAACATCGTTTCGAAGGGCCCGGCCACCAAGGACGCCGAATGCCTCTTCCCGGCCGTCATCAAGACCCCACACGACGCCGCGCGGCCGTACAAGATGTTCTTCACGCACCGCCAGACGCCGGACAACCGCGCCCACTATGGCTTGCACGTCGCGTCGTCCAAAGACGGGCTTCACTGGACCGAACCCAAGCTCATCTTCAACGGCAAGTGTGACAACCCGCCGAGTCTCGTGTGGTCGCCGCCGCTGCGGAAGTACTTCGGCTTCTGCCGGGCGCAGGACCGCCACGAGGCCATGGCGGGCCACATCCGATCGACGGGCATCCTGGAGAGCCTCGATTTCGATCGCTGGACGCCGCGGAAGAAGGTGGTCATCACCGACCAGCGCGACGGCTATCCCTTCACCCAGTTTCACCACGTCATGGTGAGCCAATACGGCCCGATCATGATCGGCATGGCCGGCGTCATGCACATGCTCCGGAAGGACAACAAGACGAGCACCGAAGACGTCCAACTCATCTGCAGCCGCGACGGTTGGAACTGGCACCGCGTGGCCGACCGTGCCGTCTTCATCCCGAACGGTCCGGCGGACTACGACCGGGAGATGATCTCCCCAAGGTCGGCCTTCGCGATGAAGGACGATACGGTCTACATCTACTACGAGGGATCGCGGTTCGGCCAGGGGCAAGGAGCTGATCGCCGCGAGAAGGTCAAGGCGTTCTTGCAGGCCAACAAGAGCAAGCGCAACCTGGGCGGCATCTGCCTGGCCACGTTGCCGGCCGATCGATTCGTGGCCATGATCCCGTCACAGGCCAACGCGGAGGGGGTTCTACAGACCAAGCCGCTCCTGACCCGCGGCCAGGACCTGCTCATCAACGCTCAGGTGGCCGCCGGGGATCTGAAGGTCGAAGTGCTGGACGCTTCCGGTAAGGTGCTCCCGGGCTTCGAGCGGAACCGCTGCCGCCTCATCGCCCACGACGCGCTGAGGTACCGGGCGGTCTGGGAAAGCCCGGCGGGGACGAAGGCATGGAAGGACTTGAGCAAGCGGGGACCACTGGCCCTTCGATTCTGCCTCCGCACCGGCGCCCTGTATGCCTTCCAAGTGACAGACTGAGGTCATGACGTAGGCACAGGTGCCAACGAACTAGCTAACGTTCGAACCCGAACCGGGACCGATTCGACGTCTAGGGGTCAGTCAGCCCTGTGCCTTCGGGCAGGGCTTGACCGTCAGCAGTACCTTCCGCCTGCCTGACACTGCAGGGCTTAGGCTTCAGGCGTCAGGCCACAGGGCTGGCGCGATGGATCAGAAGCGAAGACCTGAAGCCTGAAGTCTGAAGCCTGGGGTCTAACATCCACGACGCCCCGCGACTTCGCAGGTGACTGACCATTAGCCTTCCGGGCGCCGCGACAGTCTCCTCATGCAGGCCCGTACGGCCGCGGCCGCCGGTGCCGCCCGCGCCTTCGTCTTGGCCGGGTCGCCCTCGCCGAGCAAGGCCCGCGCAAACGTCCCGGGCGTGAGGACCCACGAGGTGCACAGGTGGCCCAGCATCCGCTCGGTGGCGTCGCGCTGGGCGCAGTCCACCAGGGCTACGGCGGCCTCGGCGTTCTTCCAGCTCGCCGGCCAGACGCGGAACCCCTTCGCCTGAAATGCCCGCACGGAGGGATAGTCCTTCTGCACGCTGTAGTGCCAGTCGCAGATGATGATGTCCTTGGGGATCATCTCGATGGCCTTGGCCGTACCGAGTTCGCTCGCCTCCCAGCCGCGGCCCATCCCCTTCTTGCTGGCGTCCAGCAGCCGATCACCCCACATGAGCATCGTCAGGCCCTTCTCCTTGACAAGATGGCGATGCAGGTCGTTGACGGCTTGCGCAAACAGCATGGCAGGGGACTTGCCGCGACAGCGCGGACACCGGTCGCTGGCGATGACGAGCACCTCGTCCATCCCGACGTGAAACGCGTCGGCGCCGAAGGCGTCGATCAGCTCGTCGATCAGCGCGAACACGATCCGGTTGACCTTCGGATGCAGCGGGCACCAGCTCTTGAGCGTCTTGTCCGCCCGCTGCTTGGGCAGGTTCGGCACCTCCTCCAGCTCGGGGTACTGGGTCATCAGGGGGAAGACGACGTTCTGCCGGACCCAGGACTGGTGCCCGAGGCAGTTGAACTGCGGGATCAGCCGCACGCCGTGCCTGCGACAAAACGCCGCCAGGTCTCGGGCCTGGGCCTTGGTGATCACCTTCGGGTAGCGGAGTTCCGGATGCGACTGGAACTCAAAGTTGTAGTCCACCTCGTAGACGATGACGTTCACGCCCAGCGGGACCAGCACCTCGGCGATCGCGCGTTTGAGTGGAGCAATCCCTTCCGGCCCCCCAGCCGGCCCCCAAGCCATGATATGAACCCCCCGCCACGCCCCCGACGGCTCCGCCGCTCGGGCGACATCGACCAAGCCGAGGCATACGCCAAGACAGACGGCCACGCCGATCCGCGATGATGTCAACATAGGATTGACTCCCTGAGCCCCGAGGAATCCTGCCACAGGATCAAGCACTCTACCGCGGATCGCTCATCTGCGCCTAGGACATCGCCCCCAGGGCTTTGTTCGATGTGCCTCAATGGGGTGCGGTCTTCTTGGCCGACGCTGGCCAAGACGTTCCGTCCGGCAGTCGCCACGAGCGAGCGCGGCCAACCAACGCGGGGGTGACCGCCGGATCGCTGAGCTTGAAGCGCTTGCCCGCGCGAATCTCGTCGGCGTGCAGAGCAAGGAACGCCTTCCACGCCTTCCGAAGTTGGAGCCGCTCGGCGCGGCGCAGATCGCTGCGACCGGAGTAGCCGCCGGAGGGCACATCCAGCACGTTCTGCAAAGCGTCAAGCGCGAGGTGATAGAGATTCGCGTCTGCAAGCCTGTCAGCCCACACTTCCAGAAGGGCCAATCCCGTGCCGGGCATGAGTTCTCGAGCTGCGTTGCCGGCCTCCCGCAGGAGCCACTCGTGTTGCTCGGTCGCAATAAGATCAAGCAGGGGTTGCAGGAATCTCGTATCCTTCGACATCCCGGCAGCCGTACATGCCGCACGGCAGACCCCCAAATCCTTGTCTTCGAGCCGTTCCAGTACGAAGCTCCTGTATTCAGGGGGGATGGTCTTCGGTATCGAGCGGACCGCAGCCTCGCGAATCGGGAACCAGCTTGATGAACCGAAGGCCTCCAGAAGCTGGCGGTAGCGCCCCGGCCTGGGGGAAGGATCGCCTCGGAGAATGTGGAAGTAGAGCAGTATCTCGGCGTCCCCGGAAACATGTTCACCGAGCGCGTACCCGCGGGTGCGAAGGGCATCCAGTGCCCGCAACAGTTCGCGAATTGGCTGTGGTACGTTCAGGATGTTGTCTTTCGGCCCGGTTCGATTTCTGAAGGTTGGGTTCCTGGCCCTGTTGATGCCTGCCAGAACCGCAGGGGCGTCTTCCTTCGTACCTACCGACGTGATCATGAAGGCTGCGGCCGCAACGGTGGGGAGGTCTTCGCTTTCAAGCAGTTTTGCCGCAAGCCTACGTACCTCCGGAATCAGTTTCTCGTCCCAGGCACGCTCCACAAGTCTGCCACGGATGCTCAATTGGGGTTTCTTGGACGAGCCGCGAGGAGCCGGTAGGTAGTGGGACTCAGGATATGGCAACCGACGATTGAGCGTTGTCGCGGCCTTCAGTGCCAGTTCTTTGTCCGCGCTTCCCGCCAGTTGGATAAGCGCCTTGTTGGCCTTCAGCGTCGGGATCAGTCCAACGCTCACGACGGCCCGCGCGTCTCCGTCCCGAGCAAGGTCTGCCAGGATGTCCAGGTAGATGGGATGCCTCAGGCAGCGGAAGTCTGCGTAAGGACTCGAACGCTTGCCCCAGGCGGCGTTTGGCCGATCAGGGAGTCTCGCCATGTTGCTGACGATCTGTCTTGCCTGTTGAGGATTGGGCATCTTGAACGTGATCTTGGTCTCGCCAACGGGCCGTTTGCGCTCGCCTTCCTTCCAACCGAAATCATGCGTGGCCCGGATCGTGTAGACACCTGGCTTCACGATGTCGCAGTAGCGCATCAGGGGCAATGACGTGGTGAACCTATCGCCAGGCTCGAGCTTCTTCGGTCCGCCGATGCCGCCCATGCACACAGGCGAAGGATCGGGATCCTCAGCCGCTTGTCCGGCCTCGTCTGTCGCGACGACCTTGAACCGCAGATGTCGGCTTGCCCCTCGATAGTCACCGCCCCACGAGGCCGCGAACGGCGTGTCGCCCGTGTTCTGAAGGACGAAATGCACCAGCACGTTCTCGCCGAGGAAGTAGTCGGGACGGTCGAGTTCCAACGTGACCTTCGCGCCTGCAGGTACGGGTCTCGTTGCGCGCCCCGCCCACATCGACGCGTGATCCGCCCGAACAGGGCGCACACACAGGATCAAAGCAAAGGAAACCACGTTGAGAGCCACCAGCACGTGCATGATCCTTCTGAAGCGCCTGTCCGGACCTTCGTCCTGGCTTCCACGCAGTGCAGCCGAGTACCTTGCAGTTCCAATCATTGCTCTGTCTCTCATTTGAGCAGACCTCCTGTCCGCTCCATCGAACAAGGGGTACAAGGCTTCTTCATGACAGTGCAGACTTCAGGCGTCAGGCCACAGGGCTGGCGCGACGAACCAGAAGCGAATGCCTGAAGCCCGAGGCCTGAAGCCTGAAGCCTGGCGCCCAACGTCTACGGCGACCCGCAACTTCACAGGTGACTGACCGCTAGATCATCATGCCTTTGACGTCCTTGTGGCCAAGGAGTTCCCGCGCCGTCCGGATATCGTGGGCGCTTTCCGGAAGCTGTGTGGCAAAGGAATGACGGAACGCTTGGCAGCCGGCGCGCCTGATAGTCCCTGCCTTCGCGCCCGCCGGTCGCTACGAGCGGCTTCGAGGGCCTCGTGGCTGAGCAGCGCGTCTTCGAAGCCACCCGCGGCCTCACGAACGAATCCGGACACGCCCCGGCCCACAGACAATTCTACCCGGTCCCTCAGGTGCAGGCTGCGTCAATCCTGGCCAAGCCTCCTTGCGGTTGACCGCCGCGGAGGCCGCCTATCCGAATGTCATAATGAGAATGCACACGATCAGGACGAGCAAGGGAAGGCCAAGAATGACTGCCAGCAACCAGGCAACCCCACCTGGACGGCCGAGGTTGATCGTCCAGCCAAGACCAGGAGCCCGCTTTGGCACCCACACGCGGGAGTCACGCTTGCTGAAGTACACAGAGAGCCACCCCGGCCCAGTCCAGTTGTCCGGATTGGCCCACTCGTTCTCGTCAATCATGCGTTGATCCATGATGAGTCTTCCGGCAACTCCTCCTCGCTAACGCTCTGCGTGAGCCGCCCGGTCTTCCGAGTCCGCTCGACGCAGTGGTTACGCCTGTTCAATGACGTAGACGCCGACGAAGCTTGACACCTGCACATACTCAGTCTGCAGACCTGCTTCGGCGAAGGCGACCGCGGTCTCATCGGCGGCCCAGTAATACTCGTCATCCTCCCATGCCTTACCCAAGGCCTTTCGCGCCTCTTGGCGGGCTTACCTGCTCGGAAAGGAGATGTCGCCAACAACGACCATGCCGCCGCATGCCATGAAGCGCTGGAAGACATGGCGGACCAGCCTGCACTTGGTGTCGAGTTCGAAGTGATGCAGGGCGTAAGACGAGACAATACGATCGAAGCGGCGCTGCAATTCCGGTGGCCAATCGCCAAGCAGGTCGGCGTGAACGAGCACTGCAGTTGGCAGTTTCTCCCTGGCCTTGTCCAGCATGTTTGAGGAAGAATCGATCCCCCACAGCTTGCAGCCGATGCCGGCAAATCGCTGCGCCAGATTGCCCGTTCCCACGCCCAAGTCGAGTATGTTCATGGCAGATCGCGCCTCGGCTCGCCGGACCACCTCGTCCAGCACCTCTTCATAGCCCGCATGGGGAAACCCTACGGCCGACAACACTGACTGATCGTAACTGGTCGCCCACCTGTCAAATGGTTCAACTGGGTAGTCGCTGCTCATTCCCGCCTCAGATGGGCATAGCGCCGCGGTTCAGCTGCGGCGCACAGCGCCGTCTGCTGAAGCCGTTTGTTAGCACGAGTGTTCATTGTGGCCCCTCCACTTCCGATAGCACAGCTTTGATCAAGTCATCTTCTAGCTCGTTAAGCGGTTCACGAAATGCCTCAGCCCGTCCGAAGACCGCATCATTCGCCTGTCGCTCGATCAACCATTCGTTAATGGCGCGGAGTCGCAGTTGCCCAGGAGGGTGGTCACAGATGATAGGAAGGTTGACACCGATGACATCTGCAACTTCACGATGTAGTCTATCAACAAGGCCGTCGATTGAGAAAAATAGCCAAATTGATGCGAAGACAAACGGCAACCGTGCAAACATCTCTTCTTGGCTCTTGCTGAGCACGAGCTGTAGCTGGAGTGCAGCTACATCAGCGGCGGCCTCCTCTTGCCAGCTCTTCTCGATCAGATGGATGTCGCCCACCGGGGTAGTGGCAACGCGCATCTGTCGCTCCTTGCCGAGGTGCCCCAACGCTGCGTGCGCGTGCTCGTGTGCAAGAACGAAATAGCTGCATTCCGCATTAAGAATTGTGTGAAGACGTCCCAGATAGCCCCCAACGGGACAGTACTTTCTCGACAAGGATGGATTTGCGCCACGCTTCACGTAGTCGGTGAAAATCTCTGCCAGCGAGCGGACTGTTTTGGCTCTGCCAAACCTGTCAGGGGGAACGACAGAGAGGAGACGGTCCTGCACGGCCGAATACTGTAGGAGAATGCCTATGAATTGTTGTATAAATGCAATAAGACCTTCGTTGATTAGGATTAGAGCGCCGCCGGAACAGCGCCGTGCCTGTGCGTTGATCGAGCCCGTCGGGAATATGCCGGTCAGCGTAGCTATCTCAAGTTGACCGACCGGAGATGACTTAATGGCGGCGAGTATTTGTCTTGATTGGTAGCGGATCGCTGAGTTGGCATCGGTGGAGAGGGGTACCCTACTGCGGCTCAAACCGTCTCTGACATCCCTCTCCCGCGCCTCTCTGTCGAATGCCTCAAGGGCCTCCCTGGGAATGGTAAGGAAGTCTTCGGATACTCCGTGCTCTCGCAGGAAGGAACGATATTGCCGCTCTAACGCCTCTTCGCTACTCATAATCCCGCCGCCGGTAAGGTGACCTCGAACGTGATCCCGGTCTGGGCCTTGGTTGCCGCCGACATGGCCGATAGGAGACTGGCTCTGCCTCGCGCGTCTACCACAACCGAGAACGAGACCTTGGTGGTGGACGCTGGGTCCTTCTGAGGCGGCAAACGGCTGAGAATCGTGCTCATCTTTCCATAGACCGATGAGATTTGGTCAGCAAGCGCGGATGCCTCGACGTCGATCGTCTTCTGGAGGGCGGAGGAGATTAGGCTCTCCATGGCGCCTCTTGCTGATCTGACATCCGTCGGTGAACTAGCTTCTGCGTCGACTGTTACCCGAATGGTATCTGTCATCAGCGCCTCCAGGACTTGGAGAGAACCACCCTCGTGCTAACAAGGGTCATGTGGTTTCTTCATAACACCTTTGGGCCGCGACGTCGCGGCATAGGACGCTGCACCTGCAATCACTTCAAGTCGCCATACTGCAATATGTTGCAGAGCTGGCAGCGACTGCCATGGGGCGATATGTGGTTTCTGTATGGCACCCCGTGTCTGCTCCTCCACAGGCCGTCGACAGCGCTCTTGACGCCCTTGCCGCCCCGGTTGAGCAGGTGGGTGTGGACCACCGTGGTTTCCCGTCCCCATGATCCACCAGCTCCTCAGGGGTTTGCCGTAGGAGGCGCTTCACAGCACTCATCCCAGAAACAACCGCATATCGACCCGCACGCTCTCCCGGTCAGGAAAGCAGGCACATCCTGCTCAGGCGGCAATTGTAGCCGATTGCTCAGAGAAGGGCAGCACCAATTCTCGACAAGCTGCCTTTGTGGCTGACGGCCTGAGGGCCGCCCACCGGCGCTTTCCGGTCTTGAGTGCCCCAGAGGACGGCGGCTGGCAAACGCAGCTTGCGCGTGGGGAAGAGGCATGTGTCCTATGACACATCCAACCATGTCAGCAGCGCAGCACGGGGCGCTTCGGCACGATCAGTGCCGTCTATCGCGTTTCTACAGGCGCCCGCAGCCGCCGGCGACGTGACCATGTCAGAGAGGAAACGTGTCGCCTCCCGGACAGCGTCGCCGTGGGTAGGCCGGTGCCGGAGGCTGTCGGTGACAGCTCTTCTGGTTCAGGTCCGGCAGCTTCTTCGGGAGACGCTGGGTGGAGATCTCTCTTCGTTGTGATTTCAGCGTTTCTATCCGAGGGCCGAACACCCGGAACGGCCCCTGTTCTTTGGTGGTCCTGGATATATCTTGCCCGGTGGGGTATAAGATGGCCGCCTGCGAGGGGGCGCTTGGGTCTATTGTCATGGGATGGGGTCGTCGTTCTGGTCGGACCGGCTTGCACAGGAGACCGGGATGGGATCGAACTCGAGATTGTGTGTGTGCCTGTTCGTAGTGGCGAACGCCTGCATCGGGTCGGCGAGCTTCGGTGAGTCCTCGTCGGATCGTCTGGCGGACGCCGACGCGATGCGCGAGGCCATCGATCGGGCCGTTCAGCGCGTCTATCCGGCGCTCGTGCGGATTCACGTGGTGACGATCGAGCCTTCGGAGGGCCGGTTGCAGAAGGAGGAGGGCGCGGGAAGCGGCGTCATTATCAGCAAGGACGGACACGTCATCACGAACCACCACGTGGCCGGCAAGGCGCGGCGCGTCGTCTGTCGGATGCCGGACGGCGAGGAGCTCGAGGCCAAGCTCGTCGGCACCGATCCGCTGGCCGACGTCGCCATCGTGAAGCTCAATCCTGACGAACGCAAGGACAAGACCAAGCCCCTGCCCATCGCCGTCTTCGGCGACTCCGACAAGGTCCGCGTGGGCGACACGGTCCTGGCGATGGGCAGCCCGGTCGCGCTATCCCAGTCGGTTACGCGCGGCATCGTCAGCAACACCACGATGATCATGCCCGAGCTGTTCTGGCCCTATTCGTTCAAGCTCGATGGCGAGGACGTGGGCAGCCTCGTCCGGTGGATCGGCCACGACGCCGAGATCCACCATGGCAACAGCGGCGGGGCCTTGGTGAACATCAACGGCGAGATCATCGGCATCAACGAGGTCGGCATCGGTTTGGGCGGGGCGATCCCGGGGAACCTGGCCAAGTCGGTCGCCGAACAACTCATCAAGACCGGCAAGGTCAAGCGGAGCTGGACGGGCCTGGAGTGCCAGCCCAGGCTCAAGCAGTCTTCAGACGGACGCGGCGTGCTCGTCGCGGGGGTCATCAAGAATTCGCCTGCCGCCGGCTCCGGGCTGAAGCCGGGCGACGTCATCGTCGAGTTCGACGGGGTGCCGGTCGACTGCCGCATCCGCGAGGATCTTCCGTTGTTCAACCGGCTGGTCCTGTCGACGCCGATCGGCAAGGCGGTCAAGGTCGTCGCGATCCGCGGCGGGAAGACCAAGGCATTCGAGTTGAAGACCGCGCCGCGCGAGCGGGCCCGCGGCAAGGACGAGGAGCTGAAGTCCTGGGGGATGACGGCGCAGGATTTCACCCTGATGTCGGCCCTGGAGCACAAGCGTCCGGACAAGCGCGGCGTGCTGGTCATGACGCTTCTGTCGGGTGGCCCGTGCGCGGAGGCCAAACCGCCCATCACCTACGGGGACGTCATCCTGGAGGTCGACAACAAACGCGTCAACACGATCGCGGAGCTGCGGAGCATCTCTCGGGAGCTGACCCAGGGAAAGGACGAGCGCGTGCCCGTGCTCGTCGGGTTCTCCCGCAGGACGCAAGCGTTGCTGACCGTCGTGAAGATCGGCAAGGAACCGCCGGTCGACGAACCGTCTCTGGTCCGCAAGGCGTGGCTGCCCGCGGCCACGCAGGTGCTCACCAAACAGCTGGCCGAGGTGCTCAGCCTGAAGGGCAAGAAGGGCGTTCGCATCACGCAGGTCTATCCCGGTCACTCGGCCGACAAGGCCGGCATGAAGGTGGGCGACATCCTGCTCAAGCTGGACGGCGAGGCGATCGAGGCGTCACAGCCCGAGGACGTCGAGGTCCTGACCCACATGATCCAACAGTACAAGATCGGTACCGAGGTAACGTTCGATGCGGTTCGCGGCGGCAAGGCGATCAAGCTGACGCTCGAGCTCGAGAAGCCCCCGACGCCGGCTTCCGAGTTGAAGCGATACAAGGATGATACCTTCGAGTTGACGGTTCGTGAGCTGTCGTTCGACGATCGGATCAAGCGTCGTCTGAAAGAGGATCTGCGCGGCCTCGTCGTCGAGCGGGTCCAACACGGGGGGTGGGCGTCGCTGGCGCACGTAGCGGGCCAAGACATCCTGCTGTCAATAGACAACACGCCCACGCCGGACGTCGCCGCCGCCGAGCGGCTGCTCAAGCAGGCCATCGACAAGAAGGCCAAGCGGGTCGTCTTCTTCGTGAAGCGTGGCATCCACACGATGTACCTCGAAGTGGAACCCAGTTGGGAGATCGAAGCGGACTAAGCGCAGAAGCGCGCCGGTACCACGCGGCAAGAAAGGCGGAACGAAACATGCTCATCGGACAGTATGCGGCATTGCTGGGCCTCTGGATCGCGGCGGGATCGGCCCCGGCCGGTCAGGGGGCAGAGATCGACCGGGCCCGGCAGATCCTGAAGCAGCATCAGGACGCGGTCATTTGGGTCAGCGCGGTCCTCAAGATGTCGGGCTTCGGCGGACGCACGCAAGAGCAGAAGGCCGAGGCCGTCGGAACCGTCATCGACCCGTCGGGCCTGACGGTGGTGTCCCTGTCCATGCTCGACCCGATGAGCCTGGTCATGGGCCTCGCGTCGTCGATGGGCGAGGGGCTGGACCTCAATCTCAAGACGCAGTTCTCCGACGTGAAGATGCGCCTGGCCGATGAGACGGAGATCCCGGCGACGCTGGTCCTCAAGGATCCCGACCTCGACCTGGCCTTCTTGCTGCCGGAGAAGAAGGAGGGGACCGCCCTGCCCAAGTTCACCAGCATCAAGCTCGACGGCAAGCCCAAGGCGCAGGTGCTTGACCGGATCGTGATGTTGAACCGTTGTGGCAAGGGGTTGGATCGCCAGCCGTCGGTCAGCCTGACACGGGTGTCCGCCGTGATCCGCAAGCCGCGGACGTTCTACGTCGTCGGCGCGTCGCCGATGCTGGGCGGGGGGCTGGGCACGCCCGCGTTCACGGTTGGCGGCGAGGTGCTGGGGATCAGCCTGATGCGGAAGGGACCGAGGACCGGCGGGATGTCCAGCTTGTTCTCGGGCGGCATGTCGGCGGTCATCCTGCCCGCCGAGGACGTCAGAGAGGCCGCCCAGCAAGCGCTCAAGAAGAAGGACCAGAAAGCCGCAAAGCCCAAGGACGACGCCCCGAAGAAGGCCGAGAAGAAGACGGAGAAAGAGAAGCCGTAGGGCCCAGCGATCTTCTGAGCCTCCCGACGCCGGACGCCATTCTTCACAGGATGTGCGCCCGGCCAGCAGTCTGCCACGCCCAATCCCATCGTGGCCAGATCGATGATCCCCGCGCAACCCGATAGGCATCCCGGCAACGTCAGGATAAGCTACGTTGCCGGTGACGCAACGACGTCAGTCAGGAGGCCCGTGCAATGGCAGCCCAGACCCAAGCACTCGAGTTTCGCGGCGGTTCGTTGATGAGCATCGTTCCCTTGGCGACGTTTCTCGGCGGGACCACGGCGCTGGTCATCGCGCGGGCCCCCGTCGTCGAGGGGATGATCATGGCGGCGATTCTCGGGATCTCGCTGGGCATGGCCTTCTGCCGGAACCTTGGCGATTACACCGAACGCGTGTTCTCGCTGATGGCCAACCGCACCGCGACGGTCGCCGTCGTCTGCTGGCTGTGGGCGGGCGCCTTCTCGGGGATCCTGGCCGATTCCGGACTCGTCGAAGGGATCGTGTGGCTCAGCTGGAAGCTCAAGCTCACGGGAGCCGTCTTCGTTCTCGGCGTCTTCGTCTCGTCTGCGTTGTTCGCGGTTTCCGTGGGAACGGGGCTCGGCACGGTGGTCGGCTTCACCGCGGTCATGTATCCGGCCGGCATCGTGCTCGGCGCGGACCCGGCCGTGCTGATGGGGGCGATTTTCAGCGGGGCGGCGTTCGGGGACAACCTTGCGCCCGTCTCGGACACGACCATCGTCTCGGCCGCCACCCAGGAAGCGGACGTCGGCGGCGTCGTGTCATCCCGGCTGAAATACGCGCTTCCTGCGGGCCTCGTCGCGGCGGTCCTCTTCCTCGTCTTCGGCGGGACCGGATCGGTCTCCGATGCCGCCGAAGCGGAGCAACTCCTGAAGGGAACGGCCGATCCGAGGGGACTCACGATGCTGATCCCCGCCGCGATCGTCTTCGTCGTCGCCGTCAAGGGGCGGAACTTCCTTGCAGCGCTGACCGCGGGCCTGACCACCGCGATCGTGTTGGGCCCGATCACGGGCACGTTCACGCTGGACCGTGTGTTTCGTGTCACCGCCGAGGGATCGGTCGCAGGAAGCGCCGTGGACGGGGCGATGGGGTTGGTGCCCGTCGCGGTTCTGACGCTCTTGCTGGTCGCCGCCATCGGCCTCATGGCCGCCGGGGGGTTGCTGGATCGACTCATGGACTGGCTGGATCGGACGATCGCCCGTTCGGTGCGCGGCGCCGAAGCCGCCATCGCCGCGCTGATCTCGTTTGCCAACGTCTGCGTCTCGGTCAATACGGTCGCCATGATCACCGTCGGCCCGCTCGCCAACGAGCTCCGCAAGCGCCACCGCATTCATGCCTACCGAAGCGCGAATCTGCTGGATACGATCTCCTGCTCCTTCCCCTATATCCTTCCGTACGCCTCGACGATCATCGCCGCCGACGCGATCCAACAGAAGGTCGCTGAACGGTACGCCTTCGCTCAGGTCGTTCCCTGGGCCCACGAAGCGCCCTACATCTTCTACAGCATCGTTCTGTTTGCCTTGATGGTTGTCGCGATCATCACCGGCTACGGCCGATCGAGGGGCTGACCCCGCCGCCGCGGGTCCCTGCAGAAGGGCAGGTCCTGTCGCGCTAGAACGTGATGCTCAGCCCGCCGTCGACGGCGATCACCTGGCCGGTGATGTAGGACGCATCGGGGCCCGCCAGGAAGCTCGCGACCCCCGCGATCTCCTCCGGCCGGGCCGGTCGGCGAAGTGGCAGATGGTGGCCGTCGACGTAATTCTGCCGGAACCATTCGGTCTCCAGCTCGTTCGTCCCGTCGGGTAGCACGCTCATCGGCGTGTCCACGAACCCCGGGGCGATGGCGTTGACGAGGATGCCGCTCGGCCCCAGCTCCACCGCCAACGCCCGGCAGTACTGATCCAGCGCCGCCTTCGCCATGCTGTAGCTGCTCGCCTTGACCTCCGCGCGCTGTCCGTGGATAGACGTGACGTGGATGATCCGCCCGCCGTCTTGCATCAGGGGCACGGCCATCCGCGTCACACGGACCCCTCCTTCGAACAGGACGTCGAACGGTGCCCGCCATTCGGCGAGCGGTCCGTCCACGGCGTCCACGGGCAGGAACACCCCCGCGCAGTTCACCAGCACGTCTAACCTGCCCCACTGCGCGCGGATCGTCTCGCCCATCGCATCCACGACGGCCGCGTCGCTGTAGTCTCCCGCGCAGACGAAGTGTCGGCCGGACGCGTCGGGATCGCCGCCACGCAGCTCCACGGCCACCTCCTCGAGCAGCTCTCGGCGACGGGCGTTCAGGCAGACGTCGTATCCCTCTCGGCCGAATCGAATCGCCGTCGCCCGGCCGATCCCCGACGAAGCCCCCGTGACGACGACCTTGCGACGATCGCTCATGCCTTGGTCCCTCAATGACCTTCCGCGCATCCCCCGGGGCGCGTCGAAACGCCGCCAGCATAACCGATACGGCCCGCGCCGCGCACCCGTGAAAACAAAGGTCTGCGTTGGCTGGACCCGTCCTCGACAGGGGCCTCCGTCGCCTCGGCAGGATCGCGCCAGATGGGGATGGCCCTGTGAACCGTCGCGTGGCAAGGACCGCGGCCGATTCCCATCCGCCCCTCCGCAAGTCGTCCTGGACCCCGCGGCGGACCTGGAAGCGGCATTCTTCGGCCAGCTTTCATGCCGCAATACCTTGACATAGAAATGTTTACGGAAACAGGGACACACAAAATCACAACCCCGATTTGCCAATTATCGGACCATGAGGTATACTGCCCATGTCCACTTCTGCGGGAATATGTCGTTTAATGCGGGACCTTACGGTCCACGTGGGCGGCCACTGACGGTTTGGACGGGGAATCATCGGAGCGGGAGGATGCGGAGGGCCAGGGCGCTGGACCTCCTGTCAGGGCGCCGCGTGGGCCCCTTTTTATGCGCCGACTCTGTCTTGGTCTGTCGTCTTGGGGTCCCGCGGCGGATGGACGCAGAGACGCGGTCCGCTCGCCGGGCTCGAGATCTGCGGCCACGAGTAGGAAGACACCCGCCGGAAACGCGCCGCTACCAGAAGTAGACGTAAATGCCCAAGAGGATCACCGCCAGGGCCAGCCACCAAACCCATAAGTTGGCGTACCAGCGCTGAGATGTCGTGACGGTCAGCATCGAGGTGTCCCACATGTTGGCTGAGATGCGCCTTCGGGATGCGGCCAGCAGACCGACCAGAACGACCATCGACGCGAGCACGAGGACGGCGGTGGCAACCGGGCTGACGGCAGCGACCAGCACGATCGGGGGACAGGCCAGCAGGGCGTAGATCCGTCCGCGCCGCGCGGAGTGCCTGTCCGCAAGCGCGATCATCAGGGCCAAAGAGACCAGGCTGACGGCGCCGGCGAAGACCATGGAGTTGGCCAGGTTCTTCGGCAGGAACTGGATGCCTGCATCAGCCAGGACTGCCTTGGTCAGCGTGAACGGGACCGTCAGGATGGCCAACCACAGACAGGCAACAGCTCCGCGTTCGCTGGCGCCCCGCCACAGCGCCCCGGCCAGGAAGACGACCACGGCCGGCGCCGCCATCGGGGCCCAGATGTCCTGGGCGTAGCGAAACATGCTCTCCCACGTCATGACGACCGGGGCGAACAGCGCGCCAATCAGCAAGGCGATCCCCCCGGCCCACTGACCGAAGCGGACCAACCGGGCCTCGGGCCAGCGCTGGCCTTTCCATCGTTGGAAGATGTCCAACGTGATCATCGTAGACGTGGAGTTCACCAGCCCCGACACGGTCGACATGATCGCGCCCACGATGGCGGCCGCCACCAGACCCCGCAACCCCGTCGGCACGACGGCGGCCACCACCTCGGGATAGGCCGCATCGGCGTTGCCCAGACACGGATTGATTACGCGGTAGATCATCCCCGGGAAGCACGTCGCCAGCGGCAGGAGGATCTGCAGGCCGCCCGCCAGCAGGACGCCCATCTTGGCATGCCACTCGTTCCGGGCCGCCAGGCAGCGCTGGTTGATGTACTGGTTCGTCGCGTAGTACCACACGTTGGTCGACAACGCCAGGATGAGGAACGCCGTCCACGGCACCTCATGATCGCTCGGTGTGAACAGGTGCGCCTGTGTGCCGGTCCCCAGGATGGCGGGGAAATCCCAGTTGATCTTGGACAGCCCGGCGAAGAAGACGTACAACCCCCCACCCAGTAGCAGAGCGCACTGAAAGGAGCTGGTCCAGGCCACGGCCGTCAGGCCCCCGTAGATCGTGTACGCCCCCGTGACCAGCGCGAGGACCCACACGGCCGCAACCTTGTTGATCCCCCACATCTGCTCGAGTGCGAACCCGCCGGTGTAGAACACCAGCGCGAAATTCACGAAGACGTAGCTGGCGATCATGAGACATGCGTACAAAGACCGCGCCCGTCCGCCGTACCGGCGTTCGAGGTACTCGGGCATCGTCGTGATCCGGTTGCGGACGTAGAGCGGCACGAAGATCCACAGCAGGATGGACAGGGCCGGGAAGACCAGCCACTCCCAGTTCGCCACGGGCAGGCCGATCTTGTAGGCGTACCCCACCTCGCCGACGAACTGCTCGGAACTGATCCCTGCCGCGACGATGCTGAAGCCCACTGCGTACCACGGCAGACGGTTCCCCCCGCGGAAGTAGCCGCTCACCGACGCCTCCTGTCGGCGTCCGGTGGCGAAACCGATCACCACCACCAGGAGGAAGTAGCCCGCAAAGAAGATCAGGTCGAACGTGTTGTACATGGCGTTGCGTTTGGATCCGCCAACCAGACCGCGGCGAGAGCTGGTGTCCCGCGCCTAGCCGCCTGCCGCGATCGGCCGGCCCAACGCATCGGCGGGTTGGTCGATCGTCAGCTTGTCGCCCAGCGTGCTGGCCAGGTCCGGCAGGTCGTACACCTTCAGGGCGCCGTGCACGGCGTTGATGAGCTGGTTGTGCGTCGGTCGGGTGCGAATGACGTTCGACCACGACGTCAGCGTCCGGGTCAGCTTGACCGATTCGAACAGCTCCGGCGCCAGCGCCGCCGCGTGCAGCGCCGGCACGCCGACGTTGCCCACCGCGATCAGCCGCACGCGCCCCGCCTTGCCGCCTGACGTCCGCTCGGCCGCGTAGCGCGCGCAGACGAGGATGTCCTCGGTCCGCATCCCGACGTACGAGCGCCCCAGCAGGTAGGCGGCGTAGACGTCCTGCCAGTCCAGACCGATCGCCGCGCCGAAGTGTTTCTTGCTGCTTTGCTGCGTCTCCCCCGTGCCGCGGACGTCCACCCCCAGCACCGTCCGACCGCCCTTGACCAGCGCCTCGATCGCGCCGCCGGGGTTCGCCTCGGCTGCCTTGCCCTTCTCATGCAGGTACAGGACGGTTGGCCCCGCCTTTGCCTTGCCGGGCACGAACAGCAGCGCGGGCAGGTGGATGCCCTCCTCCGGCTTGATGATGAGCTTGTCGATCTGGTATCCGCTGCGCTTCACGGTGCCGACCTTCTGGACCTTGGGCTTCGGCAGATCGGCCGGCTTGCGGACGCCCGCGAGTTGCCGCACCTGGTCGAGCCGCTTGGCGCGATCGCCGGTCGCCCACGCTTTTCGCCGGCCCTCGGCCAGCTCCTTCTCATAGTCTTCGTTTAGGTCGTACACCGACCGCGCACCTGCCAGCAACATGACCTGACCGCGCGGCGTGCACCGGATCTCCTTGTTGTCGAGGATCTTGATCGCCGGTTCCGTGATGGGCTCGTCCTTGCCCAGCAGCCAGCGCATCATCCACCGCACCGCGCCCTCTCGCAGCGGCTGGGCGAAGCCGTGCTTGGCGTCGTGTTCGATCAGGTCGACGTACTCGGCGAATCCCATCCGCGAATACAGCCGCTTGGCGTATCGGTAGCTCGTCCAGGTGGCGCCGATGTCGAAGAAGTCCTTCGTCGCCGTGCACATCAGGATCGGCGTGGGCGCCCGCATCATCACGTAGTCGGCGTGGTCCATGCCGAACGCGAGTTGGCCGTAGATGTTCTGCTCGGCGTCTTGTGGGCCGATCGTCCGGATGATCGTGGGCAGGTTCATCAGGTAGCAACTCGGGGCGGCTGCGGCGACGCGGTCGTCCAACGCCATGATGTAGGACGTCTGCGTCCCGCCGCCGCTGTTGCCCGTACAGCCGATCCGCTTCGGGTCGACCTCGGGGCGGGCCTGCAGGACGTCGATGGCCCGCATCCCGTCCCAGATCTCGAACCGCGCGGTGTTCCGTCCGAGCAGGATGCTGGCGATGCCGCTCATCGTGTGGGCCTTGGTGCCGCCGAGCCGGGGTTTGCCCTTGGCGTCGAGGAGCTGGAACCGCTCGCCCTGCTCGATCGGGTCGAAGATCAGCGCGACGATCCCGTTCAACGCCAGCAGCGCCGAGGCCCGCTGGTAGGCATCGCACCCCTTGCCCACGGCACTATGCCCGCACGGCACGATCACGCCCGGATACGGCGGCTTGTGCCGGGCGGGGTCCGGCAGGAAGACGGCGGCGGTCACGAAGTGCTTCGGTTGGCTCTCGAAGATGATCTTCTCGACACAGAACCCCTCGCGACGGACTACGCCTGCGACGCGAACGTTCAGCGGGGTCCGCGCCGGGAATCCGCCGATGGCGTCGACGAAGTAGTCCCGCCGCCGTTTCTGATACGCCGCGATCTGCTCGGGCGTCTCGAGCTCCTCATATTCGTTCTGCCAGCGCTTCCACGCCTGCTCCGCATGCTTCAGGAAATGCCTGTGCATCATCTCTTCCGGCGGGCCGTCGTCGATCTTCTCGGGCAGCACGGCCAATTCGTCGCCGCGCGTCGACGCGGCTCCTGTCAGCATCAACAGCCCGACGCATATCAGACTCGTTCGATCTGGCATGTTGGCCTCCCGATCGCATATCCCGCGTCACCGAAGCGATGCGGCGCACCGCGGTCGCTCCGATCAGCCAGGTAGCATACCTGTGTCCGTCCCACAACACCATTTCGCGGCAGAGACGCCGGACATCCGTCGGACGTGGGTCGCTTCTGTCACCTGTCATCGCCTTTCGGCATCGGTTGCAGAGGGTGGCATTGAGAGGGGGGCGCGCCCGGCGCATCGCCCGCCGTAGCACGGGCGTCTCGCCCGTGAATTCTCACGGGCGAGACGCCCGTGCTACGGATCGCGTCCGTCAAGGGGTCAGCGGCTTCGTCTCGTCCATACGAACAGCGCCAGCAGGCTCAGCGCGATCGGCAGCAACAGAGACCCGCCGCTTCCGCACTTCCAGACCGCCTCGACGTGCCGGTCGGTGTCCATGACGATCGTGATGGTCGTGTTGCTGTCGTGAACGGCGTGCTTGGCGCCGACAGGGGCCGTGACAGAATCGGTGCCAACGGATGACGCATTGGCGGGAGGACATCGTAAGATCTTCGTGTATGGACGCGTCAAAGACGCGATCCCCATCAGAGACGCGACTGTGAGGGAGCGTTCAGTCAGACCGATCCTGGCTAGATCGGTCTGACCCGCACGGGGAAGGCCCCAAACTGCGGCGGATCTGCTGTCGCGTCCGGTGGATGCAACCCAGTCACGCCAGTGTGGGCGCTGCCTGAACGCTCCCTGACGGTCGCGTCTCTGATGGGGCCGCCGGAGGCGTCACGGAGCCGCGCCGACGGGTTCCCGTCGTGTCCGTTTGACATCGGGTCTGCCGTCACTAGACTGAGCGAGACTTCCGAAGTTCCGCCATCTTAAAGGAGGACCACAGATGGGATCGGCTAGGCCATCCAAGACGGAGCAACCTTCACGACGCGATTTCCTGAAGACTTCGGCTTCCAGTGCCGCCCTCGGGACGCTGGCCATGCAGGGCGGCGTGCATGCCGCCGGCAGTGACGTCATCAAGATCGGCATCGTTGGCTGCGGCGGGCGCGCGGCCGGTGCGGCCGGCAACGCCATGAACGTGGACAAGGGGGCTCGCCTCGTCGCCATGTGCGACCTCTTTGTGGACCGAATCAAGCACAGACGCACGGCGCTCAAGAAGAGCTATCCCAGCCAGGTGGACGTCCCCGACGACCGGTGCTTCACGGGGTTCGACGGTTACCGCAAGGTCGTTGAGTGTGCCGACGTCGTGTTGATCGCCAACGCTGCCAAGTTCCATCCGCTTCACCTGCGGGCCGCCATCGATGCCGGCAAGAGCGCGTTCGTCGAGAAGCCCCACGCGATCGATCCGCGCGGCGTCAAGGCGGTCATCGCCGCCTGCGAGTTGGCCAAGCAGAAGAATGTCAGCGTGGTCTCCGGCCTGCAGAGCCGCTTCCACACTGCGTACCAGGAGACCATGAAGCGGATCCACGACGGGGCGATCGGGGACATCGTGACCATCGAGGAGAACTTCCTCCGCGGCCCCTATGGCGTGATCCCGCGCGCGAAGGGTCTGACCGAGCTGCAATTCCAGTGCAGCACGCAGTACCACTTTGCGTGGCTGAGCGGCGACGACGTCCCGCAGTCGCTGATCCACAACGTCGATCGGTCTCTGTGGGCCATGCGCGAGCAGACGCCCGTGAAGTGCCACGGGCTGGCCGGTCGGTCGGCGATGTTCGACGAGAAGTACGGGAACGTCTTCGATCACCATTCCGTGGTGTACGAGTTCGCCAACGGGGTGAAGCTCTACGCCTTCTGCCGCACGACGACGGGGTGCTACAACGAGGTCTCGAGTCTGGTGTTCGGCACCAAGGGACGGGCGAATCTGTTGTCCTGCCGGATCGATGGCGAGACGACGTGGAAGTACGCCGGCCCGAAGGTGAACCCCTACGACCTGGAGATCAAGGCCTTGCTGGACGCGGTCCGCTCGGGCAAGCCGATCAACAGCGGCTATCACATGGCCAACAGCACGCTGGCCACCGTCATGGGCCAGATCAGCTGCTACACGGGCAAGGAGGTCACCTGGGACCAGGCGGCCAAGAGCGATTTCTACTATCCGCCGAAGCCCGAGGAATGCAGCTTCGACATGGAACCGCCCGTCAAGCCGGGCCCCAACGGCCAGTACCCCGTCTACGTGCCCGGTCAGACCAAGTTGTTTTAGAATCGCGTAGCCCGGGGGGTTCTGAGTCAGAAGCGTTGCGCGGCAAGGGGGGAATTGTCCCTGGCTGGTAGCGAGGGCTTCGTTGGGGTTAGGCTCCAGTCAAGGACCCGCTCATAGCGAAAGCGCCAACCGAAGTCCGTTATCGAGCTGTCGCAGCTGCTCGGACGGGAGACGCCCGACGCGCTCCGTCAGATACGACTTGTCGAGCGTCACGATCTGTGAGACGTTGATCACCGAATCGCGGGGCAGCTTGCTTTGCCGCTGCGTCAGGCGGACGTTCCCCGGAGCCGCTGCCAACTGCAGATTCGACGTGATGACGGCTGCCAGGACTGAACTGATTCGGCTGCGGTTGAAGGTGTCGGCTTGGACGATGACGACTGGACGCCGATACCCGGGCTCCGAACCTCGAGGCGAGCGAAGGCTCGCCCACCAGATCTCACCTCGGCGGACTACCATTCTTCCCTCGGAACCGAAGCGTCCTGGAGCTGTTCCAGGAGGTGATCGAGTCGACCCGGCCCTTCCTGCGATTCGTGGACCCGATCCAGCGCTTCGGTCACGGCCTGCTCGCTGTGGTCCCTGATGAACGACTCGATGGCTCGGCGGTACAACTCGCTCCGCGAGAGCCCGAGGCGCTTGGCAGCCCGCTCGGCGGCCCGGAACAAATCGTCTGGCATGGAAACAGCGGTCTTCATGCTTGGAGTATAACTGTGGTTATACCTTCTGTCCAGTGCCGGGAAGACCCCACTTGCCCGTTCAAGCACGCGACCCACTCCGAGTTCACCTAGCGGAACGCATGAGAGTCCGGATCGCCGGGCGGTTGGTCCTACCGCTTGCCGAAACAGGCGATGCTGCCGTCTTCGTCGGCGATGTAGAGCCGGCCGTTGGCGGCGGCTGCGCCGTTGAAGACCGGCGGGGATGGGAGTGAATACTCCTTGAGCTTCTCGCCGGATGTCGAATCGACTGCGTACAGCAGCCCGCCCTTTCTGCCCTCGAACGCGCCGAGCGGGTCGGCCGGGTCGATGACGTCCGGCGGGCCAGCGACGTACAGGCGGGCTGGGGTCAGGACCATCGCGCGGATCCGCACCCGGACCCGCTCCATCCAGGTTCGCCGACCGCCCGTCGCGTTCTTGGCGAACAGGAGGTATCCCTCCTTGCCCGGGGTGAAGAACACGGTGGGATCCAGGCCGCGCAGGGTGTCGAACATCCGCACGTAGTAAACCGACCGTTTGTCGTGGACGATGAGACGCCCGTAGTCGGCTCCCTTGCCGTACGTCCAGGGCACGCGCTTGAAGTAGCTGTCCTCCAAAAAGCCGCTCTTCGTGCGAAGCTCCGGCTTGCCTCGCTGACGTTTCAGCTTCGCGTCGAACGCCACGGAGCGCATGTAGATCTTCGAGCCGTCGGCCATCAGGACGTCCGGAAGCGTCCCCATCGGCAGCTTGAAGTTCTCTTTGACGTTATCGACCGTGTAGTGCGGTCCCTCGAGCGTCGTCTGATGGCGCAGCTTGCCCGTCGTCGCCTCGATGCCGTACACGTGAATGCCACCGTCGACCTGAGACGATCGCCCTGCAGCGAAGTACACCGTGTCGTCTTGCACGAGCACGCTGCCGTGGACGGGCCAGGCCGACTCCAACTGGCCGAACGCGCCGATCAACCGCTCCTCGGGCGCGGCGCGGAATCGCCACACCAGCTGCCCATCGGTCGCGCGCAGGCAGTACACCCACCCATCCGCTGACCCGAACAGGACCGTGCCCTTGTGGTAGGTCGGCGGCGAGTCGATTCGGCCTCCGGCGGCACGTTCCCACAGTCTCCGGCCATTGCGCGCATCCAGACAGACGACGTGATGCTCGTCGATGAGCGATGCGTACAGCCTGTCGGCCACGACGATCGGTGGGGACAGGCTACCGCCGATCTTCTCGCGCCACAGCGGCACGGCGTCGTCCGGCACCCGGGTGTCGACCGATCCGGTGCGCATCGAATCCTGACGGAATGTGGGCCAGTCGCTGGGAGCGCACAGGGCAGGGGAGGAAGGACTGGCCTTGGCCTGGCCATATGCGGGCCCCTTCTCCAGACGTTCCTGGTCCTTCATTCTTGGCGATTCGCTCCTATCCGTCCGCGCTGGCGCCAGCGCGATCATCCCGTTGAGCTTCTCGTCGATGTAGCAGGCGCAGGGGTGCGGCGGCACGTACTGCAGGCCGTTGGCGGGCATCATTCCGACGTGACACGTGCCTCTCACCCAGTTGTGGACCGTGTGCTTGCCTTGCTCGAGGTCGACGTATTCGGTTCCGCGCCTGCTGGCGAGGATGTAACGGAGGGTCGCCTTGTTCCGATAGCAGCGGTGATGGTGATGGGCCCTGAAGATGGATCCGAGCGGCACCTTCTTTTTGGGCTCGCCGGTCTTGATGTCGTATCCGTTCACGGTCCGCGGCCAGAACGTACGCTGCTTCCGCTTGCGCCCGATGTCGAAGTCCCCCGTGTCCAGTTCTGCGCTCCAGGTCCAGACGAGGCCATCGATCACGAAGACGTCCTTCCACTCGTACCAGAGATGGCCGATGTACTTCTTGGGTTGGGTCCACAGGACCTTGCCCGTATCGGCGGAGAACGCCGCGAGCTGGTTCGGACTCGCGTGGATGACCACGCCGTCCGAGACGATCATCGTGCCGACCCACAGGTTCCCCAGTGACTTGATGCCGCCGGCACGTTGGTCCGCCTTGGCCGTCGGGAAGGAGGACCGCCACCGCTCTGTGCCCGTCTGGAAATCCAGGCAGACGACGTCGCGTCGGTCGATGAAGGCGACCGCGTGTCCGTCGGTGGACAGGTTCAACGACGGATCGAGCTTCGGGGGTTTGAACTTGGCGTACTGGTTAGCCCATCTGATGTAGTCGACCGTGCTGCCCCCATACGCACGGGGGGTTGCCCATTTCTGCTTACCCGTCGCGGCATCCACCGCCATGACCTTGACCTGGTCGCCGGTGAGGACCGAGAGGATCAACATGCCGTCCAGGTACAGGATCTCGCCGGCTCGTTCCGTACCGGCGTATGTCTTCAGGAGGGTCCCCGTCTTCGCGTCGATCTCGGAAACCGGCGCGCGGTACCCGAGCGTGACATACAGTTTATCCCCCACGGCCACGAGCCGCTTCTGGAGGTTGAGCGGGAAGTCGCCGGGGCGGAAGTTGAACCACGTATCCTTCCACTCCCGCCATCCCCATCGCTGGATCGGCACCTTCCACAAGGCGACGCCGTTGAACGCGTCCCGCGCCACGAGGCACCACTTGTCGGGCAACGGATGGTTGCCGGCCAAGCTGATCGGGGCTTCGTCGACGATGCAGAAGAGCCTGCCGCGGGACGTCACGAGCGTGCTGATGCTCGAGTCGGTCTCGTGGGATCGCAGCCACATGGGACCGGCCGTCCACTGGTAGTGTTTGGGTGGTCCGACGACGCGGTCCCGTGCGACGGGGTTTCCATCGGGCCCGTGGAGGTAGTGCGTCCACTCATCGATGTCGCCGGGCCAGGCCTTCTTCGCCCGCAGCCACATGCCGCCGGATTTGACAGGCGAGACCTCCTCGGCTCCCGACGACCGAAGCTTCGTCGCAAGCTCGTCCATCTGCGCCTTGGAATCGGCGGAGGCCGGGAACCCGCCGAAGTATGCCGTCCCAAGTGGTCTTAGGACCCGCACCACCTCGTTCGGTGACAGACCTTCCTCCGAGAGCGCGGGGTAGGCGTCGACGACCACAACGTTGATGAGATTGTCGGTGTACGGAAGCTGTCCGCCGTCGAGCGTACTGGCGGATACGGTCCCGCACATGTCCCGGGAACGAATGACCCGCCGCATCTTGTCGCAGAGCGCACGGTTCGTGTACAGGCAATGGACGAGGAACCGGCCCCGCTCGGCCAGCGCCAGCGCAAGGTCGACGTCCGTCCTGCCGACAACGACGCAGATGCCGCCGGACGCGCCGCTCGCGCGCACGATCTGCGACGCCGCTTCCTGCGCCTTTCGGCCCAGGGCCTCAGCGGCCTGGCCCGCGGCGCTCGGCAGCGGTACGTAGACGACAGCGGCCACCGCGAGGGCAATAACGCAGCGGCGTGGGGTCGTGATTTTGTTCATCGTTTCACCGTCCCATCCGTTCTTCCGGATCTTACCGTCCGGCCATCTTGGCCGGGCGTCTCGAGACATCATACCCGCGTTCCCGAAACGATGGTGCCAGGTCCCGTGTTGGCGTGAGGGAACTGGCCGGCTCCCTCGGAGGCACCCGCCCGATCTTGTTTGACCAGAGATGACCGGCAGCTAGTATAACGCGCACCGAGGTCCGAGACGCAGCGTACAGAGTGCTTCGCATAGCGGAGGTGGGTCGTGAGGGAACGTAGGTTCGCCGTTTCCTGTTCTGTGTTGGCTGTTGCGGGGGTTGGCTTGGTGGCTGGCAACGCTCTGGGCGACGCTGGGGAAAACAGGCCGCGACGCCAACTCTTCATAGACGACGGCGCGATCGAGCGGATGGAGGGTGCCAAGCGGGTGCTGAATCAGCCGCGGCGGCACGGCGACGAATCCATCCTCCGAGCGGAGCATCCCTGGGAGGGCCGCACCGTCGACGCGCCCATCGTCCTATGGGATCCCGAGCAACGGTGCTTCCATATGTACTACTGGACCCACTACGACAAGGACGATCGAATCTTCAACTGCTACGCCAAGTCGAAGGACGGCATCACGTGGACCAAGCCGATGCTGGGCCTCTACGAGGGCCCCGACGGAACCAAGCGGAACAACATCGTGCTGCGCGGCGAGGGGCGACAAGCACGCATGCGGTACGTCAGCATCAATCCCTACGCAAAGAGCCGGGACGAGCGATTCGTCACGCTCTACATCGACAACGTCCCCGGGTTGACGGAGTTCGCGGGCGTGTCGCCGGATGGCATCCACTGGAAGACCACGGCGAAGATCGGCGATCTGCGCAACGTCACGGGCGGCCCGGCGACGCCGAACCCGCGCTTCTTCCTGATCGAGCAGAAGTGGGACCGCTCGAAGCACAAGCATCGCTATCGCGCCATCTGGCGGACGGAATCCAAGGACCTGAAGACCTGGACCGGCGGGGTCTACGCCGTGCAACTGGCTCCCGACGACGACCCGCGTCTGGAGTTCTATCACGCGACGTCGCATTTCCTGGGCTGCCAGACCTACCAGGGCCTGCACCTTGGCTATCTCTACGACTACCACACCGATCCGGCGGGCAAGAAACTCAAGGACGGCGTGCGGATGGCCGGAACGATCGACACGGAGCTGATGGTCAGCCGGGACACGATCCGCTGGACCCGCATCGCGCCCGGCAAGCCGTTCTTTCCCTGCGGTCCCAAGGGAAGCTGGGACGCCGGGATGGTCTTCCTCAAGCCCGAGATCGTGGTAGACCAGGAAGTGTGGTTCTACTACGGCGGCTGGGCATTGGACCACGCCGCGACGAACAACCGTTGTGCGATCGGCCTGGCCAGGCTGCGACTGGATGGCTTCGTCCACATCGAGCCCGCCAAGGACGCTGCAACACTGACCACCAAACCCTTCAAGTTGACGGGCCGCCATTTGACCCTCAACGCCGATGCGCGGCGGGGCTCGATCCGCGTCGCCGTTCTCGATGATCAGCGAAATGAGATGGCGGGGTTCGCACGGAGAGAATGTCGTCCCATCACCGAAGAGGGTCTCAGGCTGGCCGTCCGTTGGGAGGACCAGCCATCACTGTCGACGCTGCTGGGAAAGGAAGTCCGATTGCGCTTCTGGCTCGATGGGAAGGTCAAGCTCTACGCGTTTAAGTTCGCCAAGACGGTTACGTCTTGACGCACCTTCAGTTGGCATAAGACGTAGCATGGGCATCCTGCCCATGAGAAATCACGGGCGAGACGCCCGTGCCAGTGCGCCTGAGAGTGTACTCGATCAGTGGAGTGCAAGTCCCCACCAGGCATGCGCTCTTTGGCCTGTAACCGAAGGTAACTGCGTCGCCGTTGCGGCCTGCGTGGTCGCGGCCGGGGCGGGGATCGTTCGCGCTGGCCGAACGCCTACTTCGCTGCGCATGGGGCGTTTGCCATGACCGAAGCCCATGCGTCGGCGTGCCAATCTCGCTGAGCCCACCGACTGAAGAGCCGCGTGCGGGAGATCCACACGCACGGTTCGGAGGGAGGAGGGACCGGGATCAACCGGTCCTTCCTACCCCTATCACCTCTTCTGACTCACCTTCTTTGACCTCCTCCGCTCATGGCAAACCGTCTTCAGGATCCCATAAACAGCTCAGGTCGAACCTTGAACCGATCCGCGAGCTTTCGCAGATGATCGACGGTCAGCGAACGCTGGCCCTGGAGAATCTTCGAGCCCATGCTGGGATGGACGCTCAACAGACGCGCCAGATCCGATGCGTTCATGCCGTTCTCGTCCAACAAGTGGCGCAGGACGGCGACGCCATCCAGGTCGGCGGTTTCGACGGCGTGGTATCTCGCCTCGTAGACTCCGATGAGTTGTACGAGCGTCTCGAGGTACACCCCTTGTCCCTTCGTCAGCCTGCCGGAAGCCATGAGCCGATCGACCATCTCGAGCGTGTTCTCGTAGTCCACGTCGTCCGTGATGGCCGCAGGGGGGAAGACTGCCACGAGGTCCTCGAAGCGACCGGGCAGTCTCTGCTTGGCGTTCTTGGTTGTCGGCATGGCTAGTCCTTCCATGTGCCTTCGTCGTACGCTTGATGGGTCATCACGGCTCGGACGTTGATCAGTTGATGGTCGTATCGAATCCGGGCCACCAGCCGGTATTTGTTGCCGCCGATGTTGAACACGGTCAATGCGTCCCCAGCTCTGGTCCTGACAGCATCCGCGTGTGGGTAGGCTCGCCGAACCTCTTGGAGATTCGCCCACGCCGCATGCGTCGCCGTCTTGTACCAGAGCCGAAGGGGCGCTTCGGCATCCGGGTGTTCCTGCCAGAACCCTCGCAGCGGCTTGCGGCTGATGACTCGCACATAGACATTATGTCTAAACCCAGGCAGCGGATCAAGGCTGGCTTAGACAATTTGTCACACCTTCGATCAGCTAGGCAAGGCGGCCTCTGTCCCGCCGCCTGCTCCGACTGGGGGGGGGCAAGCCCGCCCTACCGAACTCACAGCTTCCGAATCGTCGTCATCGGTAAGAACAGGTGCAGGGGGTGATCCCGAAGCGGCAGGAAACCATGGGCTTCGTAGAAACCCCTGGCCTCGGCATTGAGCGCATGCACGGTCACGGCATGGATACCGATCTGGTCGGCGAGATCGCGAACGCGCTTCAACGCGTCGACCAGTAGAATCCCGCCAAGGCCGCGCCCTTGAGAGCTCCTGTCGACGGCCAATCGTCCGAGGTGAGCGGTGGGAATCGGATACTTGGGCAGCCGTTTGGCCTTCTCGTCGGGCAAGTCCCGGAAGCCCACACTGCCGCTCGAGAGCGTGTAGTATCCCACAACGATGATCGAATCCTCGGATACGGCGACGTACGTACGCGAGACATCGCGACGGGCGTCCTGGCCTGCATGGCTGCGGAGAAAGGCGTTCAGACTCTCCTGGCCGCAGTCGAACCCCTTGCGTTCGTGGTGCCTGGCCAGGACCTGGATTCGCCACGGAGTCATTCGGCGACCGTCTTGGCATGGCGCTTCGCGGCCTTGCGAAGCCTGGCGTTGGGCTGTGGCGGGTTGTCCAGCGCGGACAGGAAGGCATCGCGGTCGCGGTCGCTGAGCTGCATCATACCGAACCGCTCGACGACCTCCTCCGCCTCCCGAACGAGCGTCGCGACGGTAAAGGCGCTGACGCTCTGCCCAAGGTAGCTGGCGGCCTGCTCAATGCGTCTCTTCTTCTCCTCGGGAAGTCGCACATCCAAGCGCGTGCTCTGCGATGTCGAGGGCATCGGGATCTCCCATGCGGAACCATCGGTCAGCCACTACGGGAGTATACCATTCTGTACGGCATATTGCCACACAATTCTGGCCTGTTTCGTGACGCGTGAGAGCGCGGCAACTTCACCCTCCCGATAGGGGGACACGGCGAAGTTCTGGCTGGAACCGATCGCCCTCGCCCACAATCTTGGCTACAGGGTGCGTCTTGACACACCTTAAGCTGCCAGAAGACGACGTGGCATGGTAAGGTGCGTCAAACCTCGCCCAACGCAATGCCCCTCTTGTCACTGAGGCATGCGA
>CAYMLO010000030.1:0-73319 GCA_964390905.1 uncultured Planctomycetales bacterium | reverse complement strand
ACGCTTCGGTCCCCTGGGCCAGCAGGAAGTCGCAGGGGTCCTTGCCCTCGGGCACCTGGACCAGCCTGACGTCCAACTGCTGGGTCAGGAACACCTCGAGCCCTCGGTCCGCCGCTCGGGAGCCTGCCTCATCGGAGTCAAAAACAAGATACGCATTGTCGGTATAACGCCGGAGCAGCCGGACGTGATCGGGCGTCAGGGCCGTTCCCAACGTGGCCACCGTCTCAGCAAACCCGAACTGGTGAGCCATCATGCAGTCGGTGTAGCCCTCCACGACGATGACCCGGCCACGTTGTCCGATCGCCTCTCGCGCCAGCCTCAACCCGTACAGGTTCCGTCCCTTGTCGAAGACGGGCGTTTCGGGCGTGTTGAGGTACTTGGCCCGATCGTCCCCCAGCGTTCGCCCGCCGAATCCGACGATCCGGCCGCTGGGCTCCAGGATCGGGAACATGAGGCGGTTGTAGAATGTGTCTCGGTTTCCCCCGCCATCGCCGCGAGGACGTACCAGCCCCGCCGTGACCAGGAGCTGAGGGCTCAAGCCGGCTGCTCTGCCGACTTGCTGCAAACCATCCCAGCTGGCAGGTGCGAAACCCAAGCCGAACACCTCGACCACCTCAGGAGCGAGTTGACGCCCCTGGACATAGTCCCGCGCGGCCTTGCCACGCTCTGGATCCTCAAACCACTTTCGAAACTGCCCTTGTGCCCATTCGTTGGCCTCAAACAGGGCAGCCTTGCCCGTTCCTCGCTGATCTGCCCTGCCAGAGCCAGATTCTACTTCGATGCCGGCGCGATTGGCCAGAATCCGCCTGGCCTCGAGAAACTCGACTTTTTCTCGCATCTGAACGAAGGTGAAGATGTCCCCTCCGACGCCGCAACCGAAGCACTTAAAAATCTGCCTTGAGGGATTGACATTGAAAGAGGGGGTCTTTTCCTGGTGGAACGGACACAATCCGACGTAGTTCCCACCACGCCGCTTGAGGGTGACGGATTCGCTTATATAGTCTAGAATATCTACAGACTCGCGAATCTGTCGGGTAATGCTCTCAGCGATAGGATTCGCCACGGCGCCTCCCAACGAGAAACCTTCCGCTTCGCCTCATCAGCTTCATTTGCCAGGGATGGGCACTTGCCCAGAGGCCCCCCGTGTTACCCATCGTGCCGCCTGACTTGGCTCGGAATTAGGCAAGTATACATCGGGTTATCGGCCCGGTCAAATGGCTCGTCCGATCTTCCTAAATATCACAACTGGAAAGCGATGTGTTGAGGAAATGCCCCTGCCTCTGTTGGGAATCGCCCCATGGGGCGACTAAGCCGCCTTGGTGGCAACGTCGCCAAGAAGCGGCGAGACCAGGACTAAACTATTATTAGGTCTATCTTATAATTTTTTTCGCAGGTCCGAGCCGATTCCTATTATCCCTCGCTCCGCAGCGAAACTGCGGTTGGCCGCTCTACTCGCCGCACGCCCAACCGAAGGACCGCCAACATCAACGCTGGTGGACCCAGACGATCTGCCCGTCGCGGATGACCCCGCGACACCGCAGACGACGTTCAGCCGTCCTCACATGCCCCAGCACGTCTCGCAGCTCGCTCGGCCGGTCCTCGATGTCCAGCAGCGTCACGTCCGCGCAGTGGCCAGGTGCGATGTGGCCAATCTCCTCGGCCAGGCCGATCACCGCCGCGGGCCGACTTGTCGTGGCCTGCAGCACCGCGTCAAGCCCCATCCCCAGCGTCAGCATCTTGTCCATGGTCGTCAGCGTGTCGTAGACGGGGCCGTCGATATTCATCGTGTACAGGTCGGTGCTGATCACGTCGGGAGGTAGCCCCTGGTCGAGGCAGCGTTCGGCCACCTCGAAGCTGAAGGCCCCCCGCCCATGCCCCAGATCGAAGGTCACGCCGAATTCCTTCATCTCCCGATAGACGTCCAAGAGCTTGCCGTAGCGGTCGAGCGGGCCACCGACCCAGGGATGGTAGATGTGCGTGAGGATGTCCCTGGCCCGCAGTTGGTTCAGAAGGTCCTGCGCCGGCATGCCGCTGCCCGGATGGTGGATCATCAGAGGCAGACCGGCTCGGTCGGCCACGTAGCGGGCGGCCCACAGTCCGGCCCGCTCCTTGTCCGCGCTGCGGGCCACGAACTCGCTCAGGCGAAGTTTGATCCCGACGATATGCTCCGGACGATCTTGCACGGTTCGGTAGGCCGCGTCCGGCCGGATGAATCGAAGCTCTTCCAGCTCGCCCATGTCGGCGGCCGATTCGTTGATGACGGCCAATCCCACGCAGCTGATGTGCAGGAAGGATTTGACCCGGCATCGGCTGCCGCCGACGATGAACTTCTCGAAGGCCGGATACGTGTTTGCGCCGGCCGTTCCTGCGTCGCAGACCGTCGTGACTCCCTTGGCCAAGAAGTAGTCATCGGGACTGATGCCGATCGTCACCCCGTCGAAGACGTGGGCGTGCATGTCGATCAGTCCGGGCACGACCATCCACCCCGTGGCGTCCACTGTCTCTGCACCGGGGCCAACCTGCTCGGGCGCCGCGAAGCGCCCCTCCAGGATACAGACGTCCGCGGTGCCCTCGAGGAACTCTCGTCCGTCAAACACCCGACCCCCCGTGATTCGCAGGCCGCTGCTCATGGTTCGTCGTCCTTGTCTGTTTGTGGAAACGCGTTTCTAAGGTGAGATTCTTGCAGGCCGGGAGGCCGGCGTCGAGGGGCTTGTGCCAGATCCGCGCAGCCAACCAGCATGGCCCTGCCTGAATACGGCGGTGGTACGATCGGCCGATGACGGGTATAGTGCTCGGCGCCGATTCCGTCAGCGGCAGCTGTGGGAGCTGCCGAGCGGGCGCGAGGATCAGATCAGCGTGAACATCGCAGGAGTTCGCCATGGGCAAGTTTGGCATCATCCACTACAACCTGCCGAAAGAGTGGTCGCTCGGCCAGTTCCTTCAGTACTGCCGCGACACGGGCTTTGAATACGTCGAGCTGTCGGTGGCCGACATCTGGGACGAATCCGATGCGTCGTCGAATCCAATGGACGGGGCGGTTCAGGTCGGCACGCTCGTACAATCGAACGGGCTGAAGGTCTCGGCCCTGTCGAGCGGCAACGACTTTGTCGTGCTGGACGAGATGCAGATCGGGTCAGAGGTCGACAGGATGCGTCGCATCTGCGAAGCGGCGCCCGTCCTGGGAACGAACATCATCCGCACCGAGGGCGGCCGGCCGAAGGAGGAGGTCCCCGAATCGCAGTACGTCGAGGCCATGGCGGCGTGCTTGACTCGGTGCCGGGAGTTCATCGAGCCGGCAGGAATCAAGCTGGCCGTCGACAACCACGGGCTGGTCACCAACAACGCCGATCTGCAGGTCGAGCTGTTCCAGCGGGTCGATAGCAAGAACGTGGGGGCGAACCTGGACACGATGAACTACCTCTGGGCCGGCAACGACCTGGCCGAGATCGATCGGTTCTACGAGATCATCGCGCCCTACACGTTTCACACGCACATGAAGGACGGCACGGGTAGCCTGGAGAACTACGTCGGCGCGGTTCTCGGCGAAGGGGACATCAATCTGTCCCGCGTGGTGGCGTGCCTGGGCAAGGTCGGCTACGACGGCGTGTATTGTGCGGAATACGAGGGCAAGGAGCCCACGCCGGAGGGCTACGGGAAGTGCCTTGACTGGATGAAGGCCAACCTCCAGTAGCGTCGCCGCTCCGGTCAAAAACGTGATCAAGCTTGCAGGACGGTGTCCATGCCGTCGGCGTCACCCGGTAGAGCGAACCTGGTTTCGATCGTCGTGCCCACCTACCAGGAGGTGGAAAACATCCCTTTGCTCGTCCCGCGGATCGACCAGGTGCTGCGCGAGGCCGATCTGGCGGGCGAGATCATCATCGTGGACGACGACAGCGGCGACGGCAGCGTCGAGGCGGTCGCGTCGCTGACCCGTCAGGGCCTGCCCGTTCGGATCATCGTGCGTCGCGGCGAGCGTGGGTTGAGCACGGCGGTCCTTCGCGGTTTCGATGCATCGGCGGGGGAGCACCTGGTCTGCATGGATGCCGACCTCAGCCATCCGCCCGAGGTCATCCCGGAAATGGTCGCGTTGCTGGACGGTGGCCGGGCCGAGTTCGTCCTGGGCAGCCGGTTCTGCACGGGGGGCAGCACCGACGCGGCGTGGGGCGTGCGTCGCTGGCTCAACTCGAGGACGGCCCAGATGTTGGCCTTGCCGTTGGTCCGGCTGTACGACCCGATGGCGGGGTTCTTCGCACTGCCCCGTCAGGTCTATCTGCGAGGACGAGGGCTCAACCCGATCGGCTACAAGATCGCCCTGGAGCTCATCATCAAGTGCCGATGCCGCCCGATTCGCGAGGTTCCCATTCACTTCACCGAACGCCGACTGGGCAAGAGCAAGCTGAGCATCACCGAGCAGCTGAACTACCTCCGCCATCTCTACCGGCTGTATCGCTTCCGCGTGTGTGGCGAGTAAGAACCGGGCAGGCGGAACGCTCCAACGCCACATCCCGGCCCGATGGGGCGAGGGGGTGTTTGCGAACGGCCTCTTCGACGATCTCGTCTATGGCGGCCTCTTGGTCGGACGTGAGGGGTGATTGGGTGGGTTGGGCCATCAGATGCTCGGCCTGGGCGCGGGCTTGTTCCTCCATGCCGACCAGGTCGCCGCCGTGGATCGTGTCCCAGGGCGCCCGCTCGAACAGGGGGTGGAGCAGGCTGGCGGTGCGACACCACGCCGCCGTCGAGGGATGGGTGAGGAACTCGCCGCCCGGACCCACCTGGTGGATCGTCTCGATGGCCAGCGTCTCGTCGTTCACATCGAAGCCCTGAATGGCCCGCCTGACGTAGGCAACGATGGCGTCGTCGATGACCAGCTGGACGGGCGAGAACGTGACGGCGTTCTCCAAGTGCCCGACCGTGCCGATCCCGACCGCGCCACACAGGACGGGCATGATCATGCTCGCCGCCTTCTCGACGCCGACCTGAACGCCGGGCACGCACGCGTCCGTCTTGCCCCCGTGAACGCCAGCGGGGCAGCCGTAGAACTCCTGCTGAAGCTGCAAGCGCGCCCCCAACAGGGGCCACCGTTCGGGGCCGGCGTATCGGAAGATCCCGCTGGACATGTCCATCATCGAAGGGATGATGTCCACGCCGACGACGGCGTCGGGGTCGACGGCGTAGGCGAGCACGACGGCGCTGAGCGTCTCCGCCATGCCCACGGCCAGACACGCAGCAGGCGTCATCGGTGCAGTGGCCCCGCCGTCGACCATCGTGTCGAGCGTCTGGGGCAGGCCGGCCTTGATGTAGGTGATGAAGATCTCCGCCATGTTGCGGTCGAGGCACAGCGGCGAGCGGGCCTCGCCGTATCCCACCAGCACCGGCTCGCGCCGGAGTTGCTCGGCGCTCCCAGCGACGACTTCGGCGATGCGGGTGATGTACGCCGCGTCGTGGGCGCAGAACGTCTCGATACCGCCCAGCTTGTGGGTGGTCTTGACGAGTTCCGCCGCCATCCGCACGGGTCGTTCGTGTTGGGGGACCTCTTGGGCCGACACGGGCAGCCCCGTCAGATCGATGTTGGGCAGGGCATCGGCCAGCCGAAGTGACGCGCGAACATCCTCGATTGTGGCCCGCCGACGCCGACCCTCCGAGTCGACCACGAAGCAGCAGAACCCCCCCGTCGAGACGGTGAAGTCCGGATGGATGCGGTAGGGTTCGGAGCGGAATCTCACGTGGCTGTAGCGGACGGCCATCCGCGCCGGCAGCCGATCCGGCTGGGCGTAGGCCTGTCGCATTCGCGCCACCGCGGCGTCGACGACGTCCGGCGGGAACGTGGCCCGACGGGCATCGTGGTCGACGCGGCATCCGGCTGTCTGTAGGTACTCCAAAGATGGATCGTGATCGATCCACATGCCGGTCTCGTCCAGGATGCGGAGCGCAGCCCGGTGGATCCGCGCCATGTCATCTGGATCGAGAAACCGCAGCGGCTCGCCCAGATAGGCCATGATCTGCTCCCTCTACAGTGTCGTCGCACCAGCTCCTGCGCTAGCCTAAACGGAAACTGAACGGATCGCCACGATCGATTGCAGTGCGAACGCACGCGTCGCGAGCTAGCCTCGGATGATCGACACCTGCAGGCCAGGACGGTCCCTGACCGCCGTAGGTTGTTCGACCGGGTCAGGGTTGACCGGCTCGGGCACCAGGTCATATAAGAGGCGCGAACCGGGCGCCGCGGACCCGGCAGTCGAGGAGACCGCATGCACGTTGTGATGGCAGCGGCGTTGCCGGCCGACCGAACGAAGCCGGCAGGAGGGCCAACTGTGACGGCGGCCTGCCTGATCCGGGAACTGGTCAGGCAGGGAACGCGCGTGACGGCCATCGAATGGGGCGCCAGGGGGCGTGGGGCACAGCACGACGAGCATCTGAACTGCGAGGTGATCCCCCTCCCCCGCCACAGATTCGCCATCTTGGGCAACGCGCTTTACAACGCCCGCGAGGTGCGGGACATCGTCGAGGACCTGCAGCCCGACGTCGTGCACGTCCAGGCGGTGGCCGAGTTGGGCCGCCTGGTCCGGCACCCAAGCGTCTTGACGATCAGGGGCATTCCGTATCGGGACGAATGGCTGCTCAAGGGACGGCGGGGGTACATCACCGCACCCATCATGGCCCTGACGTTTCATCAGTCCGTCAGGAAGTACGATCACCTGATTGCGATCAGCCCCTACACGCGGCAAGTCGTTCGCCTTCCGGGCTCGGTCCGCATCCATGACATCCCCAACCCCGCCGAGCAGCAGTTCTTCGATGTCAAGCGAGAGAACGTCCGGCCGACGGTCCTGACGGTTGGGGTCCTATCCGAATTGAAGAACACGCTGGGCGTCGTACAGACGGCGGCGAAGATCCGGCAGGCCGTCCCAGACGTCCAATTCCGGATCGTCGGTCCGTGGCGAGACACCAGCACCGACTATCGCCGACACGTCGAGGCATACTGGCAGCAGGAAGGGCTGCAGCAGACCGTTCACTTCCTGGGCCATCTGGGGCGTGAGGCGCTCATGGCGGAGATGGCGACCGCCTCGTGCCTGCTGCTGCCCTCGTTTCAGGAGAACTCGCCCGTGGTTATCGCCGAGGCGATGGCGGCGGGCGTTCCGGTGACGGCCTCGCGGATCTGTGGGATTCCGTTCCTGGTCGAGGAGGGCAAGACGGGGTTGCTCTTCGACCCGCGCGATCCAGACCAGATCGTGGACTGCGTGACCCGATTGCTAACCGATCAGGGCCTGCGCGAAGGCATGGGGTACGCCGCAAGGGAGGACGCCTGGCGTCGCTTCCGGATCGAGGCCGTGGCGCAGCAGCATCTCGAAGTCTATCAACAAGCCGCCGAGGAACGGTCAGGTTGAGGGCGCGGCGTCCCGGGCCGAGGTCGCCCTGGACAAGCCAAGAGAAGGCGCATCATGGCTGTAGTGCCCTGTCACGTTGGACTCGTCGTGGGGTGGTTGCTTGGTCTCGGCGGCATGGGGGCCCAGCCGACGTCCGCCCAAGTGGATCGAACGATCCGCGTCGCCGCCGTTCAGATGCGGCTGCGGATGTTCACAAGCGAAGAGGACTACGCGACCACCATCCATCGGTGGGTCGGGCGGGCGGTCGAGCGGAAGGTGGATCTTGTGGTCTTCCCCGAGGACGTCGGCCTGCCGCTGATGCTGCTCGACAAGAGCCGCATCGGGGAAGAGACGACCCGTCCGACCAGCAAGACCGCAACGACCGCCCCCGGGATCGCCACGGCCATGCGCGCCATCAACACGCTGCTCCGCGAGCATCGCCCAGAAATCCTCCCGATGGTCAAGCGGCATCGAATGCCCATCCTGGAGGCCCTGTCGGTCCGATTGGCGCGGCGAGCCGAGCCGATCTACCGCCGCGTGTTCGCCGACGCGGCACGTCGGGGCGAGGTCATCGTGGCGGCAGGGAGCTGTCCGGTCGTCAAGCTCGATGGGGCCAGACCGCGGGTCTACAACGCCGGGTACGTGTTTGACGCTGCAGGCCGACTGCTGGCCACGACGCTGAAGGTCAACCCGATCCCCCTGGAGCGGTCGCTCCTGAGCATCAGCCCCGCGACGCATCACGTTCCTCCCGTCTTCGACACGCCCGCCGGGCGGCTGGGCCTGGCCATCTGCTACGACTGCTACTTCCCCGACCTGATCGCCCAAATGGGGCGCAGGGGCATGCAGATCCTGGTCGATCCCCGGGCCGACCCCACCCGTTGGACCGAAGTCCAGGAGCGGATCTCCAAGGAGAAGGGCCTGTGGCAGCGGGTCCAGGAGAACGTCTGCTACGGCATCGAGTGTTTCGGCGTCGGCGGGCTTGTGGGCATCTCGTTCGAGGGCCGCACGCAGATCATCGCACCCACCGCACTAACCCGCGACGGGACCGGGATCCTTGCACGGGCACGCAGCGTTGACAGCGAAGAGTTGATCGTCGCTAATCTGGATTTGGCCGCATTGAATCGACTGCGACGTTCGCGCTCGGTCCGCCAGCCCGCCGCCGCCCCTTGACCGGTGCCGACGACTGTCTTGCCGCATCCAGTGCAGCCGGATAGGCTCACCCTCGCACCCGCTCGCCTGGGGCCGTTGAGGAGGATGCGTGTCATGCCCTACTTCGGTGAGTTGCAGACCGAGTTCGACCGGCTCCGCCTCTGGTTGGATCTCCGTCACGAGCAATCGTCGCGCGAGGCGGCGGCCGTTCGGCGCGAGATGTTGACGAACATGAAGCGGTGGCGCAGACGCTTGGCGAGGGCCAAGCCCGGGCGCGATTCCCAGCGCAACGAGCCGGATGGTCTGCGGGCCATCCGCGCGCTGCGCCCAAAGGGCCCGCGGAGGCTGGAGCTGGACCTGACGCCCGAGCGGCTCCGCGACAAGATCCTCGGCGCGTGGTTGGGTCGGGCGGCCGGGTGCATCCTGGGATGTCCGGTCGAGGGCCATGAATCGGCCGTCATGGAGGCCTACGCCAAGCGGATCGGCCAGAAGTGGCCGTTGGAGGACTACTGGAAGACGTGCTCCGATCCTGATCAGCCCCGCTATCGCAGCCGCCGGCGCGACTACACCAAGCCGCACCTCAAGCGGATCGAGAGCGACGACGACCTGACGTACACCGTTCTGGGCCTGCTGATCCTGGAAGACTACGGTCCGGACTTCACGACGCACGACGTCGGCCGGGCGTGGCTGAAATACCTGCCGATGGCGTGCACGGCCGAGCACGTGGCCTTGGAGAATCTCCGCGCCGGTCTGAAGCCACCGAGGACGGCTATCAAGGACAACCCCTTCAACGAGTGGATCGGCGCGGACATCCGCAGCGATCCGTGGGGCTACGCCGCGCCCGGTCTGCCCGAGTTGGCCGCCGAGTTCGCCCATCGCGACGCGCGGCTGAGCCACGTCAAGAACGGCATCTACGGCGAGATGTTCTTTTCGGCCATGATCGCCGCCGCGTTCGCCACCGACGATCTGGACGAGCTCGTACGCATTGGCCTGAGCGAGATCCCCAGACAGTGTCGTCTGGCCAGGGCCGTCAGGCTGGGCGTCAAGTGGATCAAGGCCGACGGCGATTGGCGCAAGACGCTGGCCCGCGTCGACAAGCACTTCGCCGGCATGCACCGCGTCCACACGATCAACAACGCGGTGCTGACGTTGGCGGGTCTCTACTACGGCGCGGGCGATTTCACCCGTACGATCGGCATCACCGTCTCGATGGGCTACGACAACGACTGCACCGGCGCGACGGCCGGCTCGATCTGCGGCGCGATCCTCGGCGCCAAGAAGCTGCCGGGCAAATGGACCCGTCCGCTGGGCGACGAGGTCGTGACCTACATCACCGGCCACGAGCGCCTGCGCTCGTCCGATCTGGCGGATCGGTTCTTGAAGATGGCGATGGCGTGCCGGGAGCGATCCGCGCGCTAGACCTGACCCGAAGCGCGAGGGAACCGAGAGCGTGCAATGGACTTCAGGCGGTTCGACAAGGCGATCGACTTTCAGGTTACTGCCGCAGCGCTGCTGGACCAGCGCCCGGCCGAGAACAGCCTGATGATCGGCATCGTCGCCAGGCTCGTCGAGGATGGCGACGCGGAAGCGGCCGATCCCGAGAAGCGTCCGCTTCTGTGCGTCGTGGAAGAGGCAGGGCGCGTTGCGGCTGCGGCGGTCAGAACGCCGCCCCACCCCCTCGTCGTTAGTCGAGCGCCTTCGCAGACGCTCGCGTTCATGGCCGAACGCTTGCATGCGGACGGTGTCTCGCTGCCGGGCGTGAACGGACCGAAGCCGGCTTCTGAGGCCTTCAGCGATGCTTGGGCGCGCTTGTCCGGGCAACAGGCACGCGTGGAGATGTCGCTGGGGGCCTATCGGTTGGATCGTGTCAGCGCCGTGCCGAAGGTTCCCGGGCGTCTCGTCCAGGCGGGTGTTGATGATACCGAACTGCTCGTCACGTGGGCCCGGGGCTTTCAGCAAGACGTGCACGGCGAACCGGCCGATGTCCGCCCGATGGTCCAGAAGCGCCTGGCGAACGGAGAGATCTTCCTGTGGGTCGACGGCCAAGCCGTCTCCATGGCTGCTTCAACGCGTCCCACGCCCGTTGGGATCGGCGTCAACCTGGTCTACACCCCACCGTCGTTGCGGCGGCGGGGATATGCCACTGCCACCGTGGCGGCCTTGAGTCAGCGGCTGCTGGATGCGGGCCACAGGCGTTGCTTCCTGTTCACCGACCTGGCCAACCCGACGTCGAACAGCATCTACCAGAGAATTGGCTACGAGCGCGTGTGCGATTTCCAGCACTATGATTTCGTCCCGGAGTGATCGGCAGTCTGTCTTGATCGCGGTGGAGGCCGCTGGCGTTGACCCCGGGCTGAAGCCCGGGTCTAAGAGCGGCGCCGGCTAGAAGCCGGCTGGCAGCTCGGCTGAGCGCGGTGCTTTGGCGGCTACCGATTGGGATCCACTCTTGCCCGGGCCTCTTCGCAGAGCACGGCCCCAGGAACCAGCTGGAACTCCAACGCATCCGGGACTACAATACCCGTTCGCTGATTTCGGACCGAGACGAATACCTATAGCGGGAGACCCCATCGATGTCCGTGAAGAAGATCATTGCGAGGCTGGAAGCGGCCGAGGTGCCGAAGGTCAGGAAGGTCGCGCTGGCGTATTCGGGTGGGCTGGATTCGTCGCTTTCCGTCGAGCTGCTGCGACGGATCTACAAGGCCGAGCAGATCGTGCCGATCACCATCGACGTGGGCCAGGGCAAGGAAGAGATCGCGGAGGGTAACGCCAAGGCCCGCGTCCTGAAGGTCAAGCCGATCCTCATCGACGCCAAGGACGAGTTCAGCAGCGCGTGGCTGACCAAGGCCATCCGCACCAACAGCGACTACAACGGGTATCCGGTCTCGACGAGCATGACGCGGCAGCTGGTCGCGCGGATCATCGCGCTCAAGGCCCGCAGCCTCGGGTGCGACGCCGTGCTCGAGGGCTCGACCGGCAAGGGCAACGACCAGTACCGCATGCACAACGTATTCAAGATGTTCGCGCCGGAGCTGGACGTCCTCGTGCCCGTCCGCGACTTCGATCTGCAGCGCGTCGAAGAGGAGCAGCTCTGCAAGGCCTGGGGGGTGCCCGTCAACGAGGTCATCCGCGGCGGCGACGACAAGACGATGTGGTGCCGCAGCATCGCCAGCGGCGCGATCGACCTGAACCAGGAACTGCCGGACCGCATCTGGATGTGGCTGACCCGCCCGGAGAAGGCGCCCGCCAAGGGCGAGACGATCGACGTCGCGTTCGAGCAGGGCCTGCCCACCAAGCTCAACGGCCGGAAGCTCCGGCTCGACACCTTGATCGAGAGACTGAACGTCATCGCCGGTCGAAACGGCGTCGGCAGGATCGATATGTTCGAGGACGGCATCATGGGCCTCAAGAGCCGCGAGATCTACGAAGCCCCCGCCGCCCACGTCATCCTCAAGCTGCACCGCGACCTTGAGGCCCAATGCCTGACCAAGGAGGAGATCCACTTCAAGAAGATCGTCGAGGACCAGTGGGCGACGATGGTCTACCACGGCGAGTGGTATCACCCGCTCAAGACGGCCCTCGACGCGTTCGTCGACGCGACGCAGCGGCCCGTGAACGGGCGGTTCAAGGTCAAGCTCTACAAGGGCAACATCGACATCGTCGAGCGGCATTCCGACACGTCGCTGTTCAGCCGAGAGATTCGCAGCATCAAGGCCACCGGCTTCGACCAGCGGACGTGCAGGGACGCTGCCAAGATCCGAGGCCTGCCGTTCGAGATCCTGGCGAAGCGCGCCGAGAAGCTGTAGGGACCGCCGGCGAGCCGCCCGCCCGTCAGTGATGGACGTGGGGTGCGTCTGGACGCACCCCTTCGTCTGCCAGACACGTCAGGAGAAGGTGCGTCAAGGCGCATCCTACGAAGCTGGTGTCGGATGGCGTAGCACGTCGTGGCTCGGCAAACCGTTGGAAGGGGCCGATCATGATGAGCGAGAATCTGGACGGACTGAGACTCCTGCTGGACCGAGAGAGAGCCGCCAAGGCCATCTGCTCACAGCTCAACAACTTCACCGACTTGAGGCCCGTGTTGCAGACGATCCTGCGCCACGTCAGGTGCCTGACGCGTTGTGAGGCGGTGGCGATCAGACTCCACGACGAGGGGGATTATCCCTATTACGTGTACGACGGGTTCGCCGAGTCATTCATCGAGATGGAGAACTGCTTGTGCCAGAAGGACGCTGACGGCAACAGGATCCCGTGTCCCGACGGCCAGGGGTACCTGCTAGAGTGCATGTGCGGGAACGTCATTCGCGGTCGTTTCGATCCGTCGCTGCCGTTCTTCACCGAGGGCGGGAGCTTCTGGTCGAACAACACCTCGGCGTTGCTGGCGTCGACGGGCGAGGAAGAGCGTCAGGGGCGAACGAGGAATACCTGCAATTCTTGCGGGTACGAGTCCGTCGCTTTGATTCCCATCAAGAGCGAGGGGGAGCGGGTCGGCTTGATCCAGCTCAACGACATGAAGCAGGGCATGTTCACGGAGGACTTGATCGAGTACACAGAGATGATCGCCGAGCAGATTGGCCTGGCCGTTCGGAATGCCCTGACCCACACGAGACTGAAGGAGACCTTGCAGGAGATTCGCGTCCTGCGAGGGTTGCTGCCCATATGCGCCAAGTGCAAGAAGATACGGGACGACCAAGGGGATTGGCATCAGTTGGAAGCGTACCTCCTCGAACACTCCGAGGCCCAGTTCACTCACGGATTCTGCCCGGATTGTGCTCGTGACATGCTTCCCGACGCGGGATTCGACGACGACACCGAGCAAGGGACATAGGCGACACACGCCCGATCTGCAACATCAAGACCACCGGCCTCGACACGCGCACGTGGTGGGACCAGACCAAGGTCCGAGGTCACCGTTCGAGATCCTGGCAGAGCACGCCGAGAAGCTGTAGAGTCCTTGTTAGGAATCATGCAGGGCGCGTCTTGACGCACCTGCTTCCGCTGGACACGCGACTGATCCGGAAGGTGCGTCAAGACGCGCCCTACGGGGCTGAGGTAATATGCCGCCCGCACGACGCAACGCGGGAGTCAATGCGATGCCGGCCGATGACGAATCGACGCCCTCGCCTGAGGCAACGACGCTGGCGCGCCGATCCCGGCGGCGAAGGAAGATCGCAGTGATCGTCGGGGGAGTTTTTCTTGGCGTCACGATCCTGGGGGCCCATGTGCTTCTGGAATACCGCTATCGCATGGCGATCGCGCATCAGATGCCATGTCTGGCAGGGGCTCTTCACTTCTACCATCAGCAATATGGTGTGTTGCCTCCAGACCTCCGTGCGATCCGGGATTCAGGGCTGTACGGCCTCGGCGCGACCCGACTTCCAGGGAGCAGGTGGGAGGGGTGGAATGAGCACACGGGGCCCGACGTTCTGTACCTTCCGGTAGTTGACTGGGACGGCAAGACAGAGTACGTGATGGCCCTACAACCGCCAACGCCAATCTCTGATTCGCTTCGGCTATATGTGCTTGCCAGTGGAGGGAGGTCGCACTGTGCGACGGAGGAGGAGCTGGCGAAGATACTCGCCCGCGACGATGAGCTCCGTGCCGCCACGAGTCAGCCCGGGCGATGGAGCGAGATGGCCTGGAGGTCCCCTCCGTCCGGAGCGCGTTAGAGAAGGACGAGGTAGGGCGGGTTCTACCCGCCGTTGATGGGGGCGACCGGGCGGCGGGTAGAACCCGCCCTACGTCTCGACCGCGGCCGAAGCAGTAGGACGCCGTAGCGAGAGGTGACAGATGCGACGATTGGACGTTCAGCTTGTGGTGCTGGTTTCGACGTTGGCGGTGGTTTGCGCCGTGCATGGGGTGCGCGGGGAAGCTGGCGATGGGAAGGGGGTGGGTCGGGTCGAGGGGATCGTGCGGGTCGGGGCCAAGCCGGGGGTCCACATGGAGGTGATCCTGGAGCGGAACGAGCCGATGCCCACGGGGCGCAAGCCACGCAGGCGGCCGAACACCAAGACCACCGACCGGAAGGGGCGGTTCGTCTTCGAGAACGTCGAGCCCGGCGAGTGGCGCGTGGGGCTGTTCAAGCAATACAGCCTCAGAAACACCGGGGGATACACCCGGATGTCCACCTCCAGCCACGCCGTGCGGTTCGGCTTGGATGCCGGCAAGACCGCCCGCGTGCAGATTGGCGGGACGGGTCGGCCCGTCGTCGGCCGGCTGGTGCCGCCCAAGGGGGAGGATGTCCAGGTGGCCTTCGAGGGCGGATCGGCGCGGCGGATCTGGCTCAAGACGCCCAGGCCGCCCTACCCCAAAGACCTGTCCGACGACGAGCGGCGCGCGTGGTACGAGAAATGGTGCCGCAGCGACGAGGGTAAGGCCCTGTGGCGACAGCGCCGCACCTACGTCGTGGACGTCGCGCCGGACGGGACGTTCCGGGCCGAGGACATCCCGCCGGGCGATTACGCGCTGCACATCGAGGTGGCGCGACGCGGCGAAGAGCTCGGGCGGGCCTCGGGCTACGCCGGCATGAACTTCACCGTGCCGCCGATCCCCGCCGGCCGGAGCGACAAGCCCCTCGATTTGGGAGAGGTGGCGGTGGTGTTCGAGAAGCGGTTGGAGGTGGGCCAGCCGGCCCCGGACTTCGAGGTCGTCACCGTCGACGGCAAGCCGGTCAAGCTCGCCGACTACAAGGGCAAATGGGTGCTGCTCGACTTCTGGGCCACGTGGTGCGGCCCATGCAAGGCCGAGACGCCGAATCTCAAGGCTGTCTGGGATCGGTTCGGCAAGGGCCCGCGCTTCGCCATGATCGGCCTGTCGATCGACAAGACGCCGGCGGAGCCACGAGACTACGCCAAGCAGAACGGCCTGGGCTGGGTACAGGGCTTCGTGAAGGGCGGCACCGGGAGCAAGATCGCCCAGGACTACTGCGTCCGCGGCATTCCGTCGATCCTCCTGATCGGGCCGGACGGCAAGATCCGGGCCACAAGGCTTCGTGGCAAGCGGATCGAGCCTGCAGTCGAGAGCGCTCTAAGCGGCACGACACAGACAGGACGGGATCAGAAGGCCAAGCCCTCGCCGAAGGCGAATCGCCCGAAGTGGTAGAGGAAAGATGGTTCGTCCCTCTGTTTGCTCAGGGGAAGGACTGTCACCGCTCATGTTGCCGGGAAGGAAGCGAAAGAAGCACCCGAAAAAGGGGGGAAGATTTGGGTTGACTTTCTCGCCATACCGCAACAGGATGCAACCCAACGAGGGAAGGTAGCAGGGGATTGGGAGAGATCCAGGGGAAGAGAGGCACTGCCTGTCTTCATTTCATCCACTGCTACGACATCTCATCGTGCATGAGTGTGGGCCCTGGTAGGGCCGAGGAAGGAGGAGGTCCTGTGCGAAGAGGAATCGTCTTGCTGGGTGGGTTGCTTTGCGTCCTGGCCACGCCGCTTGGGGTGATGGGACAAGTCTACTTGGACCCGGACGTCACGACGGGGTCCTTCATGGCGGACGGAGAGCAGATTGGCTTCCACAGAGCTGCGGGCATTCTGCCCGACACGGCCGACTACGATTGGTGGTATGGCTGCTCGCCCACGTCTGCGGGGATGATGATGGGCTACTACGATCGGAACGGCTACGATGGCGTGTCCTACGACAATCTGGTTCCGGGCGGGGTCGCGGAGTCTAGCAGCTACGGCGGTGGCGGCCTTGGGCTGTTGTGCAACCAGATCATCGCAAGTGCCGGTCACATCGCCGACTTCTGGGTCGGATATGGCCAGTCGGGCAACGACCCGCTGGGGGGTGCCCGGACCATTCCTGATGATTTCGACTCCCTCGCTGATTTCATGGGGACGAGCCAGGATAGCTGTGGCAACTTGGACGGCGGCACCACCTTCTACTTTTACGGCAGCGGCGCGGAGTTCCATGACTACAATGCGGTAACCCATGGCATCCAGGATCTCGACGGGATGTACGGGATCGGCGAGTACGTTGACTTCGCGACCTACGACACCGTCAACCTGTACACGCAACTGATCCCCCACGCGTTCGGCGACTACTACGGCAATACGGATGGCGCCACGCTCGACGATTTCAAGGCGGAGATCGACGCCGGCAGGCCGGTCCTCATCCATATCGAGGGCCATACCATGTGTGGCTACGGGTACAACGACGCAGACCCCAACACCCTCTACGTCTACGACACGTGGTATCCCGGCACTCACACGCTGACGTGGGGCGGCAGCTACGGTGGTTTGCCCCAGTGGGGCGTTACGTGTGTCGAGCTCGTTCCCGAGCCGACGTCGCTCGGGTTGCTGGCGATCGGCCTGTTGGCGGTGCTGCGACGGCGTGCCGCCTGAATCGAACCGATCAGACCCGTTCATCCAGGGCGAAGCCGCGGTCGGCTTCGCCCTTTGCATTGCGTCTGCCGACCTGAAGGCGCCGCCCGGGTCTTGCCCTGAGCTTCGCACGTTGCCTTCTGGACGTTTTGACGTTTCCGCCCCACCCGATTAGGCTACCCCACGCGCACGGACGAAGGACGGGCAAGGCGCGCTCGAGTCAGATGCCATGAAAGCGAAACGACTGTGGGATAAGGGCTACGACGTCGACGAGACGGTGCACAAGTTCACCGTCGGGGACGATCCCGTGCTCGACTTGGAGATGGTCGAGGCGGACTGTCTGGGGAGCGTTGCGCATGCGATGACGCTGGCCAGGGCCGGTGTGTTGTCCCAGCGCGACGTGCAGCGGCTGCGGAAGGAGCTGGCCGCCATTGCTTCGGAGGGGCGGGCGGGCAAGTTCAAGATCCCCGCGGCACAGGAAGACGTCCACACGGCGATCGAGAACCGCCTGACGACCAAGCTCGGCGCGCTGGGCAAGCGGATCCATACCGCGCGGAGCCGCAACGACCAGGTGATCGTCAACACGCGACTGTGGGCGCGGCAGCGGCTGATCGAGTTGGGCGAGGGCGTGCTGCAACTGGCGGGCACGCTGGCGACGTTCGCCAACCGTCACAAGAACGTGCCCATGGTCGGCCGGACGCACATGCAGCGGGCCATGCCGTCGTCGGTGGGGCTGTGGGCGGGGGCGTGGCTGGAGGCGATGCTGGATGATTTCGAGCTGATCGCGTCGACCTATGCGCTGAACGACCAGTGCCCGTTGGGCTCGGCGGCGAGCTACGGCGTGCCGGTGGCCATCGACCGGGCGTACACCGCCAAGTTGCTGGGTTTCGCGAAGGTCCAGAACAACGTCCTGTACGCCAACAACAGCCGCGGCAAGATCGAGTCGATCCTCCTGTCGGCGTGCGTGCAGACGGCGGCCGACCTGAGCCGTGTCAGCCAGGACCTGATCGTTTTTTCCATGCCGGAGTTCGGTTACTTTGCGATCCCCGACGCGCTGACGAGCGGCAGCAGCATCATGCCGCAGAAGAAGAACCCCTGCGGCCTGGAGCTGATCCGCGCGCGGACGCGGTCGATCATCGCCTGCCACGACGAGGTGATCGGCATCTACGCGTCGCTGCCCAGCGGGTACAACCGCGACAACCAACAGACCAAGGGCCCGACGCTCCGCGGCGTGAACCTGACGATCGACTGCGTCCGCGTGATGGACGTGACGTTTGGCACGCTTGGGGTCAACAAGGATCGGCTTCGGGCGGGGTTCGCGGGGGAGGTGTTCGCGGTCGACCGCGCGTTGGAGCTGGTGGCGGGGGGCATGCCTTTCCGCGACGCCTATCGCAAGGTCGCCGCCGAACTCGAGGAGCTCGAGACGGCCAGTCCCGACCAGGCCATCCGCGACCGCAAGGGCCAGGGCATGGCCGGCAACCTCCGCCTCGACTTGTCACGCAAACGGATCACATCAAACTGCGCCGCCGTCCGGCGGTGGCGGAGGCAGGCCGCTCGCGTCACAGAATCTCTCCTCGGGGTTGGGGCCCTACGCTGAATGAAGGGCTGGACAAAGAGGCATCGGCCTCAGTATTCCAACGGGAAGGTCGCTTGTCCCTGCTGGGCGTAGGAGAACTGGCCGAGCATGTCGAGGTATGCAGCGATGACCCTCCCCTGCAGGCCGAAGAAGTCGGGAATCGGTCGGCCCCCGGTGCCGAAGTCCGTCGTGGGGAACCAGTCTCGCACCAGATCGACGTGACCGTCGTACATCGCGACGCTGCCGCTCTTTCTGCCGGCCCACACCCACTCGCCGTTGTACAACACCCCATCCACGGGGACGCTGTGGTAGTCGCCGACGTACTGATCCACGAGATCCATGATCGGGTCGCAGCCGCACCAGCTGAAGTGCATCGTCCCATGGTACCCGATGTACCCCCGCCAGTCCTCGTCCAAGGCCATGGGGAGTTTGGAGGGAGAATAGGCCTGACTGGGCTTGACGATGGGGCCGTAGGTTCCAATGCCGTAAGGCGTGAGGCAGTTCGCGTTGGTGACCTGGTCGGGGTCGAGGTATCCCTTGCGGCCTAGCGAGGCGCGACTGTAGTTGAACTGATTCTGCAGGCACAGCGGGTCGCTGACGCGTTCGAAGTCCGGGCAGCGATAGAGGGCTTGGAAGCGCGTATAGGCGATGAGCAAGCCGGTCTGTTCCCAATCACCGGGCCAGTTCGCATCCTCTTGGCTGCCGTCCCACATGATGGCCAGCTCGTCAGGACCGGTCATCCAATTCTCGGTGTCGTAGGCGAAGTCCGGCGTGCTGATGGGGTTGGCCGCGAGCGGGTCGTTTGCATCGACCCCGCGACCGTAGGCGGTGAAGGGCGGCGTTTCGTCGTATCCATCGGCGTACATCAGGAACGCCTTGACGATCTGCGAGATCCGCGACGCGCATACCGTGGTCCTGGCCTGAGCGCGGGCCCTGCTCAGACTCGGCAGAAGGATCGAGATCAACAGGGCGATGATGGCGACGACCACCAGCAACTCGATCAGCGTGAATCCTCGACCTGCCCGCTGGGGGGGGTGGACTGCTGAAGACATATGACGCCTCCTGCTCGCAGAGCGCGACAGTCCCGGAATGTGATCCTCTTCTCCACTTCCCTCTGCTTTCATCTTATGTGCGCTGGCGACCCGCGACAAGCGCTAACGACCGCTAACTTATCCTCTCCCGGGAGGGGGCAAGGACAGCGATCGGCAGAGGATGTACACTGCGTCAAACGCGACTGAAACCGCATCAACCTGAATGGGAGCGACGGCGTGAAGTTCGTGATCATTGGCTGTGGGTCCATGGGGAAGCGCCGGGCCCGCTGTCTGCGGCAGCTCGGCTTCGATCAGATCTCGGCCGTCGACCCCAGAGAGGATCGGCGCGACGAGATCGCCGAGCAGTGGCAGGCCGTTGCCTACGCGACCTTCGATGAAGCGGTTGCGGCGGGGGGGGACTTCGCCCTGGTCTGCGTCCCGCCGCACCTGCATCACCCGTACCTGCTGGCGTGCGTGGACGCAGGGCTGCCGGCGTTCTGCGAAGGCCCCCTCACCATGACCCTCGACCAGGCCGATCATGTCATCGAAGCGGCCGAGGCCGCTGGCGTCTTCATCGCCCCGAGCTGCACGTATCTTCACAACCCGATTCACAAGACGGTCAAGGAGCTACTGGACCAAGGCGAGCTCGGCCGCCCGCTGGCTGCGCTGTCGCACGTCGGCGGACACGTGGCCGGCTGGCACCCGTACGAGGACTACCGCGGGTTCTACGCCTCCAAGCGCTCGGAGGGTGGCATGAACTTCGACATGCTCCCCCATGAGTTTCACCTGCTCACGTATCTGTTCGGCGACGTTCGGGCCCTGAGCTGCATGGCGCGACGGCGGAGCCCCGAGATCGAGGCCGACCCCGCCGCTTGTGACGTCTACGACGTTCTCTTGGATATGGAGGCCGGCGTCTCGGTCAGTCTTCACGAGGACATGTTCCAGCGCCCGTGCGGGAACGACCGCAAGGTCATGTGCGAACGTGGCGCGATCGAATGGAACTGGCAGTCGCTTCGGGTGTGTCGATGCCCGGACGCGCAACCCGCGCTTGCGTCCGTCGCGTGGCAGAACATTCCGCTCGGCGACTACGACATCGAGGACATGTACCCGGTCGAGATCGAGCATGCACTGCGCAGCCTCGATGGACGGTCGGCCTACCTCATGCCCCCGCGCAAGGACCGTCGGATCCTCGAGCTGGTGCTCGCCTGCGAAGAGAGTTCCAGGCTCGGCAGGCAGCTGACCTGGTGACTGCGCACCCACCTTCCACCGGAGGCGCAAGAGCGCGTCTCGCGGGTAGTGCCACGGGCACACCCTATGGAGTGCGTCCGTGGTTGACTTCGTTTAGCGGGGCCGCGTGCGGCCCCTCCCCCGCCGCACGCGGCGGGGCTAACCCAAGCACACCAAACACGCACCAGGCAGCGGGCGTTACTCCTTGGGTCCGAACGCCGCCTTGATCTGGTCCAACCCCACGCCCAGCGCCGCCCGGGCCACCGCATCCAGGTCTTGCTCCGATCCCTGCAGATGGAACGTTCGGTGAACGTGGGAGATCGATGCGTTCGGCGCGAGGGCGGCGGCCGGCGAGGACGACTCCAGTTCGTAGAAGGGGCCGAGCGGTTTCTTGCCCGGCTCTGGCGGGCCGTCGTTGTAGGAATTGACCACGTCGCCCGCGTACGGGTGCTTCTGGAGTTCCCACATGGAATTGACGTAGTCGGTCGCGCCCTTTGGCTTGGTGTACTGGACGAGCGTCAGAACCCCGTTGACGGCGTCGTAGCTGCCGAGGATGGGCTTGGCCCGTTTGGGCCCCACGCCGATCTTGCTGCGACATTGGCCATCGCCGCGGAAGAACAACACGTCGTCCTTGACGATCAGCCGGTCGGCGGGCACCTTGCCGAAGTAGGCGTCGTTGACCTTCGGCCCTAGCTTGTTTTCGGGACCGGGCTTGAAGGGCACGACGACCGTCGTCTCCGGAGACGGGTTGTAGATGCCCAGGATCCAGATCGACAGCAGGCCGGTCTCCTTCTTCCACGCCCGCGGTCCTTTGTTGGTCATCTTGTTGTCGGACTCGTAGACCACCATCTTCGTGGACTTCGGCAGTGAGACGCCCAATGCCCGGGCGGCCTGGTCCGGCGTGAGGAGCCGGATCGTCCGGTCGATCTGGAAGTCGAACTCGGTACCCGAGTAGTTGACCAGACGGGCCCGCCGGCGGAAGGCGGCGCGGTCCTGGCTCTTGGACACGACGTCCAACGCCTCGGTGTCGATGAGGGCCGGCGTCTGCCAGTGCTTCAGATCGAACGGCGTACCCTTCGCAAAGAAGATGGAGAACTGCCCTCCCTCCGGGCCGATCCAGAAGCGATCCTCGCCCCCGTACGAGTTGATGTGCGGCAGGATCTTGCCGGACGCGATCAGCTCGCGGTTGATCCAGCCGAAACTCACCCCGTTCGCGCCGTCCGCCGTGCTGGTCATGACCCGCGCCTGGTAGCAGGGCGCGATCGCCAGCTGGGCGCTGCCGGCCGCGTCGGACAGCACGATCACGTCGATGTGTTTCTGGAGGAACGCCAGGTCGTCGCCGAACAACGCCGGCTTCTGTGTCGTGGTGCAGGCCGTCATCAGCACTGCCAGTGGGACCATTGCCAGGATCGCCGTCACACGTCTCATCGCTCTGTCTCCTTCTCGATACGTCGCTGCAGCCCCCACGTCGCCATCTCAACAGATGGCGCGATGGCGCCAACGTATAGCGTGGCCGGTCGACGCTGACAAGCGCGCTCGGGCAGCCCCCGCTTGACCCAACGCCCGGTACCGCTTAAGGAGGGGCGGGCATCACGCCGACGCGGCGCGGACGGTGACTGATGCACACGCCGTTTGACGAGTGGTTGCCATGACGGACACGAAGTCCCGAAGCCTGTTGGGTCGGATCGGGCCGGCCTTCATCGTCGGCGCCTGCATCATCGGGCCGGGCAGCGTCACGCTGATGTCCAAGACCGGGTCGCTGTACGGGTACGCGATGCTCTGGCTGGCGCTGGCGTCGGGCGCGTTGATGGCCGGCTTCATCGCGCTGTTCATGCGGTTCGGCATCTACGCCGACGATACTTTCCTCGGCCTGACCGCCAAGCGGCTCGGACGATGGTATGCGGTGTTGTGCGGCGTCTCGCTCTTCTCGGTCGACGCGACGTTCCAGTTCGGCAACTGCCTGGGCGTGACGGCCGGGATGAACACGTTGTTTGGCGGCGTTCCCCAGATCGTCTGGCCGATCGGGTTCACCGCCGCCGCCATCGTGTTCCTGTTCGCCTTCAAGAGCATCTACCGCGCCATCGAGAAAGTCATGGTCTTCTTCCTGGTCTTCATGGCGACCGCGTTCCTGGTCAACCTGGTCTGGGTCGGCCCGGACCTCGGGGCCGCCCTGAAGGGGGTCTGCATCCCGTCGATCCCCCAGGGCGTCGACTGGGTCACGCTCGGTGGGCTGGTGGCCACGACGTTCGTCATCGTCGTCGCGTTCTTCCAATCCTACCTGGTCAAGGCGAAGGGATGGGGGCGCGAGGACCTGACCCGCGCGACCGCCGACACCGTGTTGGCGTCGATCATGTACACGCTGATCGGAATGGCCATCATGATGACGGCCGCCGCGGTGCTGTATCCCAGCAAGACGGTCGAGAGCGCCACGGCGATGGCGTCGCAGCTCGAAGGCGTCTTCGGGCCGTACGCGAAGATCGTCTTTAGCCTCGGCTTCTTCTCGGCGGCCTTCTCCAGCTTCATCACGAACTCGCTGATCGGCGGGGTCTTGCTCAACGACGGTTTGGGGTTCGGCGGTCGGCTGGATTCGCTGCCGACCAAGTGCTTTGCGACACTCGTCCTGCTGATCGGTATGACGACGGCCATCGCCATCACCCGCGTCAAACCTTCTCCCACGGCGTCCGCCGTCGGACCTCAGACGGGCGACGTCTCACAGGTCATCGCCGATAGGAAGGTCAAGGCCATCGCCGTCGGGCAGGCCTCGACCATGCTGGCCGTCCCGCTCGGGGTGATCGCCATGGTCGTCGTGCTGTTCGACAAGCGCGCAACGGGCGGGCGGGCGCTGCCGAGCTGGGCCAAGGGGTTCGTCCTGTTCGGCGCGATCGTGCTTCTTGGCATCGCCGTGATGATGTTCGTGAAGATCAGGCCGAGACTGGCCGAGCTCGTCGGGCTCGGGTGAGTCACCGACGCCGTTGAGGACGAATCAGGACATGAACGAAACGACCCACACAAGACGGGATGTGCTGAGATCAGTGGGCGCGGGCGCCGCAGCGCTCGCCATGCCGCAAGGAGCGGTCGCCCGATCGGCGGGGCGGGGCACCAAGCCCAACATCCTGCTCATCCTCGTCGACGATCTGGGGTACGGCGATCTGTCCTGCTATGGCGCGAAGGACTTGGAGACGCCAAATCTCGATCGTCTCGTTGCGTCAGGCATGCGGTTCGACCGTTTCTATGCCAACTGCCCCGTCTGCTCGCCGACGCGGGCGTCCGTGTTGACGGGGCGGTATCCGGATCTGGTCGGCGTGCCCGGCGTGATTCGTACGAAGCCGCATCAGAACTTCGGGCACCTGTCCTCTGGGGCGGTCTTGGTGCCGACGGTTCTCAAGCGTGCCGGGTACCACACCGCCATCGTCGGCAAGTGGCACCTGGGTCTGGAGACGCCCAACACGCCGAACGAGCGCGGCTTCGATCACTTCTGCGGCTTCCTCGGCGACATGATGGACGACTACTACACGCATCGCCGCCACGGCATCAACTACATGCGGCGCGACGACCGCGAGATCGACCCCAAGGGCCACGCCACCGACCTGTTCACGCAGTGGGCCGTCGACTACATGGGCCAGCGGGCCAAATCCAAGCAGCCATTCTTCCTGTACCTGGCCTACAACGCGCCGCACTCGCCGATCCAGCCGCCGAAGGCGTGGCTGGATCGCGTCAAGCAGCGCGAGCCGGGCCTCAGCGACAAGCGCGCCAAGCTGGTCGCGTTGGTCGAGCATCTGGACGATGGCATCGGCAAGGTCCTCGCCGCGCTGAAGGCGAACGGTCTGAGCGACAACACGCTGATCATCTTCACCTCCGACAACGGCGGGTCGCTCCCACACGGCGGCACCAACGGACCTCTGAACGGCGGCAAGCAGGACATGCTGGAGGGGGGCATCCGCGTACCGATGTGCGCGGTCTGGCCCGGTCGGATCCGGCCCGGTTCACGGAGCGACCGGGTTGCGATGACGATGGACCTGTTCCCCGCCGTTTGCCAGGCCGCCGGGGCCGGGTTCGATCACGAGATCGACGGGCTGAGTTGCCTGCCGACGCTCCTGGGCAGGCCTCAGCCCGATGAGAAGCGCTTCCTGTTCTGGGTCCGCCTCGAAGGGGGCAGGCGATACCAGCGCAAGCCGTACTACGCGGCGCGACAGGGCGACTGGAAACTGCTCCAGAACACCGCGTCCGAGCCGCTGCGTCTCTACAACCTGACGGACGATCCCGACGAGAAGCGTCCCCTGGGAGCCGAGCACAAGCAGTACCGCGTGCTCCACGAGGCCTTGATGAAGCACATCGGCAAGGCCCGCGTCGTTCCCTGGCAGCGTCCGAACGACGGTTAGTCTGTGTCGGCCGCTGGCCCACGGTTCGGCTTGACGATAGAATCGCCCAGCGACAAAGACGCGTGGAAGACCGTCACCGACCGGAGCAAGGATGGATGTCGAGACTCGAGCGATCGCGGCGTTCCCCGTGAACGTCACGACGGAGGCGATGTGAGATGAAGTACGCAACTGGTTGTGTTCTCGTGGCAGCGCTGGCCTGTCCGGCCTGGGCGGCTGACAACGAACTGACCGCAAAGGAGAAGAAGGACGGCTGGATCCTGCTGTTCGACGGCAAGACGTTGAACGGATGGATGACCAGCAGCAAGCGGAAGAGCAAGACGCCCGTCCAGGACGGAGCCATCAACCCGCACAAGTGCGGCGGGTACATGATGGTCCACGAGAAGCAATGGGGCGACTTCGTCCTCTCGCTGGATTTCAAGATCAGCAAGGGGTGCAACAGCGGCATTTTCGTGCGGACGTTCCCGCTCAAGCGCCGCGGGCGGTACAGCATCGGCTATAACGGGTTCGAGATCGGCATCGACGACACCAAGACCGCAGGCTTCCACGACACGGGTGCCATCTACGATCTGGTCAAGCCGACCAAGCAGATGGCCAAGCCCGTCGGCCAGTGGAATCACGTCGTCATCACGTGCAACAAGAACATCATCGAGGTCGAGCTGAACGGCGAGAAGGTCGCACGGATGGATCTCGACGAATGGACCAAGCCTCTCCGGCGACCCGACGGGTCGCGGCACAAGTTCCCGACCGCATGGAAGGATCACCCCCGCAAGGGCTACATCGGCCTGCAAGACCACGGTCATCCGTGCTGGTTCAAGAACATCAAGCTGCGCCCGCTTAAGTAGGTCGGTGGACCGCGGGATCGTGCGTAGTCGCGCCGGTTGTACTTGGAGTGTAGCCGCTTGACGCCGCTCACTGAAGCTTGGGGCCCTTGATCCGGCCGCCGCGTTGTTGGCGGGCCTGGTCGGCGGGGTCGAACGTGCCGTAGAACAGGGCGTTGGCGTCCATCCAGGTGACGAGGCGGTCCATCTCTTCGGCGTTGAGGGCGACCTTTTGGTGGCCCTCGAGCAGGAGCTTCATCAGGCTCGAACCCTTCGCGCCGAAGTGCCCGGGTGTGCTGATCGGCTCGCTGTTGATTTTGCGGAAGTCGCCCTTCCGGCCCCCCCACGCGGCATAAGACACTCGCGGGGCGAGCGCGTTGTAAGAGACGGTGTAGCGCCTCTGCGGTCCGCCGGTGAGGACCACGCCACCGTCCGGCTTGTCCTTGTTGTGGCATTTGACGCAGTGCCGGTCGAGCACGGGCTGGACGAGGATCGGATAGCTCAACGGCCTCGAGCCATCCGGCCCGGGCGTGATCGTCGAGGGCGGCCGGGACAGGGCCCGGGCGATGGTGCGCTGCGTCGGGGTAATGGTCCGCGGCTCGTGGCACCCGACGCACCCGGCGTTCTCCCCCGGTTGGAGGTACGTGAGGCTCCGCATGACCTGCACCGCCTGCCCGCGATCGTCCAGCGCCTGGAACGACAGCGGGATCCTCGCCGGGGCGCGGAAGTAGGCCGACCCGTCCGCGTCGACGGGCACCGTCCCCAGCACCTGCTTGCCCGGAGACGCGTTGGGCAGGCCGACGGTCGGGCGGTTCGCGCCCGGCGTGGACTTGGGCAGCACCTGCACGATCCGCAGCCGTTTGACCGTGCCGGCAGGCAAGGGCGGTTGGCTGTCGTACACGTTCTGGAGGAAGAACGTGCCGGTCTTTGGCGGGGTCGGTTTCGGATCCGACGCGATGACGGGCGGCCGTCGGCGCGGCCGGAGCGGCGCCGGCCAGAGACTGGCGATGTTCAGGTCGCGGTACAGCAGTTCCTTGTTGCCGAAGCGGTCGACCAGGTAGATGCCGAACATGTTGGCCGGATTCGCCGACGGCTCGCCGATGAGGGCGTCGAAGCTGTAGGCGGCCAGGAAGTACGTCTCTGACAACGGATGCGGCGTCCGGTAGCAGTGCCCGGGCCATCGCTTTGCCTCTGGAGGGACGGGCGGCGGCTTGACGATTCCTGCCGGCGCATACCAGCCCCTCGGGGCGACGCGGGACTCGCTCTCGGGGAAGGGCGCGTCCGGCGTGAGGCGCGTGATCGGTTCGCTGCCGTCAACGCCTCGGGCCACGTCCACCAGGATGATCGAGCCGGCCGTCATCGCATGATGGGCGCCCGCCGTCGCCATGACGCAGTCGGCCCCGGGCACTTGACGCGCCTCCCAGATCCCGACGGGGTTAAACGTGTTGTTGCCGTAGTAGGCGGCGGGCAGGCTGCCGTCGGGTCGGACGGCCCAGAGCTGCTCGTAGTAGACGGCGTGTCGGTCGACGTAGTCCCAGCGGGTATAGACGACGCGCCCGTCGTCGAGGACGGCCGGGTCCCACTCTTGCGTCTCGTGATAGGAGATGGGCCGCGGGTCGGACCCGTCACCGTTGGCGGTGGCGAGCGTGTAGTTCTCGCAGCCCGGAGTACCACACCGGTGCCAACCGAGACGACGCGTGGAGACGAAGACGATCCGGCCGTTCGGCAGATAGCGCGGGGCAAAGTCGTCGAAGGGACCATCGGTCAGCTGTCGAAGGTTCGAGCCGTCGGCGGCCATCTCGTACAGGTGGTAGTAGCGTCCGTGGTGTCCTTTTTTGGAGTCCTTCGGGGCGGTGTCGGCCTTGCAGAAGGCGAAGAGCATCCGATCGCCCTCGTAGGAGACGTCCAGGTGCTGGTAGCTTCCTGCGGCCAACGCACCGTCGGCGAGCTGCCGGCATCGCATCGACCGGCCCGGCTCGTCGAGAACGAACACACCGCCGCCTGGCCTGGCGTACCGGCCGTAGTACTGCGTGAGTTGATGGCTGAAGGCCCCGGGCACTTGCTTGATGAACCCAAGCGGCCCGACGTCGGCGAGTGGGTTGCCCAGGGCGATTCGCCGGCGGAGAGCGTGGACGCGTCGCCAGAGATCCTCCCATTGCGAGCGGGCGGTCGATTTGGCGGATGACAGCGTCTTCCACTCCCGGCGCAGCCCTTCCCATCGCGCGACCGCGTGCCCGAGCTGCACGCCCGTCGCGATGAGGTCGCGGATCAGATCGCCGCCGCGGTCGAGCGTGCGCTGGATGGCGTTCGGATAGGCGGTGGGGACGCCCACCGTGTCGATACCGTCCTGCATCCGCCAGTCCCACTCGATCAGCGCCTGCTCGATCGGCGGTCGCAGCGTCGGCAGGACGGGCGGTGGGCCCTTGCCGCGCTTGGCGGGGGCAGGCGCGATGCGGATATCGCACGAGCGTCCCGACGCGTTCAGACGGAGTTCCGACCACCGGACTGCCGCGTCGCCGAAGCTCGCGCGGACGTCCATGCGAACAGTCAGCCCCGTGCCGTCCGCCACACTGCTTAGCTCTAGTTGCGTCGTTCCTTCAAGGAGGACGGCTCGGGATTCCGTTTCACCGCTAACAGACAGCCCGACCTCGACGCCGTCGGGGCCCAGCGCCGCAGCCTTGGCGGTAATCGTGAACGGTCCGGTGAGTCCCTGAACCGGCACGGCGATGGCGATCACTTCGCCCTGACGTACGCTCGCCACGATCCCTCGCGGCGGGCCCATCAAGGCGACCTGTGGCCCCGAATCGCGGGCGATCAGCGTGAACCCGCACACTGACGCGCTGGGCGCCGGCGCCGCCTGGCCGCACAACGAGAGCTCCGCTGGGCCGAACGCCGGCGCCGCCGCACCGATCGCGGTCCGCGCCAGCCAAAGAAGCGACACCCCGGCGACGCCCCACCATGAGCGTCTGGCACACGTCCCCATTGCGGTGGCCTCCGTCCGGTGCATGATTCGCCCCCCAACACCCGGGGCCCGTCCTCGTCGCCCGGGCCCACCTTCAACTGTAGTTGCAGGCCCTTGTCGATGGCAACCCCCATCGCGCGCAACGGCGTCCTGACACGACGGCTTGGCGGCGTCCCTGTCACCGGCGTATAGTGGTCGACAGATTGCTGGGAAAATGACGAACGCAGCATCCGGACAAACCGTCTACCTCGAGACCTTCGGCTGCCAGATGAACGTCCTGGACAGCGAGTTGGTCTTGGGCGAGCTTCGGGCGGCCGGCTACACGCCGGTTGACGCCGCGGACGAAGCCGACCTCGTGCTGATCAACACGTGCTCGGTCCGACAGCGGGCTGAGGAGAAGGTCCATTCCCGCCTGGGCGAGCTGAATCGCTGCAAGCAACAGCGTCCGGACATGATGATCGGCGTGATCGGGTGTATGGCGGAGCGCGACGCCGAGGGGATCCGCCAGCGGGCGCCGCACGTCGACGTCCTGTGCGGACCGGGCGAGTTGGGCAGTCTGCTGGCCCTGATCGACCAGGCGCGGAGCGGCGACCGGCCCGCCGTGGCCGTGACCCGTGACTGGAGCCGACGCGAGCCGGCCGCCCGGCGAGCCCGCGACGACGGGCTCGAAGCCCTGGACCGCTCCCGCCGACCGGACCGGGCCGGATCGCCCGCGCAGGCCTACATCCGCGTTCAGCGCGGCTGCGACAAGTTCTGCAGCTACTGCGTCGTGCCGTTCGTTCGCGGCCCGGAGCGGTCGCGCCCGCCCGATCACGTCGTCGAGGAAGCCCGCAGGCTCGCGGACGCCGGTGTGGTCGAGATCACGTTGCTCGGTCAGTCCATCAACAGCTACGCCTACGAGATGGGCGACCGGGTCGTCCGGTTGCCCGACCTGCTCGTCCAGGTGCACGACGTGCCCGGCATCCGCAGGTTGCGTTTCGTGACCAGCTTCCCGGGCGATTTCGACGCCTCCATCCTGCGGGCAATGCGCGACCTGCCCAACGTCTGCGAGTACCTGCACCTGCCAGCCCAGAGCGGATCGGACCGCATCCTGTCGGCCATGCGGCGAGACCACACGGTCGACCACTACAACGCCTTGGTTGACCAGGCCCGCCGGATCGTGCCCGGCATCACGCTGGCCGGCGACTTCATCGTTGGGTTCAGCGGCGAGACCGAGGCCGATCACCAGGCCAGCTGTGAGCTCATCCGCCGGACGCGGTACAAGAACATCTTCGTGTTCAAGTATTCGCCCCGCCCCGGGACGGTGGCCGACCGCAACCTGCCCGACGACGTGCCCATGGACGTCAAGCGCCGCCGCAACCATGAGCTGCTGGCGATTCAGGCCGAGATCGCCGCCGCCCACAACCAGACCATGATCGGCCAGCGCGTCGAGGTCCTCGTCGAGGGCTACAGCAAGGCGGCCGTCAAGGCCCGGCAACCAGGCCGGCCTGCCTCGGATCGGTCCGACTGGCGGAGCGAGCATCAGTTCGTCGGCCGCACCGGCGGCGACCAGATCGTGGTCTTCGACGGCGACGCCGACCTGATTGGCCGGCTCGTGACCGTCGAGATCGCCTCTGCCACGGACCTGACGCTCCATGGCCGGGCATACGAGACGTCTTGACGCGATTTAATCCTAATATAATGTCCGGTAATGTCAGGAGTTGTATGATCGGACGGGTTCCCGCTTTTCGTGTGAACCCGTTGTCGCGCGGGGCGTATAAGTAACGGAAGCAACGCGTGAGCAACGTCGCCGACGCGTCGGCGGCTTTTCAAGATCTACTGCCCTCCTCCCCCCACCGATGGCGCAGGGCCCATCGCCGGGCGTCGCCTGGAGTATTCAGTCGACACTCGGCGGGACCTGCGTCGTCTTTTTTTTCCGGCTAGCACACGGCGCGACGAAAGGCGCGGAAGCACCCCAGGGAGGACTGAGGGGTCCGCCAACGAGGCGCGCCTTGCCCCATGGCATGATCGTGCGGGTGTCCTAGTTGAAGACGAACGTTGCGGTGTAGGTGAACCCGGCGTCGAACGTCTGCGTTCCCACGAACGGTGCTGATACACCTTCGTGCGCAGCGATGAACTGGTACTCTCCGGGCGTGAGCACGAGGGTCTCCGTCCCGCCCGCGGCGATCGTGGTGATGACAGACTGCGGGCCGGTGAAGGACAAGGTGAGCATCGTAGACACGCCGTTGGTGATCGTCAGTTCCGGGTCGGCTGACGGAACGCCGGGCGAGGACGCGAACAGGGCGGTCTGCTTCGAGAGTCCCAAGGTGGTGAGCAACTCGAAGGTAAGTCTCTCCAGACCGAACCCCTCGAGGTACCTGAGGCGCTCGCTCACCGAGAGCTCGACGAGCCGGTCACGATCGACGCCCAGATCGGAGGCCGTCCTGAACTCGATCGCGAATCCGCCGGGGGAGTTGGCGTCCTCCACGAAGTCGAAGATGAGGATGTCGTCGCTGCGGTAGTCCACGCCGAGGCTCACGACCATCGGCGGGGCGGTTCCCTCTGTGGCCACCCATCGCTGGGGATCGTCGAAGGGGGCCCCGCTGAAACCGATGCCCTCGTACAGCAGATCTCCCGTGGGCACAAACTGGAAGATGGTCGAGTTCAGCACGGCGCTGGGAAACGGCACGGGGAATCGATAGATGACGAAGAGTTCGTGGTGGAGATCGTTGTCCAGCACTAGATCGATCAATCGCCTCCCGCCGATGGAGAACGCGCGGGTGACGGGCATGGCCCAGACGCGGCCGGCACTGTTGGGTTCCAGCTCCAACTCCGCCGTGACCCCCAGCTGCCCGAGACCGACGAAGGTGTCCTGGTCCTGCGGATCATATCCGCCAAACGTCCCGATGGCCCGGTAGGGGGTCCTGTTGATGAATCCGATGCCGAGGTCGCCTCTTCCCGGAGTGGAGAAGCTGTACAACCCAGGAGAGTTCGGGTCGTAGAGGAAGCCGGTCCGAGCCACGCCGACACTGGGCAGGAGGGAATCTCCCAGCGGGCGGGTGGCGTTGATCCAGGCTTCTTCGGTGCAGCCCGGGGGGCTCAGGCTGACCGCGAGCGCCAGGCAGACGATCGGGACTGCGCCCGTAGGTCCGACGATTCGGCGGCGATTCCGACCCATAGCGTTTCCCTCGCTCCGATGCGGTGCGACCAGACGGACCACCCCCCAATGGCGTATAGGCGCACCCGACCCCGGGATCAACGTTCTGTTCAAGAATCGACCGGACGGCGGCGTTTGCTGCAGTTGATTTGGCCCTGCCTGGGCCTCTCGTTGCAGGGGGGATAGCCTTAAGTTTTTGTTTGTTATAGGTTTATAGATTCGACTGCTTGACATGCGTGCTCAGGGCAACCTAGGATTAGAGGGGCGAGGACGGGTCTGTCGAACCGATGATATGGACAGCGCAGGTCAGCGAGGGACCGGCAACCAACGAAATCGAGGACGGATTCAGATGGGGTCAGATGCGAAACGACGCGCCCGGACGACATGCCGTTGGGTCGGGCTGACGGTTCTGGCATGGTGGGGGTCGGGGTGCACCCCGATCCCGGCTCCCAATGATGCCTACATCTGGCCCGTGCCGACGTCCGCGGCGATCTGGGCCGTCTTCCCCGAGACCGCGCTGGTCCTCGGTCTGGACGGGAACCCCCTGATCATCCGCTGGAACGACGTCGAAGTGGCCGGCACGCAGCCGACGGTGTCTCTGCGCCTGATCCACGTCGATCCGAACTACCCCTCGGTCGATCTGGTTTCGGGGATTGATGCGGTGGCGGACGGCACGGCGGACGAGTGGGAATTCACCGGTCTGGACGCCAACAGCGCGCTGATCCGGGTGGGCTACTACACCGTGGAATACAAGACCGACGACGGGGCGGGCGACGTCGACACGGACACGTCGGTCGGGGCCGTCGTCGTGCCGATGCGGTTCACGACGCCGGCGGTCGATACGCAGATCGCTCAGTCGGCCGGTCTGCTCATCGAGTGGGAACAGGAGCTGCGGAACTTCGGTACGAACACCCGTCTGTTCATCGGTTTCGTGGTCGACCCGAACGACAACGACGACGTGGCCTGGATCGACCCGAACGGAGCGGTGTTCCCCGACCTCTTCGTGTCGGCTCCGGGTCTCGTAGACTCGCTCAACTTCAACGGGACGGTCTTCGATGACGGGGATCCCAACGGCCATCTTATCGAGCCGAACACCTACATCCTCGTGGGCAGGCTGACGACGCTCGGTCTGGACGGGACCGAGCCGTTCTTCCGGGCCCCCGGTCGTGTGGAGGTCGTGGCCGACCCCAATCCGTAGAGATCATCTTCCTAACCAGGCAGCCACCGTCCGCCCCTTGCCCGGCGCACTTCCTGGGGGTATACCTGAAGACGTAGCGCAGCGATGCGTTGCGGTACAGGCGCTCGAGCGACCCGGTATGGGGGTCCCCCATCCTCGCCCTCCGACAGCGATAGCTGTTCGCGGGGCGAGGGTGGGGGACTGACGCGTCCAGGCCGGGGGCGTGCCGCCGAGGAGTCTGTCCCCCGCCCTTCTCGAACGCCCGCGTTCCGCGGGCCTCCGAGAAGGACGGGGCCCGTGCAATCTGGTTTGTGGGCGGGCTGCAGGAGTTCCCGCGATGCCGACGTTCTTTGCCAGACGGTATGGCCGGTCAAGAGAGCAGGTCTCGAAGACTGAGAAGGCCATCGGTGCGGTGGTGCTGGTTGTATTGGCGGGACTGGGCGTCGCGTTTGGTCGGGCGCTGACGGTCCGGACGGAAGGGGTGGGCCAGATCGACGCGTCGACGGCCGCCGAGTCGCCGGCAGGCCGGTTGCCCGACACCGGGGGCGGCGCCAAGTCGGTGGCGTATCAGGCGTTCGACCTGCCCAAGCTCGCCAAGGATGGGTGGGCCGGGCCGGCTGATGTGCAGTCCTTCACGCCCGACAACGTGCACGAGAAGATCAATGGTCGGGCGTCGCTGTACATCGACTACGGCCTGGTCGGGATGACGTTCGGCACGTACCGGCACGGCAAAAACGAGGACCGATACGTCGACGTCTACGTGTACCACCAGGGCGAGACCCTCAACGCCTTCGGCTGCTACAAGGCCGAGTTCGCCGAGGGCATGCCGGCGATCAAGACCGGTCGCGGCGGCTACCGGGCGGAGCAGAGCCTGTTCTTCTGGAAAGGCGCTCAATACGTCCAGCTCATGACCGGCGACGCGGTGACCGACGCGGACGCGGACGTGCTGGCCGGCCTGGCGGAGCAGATCGCCGCCAGGATCTCCGACAACGGCGCGCCGCTGTGGGGCGACCAGATCCTGCCTGAGGCGGGGCGGAGTCCGAGCGGTTTGGGGTACGAGCGGGTCAACGGGTTCAGCCTGGATTTCCTACGGGAGATCTTCCGGTCCGACTACCGGGACGGCGATAAGGTCTACACCTTGTTCATCCACCGCGCCGCCAGCCCGGAGGCAGCCCGGGCGCTGCTCGAGAAGTACGCCGCGTACCTGACCAAGCACGGCAAGCTCATCTCGCGCCAGGACAGTCCGCAAGGCCAGACGATCACGGGCGAGGCGTTAGAGATGTTCGACGTGGTGTTCTGCAAGGGTCCCCTTGTGGGCGGCGTCAACGGCGCGGAGGACCTGAAGGTCGCCCAGAAGCACGCAGTAGCCTTCCGCGACGAGCTACAGTAGGGCTGGCCCGCAGACCCCATGTGAGGTACCGCAACCTTGGCGAGGCGAGGTGGCTGATGTCTACGGCGGACGGTGATGTTTCAAGCAAGGGCGTGGCCGACGCGGGCGGCCTGTCGCGGCGCGACGCGCTTCGTGTCGGTGCGACCGTCGGACTGGCCGGTGTTGGCGCGGTCGGCTACTGGCTGTTGTATGACAAGACGGGCGATCGGGGTCTGCCGCGTCATCAGGCGCATCGCTTGGAGAACTACCTGGCGGACGTATATGACCGTGCGGTGTCCGAATCGCTTCCTCGGCTGAGCATCGCCCGCGGCCAAGACGTCGCCAAGATGGTGTCGGCTGCGCTGCAACCCTACGGCGGGATGGCCGGATTCGTCCGATCGGGCGACGTCGTGCTGGTCAAGCCGAACGTCGGGTTCGCCAGTTCGCCATCGATCGGGGCGACGACGAGCCCCGCGGTGGTCGAGGCCGTCGTCCGCGAATGCATCGCCGCCGGCGCATCCCGCGTCATCGTGGCCGACAACCCCATCGCCACGCCGGCCACGGCGTTTCAGAAGTCCAAGATCCAGCAGGCCGCCCAGCGGGCCGGCGCCGAGGTGATGCTGCCCAGCCAGCCGGACTTCGTCAACGTCGAGGTCCGCCCAGGCAAACCCGACCCGCTCCGCGGCGAGTCGTTGGGGAAGTGGCCGATCTTCTGGAAGCCCATTGCCCAGGCCGACAAGGTCATCGGCCTGCCGACGGTCAAGGACCACAACCTGTGCTCCGCGTCGATCTCGATGAAGAACTGGTACGGCCTGCTGGGCGGCCGGCGCGATCAGTTCCATCAGGCCATCGACAACATCGTCAGCGACCTGGGGCTGGTGATTAGCCCGACGCTCATCATCGCGGATGGCACGCGGGTGTTGATGCGAAGCGGCCCGACGGGGGGCCGGCGGAGCGACCTGAAACCCGCCCACACGCTCGTCGCCGCCCTCGACCAGGTGGCCTGCGACGCCTGGTGCTACGAGAACCTGCTCGAGCGCGACCCGGCCCGGCTGAAGTACCTCGAGCTGGCCGAGGCCAAGTTCGGCCAGGACCCCGCCCTCAAGCGCTTCGGCCAGCGCGATTGGAAGGCCTACAAGACCCAAGGCCTGATCAAAGAAACGAACATCAGCTGATCCCTCCCGCTCCGCCTATCGCGCGGGCAGCCAGTCGTCCAGGACGTGGCGGCAGTTGATGACCTTCTCGACCAGGTCGAGGGGCACGTACCAGTAGTGGTTGGTCGCCTCGTAGCCGATCCGCGCGTCTTGGCGGGTCAGGTGGTAGTGCTGTTTGGCGAGCTCGAGCTCCTCGCGGGCGATCTTGGCGATGGCGGCCTTCGCCGCCGGTGCCTTGTCGGGGGACGGCTTGTCCACCAGGGCCCTTCGGGCCAGGACGAATCGCACCTGGTTGGCGACGCTCCTGGTGTGGCGGTAGATGGCCTCGGCCACGCGCAACTCGCTGTCGATGGTCGGGCGGTGGGCGTCGTCGGTCAGCTCGCGGGCCTTGCGGAGATGGACCAGCCCCTGGTCCTTCCAGATCGCCGCCAGCTTCTCGAACTGACCGGCCATGACCTCGGCCGGATAGACCGCACACCACCCCTTCACGTCGTCATAGGGGATGCCGACCATGGTGGCCCTGTACTTGGTCGGCTCGATGTAGAGCGGGTTGGCCGGTCCCCAGTGGTGCGGGGCGTTGTAGAGCAGCGCACCATGGTACGGATACTCCCGGAAGGCCGTGCTGAAGGCCTTCCAAGCCTTGACGGCCTCGTCGGCGGCGCGATCGCCGAATCGATTTCGGGCGACGCGGTGCATCGCCTCGTCGATCGACGGCGTTTCGGCTCCGTAGAATTGGCTGATCACCTCGAGATTCGGCGAGGGGTAGCCGCCCAGCGTCCAACCCAGCATCACCCCATCCAGACCCAGCTTCGTGAGGTTCCGACCGTGCTCGGCGTTCAGCTCGAGGACCGGCACGTACGGGGTGGCCGCCATCTCCCACGTGTTGCCGATCTGGAGCTTCGCGACCGTACGCAGGCCGTACTTCTTGGCGATCGCCCAATGGCGCTGGGCCCGCGGGCCCGGGCCGACTGCCGACAGGCTGTACTCGCCCACGACGGTCCTCACCCCGCCGCGCTCGATCGGCAGGCTCCATTCGCTGACGCTCATGAACCAGCAGTTCTTGGGCAAGGAGCTCAAGATGCCGTCGACCCAGTCGTCGCGCCACCCCCAGTCCCACGCGATGAACTTGGCGCTCGGGCTGCCCCGCCACACGCCTTCGGCCATGGCGCGGTTGGTGTCGGCGATGACCTCGTGCGGCTTGCGCTTCGAGCAGCGCGGGCATCGCTCCCCGTGGTGGTGTGACCAGCAGTTGGTCAGGTTCTCCGAGGCCGAGATGGTGAACGCGCCGGCCAGGTCGGGAACGTTCTTGAAGATGTGCTCGGTCGCATCGCCCAAGAACCGCTGGACCTTCGGCGTGGAGACGCACATGGCGATCTGGTCGCCCTCGGCCACGCCGCGGATGTCCTTGTGTCTCTTGAAGAACGCCCTGTCCATCGTTCGCGGTTCGTTGAAGTACAGGTAGATGCCGATGCCATGTCGCTTGGCCCGCTCGACGAGCTTCCGCAGGTTGGCCAGGCGCTTCTCCCATCCTTCGCCGAACTCAGGAAAGTCCTTCGACGGCGCGAGCTTGTTCAGGACCGCCTGCATCCACACGCCATTTACCCCCAGGGCGGACAGCTTCTGGAGGTAGCCCTCCGGATACGGGTCGATCTCCGGCTCGGCCAGCGGGTCGCCGTACAGCGCGAAGTAGGAGTAGAGGTACCTCACCTTGAGCCGCTCCTTACCCGCGGCGGGCTTCTTGCCTGACGGCCCGCGCGGGGGGGCGTCCGCAACCTGGCTGAGCTGCTTGACGAACGCGAACCGCTCCTCGCCGGTCGGCGCGATCGCCTCGCCGAAGGTCTCCGCTACGATGCCGGCGATGACCTTGGCGCGGGCGTTCTGCGCGTCGGTGGGAGGCTGGTAGCGGAGAAGGTCGGCCTTCGGCTTGAGCCGGCCGAGCTTGATGTACAGGAAATCGTCCTCCTTCAATGCATAGGCCAGCTCGGCGGCGTCCCAGCCGAGCAGTTCGAGCAACTGTTCATAGGGCAGCAGGTGCCAGTTCCGACGGATGATGGTGATGTAGCTTCGCCGCCACTGGTCGTCGGAAACGGGCGGCGGATCGACCAGCCCCATCGACCGGCCGACGGCGAGGACCTCGTCCGGCTTGCAGCCGAGGACCTTGGCCATCCGTTCGGGCGCCACCCACTCCCAGTTCCGCCAGATGAAGGTATGCATCCGACTGGGAAAGTGTGGCGCCGAGAGCGCCGGCGGCGTCGGTCCCGACGGCAGCTCCATCCCTGCGGCCCGCAACGTGGCCGCGGTCGTCAGAAGCAGACATCCCGTGAGCAACACCGTACCGGTTGGAAACCCAAGGTTCATGGCTCGCCCATCCTTGCCTTGCCCATGCAGACCCGTCTTGCGGCGACACGACCCGCCGTCGTGTCCGCCCATGGTCCTGCCGATGGGAAACTGGATTGTCCGCCGATCCTCGGCGGATGCAAGCAGGATTTCGGCTGCGATCGCGACGACCCGCCCGGGCGCCGCCCCGACCGACGTTGACTCTGTCAGGCAGTCAGGTAGGATTGGGACAAGGATGCGTCCTCGACAACTGCTAGGAGACCCCGATGCCTGACGAAGACGAACCCAAGATCATTGCAGACGACGACTGGAAGGCCGAGGCCCAGCGCGAGAAGGAGCGACTCGCCCAAGAGGCTGAGAAGGACCAGGCCGCCAAGGAGGCGGGCGAGGCTCGGGGGTCGCTGTTCCTCGATCTGCTCGACCTGTTGGCCCAGCAGGCCGTCGTCGCCCTGGGCGGTGCTCAGCTGCCTGATGGACGTACCATCCCGGGCAACCCGGCGGCGGCCAAGCTCTACGTCGACATGATCGCCGAGCTAGAGGTCAAGACGCACGGCAACCTGAGCAAGGAAGAGGCCGAGACCATCAAGTCGCTGGTCAGTCGGTTGCGGTGGGCCTTCACGATGGCCGCCCAACAAGCGCCGGCCGACGGTCCCGCGGCGCCAAGCGCGGGCCCCCAGGCCGCCCCGGAACCGCCGCCTTCCGGCGGGGATGCCCCGTCAAGCTGACCCTCGACGTCGCGCGTTCCAGATGGTCAACGGTTTGGGCCGGCCCGCCTTCGGCGGCCAGATCAGCGACGTGACGAGGCCCACGACCAGCAATACCCCCGCACCGGCCACGCCGATCAGCAGCTTGTTGAGGTTGCACTGCAGAAGCTGCCAGTCTTCAGGGAGATCCCGTGCGAGCGTCGCCCACGCGATGTAGATGACGCAGGCGATCACGCCGACGATGGCGCTGCGGTTGCCGACCCGCTGCAAGAACGCCCCGAGCAGAAACGGACCCAGCATGCCCGCCCCGAAGATCCCCGCGATGGTCCACCACAAGTCGAGGGCCGCCAGGTCGAGCACCGTCACGAGCTGATAGAACAACAGACCGCCGCCCGTGCCCAGCACCCCCCAGAAGACCGTCAGCTTGCGGAGCAGGGCCAGACACCGCGCGTCGTCGGCGTCGGGACGGACGTAGCGCCGGTAGACGTCCTCGAGGCAGATGGTGGCCACGCAGTTCAGGCTGCTGTCGACGCTGCTCATCGCCGCGGCGAATAGGGCGGCGATCACCAGGCCGGCCACGCCTACGGGCAGCTTCGTGACGATGAAATGCGGGAAGACCTTGTCGGCGGCGATGTCCGCGGAGGGCAACGCGTCGGGCTGGGCCTGGTAGTACGCATACAGGGCCGTCCCGATGAACAGGAACAGCGCCGAGACCGGGATGTACGTCAGCGCCCCGATCCAGACGCTGCGGGCGGCGTCGCGGTCCGTTTTGGCAGTGTTGTACCGCTGGATGTAGTTCTGATCGATGCCGAAGTTCTTGAGGTTCTCGTTGATGCCGTAGATGAAGACCACCAGCACGGTCGGCCCGGCCCAGTCGGTAACGTCCCAACTGCCGAAGCTGAACTTGCCCGCCGACCACGTGGCGGAGAACGTCTCCGTGACCCCGGCCTGGCCGCCGAACAGCAGGATGAGCGTGGCCACCACGGCCCCGCCCATCAGGACGATCACCTGGACGACATCGGTCCAGATCACGGCTTCGATGCCGCCGATCGTCGTGTACAACGTAACGATGATGCCGGTGACGACGATGATCGCCCACACGTCGAAGCCCGTGAGCGGATGGAGCACCAGCGCGACCAGGTACAGGATCGCTCCCATGCGTCCGACCTGGATCAGGATGAAGCTCAGCCCCGCATAGAGCCGCGCCCAGGGCCCGAACCGCTCCTCGAGATACTGGTAGGCCGAGATCAATCCCGTCCGGCGGTACAGCGGCAGGAAGAGCTTGATGGCGATCAGGGCCGCAAAGGGCAGCGTCAGGCTGAAGACGAACGCGTTCCAGTCTCCGCCGTAGGCCTTGCCCGGCAGGGCCAGAAACGAGATGCTGCTGAGGTACGTCCCCAGGATGCTCAGTCCGACGGCCCAGCCCGGCAGCGACCTTCGCGCGACCGTAAAGGCCTCGACGCTGCGGGTGCGCCGAACCATGTAGATGCCCAGCGCCACGATCCCGAGCACGTAGACGACCAGAACGCCCAGATCCACCGCCCTGAGTTGCGCCGCGCCTAGAAGCACCGATGCTCCCCGTTTACCTGTCGCGTCCCATCACCCCCGCAGGCGCCCCGTCATGTCGACGTGTCGACGTTTCGACTTTTTGACGTTTCAGTACTTGTCGATGTACTTGCCGAGAAACGCCTTGGCGTCCGCCGTGACGTCCCACGCGTCGGGCCAGAAGCACAGGTCGACCGTCCACCAATCGCCGACGTAGCCGGCTTCGTGAATGGCCGGAATGGCAGCATCGAAGTCGATCACGCCCTGGCCGAACGGCGCGTGCGTGCTGGTCTCGTCGCCATGGAGCGTGCCGTCCGAGTCGATCAGATGGAGGTGGCCGACCCGGCCCTTGAGCATCTCGACGAACTCGAGCAGCCCGCCCTTGAGCGTTTCGGTCTTGCCGGGCTGCCGTGCGCCGACCACGGCGCACATGTGACCGTGGCAGGTGTCGAGCATGATCGAGAAGTTCGGGTGGTCCACGTCTTCGTGCATCTGGACCACTTCGGAGGGCTTGTTCAAAAAGAAGCCCGGCTCGAATTCCCAAACCAGACGGACGCCGGCCTCTTCGGCGATCTGGGCGCACTCATGCCACAGCGAGGCGATTCGCTTTCGAGCCAGCTTGCCGTCGACGCCCTCCGGCCCGTCGGGTCCGTCCACGGTGTCGACGCGGATCGCCGGCGAGCCGAGATCGAGGCAGAGCTGTAGGTTCTTCTTGAAGAGCCGGATGTAGGCCTCGTCTTCTTGGGCAGCGTCGGTGCCGGGCCCCGGGGCCGACCAGAAGTCCGCCGCCAACCCGCTGACCTCCAGGCCGTTCGCCTTGATCAGCGCGCACAGCCGATCGCGGTCGGCCTTCATCGGGTAGTCGTCCGGGTGGACGTGCGGCTTGAACCCGCCGATCTCCACGCCGTCGAAGCCGAGCTTGCCAAGGCCGCGAACGACGGCATCAAACGGGATCGGGTTGTCCTGATAGGGCCCGAACGCATAGGCCCACGTGCCGATGGAGAGCTTCTTGGGCATCTTGGCCTCCTTGTGTTACCTGGTCTGACTGGGCTGTCCGCAAACTTGTAGATGCGTCTTGACGCACCTTCTTCTGTCGGACACGGAACTGATCTTTAGGGTGCGTCAAGACGCACCGATCCTTCTTGGCCCCACAGGGCCCGCGCGTCCCAGAGGGACGGCGTGATAATAGCCCAGGACTTCAGTCCTGGGAATGGGTGTTCCCCAAAGGGCGAAGTCCCGTAGGGACGATTGAACCGGGCTTTCGTGATTCAGTCGTCCCTACGGGACTGACGTTTCCGTGGCATCCAGCAATCCCAGGAGTGAACTCCTGGGCTACTCTCACCGGGTCCCTACGGGACAAGGTTGAAGGCGCGTCAAGACGCACCCTACGAGTATCTCCGCGCGCTCCCGGTTGATCTTTCGTCGCGACGCGCTAGAGGCGCGGCGGTCAATCCAGTTTGGGCGGATAGCAGCAGATGACTTCCAGGGGTCCGCTGCCGGTGTTGACGATCTCGTAGTCGCCCAGGTTCGCCGGGATGAACACGTGCTTGCTCCGGCGGACGGGCACCTCGCCGAACGCGCCCACCATCTTCCCCTCGCCATCGCCCACCGGGATCGCACAATAGAACCCGCGGTCGCCCGGCATGGTGATCTTGGTCCCGACGACGACCCGCTGGACGTTGAAGTACTGATGGGCCTCGGGCGGGACGAGGGCGTATTCGGTGCTCCCGTCCTCCTCGCGGGCCGCCTGCGGCGTCCGACGGACGTAGCCGTTGAGATAGTCGGGCGCCATGGCCGAGAAATCGGCGGCCTCGAGGGCGATGTCCCAGCCCAATCCGCACGTGCCGTCCTCACGACCGTAGGGGAACCCCTCCCACTCGGCCAGGAGGTTCCAGTCGGTCGGCTCCTGCGGCTCGAGGATGCACAGCCCGCTGCCGAGCGAGTGGACGAAGCTGTCGCGCAGGAAGATCACGTCGCCCACCTTCGGCGCGATCTCGTGCATGTGCGCGCGCATCGTCTCGACGTCTTGCGCGTCCATCCACTTGCGGAAGTCTTCGACCTTGACGTCCTCCTTCCAGCCGATCCACGCCTTCGCCCCCGGCCGCGTGCCGATCAGCACCCAGGCCTCGTTCTTGCCGTTGGGGCTGTTCAAGTGCTTGGTGGCGAATTCCGGCGACGGATGCCAGTGCACGGGGATGTGCGCGTCGTCGCCGACGTCGAAGATCTTGACCAGGATACCCAGATTGGGCCCGAATTTCTCGTAGTGCTTGGCCCCGAGCGTCTCGTTGGGGAACGCCTCGAGCAGCGCCTGCAGCAGGATGATCTCGCCGCTGGGTAGCTCGACTTTGCTGAACCCCTTGTCGGGCGGGTTGTCGCGCCCGGGCGTGATGGCCCGGTTGGTCGAGAAGATCCACTCCTCGCTGTTGAAATCGTCCTTGGGGTCGGGCTCACGCATGAATTCGGCCCGAAGCTTGCCCCCGTTGTAGAAGTGCAGGTAGGTGTTCGGCGCCAGGTAGATCGGCTTGCCGAGCACCTGTTTCATCTCCTCAGTACTGGCCATTGCGTTGCCTCCGTAAAGCCCGCTGTGATCAGGTTCGGCCATCCTACCGACCCAACCGGCCGGGTCAAGCGCCAAGGGGTAGCGGCGGCATTCACGCCGCACGTACCTCCGCTTGTTCGCAGGGATCTACACAGTGACGTCGATGAAGCGGCCGGCGGGAGGGGCTTGCAGTCGCCGGAAGGGGGCGTCCGGCCGGGCGACCTGGGCGGTCGGAGCGCCTGCGCGCGAGGTCTTGGTGACGACTTCGGTGACGCTCGACGCCTGCGCGGCGGGAATCTCCCATCCGGTCAGCGATTCGGCCGGTGCGGCCGCTGCTTCGGGCGACGTTAGGGGCGATGCGCCGACGTAGGCGTCGTCGGGATCGGCCTCGATCTGATCGGACTGCGAGGCCGAAGCGGACGAGGGGTTGCCGTTCTTGGCTTCCTCGGCCCGTTTCTGTGCAAGCTCGGCCCGGGCTTGTTGTTCGATCGCGGATGCCTTCGCGGCGACCTGCCGGTCCTTCGACGAGGGGTTCGCGGGCGCCAAGGCCGCCCGTCGGACCTGCTGCATCTTGCGGATCGTCGCCTGTGGATTGCCCGGGACCTCGGACAGGTCGATCGAGACCTCGCCTTCGACGGCGTATCGCTGACCGTCCGGACCTTGCTTGTAGCTGAACGACGGTCCGCCCGTGGCGTACGGGCCGGCCGCCGCCTTGTGAGCCTGCTCGTGCCGGCGGACCTCCGCGTCGCGCTGGCGGAGTTCCTGGACCTCGGCCTTCTCCTCCTCGGTCAGCTCGCTCTTGCCGACCGGCGCGGTTGGAGCGGCCTGAGCGACCTCCCCAACGGCCTGTTGCGATTGGCCGGCCGGGGCGCCTGAGGCCGCGACCGGCTGCGCACGCCCGAAGGCCGCGATGATGCGGTTCAGCGAGAGGCCCGTGTTGGCAACGTCCGATATCACGCTTGACCTGGCGCGCGGCGATAGCTCACGACAGATGTCACATTCATCGGTCCATTCGGCAAGCCGATTCAGCTACAGCGATACAAACCCCAGGAATCAGTGGGTGGGTCCTCCGGACCCGCCATTCTTGTCGTTCGGAAGGTGGGTCGAAACGACCCGCCCTACGTGCTGAGGCCCGAGGTCTGAGAACAGAGGTGGGTCGAAACGACCCGCCCTACGTGCTGAGAACAGAGGTGGGTCGAAACGGCCCACCCTACGTGCCAACCCCTCTCTTCGCCCCGGGGCAGGTACGATTGACGCACCGTCCATGCCCCAACGTCCGATAGGCTCGGCGTCCGAACTACGGTATCCTACGCGGGTCCAAGACCGATACGCACCGTGCCCGCCAGGCCACTCGGGGGAGACGGGAGGACGTCGTGTCGATGCTCTGGTACCTGGGCTTGCTGGCCGTCTTGGCCGTCCTGTACTTACTGATGCGGCGATGGGTCGAGCGGAGAGGGCCTCAGCCAGAGCAGGCAGAGCAGAGCGGGTCGTACAACATCCTCCTTGGTCAGGAGGTACGGGGAATGGAGTTCCTGGAGTGGCTGAGGTCCGACGACGACCAGCTCAGAGCCAAGGGCAGCATCGCGGCCATGACGATGCGGGCGAAGCCGAGCGACCTGCCTCGCATCCACCAGGCCCTTCGCGAGGTCTACACGTCCGACGACCTGTCCGAAAAGGCGGTCGTGGCGCACAAGGCGCTGTTCAAGGTCCTGTGGCGGACGCACGACAACAGCACGGTCGACTTCATCCGGGAGATCTTCCCTTCGCTGCCGCGCGATCCGGACACGCTCGTCGATGCGCTTCGCACGCTCGGACACATGAACACCAAACGATCGCTCGAGACGATGCTCGACCTGCTGGAGGCGCACCGGCCTGAGCTGGGCAGCCGCGCCGGGGGGATCTTCCACATGCAGCACGAAGTGCCCCTCGAGCGGAGCCAGGTGGCGGTCTTGTTTCCCCGACTGTTCGGCCTGACGGATATCGAGGACCTCAAGGCGCCGATCCACGATCTTGCCCAGGAGGCCCGCAAGCAGGGCCTGCTCTCCGAGAAGACTCTCAGCTCGCAGCGAGAGCAAATCATCCAAGACTGCCGGGATGCGATCCAGCGGCGCGCGACGCTCGAGCGCCATTCGCCCGAATACAAGGCGGCAGGCGACATGATATGTGCGTCCCTTTCAGCCATGGGGGCGCTGAAGCCCGACGATGAGATGATCCGCGTCCTCAAAGGGATCCTGGAAATGCCCGGCCGTCTCGCACGGTTGGACGAGCTGAAGTCCGACCTTCGGCTCAAGGCTACGCTGGTCCTGGTTCGGCTGGGTACGAAACTGCCCGGCAAGCTCCTCGAGCGCTTCGCGGCAGACCCGCGAACGCGTCTGGGGCTCTACTGCGAGCTCGAGGCCATGGGCCGGGGCGAGCTGTTTCCAGAGGCGCATCGGTCGCAGGAGAAGCTGGCGGAATCGGATATGGTGCGATGGCTGTGGTCGCCGTGGGACGAGCGGGAGGCGCCGGAGGCAATCGAGCGCCTGGACACGCGAGTCGACACGGTCGAGGGCGAGACGGGGCGGTACCACATTTTCAAGTTCTACTACGAGCAAGAGGGAGAGAGCTCGCGCGTGCTGAGGGGCTGGTTCGTGGGCATGAGCGGCCCGTGGCCCGCGGACGAGCGCGACCTGAGCATCCCGGGGTGCTTCTACACGCTCAGCGCCTTCGCCGAGCTTGGGGAGGCGGACGTGGACGAGCACTTCGCGGTGCTGCTCGAGTCGATGCCGCGTCGCGTGGACGTCCCGCGCCTGCGATCGCGGTACCGGGATGACGGGTAGGTCGAGCGTATGGGGTCGTTTGCGTCAATCGGCGGGCACGCAACGTCCCTCGGCCCATCGGCGCAGGGCCGCGACCCGCTCCGCCATGATGACGGACAACGGCGGCGATCGGTCCAGGGCATCTGCAACGTGCTGCGTGGTCAGTTCTGTCTTCTCCGCATACGCTTCGTGTAGGGCCGTCAGGATGGCCTGCTCGATCTCCGCGCCGCTGTATCCTTCCGATGCCTTCACCAATGCGTCCAGATCGAACGCCTCTGGATCCCGCTTGCGCTTCTGCAGGTGAATCGCGAGGATCTGTCTTCGCGTCTCCTCAGCCGGCAGATCGACGAAGAAGATCTCGTCGAAACGGCCCTTGCGCAGGAGCTCTGGCGGGAGGGCCTCAATGTCGTTCGCGGTCGCAACCAGGAACACCGGATCGCGGTGTTCCTGCATCCAGGTCAGCAGCGATCCGAACATCCGCTGCGACAATCCCCCGTCCGTGCTGCGACTGGCCGCGGACGCGAACGCCTTCTCGATCTCGTCGATCCACAGGATGATCGGCGCCATGGCGTCTGCCTGTCGCAGCGCGTCTCGAAGACGTCGCTCCGACTCGCCCACGTACCGATCGTACAGGGCGCCGACGTCCATTCGCAGGAGCGGGCGCTGCCATGCCGTCGCGATTGCCTTCGCGCACATGCTCTTGCCCGCTCCCTGGACGCCGAGCATCAGCACGCCGCGCGGCGCGGTGATCCCGGGCTCCGGGACGGTCCCCATCATCGCGTGCTCGCGCTGCGCGAGCCATTGCTTGAGTCGTCTCAGTCCTCCGATCTCGGCCAGATCCACGGGGGCCTCGACGTACTCCAGCAGGCCGTGGCTTCGAATCGCTTGGCGCTTGCGCGCCAGGATCAGGTTCAGATCCTCCGCGTCGAACCGCCGATCATCCGCCACCGCCTCGGCCAGGATCTGCTCCACCTCCCGACGGGTCAGCCCACGCAGGTTCCGAAGGATCACGCCCAACTCACGACGCCGGATGTGCACGTCGATGTGCTCTTCGCGATTGTGCCGCTGCAAGGTCCTGCGGAGGATCGCCTCCAGCTCCTTCTCTCCCGGCAGAGACAGCTCGAACTGCGTTGCGTGCGCTTGGATGACCGTGGGCACCGCCTCGGTGTGGTCGATCATCACCAGACAACGCTCGTCTTTCGAGAATCCCTGGATCAGACTTCGCAACACCCGGAGCGTGCGTGCGTCGCCCAGGTGATCCGCCAGGTCCAGCGTTACGCACATCCCCGCATCGTCCTGCCGCCACAGGTAGTACAGGCCGGCCGCCGGATTCTCCGTGTCCTTCACCGGCCCGGCGTCACTGAACAGCCCGTCCCGCACGCCTTCGGTGACCGACCACAACTTCAGATCACACCCGATAGCCAGGGCCGTGTCACGAACCAGGCCAAGCGCGTATTCCTCTTCATACGTCGTGATCGAAATGCAGGAATTCCATCCGCGAACGAGCTGCTCGAGCCTCTCGCCATCGTCAGACATCGCGTAGCACCCCCAATTGGCCAGGAGGCAGCCGCCCTCACTCGATCCAGGAGTCTACCTGCCTCCTTCTCGGTCAACAACCGGGGGACCATCTGGACGCCGCACTGAGTGAGTAGAAATGGCAGACGCCTGCGGAGGGCATCCGGGGAGGAATGAGAGGGAACGTCAGGCCTCCCACAATCCGATTCTCGAGTCATAGTAATGCCGTAGGAGCGCGTACTTCAGCGCCAGCTTGTGGTTCCCCTCGTCTGCGAAGCGCTTGTGCTCGCGGACCACGAACTCCCTGCCTTTCGTAGCCACCTGCCGAGTCAAGTCAAACAGGCCGGTGTGTGTCCTTGCCAGGTCATACATCCCCTTCCCCAAGAAATCGACGATCACCGCCCCGTCTTGATCATGACACATCAGATGGCGACACACCTCCGCCAGTTCCCTGTTGTGTTCGCTTTGCGCGTCCGTCTCAGACGTTACCTCCCAGGCGTCGAGATACCTGAGCACACCTTGCCCAATGACGATGCGAGGGTACCCAGCAACTAAGTGCTCAAGTTCGTAGGCCCTCAATACGGGATACCCATAGATGTCGTTCTCCTCGAGCTCCGTGCAGAGGCCCACCTCAATGCCCCCGCGAAGCACGAATTCACCGCTTCCCAGGCCCGTCACCATGACACTGCCTGCGGCCACAAGGATCGCGTAGACCCCGCGCATGGTAAGGTCGTCATAGGAGGTCCTCAGAGGCGAATACAGCAGTACAGTATCGCTGAATTGCTGCATGCGAAGCTTACAGTCGGTTAGTCGTGCCCAGGTTCCCCTCGCGTCCTCGCCCACCTTGGCGACGCGATCATCGAGCTCGCTCGGGCCTTGGAATGCCTTGAGGTACTCCTCCCGGAACTTCTTGCGCACTTTGAGGACTACGCCCACCGTCTTCTGCGCGTTCCTGGTAAACAGCGCCTTCTCTTCTGGAGACTCCGGGATAGAGGTCATCTTCTCCAGATACGTTCTCTGGCCCGACACATCGATCACTGCAACCACGTGGTGGGAGAAGTCTATCAGGTCCTCTTCGTCTGGCGTCTTCTGCATTCGTTCTGATCTCCTGGGACCCAATCCGGGGATGAGGAATCTCCTGCTGGGGCATGTTGCGTCTAGCGCGTGCGACAACCTGGGGTTGCCCCCATCAGTGAAGGATAGGCGATTCTCTACCGCACAGCCAGAAGGCTTTCGACGGAGATGTCTTCGTCGACGGATTCCCAGTGAATCCCGATACCCCCGCCGATCAGTCGCCATTCGTTTCTCTGGTCGGGCGTGGCCTTCTGCAATCGTGGGAACCAGGCGAGGGGGGCGGATACCTCGCGTCCGTCCATCAGGACCACGACGAGGGCGTCATCGGTACACTTCACGTCAACCGCCAGGGGCTCATACTTGACCGCTAAAGCGCTCATCCCATCTGTCCTTGAACAGCTGCCTGTTCTCCTCAATCGTTTTCAGAAGCTCGGACAGCTCCGCCCTCCTGAACCCACGTGAGCGCGCGAGTGCGATCGGATCCAGCCAGAACTTCGCGTACCTCTCTGCGTGCTCGACGTGTATATGCGGCGGCTCGCCTCCTTCCAGGCTGAAGAAGAAGAACCGATACCCCTTCACCTTCAACACCGTTGGCATGAATCAAGTATAAGAAGGCTTCGGACGGCATTCAATGGAGCTCTGGGGATTGCATCGAATCAGGCGCGTACCGGTGCCAGCTTGGCTGCCAGTGGCTTGTTGGTCGCCGAGGCCAGACATGGCGGGCAAGCCGCCCGTGCGACCCGGGATGAGACTTGACAGCCAGCTGGGCGTGCGAGAAGATCGACTTATCAAGCGGTCGGGGATGCCCTTGGCTGTGCATGAGGCGCTACGATGGATCCGAATGCCGTTACCGTGTTTGACCTGAGCGCGTCGGAGAAGCTCCAGTTGGTGGAGGATCTCTGGGACGACCTGGCGGCCCAGCCCTCCGAGATCCCCGTCCACGACTGGCAGAAGCAGGAACTTGCCCGGCGAAAGGCCAACCTGATGAGCAACCCGGCATCAGGGCTTTCGTGGGATGAGGTCAAGCGGAGGGTCCGCAGCCGCTATGGCCGCTGAGCTCGTCATCGCGCCAGAGGCTGAGCAAGACATTGACGAGGCCTATGGCTGGTACGAGGAGCGGCGCGTTGGGCTGGGGGAGGAGTTCCTCGGCTGCGTCGATGCCTGCATCCAGACCATTTGCCGCACGCCCGAGATGCACGCCACGGTCCACGAGGACTACCGTCGGGGGCTGGTGCGGCGCTTTCCGTATGCGGTCTTCTACGAATATGCAGGTGCGACGGTGACGGTCTACTGCGTCTTCCACACCTCGCGCGATCCGGAGAAATGGCGCCGGCGACTGTCCTGAGCTGTAAGGCAGCCCCGAGCGAATCGCTGCAGCCGACCGCGACCCCTTCAGTCGATTGCATGGGTCGAGGCTATGGAAGGCAACGCGAATCACCTTGCACTGCTCGTGCGAGCCGGAGCGCTGCCCGGCAGCCAGATCATCGAGGCAGTCCAGCACACCAGGTACACCGCGACCAGCATCCAGAAGGGGCGACTGAACGAGACAAGATCCGTCCAGCGCCACGACGCGGCCGAGTGCAGCGTCTGCCAGACCATCTGGACGATGACGGCGAACAGGTGATAGCCGACGAAGAGACGGAAGATGCACGCCGCTGCGTTTGCCTTTCCGGGACGCCGATAGAGCCAGATCCATATGGGAACGGCGCAGGCGAGGAGGCCGATGGCGAGCATGGGCCAGGCGTGGCTGAGGACCTCGAAGAAGCCCACGATCCGGCCGTCGTTGGTCGTCCATCCGGTGTCTTCGGGATAGGCCCGCAGGACTTCGGTGGCCGTGATCCAACTCGTGCCGAGCGGTACCTGGACGCCTACGACGACCCATGGCCACCATCGTCCGAACGCAAGCCCTGAGAGGGCCACGATCCCGGCTACGAACGGCAGAACCGCCAGAAAGCTCGTTACAGGCTCCCGGACGAAGTACCCCACAACCATCAAGACCCATGCCCCCATGCCGAGCCACTCGACAGCAAGAGGGGCTGACTTGGGGTCGGGTGTGTCCGACCGTAGTGCTTGCCGCGGCGTCGTGAGCGCGGCGAGCGCGATGAAGACGCCGCCGATGAAACCGAACGTCAGCTCCATCACCTTCCACCAGTCGATCCACGGCCGGAGCGCGAACTCCGGGTGCGCCCAGGAGAACGCCTGCAGCATCTGACCCACCGAGAAACCCAGGCCGCCGCCGAGAACACCGAACACGCCGAATCGAAACGTCACCCGGTCTCTCTTGATGAGTCCGGCGTAGACGAGCAGGACGATCAGCCCCGCCCACAGGCCAGCCCAATGCTCGGTGCGGGGGAGGTTGTCGGGGTTGGCCGGGTCGACGGGATCATACGAGAAGCACACAGGCGGGAGACTGTCCGACGGACCCCACGGACGGTTCAGGAGCCAGACACCCGCGACCGAGGCCGCCGTCATCGCCGCCATCAGCAGGGCGATCTCCCACCATCGGTACCGTCCCCGCATCAGACCGAGTCCGATGCAAGCCGCCCCGACCCCCTGCCATGCGGACCCCTTGACGGCCGTGCCCAGGATGCCCCACCAATAGTGCGATCCACCGGCCACGTTGACGTTCGTCAGGCCGAACATCTGGCCGTAGGTCATTTCGCCGCCAAACCAGAAACCGATCGCCCCGAACGCGGCGATCCGCGCCAGCCCCAGGCCGGGGAGGGATTCCCCCTGCCGATCGTCGCGCGCCACCCCCAAGATCCCCGCCACCGCCATGCCGATGAAGGCCCCCGGAATGGCCGCCCCCGGCGCGCTGCCGATCATGCCGTTGATGGCCCACCCCAAGGCCATCAGCAGCCCGCACGTCAAGAGCGTCAGCGCGGGATGTCGATCCCACCTCTGACAGCGAACGTGTTCTGCGGGTGTCTCGGCCAATCGTCTCACCCAGGCCGCGCGATCCTGCAACACTCATAGCGGATCGGTGGCCAACATGCCACGTCTGTCTACCGCTTCATGCATCTCCCACGGGGACCCTCCTTCGTCGGCTCTTCAGGAAACGAGAAGGCCCGGGTTACCTTGCGAGCCGACAGGCCTTGGCGTATAGATGCCCTCCGCTGATCGGCCCATCATACGGGCCAGAAGGTGTAGCCATGTCGGCGATCAGGGACCTGCAGGCGATTGACGTCCACGCCCATTTCGGCGTGAGCCGGAGCGAGGGCTCGGCGCTGAAGCGTCGGTTCATGAGCGCCGATCCGCGGACGGTTGCTGACCGCGCGGAGCGGGCCAACACGCGGCTGTCGTTCGTCTCCCCGCTACGCGCCCTGATGCCGAGATGCGGCGCGGACCCCGTCAGCGGGAATGAGGAGGCGGCGGAAGCGGTGGCCCAAGATGATCGTCTGCGGCAGTGGGTTGTCGTGGATCCCCTCAAACGAGAGACGTTGGAGCAGACTGCCGACATGCTTGCGCTGTCCCGGTGTGTGGGCATCAAGATCCACCCCGAGGAGCACGGCTACTCGATCGTCGAACAGGGCAGAACGCTCTTCGAGTTCGCGGCCGAACGTGACGCCATCGTCCTGGCCCACAGCGGCGATCAGAACAGCATGCCCGAGGACTTCGTGGGTTTCGCGGACGCGTTCCCCGAGATGACGCTCATCCTGAGCCATCTCGGATGCGGGTGGGACGATAACCCGACGCATCAGGTCCGCGCGATCCAGGCCTGCAAGAACGGCAACGTTCTGGTGGACACGTCCAGCGCGGCCAACCTGACGCCCAATCTGATCGAATGGGCCGTCGGTGAGATCGGCGCCGACAGGATGCTCTTCGGAACGGACTCGCCGCTCTACTCGGCGCCGATGCAACGGGCCCGAATCGATCACGCGGAGATCGACGACGACGACAAGCGGCGGATCCTCTTCGAGAACGCCGAAGAGCTGTTTGACCTCTAGGCCAGGGAGCACGTGATGGCAAGACTGACGGCGGACGACGTTCGGGGGATCTGGGCGGGCCTCACGCTGCCCTGGGACGAAGCCGACCGCTTCGACGAGACGACCTATGCCGCGAACATCGAGCGCATGATCGCGGCGGGCGTACACGGCATGTACACGACGGGCAGCTCGAGCGAGTTCTACGCCCTCGAGCTCGATGAGTTCCGCCGGATGGTCGACATCCAGGCCGAGCTGTGCGGGAAGGCGCAGATGCCCCTGCAGGTTGGCTGTTGTTCGGACGCGACGGCCAAAACCATCCGACTGCTGGAATACGCCGCGGGGAAGGACGCCGTCGGGGCCGTGCAGGTGAATGTCCCCTACTGGATGGAACTGACGGATCGGGAGCTGCTCGCATTCTTCAAGGACGTCCACACGGCCTGCCCGGACATGCCGCTGGTTCACTACAACATCCCGCGTTCCAAGCGGTTCCTGACCGGCTCGGACTATCTCAAGGTGCTCGAGGTCGCGCCCAACCTGATCGGGGTGAAGTTCACCTTCGCGGGGTCTCACTTCGCGGCGTTGCAGGAGAGCATCATGATGACGCCCGGGCTGTCCTACTTCGTCGGTGAGAACCTGCTCGTCTCCGGGATGCAGCTCGGGGCACGGGGGTGCTACAGCACGCTGGTGCTGACCGATCCTCGGTTCGCGCTGGAGATGTACGCCCAGGCCGACGCGGGCAAGTGGGACCAGGCCATGCGCATGCAGCGGCACGCGACTCTGTTTTACGGCGAGTTGGAGGCGCTCTTGGAAGAACGCAACGAGGGCGCGATCGACCCGGTCGTCGACAAGGGGCTGGCCGTCGCCGCCGGATGCATGCTGGGGCACCAGCGGTGTCGGGCTCCCTACATCGGTTGGTCGGACGAGACCGTGGTCGCGGTTCGGGCGTGGCTGCAGCAGCGCTACCCCGAATTCGTGTATCCTGATCAGTAGAACGGACACGCGTCCTGACGAGAACAGCATCGCCGGTGGCCCTGTCGTGAGGGACCTCGGATGGAATCGATTCGCGAGCTGATCCGCATTGGCGTGGGCCCATCGAGCAGCCACACGATGGCGCCCCGACGGGCGGCGGAGCGCTTCGGCGGGCAGTATCCTGATGCAGCGCGGTATCGCGTCACGCTCTTCGGAAGCCTCGCGGCCACGGGCAAGGGGCACCTGACCGACGTGGCGCTCCGCGATGCGTTTGCCCCCGCGCCCGTCGAGATCGTGTGGGAACCAGAGCAGGAGCTGCCTCTGCACCCCAACGCGATGCGCTTCGAAACCTTGGACGATGCGGGTGGGGTGCTGGCGTCGTGGCAGGTGTACAGCATCGGCGGCGGCGCGTTGCGGGAAGAGGGCCAGGATCTACAGGCTGCCGCCGTCTACGACCTGCACACGATGGCCGACATCTTGGCGCGGTGCGAGGAATCGGGCTGGACGCTCTGGGAGTACGTCGAGCAGCGTGAGGGCGCGGAGATCTGGACGTTTCTTCGCGAGGCGTGGCATGCGATGCGTGCGGCGATCGATCGGGGCATCCAGGCCGAGGGTGTGCTGCCGGGGGGGTTGGGGTTGGCGCGGAAGGCTTGGGCGTTTCACCGCAAGGCGCGGACCGCGGGCCCGCGGTTCAGGCGAACCGCGCTCCTGTCGGCGTATGCGCTTGCCTCGGCCGAGGAGAATGCCTCGGGCGGCGTGATCGTCAGCGCGCCGACGTGTGGCTCGTGCGGGGCCGTGCCGGCCGTCCTCCGCTATCTGCACGAGACCATCGACTGCGACGAGGACGCCGTTCTCCGCGGCCTGGCGACGGCGGGCCTGGTCGGGAACTTAGTCAAGCACAACGCGTCCGTCTCCGGCGCAGAGGTAGGCTGCCAGGGCGAGATCGGCACGGCCTGTGCGATGGCGGCCGGGGCGGCGGTGCAGCTCTTGGGGGGCACGGCCCGACAGGCGGAGTACGCAGCCGAGATGGCGCTCGAGCATCACATGGGGTTGACGTGTGACCCGGTGGCCGGGCTCGTCCAGATTCCCTGCATCGAGCGCAACGCCTTCGCCGCCGCTCGCGCGCTGACCTGCGCCGAGTACGCGCTGTTCTCCGACGGCGGTCACCGTATCCCGTTCGACGAGGTGGTGGCCGTCATGCGCCAGACCGGTCACGACCTACCGTCCCTCTATCGCGAGACCGCCTCCGGCGGCCTGGCGGCCGCCTACCGGCTTCGCGGCAAGGGGTAGGGGCTGGCGGCCTATCCGGTCTTCTGCTTGGGCTTGCGCCGCGGCTTAGGCTTTCCTCGATGCCACGCCGGCCACTTCGGGCCTTCCGCCTTGATCTCATCGTGCAGGGCGACCAGGCGTCTGGCCATGGCCTTGACGCGCTCGGGGTCGCGCCCGGCCCGGTCGGTCGTCTCGCGAAGATCACCTTTTAGGTTGTACAGCTCGAACGTCTCGAGATTCGCGTGGGCCAGCAGCTTCCAGTCCCCCTGTCGCATCGCGATCTTGGGGTCGCCCAGGGCCCGGTCGTATTGCCAATAAAGCGGCACGGGGCGCTCGATGGGCTTGCCGTTGAAGATCGGCGTGAAGGCGGCTCCGTCGATGGGGCGGTCGTTCGGCACGTCGACGCCGGCGATCTGGCACAGCGTCGGCAGGACGTCGGTGCCGTTGACGGGCTCGGCGCAGACCTGGCCCGGTCGGGTCTTGCCGGGCCAGCGTAGGATGCCGGGCACGCGAATCCCGCCCTCGTACATGTGCAGCTTCATGCCCCGAAGGGGGCCCGGCGAGCCGTAGGATCGCGACGATCCGCGATAGCGGTTCAGCGTCTCCGGGCCGTTGTCGCTCGTGAACATGACGAACGTGTTGTCGCGAAGTCTCAACTCGTCGAGCGTCCGCATCAGCCGGCCGACCTCGTGATCCATCTGCGTGACGTTGCCGTAATAGATCGCCCGCTCGGGCGTGTCGGCGTTCGGGTACATCCGCGTGAATCGTTCGCCCGTCGCGACCGGCTCGTGGGGCGAGTGGAACCAAACGGACAGGCAGAACGGTTGGCCCGACTTTCGGTCCTTCAGCCATCGAATGGCCTCATCGACGATCAATGTGCTCGAGTATCCCTTCAGCGGGCCGACCGGCTTGCCGTTGCGGACGAAGTTGCGCGGGTTGTGATGGTTCGGGATCGCGTTGTTCTGCGTGCTGAACCAGTGATCGAATCCGTGGTCGCCGGGCTGGGGTTGCTCGGGTCTGTTGAATTGGCCGTTGCAGTGCCACTTGCCGCTGTGACACGTCGCGTAGCCGGCCGACTTGAGCAGCTTGGCCACGGTGACTTCGCTGGGCTTGAGGTGCATCGGCGAGCCGGCGGGGATCCAGTCGTAGATCCCGCTGCGATAGGGCGTTCGTCCGGTCAGCATGCCGGCCCGCGAGGGTGAGCAGACCGGTGCGGCCGCGTAGCAGTCCGTCAGCTTCATGCCCTCCGTCGCCAGCGCGTCCAGACAGGGCGTCTTGATCGCGGGATGTCCATAGCAGGTCAGATCGCCGTAGCCCAGATCGTCGCACAGCATCACCACGAAGTTGGGCCGCCCGCCGGATCCCGTCGCGCCAAGTGCCGACAGCGGCAAGACAGCCGCCGACGCACCGCCGCCCACGCGTGCCAGGAAATCCCGTCTGCTCAGATGGTTCATCGTTTGCTCCTGATTCACACTCAATAGACCAATCCGCGAAAGCCGTTGATCGTGTGGAACGAGATGAAGTTTCCGTCGTGGGCGCTCTTCGCCCTCTCGTCGCCGGATCGGCTCAGGACGTGCAGATCCTCCCCGTCGATGACCATGCTCGCATAGTGCCGGCCCTGCTTGGCCGATCCGCCGACGGCCACCAGGCACGCGAAGCACCAGTCGATACAGTTCTTCGAGAAGTGTAGTTGCAGCCGGTGCCGCTCGTTGTTGGGCAGGTTGTAGCGGTTGGCGGGCAGCTTCTCGGCCCGCGTCATGCTGTCGGTCGCCTGCGAGCTGAGCAGCCAGTACAGCTTGGTCACCTCGTCATACAGGATGTGGAACTTCATCTGCCCGCCCGGACAGGGCACCCACACCACGCGCTTGCCCGACGGAACGGTCTCGATCGTTGTCGTCATGCTGCCGTCGTCCTTCTCGACGACCTTGGCGATCGCCGCGAGCCCCGTCCCGCCCGTGTGCGCCCGCATCCAGAGGTGGAACGTCTTGCCCTTCGGGTCGTACCAGGTGTGGTCGGGGTCCACGATCTGGACGACGTTCGTTTCCAGCCAACCCATCGGTGCGCAACCGCGTCGGGGCGCGATCGTGCGGCCTTTCACCGGGTCGACCTTGTAGAACGGCACGCCGAACCAGTCGATGTCGTCTGCCTTGACGACGTCGCGGAAGACCAGTTCCGACGCGAACGTCCAATTCTCGCGCTGGGTCAGGTCCGTCCCGATCTTGCCCCGCATCAGGACCGGCGCGAGCTCACCCACGGGCCAGGTGCGGATCACCTTGGTGGGCCGCCGTTCCATGACGAGGTAGACGCAGCCATTGGCGTAGTGGACGTTGCAGGGCGCCTGATGCCAGGATTGGCCCGTGGTCAGGGCCTTCGCCTCCGTCCACGTCTCGCCGGCGTCGTCGGAGCGGATCACGCGCAGGTCGCCCATGTGGCCGAGGACGTAGACCGAATCGCCCGCGACAAACGGCCGGGCGTGCATGAAGGGAAAGTCAACGCGATGGACCCATGTCTTGCCATGGTCGTCGGAGGAAAAGACCTTGCCTCGCCACAGCCAGCGCCCGTGCTTCCGCTTGATGCCGGGCAGCTTGCCCACGCCCGGGCCGCCCAGATCCATCGTCGCGATCAGCCGGCCGGTCGGGCACCGCGCGATGCCCGGGCTGTAGCAGTAGACCTCCTTCGGATTAGGTGACTCGTAGATCTTCACGAACTTGTCCGCCAGCGGTCGGACCCTTCCCATGGCCGCTTCCTTCTTGCAGTCAGACGGATTGGCAACGCCGGCCGCGTACACGACCCCGGCGGACGCCACGACCCCCACACATGCTACGCGGTTCATACCTCAAGCACCTCCAACATGAACGCAGCAACCACCTCGTCAAATGAATCCCCAAGCCACATAGCCTACTCGTCATCGCTCACAAGTGCCATCACCGATGTGCACTTGCGCTTGACCGGATTCTCCGTCCCGCCATACTAGTCGTCGCAACGGCACAGGAGCCCCGCAATTACCGACCTATCCGATGAGATCTCCGCAGAGGCGTCGCCGCCATCGCCCCGGCGCCGCGCGCTTCGCGTCGTGCAGTCACTGATGTTGCTAGTCGTTCCGCTGGTCATTTACTGGTTGTTGTTCCGAAAGACCGGCCTCGACCGAACGCTCGAGCAGATCCGACAAGCGGAGCGCTGGCCGCTGGCGGTGGCGGTCGCGGCGTCGCTGGTGGCGGCCGTGCTGATGAACTCCTTCGTGTGGCAGCGGATCCTGGCCGCGATGGGATGTCGATTGACCTTCGTCCGGGCGGTCTTCGCCGAGAATGCCTCTCTGCCGCTTCGAATGCTCCTGCCGGCCAAGTCGGGCGAGATCTTCAAGGCGATGTACGTCAAGAGCGTGGGCCTGACCGGCTTGAGCCAGGGGTTGGGGTCGGTGATGTTCCACAAGGTCATCAACGTCATCGCCCTGATGCTCTTGTCGCTGCCCACGGTGATGACCTCGGCGGGGTCGACCCCCCGGAAGCTGCTAATCGTCCTGGCGTTGGCGCTGTGGCTCTACTTCCGGCCGGGGATGTTTCAGTCGCTGGCCGAACGAACCAGCCGCCCTCTGCCCGAGCGGTTCCGCAACGCCCTGCGCAGGGTCGTCGGGGCGTTGGGCGACACGCCGATCGGCAAGAAGCTCGGGTTACTCGCGATGGCGGTGCTGTTCCAGTCGGCGCATCTGATCTCGGTCGCGATGATCTTCCGCAGCCTCGGCCACCAGGTGCCTCTGTCGGCGTTGTGTGCCTACGTCCCGGTTGCCGTCCTGGTGGGCATCGTCCCGATCGCGCTGTACGGGCTGGGCACGCGCGAAGCGGCCTTCATCTTCTTCTTCAGCGGACACGTGGGTGAGCCGACGGCCATGGCCGCGGCGCTGCTGTTCACGGGGATCCAGTTCCTGCTGCCGGTCCTGGTCGGCTCGACGTTGACCTGGCCCTTCCTATCGCGGGTGTTGGGCGGACGGACGACCGCCGACGCTGCAGAGACCATCGGCGAGGCGACCTGATCCCTCGGTCCGCCCAGCATCACATTCCCGGTGCGGTTGTTGCCCGCGGGTTTCGGATCAAAGAGAATGCCCCAAGACCCCCAACCGGAGTCCTGGACCATGGCCTCGTCAGACACCCCCCATGTCGTGGTGATCGGCAGCATCAACATGGATCTGGTGGCCCGCACGGACCACGTCCCGGCGCCTGGCGAGACGGTTCTGGGCCAGGACTTCCAGACGATCCCCGGCGGCAAGGGCGCGAACCAGGCCGTCGCCGTCGCCCGGCTCGGCGCGAGGTGCACCATGGTCGGTCGGGTCGGTGACGACGCGTTCGGCAAGCGCCTCGTGGCGGGATTGGCCGCGGATGGCGTCGAGACCGGCCACATCCTCACCACGCCCCAGACGCCCAGCGGGGTGGCGTTAATCGTCGTGGCGGCGTCGGGCGAGAACGCCATCTGCGTGGCCAGCGGTGCGAACTTCGCGGTCACGCCGGCCGACATCGCTGCGGCTGAGGAGGCCATCGCCGACGCCGACGCCTGTCTGCTGCAGTTGGAACTGCCGGTCAAGACCGTCATCCACGCCATTCGGGTCTGTCATCGACACGGCGTGGAGGCGATCCTGGACCCTGCGCCGGCCCTCGCCGACCCGCCGGACGATCTGTTCGGGGCGGACGTCCTCTCGCCGAACGAGACGGAGGCCGCCTTGCTTCTGGGCGGATCGGAGCCGTCGGGAGAGCCCCACGAGATCGCCCAGGCCCTCGCGGCCCGCGGTGCACGCGAGGTCGTCCTGAAGCTGGGCGCGCAGGGCGCCGGGGTGCTGAGCGATGGCAGATTCGAGTTGGTCCCCGGCCACAAGGTCGACGTCGTGGATACCACGGCGGCCGGGGACGCCTTCACCGCCGGTCTTGCGGTCGCCTGCGCGAGGGGCCGATCGCTCTGCCAGGCCGTCCGCTACGCCAATGCCGCCGGCGCGCTGGCCTGTACCCAGTTCGGTGCCCAGCCGTCCATGCCGACCGCTGCCGACGTCGAGGCGATGGTTTGAGCGATCGCTTCGGCGGACATCAATTACGCCGTGGAGAACGACGCCGCCGCCGTCCCGTCCCGATCAGTAGCATCTCGGTGCTGCGGGTGTTCGTCGACAGGACGTACTGGTAGCGTCGGTCCAGCTCGTGGAGGCGGACGCGGGGCTTGACGCGCTTCATCGCGCTGACGAGCTCGTCGGGGGTGGGGATCCCGTCGCTCCGATAGGACGTCACCAGCGTGCTGTCGGCGAAACGCTCGAAGAGCTTGTCCAGGGCGGCGTGGACTTCGTCCGGCGCGGTCCAAGGTGATCTGACGCGACGCAAGCGGCGGTGCTTTGAGCCGTAGTCGACACGTTCGGGCCAGCACGCGTAATCGCTCAACCCTTCTAGGAAGTGATAGTACCCCAAGTAGTCGACGCCGACGCGACGGTTGCTGATGTACGGCGGGTCGATGTAGACCAGGTCGTACGCGCCGTCGACGTCGAGGGCGTCGCAGTTGATGGCACGGCATGGGACCCCGCTGTCGAAGACGGCGGCGTTCGCCTCGGCCGCGAACGCACAGAAGTGCTCGGCGAACGGACGGTCCCACGTGGTTTTGTTGCCGAAGCTCCGCTCGACGTCGGCGGTCCGCATGTACAGGTTCCGCCGGTGGAACAGGTTGTAGGGACGCTTGGCGATGGCCGACTGGAACAGGGCGTGATGCGCCAGGGCGGCCGAGAAGCGGTTCCGCATGGCCGCGATGTTCTGACAAACGACGTCCAACCAGCGGTTTTCGGCGTCCAGGAAGTAGATGTCGCGGAACGTGCGCTGGATGAAGTCGGCGTACCGTCGACGCGGGTGTCGACGGAGCAGTCGATCGATGGTCGCCGGACCCAAGTGCCTGCCATCGTTCTCGACGAGCGCCAGGGCGGACAGATAGCTGCTGCGGAGCAGGTCGTTGCACGTCACCTGCTTGCCGCGGCGCTTGAGCATGTGCGCCACGCACGCGCTGCCGCCAAAGACGTCGAGTGCCGTGTGGAATTCCAGTCTGCACACGTGCGACCAGATCCACTCGAGCAGTTTGAACTTGCTGCCGTAATAGCGCGTCGACGGCGTGCTTGGGGAATCGGGCGCGGCACTCTGGCTTGTCGAACGTCGTGCGGTCACCATTCCATCCACCGGAAGTCCGGTGCGATTGTAGCCGTCCGGCCAGACCCGCCCAAGAGCGATCTTGCCTCGGGTCAGCCCGCTCGACTTGGCCGTCAACTGTTGCCATTTCGCGCAACCCGGATTACAAAGCTCATGTGGGGCAGGGGGGCGAGAGCGGGGCACGCAGGACATACGCGGGCCCAGACCCGTGCCCAACAGGGACGCCGACCGGAGGCCGGCCCTCGTCGGGTCGGAACACCGGGCGTCGCCGACGTCACACGCGAGCTACTGGCATGGGGACCTGTCCCACCCAAGACGGCTCTGGTCGCATGGGTAGGTCGCTGCTGTGGCCGGCTCTGGGGGGCGTCTGCGTGGCCCTGTCGGGCTGCGCGGACGGGGACACGGGCGCCGACGCGGTCACGGGGATGTTTGGCGAGACCGGTCTGGGGCATGGGGAGTTCAGCTACCCGCGGGCCATCGCCATCAGCCCCGACGGATTGGTCTTCGTGGTGGACAAGACGGGTCGCATCCAGCGGTTCGACCCCGAGGGTCAGTGGCAGATCCAGTGGCGGATGCCAGCGTTCAAGGCTGGCAAGCCGACTGGGATGGTCGTGGACAAGACGGGAAGGCTGTTCGTCGCCGATACCCATTATAACCGCGTGATGATCTTCGACCGCGACGGCAAGGTCATCGGGCAGTTCGGTTCCCGAGGCGAGGGGGACGGGCAGTTCGAGCTGCCCACCGACGTGGCCGTCGACGCGGACGGGTTTGTCTACGTCAGCGAATACGGGGGCAACGATCGGGTCAGCAAGTTCACGCCTGATTGGCGGTTCGTGACGAGCTTCGGGGGCCCCGGCTCGGGGCCGCAGGAGCTGTCGCGACCGTCGGCGCTGGCGTTCGACCAGAAGGGACGGTTGTGGGTGGCGGACGCGTGCAACCACCGCATCTGCTGGTTCGATCGATCCGGCGCGTTCCTCGGCGCATTCGGGACGTTCGGCGAGGCGCCGGGGCAGCTCAAGTACCCCTACGACGTCGGTTTTCTGCATGACGGGACGGCGCTGGTCTGCGAGTATGGCAACAACCGGCTGCAGCGGTTCGACCTGTCGGGCCGGTCTTTGGGGACGTGGGGGGCCGCCGGACGAAAAGTGGGGCAACTGGCCTACCCGTGGGGTGCGGCGGTGGGCCCGGACGGGAAGGTCTACGTGGTCGATTCGGGCAACAACCGGGTCCAGGTCGTCAGGATATCAACCGGCTGAGGCGGGAGGAACGTTGTCTGCGTGTGAGGAACGTCTTTCGTGCTTGCGGTGATGCCGCTGTCATTCGAGCAGCCTGATTGGCTGTGGCTGCTGCTGCTCGTGCCGGTCGTGGTTGGCGCGCCGTTGATGGTTCGGACGTTGACGGCGTTGCCGATCGGCCGACGGTGTTTCGTGTTGGCGGTCCGGACGGCGCTGCTGGCCGCGCTGATCCTGGCCATGGCGGGTGCGCAGCACGTCCGCGAGAGCCGGGACCTCGCCGTCATCTTCCTGCTCGATCGATCCCACAGTATCCCCGACGCCATGAAGCAGGCGCAGGAGCAGTTCATCCAGAAGGCCGGTACCAGGCCCAAGCGTCCCGACGACGACAAGGCCGCCGTCATCAGTTTCGACGGCGAGAGCAACATCGAGCAGCTTCCGATGCGGGGGGTGTTCATCGAGCGGGTCACGCCGCCGGTTGCGCCTGATCGGACCGATCTGTCTCAGGCGATCCGCATGGCGCTGGCGATGTTCCCGGAGGGGATGGCCAAGCGGATCGTCCTGCTGAGCGACGGCAACCAGAACGCCGGCAACGTCCTGGCCGAGGCCGCCGAGGCGGCCTCGAGCGGGGTGGGCATCGACGTCATCCCGCTGACCTACGAACACAAGAACGAGGTGATGTTCGATCGCCTCGTGACGCCCGTGCGGGCCAATCTCGACGACCGGGTCCCGATCCGCCTGATCCTGCGGTCGAAGCGCCCCACCAGCGGCAAGCTGGTTTTGTACCACAATGACGAGCGCCTCAGCGCCGAACGCGTCGAACTGAAGGCCGGTGTCAACCCGTGGATCCACGAGGTGCCGCTGACCAGCGGAGGGGTGCACCGCTACGAGGCCCGGTTCGAGCCGGACGACCCGAACACCGACGAAATCGCCCAGAACAACGTCGCCCGCGGGTTCACGTTCGTGCAGGGGGAGGGCACGGTGTTGCTGCTGACGAACGATCGGGCCTGCGACAGCGCGATGGTGTCGGCGTTGGAGAAGGAGAACGTCAAGGTCAAGATGGTCTCGATGACGGACGCGCCCGAAAACATGCTGCAGATGCTCGACTACGACGCCATCGTCCTGTCGAACACGCCGGCCGACCTCTTTACCGAAGATCAGAAGAAGCAGATGGCGGCTTACGTCCGGAACATGGGCGGCGGATTGGTGATGACGGGCGGCAACGAGGGGTTCGGCGCGGGGGGATGGCTCGGCTCGCCGGTCGAGGCCGTCATGCCGGTGAAATTCGACGTCAAACAGCGCAAGCAGCTCCTGCGAGGGGCCCTGGTGCTGATCATGCACACGTGCGAGATGGCCCGCGGAAACTACTGGGCGGAGCAGGTGGCGACGGCGTCGGTCAAGACGATCAGCAGTCTGGACTACATCGGGCTGATCGCCTACGGCGGCACGACAGGGGGCACGTCGTGGGAGATCCCCTTCAAACCGGCTATGTCCAAGGAGCGGATCATCAGCCAGATCCGGAAGGTCAGCGGCATGATCGGCGACATGCCCGACTTCCAGAGTGGCATGGAGCTGGCGTACCAGGCGCTCCGGTCGGCAACGGACGCAGCCCAGAAACACATGATCATCATCAGCGACGGCGATGCCAGCGCGCCGCCGCGGACGCTGCTGGCCAAGCTGAAGAACAACAAGATCACGTGCAGCACGGTGGTGGTGGGGTACGGCAGTCACGTAAACGAACGGCGGATGGTGGACATCGCCAAGAAGACGGGCGGGACGTGCTACAAGGTGAAAAACCCCAGGAAGCTGCCTCAGATCTTCATCAAGGAGGCCAAGATCGTCCGCCGCCCGCTCCTCCGCGAGACGCCCGACGGCTTCAAGCCCCGGTTGCGGACGCCCATGGCGGAGATCACCACGGGGGTCAGCGATGGAGAGCTGCCGCCCTTGTACGGGCACGTGCTGACGACGCCGCGATCGGCGGTGGGGGAGTTCAGCCGCGTCTTGATGACCAGCGACAAGGAGGATCCTGTTCTGGCTGTCCGGCAGTGCGAGCTGGGCAAGACGATGGCGTTTACCAGCGGGTGGTGGTCTCGGTGGGGACGGGACTGGGTGAGCTGGGCGAAGTTCGGCAAGCTGTGGGCGCAGGCGGTTCGCTGGTCGATGCGGCAGACGGGGGCGTCGGATTTCGAGGTCTCTACGCGTCTGATCGGGCACGAGGGCCGCATTGTCGTCGAGGCGTTGGACACCGAAGCGTCGTTCCTCAACGGGCTGAGCATCGCCGGCAAGGTGGTCGCGCCGGACATGAAGGAGCATCCGGTCCAGCTCCACCAGACCGGGCCCGGCCGATATGAGGGGACGTTCCCCGCGTCGGCGAACGGTCACTATGTCTCTGCGTTGTCCTACGTCACGCCGGACGGCAAGGAGGGCAACATCCAGACCGGTCTGTCCGTCTCGTATTCGCCGGAGTACCGCGAGTTGAGCGCAAACGAGGCGGTGCTCCGCCAGATTGCCGAACAGACGGGAGGCAAGGTTCTCGACCTGGACCCAGCCAAGGCGGAGGAGGCGTTTCGCAGGCCGGTCCAGCCGTCGATCGCCCGCCGGCCGATCTGGCATCTGATCCTGGCGTGGATCGTAATCCCGTTGCTGCTGCTGGACGTCGCCGGTCGGCGGCTGGCCTCGACGGTGGCGATCTCGGTCTGCGTGGAGATCGTGGTCTTTATCTGGCTGTTGGTCCCCGCCGGGTTGTACCGCACGGGGTGGGGCTGGCTGTTGGCGATCCTGCTGGCCGAGCTCGTGGGGTGGGCGATCCGATGGCGGAGCATCGGGCGGGTCATTGAGGTGGTCGCTTCGGAGCTCCGTGGTCTCCGGTCGGCGGAGTCGGCGGCCGAATCCGTGTCGCGTCTGAGGGGCGTCCGTGAACGGATTCGCGAGGAGATGGCCGACCGGGCCGAGAAGATGCCCGAGTCCTCGGTGCCCGAGGATCTCCAGGTCGATGCATCCAGGCGGTTCGATCTGGGCGAGGTCGGCGATCGCGTCGTGGGAGATCTGGACGAGGCCGTCGGAGGAGCGCGGACGCAGCCGCCACCGACCGAACCCGGTCGGCGGGACGTCGACGCGGCCGACGACGAAAAGGAAGGGGAGTCGACTACGTCGCGACTCCTCGATGCCAGGCGCCGCGCGAAGGAGCAGCGCGGAAAGGAAGACACGTAGTCGGTGACGGCGAAGGGCAGGCTGCCCCCGGTCAAGGGGCATCTGGCCCCACACCGGGAAGTGGAGGTAACGATGGCGTCCATCGATCCGAGAGTGAGGAAGGCGACCGACGAGTTCCGGTACAAGTACGGCCAGGTCCGCGAAGAGATCGGCAAGGTCATCGTCGGACAGGAGGGCATTGTCGACGGCGTGCTGACCTGCCTGTTCGTCGGCGGGCACGCGCTGCTGGAGGGCGTGCCAGGCTTGGGCAAGACGCTGCTGATCCGCACGCTGAGCGAGTCGCTGTCACTGGACTTCTCGCGGATCCAGTTTACGCCTGACCTGATGCCGGCCGACATCATCGGCACGAACGTGATCATGGAAGACCAGGCGACGGGTCGGCGGGAGTTTCAGTTCCAGCAGGGCCCGCTGTTTGCCCAAATGATCCTGGCCGACGAGATCAACCGCGCCACGCCCAAGACGCAGTCGGCCCTGTTGGAGGCGATGCAGGAACACGCCGTCACCGTGGCCCGGGAGCGGTACGTGCTCCGTGAGCCCTTCTTCGTGATGGCGACGCAGAACCCCATCGAGCAGGAGGGCACGTATCCGCTGCCCGAGGCGCAGGTGGATCGGTTCTTCTTCAAGCTGCTGGTGACGTACTCGAGTCGCGAGGAGCTGCACGAGGTCCTCAACCGCACGACGGCGGGCGGGGTGCCGACGGCCAAACAGGTCATGACGGGCGAGGAGATCATCGGGGCCCAGAAGCTGGTTCGTCGGGTCGTGATGGCCCCGCCGGTGCAGGATTACGCGATCCGGTTGAGCCTGGCGACGCATCCGGACGGTCCGTTCGCCACCGACGCGGTCAACCAGTACGTCCGATGGGGCAGCAGCCCGCGGGGCGCACAGGCGATCACGTTGGCCGCCAAGGTCAGGGCCCTGCTCGACGGGCGGTACAACACGGCGTTTCAGGACGTTCAGCAGGTGTTCGCGCCGGCGATGCGGCATCGCATCCTGCTGAACTTCGAGGGGGAGGCCGAGGGCGTCGATCCCGACGACGTCCTCGCCGACGTCGTGGCCAAGACGCCCACGAACGTCGAAGCGGCGGCGTAGGAGACATCTGCGATCGTAGGTTATCGGTGACCCATGGCGCGAGCGGCTGAACAACAGGAACTGCTGGACCCGGCCTTCATGAACCGGCTGGAGCAGCTCGAGATCGTCTCGCGGAAGATCCTCGCGGGCAAGATGAAGGGCGACCGGCTGAGCAAGCGCAAGGGCGAGTCGGTCGAGTTCGCCGACTATCGCAACTACGTCGTGGGCGACGATCTGCGCTTCCTCGACTGGAACATCTACGCGCGGCTCGACCGGCTGTTCCTCAAGCTGTTCTTGGAGGAGGAGGATCTGCCGGTCTGGATCCTGCTCGACATGAGCAAGAGCATGGACTGGGGCGAGCCGAGCAAGGCGCTGTACGCCAAGCGGGTGGCGGCGGCGTTGGCCTACGTCGGGCTGGTCAACTACGACCGCGTCAGCGTCTGTGCGTTTAGCGATCGCGTCGTCGGCGACCTGTCAGGCGTACGCAGCCGCCGGCTGATGCACCAGATCATCGGGTTCCTGACCGACCTGACGCCGGGCGGGCCGAGCAACATGGCCGCGGCGTTTCGGCAGTTCGTGATCCGACACAAACCGAGAGGCGTCCTGGTCGTCCTGAGCGACTTCCTCGACAAGGGCGGGTTCGAGACGGGTCTGCGGTATCTGGTGCGACGGGAGCTGGACGTCCACGCCCTGCAGGTGCTGTCACCGGAGGAGATCGACCCGACGCTGATTGGGGATCTGCGGCTGGTCGACGTAGAGGACGCCGACGTCGCCGAGGTGACGATCTCGCGTCCGCTGATCAGCCGCTACAAGGCCAATCTTCAGGCTTACTGCGAGTCGCTCAAGAGCTTCTGCACGCGACGGGACGTGTCGTATCTGTTCGCCAGCACGGAGGTGGTATTCGATCATCTGGTGTTGACGTACCTGAGGCGTCGCGGCCTCCTTCGCTGACGCCGGGACGGAAGGCACGGGAAGTGACAAGGGCTGAGTTCATGACGTTAGATGCATATGGCGGAAAGGGGTGGGGTTGGGCTTGTGCGGTCGGTGTTGCGCTGGGCGCGGTCCTGGCCGCATCTGGCGGACCTGCGCGGGCGTCGGGGGCCAAGAACGCTGCTGAAGCGAAGCGCTCCGCCGACGGCAAGACGTACCTGATCGTCACCCGTCAGCTCTTCGCCGACGCAGTGGGTCGTCTGGCGGCGTATCGGCGGGACAGCGGGTATGACGTGGTGGTGGGCGTGTGGGAACGGATCGCGGCGAACCGAGAGGCTCCGCCGCGTGCAGAGGACATCAAGACCTGGATCGACGAGACAGCTCGATCACGGGGTGCCCGTCCGTCGGTTATCGTGCTGTGCGGCGACGAGACCCGTTCGCCCGACGCCAAGGCGCCGTGGCGGATGCCGTCGTTCCGAAAGCCGCTCTACCGCTGGCGCAAGAAGCAGCGGACGACGTTCACGTCAGACGCGGCTTACGGGGACATGGACGGGGACGATCTGCCGGACGTTGCGGTCGGCCGGCTGTCTGTGCGGACCGGTGAGCAGGTACTTGCCTACATCGACAAGCTCCGCCGGTACGAGACGCGTCAAGACGGTCCGGACTGGCTTCGGACGGTAGTCTGGATGGGCATCCCCGGCTACGACCCCCGTTCGGACGCGATGATGACGCCCATCGGCATGCAGGCCGTCCGCCGCTACCTGCCCGATGTGCTCACGTGCTGGTGGTTGAGCGGCGATCCGCAATGGCCCTGCTGGCTGCCGCCCGACGAGCAGGCCAGGCGCTTCCTGTCCGAGATGGCGGGCGGCAGCGTGGTGAACCTGTTTGGCGGGCATGGTTCGGCGAGCAAAGCCCTGGCCAACGTGTCCAAGGCGGCACGGACCGCCATGACCATCGACGACCTGTGCCATCTGCCCGCGGATCGCCCGATCGGGCCGCTGGTGTTCTTGGCCTGCACGATCGGGCGGTTCGAGTGGGACAAGGGTCCCTGCCTGGGCGAGGCGATGTGGCACCATCCGGGTGGGCCGATCGTGGTCGTGGCCGCCTCCACGGAGTCGCATCCGCTGACCAACTACTACAGCGCGATCGCGCTGGCCAAGATGCTCGGCCGGCGGCCCGGGACGGTGGGCGAGTGGTGGGTCCAGGCCCAGCGCATCGGGTTCCGCGAACGGGCGCCTCTCATCGAAGCGATGCTCAAGGACGCCGAGGGCAAGCTGGAACCTCAGATCAACGTCCCCAAGCTGCGGCGAGACCAGCCGCTGATGTACGGCTTGCTGGGCGATCCCGCCTGTCGATTCCGGTTGCCGAGGCCGCTGGATCCACAGGTTCATCGTCGGGGGGATCAGCTGACCGTCCGGGCGGCGCTGCCGGCGGGCGTGCGTCGCGTGGCCGTCGACGTCCTGCTGCCTCACCCACGGCGAAACGCGTTCGCCCTGGACGTTCCCACGACGCAGCGTGCGTTGTCCGACGCGGAGCGGGCCGCTCGGCGGGATAAGCTGGAACGGTTCAACGCCCGTTGCATCCCGGTTTGTGCGATGTCGGCCTCGCATGGTCCGTTTGAGGTCACCCGTCCGCTGCCGAGCGAGTTGAAGCAGGCTGAAGGGTCGGCCCGTGTGCGTCTGGCCGCCTTCGGCGATCGCGGGCAGACCTGGGCAGGCGTGGCGGAGATCCCGGCCGGGCAGGAGGACGCCGGACGATGAATTTTCTGGCGCCGCTATGGATTCCGCTGACCGCCGCGGCCGTGGCCGTGCCGAGCCTGTTGCTGTTCTACTTCCTCAAGCTGCGGCGAAAGGAGGTGGCGGTTCCCTCGACGCTGCTCTGGAAGCAGGCCGTCCAGGACCTCCAGGTCAACGCGCCGTTCCAGCGGTTGCGGAGCAGCTTGTTGTTGTGGCTGCAGCTAGCGGCGTTGCTGATCGCGGTCTTCTGTCTGTGGCAGCCGATCATGCGGATGATCAAGACCGAGGAGAAGACGGCCATCCTTCTGATCGATCAATCCGCGTCGATGGCCACCGAGGAGTCCGGGGGCAAGACGCGTCTCGATCAGGCCAAGGAGATGGCCAAGACCTACATTGACAACCTCGACGACCGCAGCAAGGCGATGATCATCCGCTTCAGCGACACCGCGCGGGTCGCCGCCCCGTTTTCCATGGACAAGCAGGCCCTCCGCCAGCAGATCGACAACATCGGGCAGACGCACTGCGCCAGCCGGCTGGCCGAGGCGGTTAAGCTGGCCGAGGCCCACAGCACCCGACAGATCATCAGCAGCGGCGGGACGGACATCACGCCCGAATCCCCCACCGAGCCTGCCGAGATCGTCCTGTTTAGCGACGGGCGCATCGAGGACGCCAGCCACGTGGTCCTCCAGCGCGGCGGGATGCAGATCGCCCGCGTCGGCGCCGCCACCGACAACGTCGGCATCGTTAGCCTCGACGCCAAGCGGAACTACGAGAGGCCCGAAGAACTCAGCGTCTTCGTGACGGTCGGCAACTACGGCGCCCAGCCGGTCAAGACCGACGTGGAGTTGAGGATCGACGGGCGCCGGCGGGCCATCTGTCCGCTTACGCTTGGTCCGGCGCCGACGGAGCAGCCCTCCGAGGGGACGACGCAGCCAGCCCAACCCGACGCGGGCGCCCGAGCCCCCGGCCGCGCCAACGTCGGGGCGGCTCCGTTCAAGTTGATCCACAACGAGGGCGGCGTCTTGGAGGTCGCCCTGGTCCGCCCCGATGCCCTGCTTGCCGACAACCGCGGCTGGCTGGTGGTCGAACCTCCTCGCCGCCTGACGGTCTGGCTTGTGACATCGGGGAACTACTTCTTGACCAAAGCGTTGAACTGCCTGCCCCTCCGGCAGGTCGTGACCAAGGACCCCGACGCCTTTGAGGCCGAAGTCGGGAAACTCGGCACCGACGCGAGGCTGGACTGCGACGTGGCCATTCTCGATCGCTGCTCTCCCGCCAACCTGCCTGCGGGCAACTACCTGTTCTTCGGGGCCGTTCCCAAGATCGACGAGGTCAAGGACACGGGCCTGGTGACCAATGAGTACGTCTATGATTGGGACGACCAGCATCCCGTGCTCCGCCACGTCGTGCTCAACTACCTGATGGTGGCCGAGTGGCGGCGGATCGAGTTGCCCAAGCGTGCCGTTCGACTGGTCGAGGGCGAGACTACCCCCGTGATGGCGGCGATGTCCGCCGCCGGCAGCCGCTACCTGATCGTGGCCTTCGACGTCTACAAATCCAATTGGCCCCTCCGCGTGAGCTGGCCCGTCTTCGTCTACAACGCCATCCGCTATCTGTCGAGCAGTGCCACCGTCGCGCCCTCCCAGTCGGTCAGCCCAGGAGCGGCTGTGCAGATTCCGGTTCCGTCCGGGGAGGACACGCTGACCGTCATGGCCCCCGAAGGACCACCAGAGGACCTCACCGTCGGCGATCTGCAGGCCGTCCACTACGGAAACACCCAGCGGCTCGGCGTCTATCGTGTCGATCCCAGCGTGCAGGGGTACGAGGCCTTCGCCGTGAACCTCCTCAACCCGACCGAGAGCAACATCCGCCCGAACGTGCAGTTCAGCATCGGCACCGAACAGGTCACCTCCAGCCAGTCGATTCGTCGCCAGAACCGCCCGCTTTGGCCGTGGCTGATGCTGGGTGCGCTGGCCGTGCTGGTACTCGAGTGGATCATCTACAACCGGCGCATGCGCGTCTGACGATCGCCATCGGCACGTCTATCGGGCGTCGCATCGAGAAGGCCTGGGACCAGACGCCTCAAGATCGCGCCATCGCGGCGAAGAACCCGCCGTCGCGCCAGTCCGTCAGTCGCCGGCCTACCTGAGGCAACGTCAGGCGGGAATCGACCAGCCGCCAACCGGTCACACGGGTCAGAAAGGATGCGACGACCTGCTCGTTCTCCTCGGGCTCGATGCTGCAGGTGGCGTAGACGATCCTGCCCCCGGGCCTCACGAAACCCGCCGCCTGATCCAAGAGGCCACGTTGGGCGGCCGCCAGCTCCTTCAGCCGGCTCGGTGTGATCCGGTATCGGGCTGCGGGTCGACGCGCCAGCACCCCGCTGTTGCTGCAAGGCACGTCCACGAGAGCCAGGTCGAACGGTCCGTGTCGGACGGCTGCGTTCTCCAACCTATCGGCCAGCACAGTCTGGACACACGAGACTCCCATCCTACGACAGGCCTCTTCGATCCATTTGACCTTCTCGGCGGATCGGTCGCTCGCCAGAACGAGGCCTCGATCGTCCATGTGCTCAGCCAACTGGGTCGTCTTGGTGCCCAGCCCGGCGCATAGGTCGAGGACCTTGTGTCCGGGCGCCGGCGGCGAGGCGACGACAGGGGCTTGGGCCGTGAGATCCTGGGGTTGGCACAGGCCTTCGGCCACGGCGGTCATCTGCCGGGCCGGCGGGCCCTCCGCGACGAAGACCGAATCCCCCGAGGGTGCGGCTACGGCCACCGTTCCTTCAGACGACAGACGTTCGAGAAGGGTTTGCACGTCAATCCGCCGTCGGTTCCCACGGAGGACGAGGGGTGGGCGCTGGCCCCCTGCCAGGCAGATCTGTTCGGTTCGCGAGCGGCCGAAATGGGCCAGCCACCGCCGAACCAGAACTGCGGGATGGGACGTGGACGCCGAAAGGTAGCCGACGGGGTCCGCCTCCGGGTCGCCAAACAGGTCGGTGTCGAACGCCCGCCACCTGGCCACACCGATCCTGACGCATCGCCTGGGCTGGTCGGGCGGCTCAGACAGGACCTCGTCCAGGCGATGACGCAGGAGTCTCCGGAGCACTGCGTTGACCAAGCCGCCAGCCCGGCGACCGGCGACCTGCTTGCCCTGCTCGACGGCGGAATCGACCGCAGCGAAGGCGGGAATCCGATCCAGCCATACGATCTGGTACGCCCCCACCCGCAAGACGGCCAGCAGTCCTGAATCGAGACGATTGACCCGTCCGTGAAGGAACCGCGAGATCAGGTGGTCAAGCGTCAGACGGTGCCGAACCCCGCCCAGGGTCAGTTCGGTGGCCAGGGCGGCGTCGGCCGCCGAAGGCCGACGATCGGCGATCAAGCGACCCAGCCGATCCTGGGCAAATCGGCCCTGTTCCCGACCCCCGCGGAGGGCCTCGACGGCAATATCTCGGGCACCCGAAGTGTCCAGTCCGCGAGTCTCTCTGCGATCACGGCTCAAGGCTACGGCTCCATAACCTTTTTGCAACTGGTTGCTTATACGCTCCGCCCCGCCCGGGAGCAAGTCGATTCAGGTGCGTCGTCGACCCGGGGCGGCGCGCTGGTGGAGGAATTCTCATTCACTCCTTGACTCTGGCGAAAGACGCTGGCTAGTATGCTTCGAGCACGGGGAGGACCCTCAGAAGGGGCGGGGGCTCAGATCTCGACACAATTCAGTTCGAGTGAAGAGGACCGTTGTGTGGTCAGGTTATGACTGTGCGCTTCGCACGCACGGAGTTCTTTGTTGGGGGCTCGATTCGGGTCCCGAGCTGAAAGGAGGAGTGACGATGAGACTGGCAGGTATGTTGGGAGTGTTGTGCTTTGCCGTAGCTCCGGCGTTCGGGGGTGCGGTCGACTACACCTTCGAGGTGGTTAGCGGAACACTCACCCTCGACGTGAGCCCGGATGGCGTTGCCTCGCCCGATCCGGTGGTCGTCGACGTCGAGGGGACGTTCGGCATGACGATCTACCAGCAGGGCGATATGCACATCGCTTCGAGCGACACGTTCACGGTGGGTGTGGCGGACATCACCAACACCGGGGAACTCGAGCTGAACCTGATGGGCCTCGCCACGGCCCGGATCGGCATCGGAAGCGCCCGCTTCGCGCAGTTCGCGCCGGCGACTCCGGGCCATATTCCCCCGGGCGGTCAGGGAAGCATCGACACGGACGTGTTCGTCGAGGTCGTGGCCATCGTGACGGGTCTGCTGAACACGACCTTGGACACCAAGACCTGGGCCGAGGAGGTGTTAACGTTCCCCCTCTCGATCACCACGTCCGTTCAGGGGAGCGGAATTGCCACCGTCTCGCTGGGTGGGTCGTTCGGGTACGAGATCGGGGTGTCGGCCATCACGCAAACCCTGACGCTCGACCTGATCATCAACATCGTGGGGACGGCGCACGTGGTGCCCGATCCCGCCCTGGGCGGCCTGGCGGCCCTCGGGCTGGGTGGCGCCGGTGCCTGGATCCGTCGTCGCAGCGGCTAGATGTGAAAGGGAGGCAGGATCCGCGTAGGGTCCAAGCCACCACTCCCAACCAGAGTCTCAAGCCAGTACTGCCACAAGGCGGCTGCTCTTGCCGAGCAGCCGCCTTGTCTCTTCTCACGGGCGCCGTGTT
>CAYMLO010000029.1:41438-73628 GCA_964390905.1 uncultured Planctomycetales bacterium | reverse complement strand
CCAGTTCCACGGCTCGCCCTTGTGCAACAAGAACGGGGCGATCCGATCCCGCCACTTGCCGGTAGGCGGCCGGACACACAGAAGATCCACGGGCTGGCCGTTCCGAAGCGTCGTTTCGCTCAGTTTCGTCTCCATGGGCGGGGATCGTACCGGCGGCAGGCGGCGGTCACAAGCGCGCGGGCGGCACCGTGTCGGTCTCGTCGAGCCGATGGCGCACCCACAAAAACGCCCAGACGCCGCTTGACCGGCAGGGCGGAATTGGTAAACTAGTCTGTTCTAGATTGATTGGATCAGACGCTATGCCTACACCAAGCACCAAGAGCTACATGGCCCGAGCGGAGACCTACGAGCCCGAATGGGTCGTGGTCGACGCCGCGGGCAAGACGTTGGGACGCCTGGCGACGAAGCTGGCATCCATCCTGATGGGCAAGCACAAGCCCACCTACACGCCACACGTCGACACCGGCGATTTCGTCATCGTCCTCAACGCCGAGAAGGTTCGTGTGACCGGGCGGAAGATGCAGCAGCGGATCTATGACTGGTACACGCACTACCCCGGCGGCCATAAGACCGTGCCCATGGCGGACTTCTTCCAGAAGCACCCGACGCGGGTCATCGAGTTGGCCGTCCGCCGGATGTTGCCCAAGACGCGTTTGGGCCGCAAGATGTTCGGCAAGTTGAAGGTCTACACGGGGTCCGAGCACCCGCACGCCGCCCAGCAGCCGACGGTGCTCGACATTGAGACATGAGGAAGTTTGTGGAGATGCGTTCGTGAGTGATCAACCCACGGATCCCGCCGCGAAGCTCGAACCGACAGTCGTGCCGGTCGCACCGACACCAACGCCCACGGCGATTGAGCCAACCCAGCCCGCGCCCGACGCGGAACCGCGCCGGAGCTCACAGGATAAGCGGGGCGGGTACAGCTGGGGCACAGGTCGGCGGAAGTGCGCGGTGGCGCGCGTCCGGGTCAAGCCGGGCGACGGCAAGTTCCTGATCAACGGCCGGGAGATCGACAGTTACTTCGGCGAGGATCGTGACCGCAAGGACGTCGTCGCCCCCCTGCAGGCGACCAACGCCTTGGGCAAATTCGACGTGTTCGCCAACGTGAAGGGTGGCGGCCCGTCCGGTCAAGCTGGCGCGGTGGTGCTGGGGGTGGCCCGGGCGCTTCGCCAGGCCGACGCCACGCTCGAGCACGCCCTGCGTGACGGCGGGTACCTGACGCGGGACAGTCGCATGGTCGAGCGGAAGAAATACGGCCAGCGCGGCGCTCGACGCCGATTCCAGTTCTCCAAGCGATGATCGTCCGTCCGCCACCGGAGTGAATTGAGCGTTTCTTACAGGTAGCCTGACGGCCTCGTCGCTTCGTGGTGGCGAGGCCGATTTTCTTGGCCGGCACGTGTCCTATTCGTTTGTCCGGCAGACGCTGACACCCCCTGACCGTTCCTCGGAGTCACAGACATGATTCGAGTTGCCATCATCGGCGCAACCGGCTACACGGCCAGCGAGTCCCTGGCCATCTTGGCGCAGCACGGTGAGGCTGAAGCGACCTACCTGACGGCCCTGCCCGAAGAGTGCGGCCGGCTGGCGGAGGTCTTCCCCAAGCTTCGCGATCGCATCGCCCTCGACGTCGAGCCGCTCGACTTCGACAAGGCGGCCCATCTCGCCGACGTCGTGCTGTGCTGCCTGCCACACAAGGTGTCGATGGGGTTCGTGCCGAAGCTGCTTGACGCGGGGCTGAAGGTGGTGGACTTCTCGGCCGACTACCGGATTCGCGACGTGGCCGTTTACGAGGCGTACTACAAGGTCGAGCACACCGACCAGGCCAACATCCCCCGGGCGGCGTTCGGCCTACCCGAGCTCTTTCGCGAATCCATCGTCGGCAAGGACCTGGTGGCCAACCCGGGATGCTATCCCACGTGCGCGTCGCTGGCGTTGGCCCCGCTGGTTCGCGAAGGTCTGATCGCGCTGGACGACATCGTGGTCAACACGGTCAGCGGCGCATCCGGGGCGGGACGAAGGCCGGGGCAGGCCTTCCACTTTCCCGAGATGAACGAGAACTACTTCGGCTACGCGGTCGGCACGCACCGGCACATGCCGGAGATCGAGCAGGTTCTGTCCGACGTGGCGGGCAAGCCCGTCGCGGTGCTGTTTCAGCCGCACGTGGCGCCGTTCACCCGCGGCATGCTCGCCACCATCTACGCCAACCCGACGCGGACAATCCCGCAGGATGAGCTCGACGAGCTCTACGCGGAGACCTATCGCGACGAGGTGTTCGTCCGCCTGCCCGGCGCCCCTCCGCAGATCGCAGCGGTGGCGGGGACCAACTTCTGCGACGTCTGGGCCACGACGGCCAAAGGAAAGATGGTCGCCTTCAGCGCGCTGGACAACCTGGTCAAGGGCGCAGCGGGGCAGGCGGTCCAGAACATGAACATCATCTTCGGCCTGGATGAGACGACGGGCCTGTTGTAGAGATCGGAGCTACGAGCATGCCCAACGAAACGCTTACGGCGGCGGGATTCAGCGCAGGCTCGGCGGCAGCCGGCATCAAACCGAGCAAGGCGCTGGACGTCGGCGTCATCGTCAGCGAGACGCCCTGCACCGCGGCGGCGGTCTTCACCTCCAACCGGTTCTGCGGCGCGCCGGTCCAGGTGGGACGCGAGCACCTCCGCAACGGTCGCCTGCAAGGGATCGTGGTCAACAGCGGGGTGTCCAACGTCGCCACGGGCAAGCGCGGCCTGGCGGACGCGCGGGCGATGTGCCGCCAACTGGCCGACCACATCGGCGCGGATCCGACCGCGTTCCTGCCGGCGAGCACGGGCGTCATCGGGGCATTCCTGCCGATGGACAAGGTGCTCCGTGGGATCGACGCGGCCGTGTCCGCGTTGTCCACCACGGCGCGCGCTGGTCGCGACTTCGCTCGGGCGATCCTGACGACCGATACCCGTCCGAAGGAGGCGTTCCGCCGGATCCGTATCGGGCGCCCCCCCGTCGTCATCGCGGGCTGCTGCAAGGGCAGCGGCATGATCGCGCCCAACATGGCCACCATGCTCGCGTTTGTGGGCACGGATGCCGCGGTCAGCCCCGCGATCCTTCGGCGGAGCCTGCGCGACGCCGTGGACGGAAGCTTCAATCGGGTCACGGTGGATGAGTGCGAGTCGACGAGCGACACCGTCGCGATCCTGGCCAACGGCAGATCGGGAGCGCCGCGGATCACACAGACGACGTCGCCCGCCTATCGCCGTTTCGCCGCGGCGCTGGCGGAGGTGTGCGGGGACTTGGCCTACCAGATCGCCGCCGACGGCGAGGGCGCGACGCGCGTCATCGAGGTGGCGGTCCGCGGCGCGGCCACGTCCGCCGATGCGCACGAAGTCGCCCGCACGGTAGCGATCAGCCCGCTGTTCCGGACGGCCGTCCACGGCGGCGACCCCAACTGGGGCCGCATCATGCAGGCCATCGGCACCACGCGGGCCAAGTTCCAGCCGGACCGAATCGTCGTCCAGATCTGCAAAGAGACGGTGTTTAGGCGGGGTCGTCCCGTCGAGTCTGCCGACCTGGCGAAGATATCCCGCCGCATGCGGGCCAAGCACGTCCCCGTGATCATTGACCTTAGAGCCGGACGATCCGCCGATCGTGTCTTGACCTGTGACCTAACCAAGGGCTATATCACCATCAACGCCGAGTATCACACGTAAGGCGCCGCCCTATCGAGGAACGGTCAGACATGGCCTTTGATGCCCCCACGTCCGCCGCCGGGCCCGAACCCGATGTCTCGGTCGTCGCCCCGGTCTACAACGAGGCCGACTGCATCGAGGGGGTCGTGCGCTATTGGAACGAGGTCCTCGATGGCTGGGCGGTGACGAGCGAGATCGTCCTGGGTAACGACGGAAGCACGGACGCGACGGGCTCGATCCTGGAGCGACTGTCCGACGAACTGCCTCGACTGCGGGTCGTCACGCGCGAGAAGAACGGCGGATACGGTGCGGCCCTGGCGTCGGCGATCTCGGGGTCGCGGGGGGCCGTGGTGGTGACGCTCGATTCGGACGGTCAGTTCGACTTGGCCGACGCACGCGGGCTGATGGACCGCCTGGGGGCGGACGGTCTGGATGCCGTCACGGGCCGGCGGGCCAGCAAGCGGGATTCGCTGATGCGCGTGCTGGCAGATCGGATGCTCAATCGGCTGGTCCGGCTGATGTTCGGGGTCAAGCTTCGCGACACGAACTGCGCGCTCAAGGTGATCCGTGGGGAACTGGCCCGCGGGCTGAGGATCGAGGCGCGGGGGTTCCCCACACCGACGGAGATCGTCCTGAAACTGGCGGCGGCCGGCGGGCGCGTGGGCGAGGAGACCGTCAGCCACGCTGAACGGCAGGCAGGCGCGTCGAAGCTCAAGGTCTGGCGGACGGGCTTGGACATGTGGCGGTTCCTGTGGTATCTGCGGCGGAAGATCAAACTGTACCGCCGCGGCGTGATCCAGCAGCTGTAGCGACTCCGACAGGGAGGTGGCCATGTCTGACATCACGGGCATTATCCTGGCAGCGGGTAAGGGCAGTCGCATGCAGCCGTTCAGCGACTTCTGTCCCAAGAGCGTCCTGCCGATCATGGGCAGGCCCATCGTCGTCCATCAGCTCGAGATGATGCACCGGCTGGGAATCAAGCGCGTCGTCATCGTGGTGGGGCATCTGGGCTACCAGCTCGTCAACGCGGTTTCGCGCTCGCCCGTCGCCAGCCAGCTGCAAATCGACTACGTCGACCAGAAGGAGACGCTCGGCATCGCGCACGCGCTGGGCACGCTCGAGGCGCACGTCCAGGACGCGTCGCTCATGTTCCTGGGGGATATCTACTTCATCACCGACCGCCTGACCGAGATGATCCAGATGTACCGCGACAACGAGGTCGGCGCCGTCCTCGCCGCCAAGGTCGAGGACGACCCCAAGGCGGTAAGCCGGAACTTCGCCATCTACGAAAACCAAGACGGCGCCGTGACGCGGGTGATCGAGAAGCCCCGGCACGCGCGAACGAGGTTGAAGGGATGCGGTCTATATCTGTTCGGCCCGGAGATCTTCGACGCGATCCGGCGAACACCGCGCACCGCGATGCGAGACGAATACGAGATCACCGACTCGATCCAGATCCTGATCAACGACGGGGTCGGGGTCCGCACGGCCCGGGTGATCGACGACGACCTGAACCTGACGGTGGCCAGCGACCTGCTGGCCATCAACATGGCCGAGCTGGAGCGCGCCGGCCAGGACAGCCTCGTCGCGCAGGGAACGGACGTCCCCCCTACCGTAGCGCTCAACCGATGCACGGTCGGCCAGCAGGTCCGGTTCGAAGGGCCGGCCCGCCTGGAGCGATGCGTGCTCTTCGACGACGTCGTCGTACCGGCGGACACCGAGCGATCCAACACGATCTTCTTCGCGGGGCAGACGGTGGCCTGCTAAGCAACCGACCCGCCGGACGTCATCGACTGCTTGCAGTAGGCGATCACCTCATCGATGCGATCCGCGAGCAGACACGTCGGCTCGTAGCCGAGCCCGCTGCGGGTCTCGGCGATGTCGGCGATGGCGTAACGGAGCTCCTCGGGTCGCGAGGACTCATACGTAATGGCGGCCTCGGGACGGATCGCCTGGCGCAGCATGTCGGCCACCTGCTGCACCGTCGTGGCGATGCCGGTGCCAACGTTGTAGACGCGGTTGACGGCGTCCGTCTCCATCGCCAACAGATTCGCCTGCACGACGTCGCTGACGTGAACGAAGTCGCGGCTCTGCTGTCCGTCGCCGAAGATGACCAGATCCTGGCCCTGCAGCAGGCGATTGACGAAGATCGTGATCACACCGACGTAGGGGGTGTAGGCCTGCCGCGGGCCATACGTGTTGAACAGCCGCAGGGCCACCGGCTCGATCCCGAGCTTGGGCGCGATCTGCAAGACGTACAACTCGGCGGCCAGCTTGCTGATGCCGTAGGGCGAGATCGGCCGCTGCGGGTGGTCGACGGCGGCGGGCCGACCGTCGGGCGAGTCGGCGTAGACGCCCATCGAAGAGGCAAACACCAGACGTCGGACGCGCTCCTGCCCGGCAGCGGCCAGGACGGCCAGCGTCCCCATCAGGTTCGTGCGGGCGTCGTCCTCGAAGCGGTCGACCGAGCCGCGAATCGTGACCCGCGCCGCCAGGTGGAAGACGACGTCGGCACCCGCCATGCCCCGCGACAGCGCGTCGCGGTCGCCCACGTCGGCCTCGATCATCTCGCAGCGCGGATCGACGTTCTCAGCGCGACCCGTCGAGAGGTCGTCCACCACGCGGACGCGGACCCCGCGGGCCAACAACGCATCGCAAAGGTGAGAACCGATAAAGCCCGCCCCGCCAGTCACCAGTGCAGTCGTCCCATTCATGTTGCTGTGTCACCGTTCGTGCCCGCGTCTCCCCAGCTGCCCAAGGTAGCCGACGGGCCTGTGAATCTCTACCCCCTTGACGCCCGGCAGTCGCACCTGTCGGTAGCGATCCTTCATCGCCCTACGCCATCGGAGACTAAGCCCGATCTGAGCCTGCGAGCGGCCTGGACCTCTCGCCGTCAATACGATGGCCGCCAACCGCCCTTGCCGGATATCTTGGATCAGGCGTCGATCGTCGAAGACCCCGGCACGGGCCATGTTACCAAATGCGAACGCATCGATCATGATGGACGGCGGGCAGCGAAGCGCGATGGTGTTGTCCTCGCAGAGAACCGGCCCCGAGAGTCTCTCAAGGTACTCGGATGCGATCCGCATCGACTCGGTCTGCGCCTGTCGGTCCTGCTGGCGCTTCTCGAATCTCCGCCAAGAGACCGGAAGCCTGGCCACGGTTAGCACCGCCTCGGGGACGTAGGAAATGGTCCCCAAGACCAGAGCCAGGGTCAGCGCCACGTTGGCGACGGGGAGGCTGAGGCGTTCCTTCCACCAATCGCCAAGCTGTCGGCCGCCAAGGAGGCACGCCATGGCGAGGGCCGGCATGTGATAGCCTACCCACAAACCATCAGAGCGAACGCCCACGGTCGTGACAGCGAGCGACAGCAGGAAGAAGACCGCGGGGAATCGGCGAGGGCCCTGGAGCCAATCGAGCGCCGCCGCCAGAAGCCCCAGTGCCAGTGGGAGTCTGGCCACCTTGATCGCCTGACGCAGGAAGTACGGCGCCCAGTAGAGATTGAGGTTCCCCTTGAGCGCCTCGACGTTGTTCAACCAGTAGCGACCGTCGGTGCATGAATTGACGACACCGACGGCGGCAACGAAAACCGCGGCGGAGACCGCTGCGTAGCAGATCGCGCACCGGTGCCGACCCTCCACCCACAACCAGAGCGCGACCGCAGGGGGACCAGCAAGGGACAGCTGCTTGCAGAAGAACGCAAGCAAGAAGACGAACACCGACACGTACAGAAAGGCCGGCCTTTCAGATCGAAGAACGAATGCCGCCCCCAACAGCGAGAGGAAACAGCCCGGGGCATCTGGGCAGAAGGCGTAGTCCAACCCCGACAGGCCCCCACCAATGGCAAGATACGCCATGCCCGCGGCGAGCGCAATCGGAAGGCTCACCGCCCAGTGCGCCCGGAGGAGCCAGACGAGTAACCCGACCGTCCCGAGCGAAGCGATCAGCGAGATCGACCTGCCAATGGCAAGCAGGTCCTCCGAGGTGGCGTCGGTGCATCGTCCGATGTACCCCGCAGCCAGATACAGCACAGGGCCATGCCACGTGACGACGTGGGGAACCTCGCGCCAGTTGCCGAAGAGGGAGCCCTCTTCCTGAACGCGCCGTGCCACGTAGAGCGTCGCCGCCTCCCGGGTTGCAACCCCTTGGGCGTGCTCGAATCCCCTCCAAAGCTCGAGCACCTTCGCTCCGACCAGGACGATCAGCGCACACAAGACGAGAAGGCCAAGGCCTACATGAAGACGGAGGACCGCAGCCACGGGCGGCGAGCGCGCTGTGCTATACATTCCGGCGAATTCCGTTGCTCCTTGACCCGCTCAAGTTGAGTCGAGCGCTGTCATCGCGGCAGATCACGGCAGCGCCGAAAGCGCTGCGTCCGCGTCCAATTCTTGCCTCGTACAGAGCGTTCCTTGCATGGGGGCATCGCCTTTCCTGGGAGTGGCGATAGCCTTACGGTCCGAGCCTGCGCATGCTTCGGTCAGGCAGTTTCGCAACGGGACGGTAGACAAGCACCGACTTGACGGGCACGACGTCTACCGGCCGGTATTTCTCCTTCATGGCGTCGCGCCAGCGCCGGCTGAAGCTGTCGGTGATCTGACGGCGATGAAGGCTCCTCTTGGTCAGGACGATTGCCGCAAGCTTCCCGCGCTGAATGTCCTCGATGAGTTCACCGTCATCGAAGTTGCCAGCATCAGCCATGGTCGTAAAGCCGAAGGTGTCGAGCATGACACAGTGCGGACACCACAATGCCAGCGAAGTCAGGTCGGTCAGTACGGGCCCTGAAAGACCGTTGAGGTAGTGGGCGAGGATCTGGTACCCCTCGCATTGCCGCCAGTGGGTCGCATGTCTGCACTTCAAGTTGTTCCAATAAACACCGCGCCTCATCACGGAGATCGCCGCATCAGGGACGTAGTCCATCGTCCCTAGGATGAAGGCGAACGTTAGCGCGGCGCCTGCGACGGGAACGGTCGACCGAAACCGCCACCACTCACCAAGCTGTCTCCCAGCCACCACGCAACCTACGGCCAGCGGGAGCATGAAGTAGCTGATCCAGGATCCGTCGCGATAGGTCGCGGCGGCCGTGAGGACGTAGGAAACCGCGAAGAGGATCGTGACGAGGTCCCACTTGCGACGGACCCACTCCAGTGCGACGGCGAGAAACGCCACCGCCAGGAGCGGACCGATCGCCTTAGAAGCCTGGGACACCCAGTAGGGGACTAGATGGAACCTCGTGTTCCCTTTCAGCGCAACGACGTTGTTGAGGAAGTAGCGACCGTCGGTGGCCGCATTGAGCAGAAGCGCGCTGCCAACGAACAGCACTGCGCACAGGGCCCCGTAGTAGACCCCGCTACGACGTTCCCCATTGGCGACCGTCCAGGCCACGACTGCGAGCGGCCCGGCGATCGACGATTGCTTGTATAGAAACGCCAAGAGGAAGACCAGCGCCGACGCGTAAAAGAACCGCGATTTGTCTGAGCGCAGCGCCAATCCGACGCCCAGCATGGTCAAGAAGCACACGGGGGCATCGGGCCGGAAGGTCATGTCGACGTTCCGGAACACCGCGTCGGCCGTTACGTAGGCCAATCCCATAGCCACGGAGATCGCCAGATTGACGCGACACCACCACCGCAAGAGCGAGATGATCAGCGCCCCGGTCCCGATCGTCGAAATCAGCGAGATGTACCTCCCGATCATGTACAGCCGGTGAGCATCCGCGTCGATTAGACGCCCGATGTAGGCTGGGAGGAGGTAGGTCAGTGGGCCGTACCAGGTGACGACGTGCGGTCGCTCTCGCCAGTCGCCGAACAGCATGCCGCCGTCCTGCACGCGGCGCGCAATGTAGACCCCTGTCGCTTCGACGAAGCACATCTCGTCAGGCTGCTGCAAGCATGCCGCAGTTTTGAGTAATTTGAAGGCCAGCAGAATTGCCAAAGCTGAGAAGATGAGCAAACCAAGACTACGTTGAAAACGAGATAGGGACAACAGCTCTGGTACGTTTCCCGTCTCCGACACCATGCGCGCTCCGATACATGATGGCGAATCTTGTTGCTATTGATTTTACTCATGATATCCTCTAAGCACAACGACGGCAAGGGCCTGTTCGGGCATGCTGGCCCCGGTGTCCGGAGTTATCGGAACGCATTCCGACAACTCCCTCGTGTGCCACGGGTCGACCTGGTGAAGCGGCTGACGGTGGAGGGCCCCAAACGACTTCCGCCCCCCGCGTAGAAACAACTTACGTGTGTGGAAGAAACTCCGATTACCTCGGCGGCTGCTGTGCGCCGTCTGGACGCGGCGCCGCGTGGCGAATCGGGCGGTAGATGTGGGCCACCTCCAAGCCGGGGACCTTGACCCGACCATACCTGCCGACCATCGCCTCGCGCCACCGCCGACTGAACATGTCGGTCGACTGATAGCGGCCTGTGGCTCTGGGATTCAAGACGATGGCGGCCACGCGGCCCTGACGGATCTGGTCGATCAGCGGCTGGTCGTCAAAGACGCCGACGTCAGCCATGCTCGTGAAGGTCAAGGTGTCGATGAGGATCGAGTGCGGACAGTGTACGCCCATCGTGTTGAACTGGCAGAGCACAGGACCCGACAGGCCGTTCAGGTAGTCCGCGAGACGGCTGAAGAAATCGGCTCGGGCGCGATTGGCCTGGCGGCGCTGGCTAAACTCTCGGCAGCGGTCCGGCAACTCCGCCAGACGATGCGTGGCCTCGGGCACATACCGCACCGCAGCCAAGGCTATCGACAAAGTGAACGCCACGGCGGCGGCAGACGCGGTCGAGCGCTGCTCGAACCAGCGCCCCAACGCGCGACCGGACAACAAGCAAGCGATCGCCAGGGGCAGCATGTAGTAGTAGATGTCCGACCCGTCCCGGTACGTACCCGCCACGGCCAACAGTAGCGTGAATACAAACAGAATGGCGACCAGATCCCGTTTCCAGCGTGACGCGTCGACGAAGATGGCGAAGCACGCGACGGTCATGGGCAACACAGCCAACCTGGCAGCCTTCAACATCAGCATCGGAACGTTTTCGAGCGTTGCGTTGCCCTTGAGCGCCTCGACAGCGTTCAGGAAGTACCGCCCACTCGTGATGGTACCGAGCAGAAAGACGACCCCGACGAACAGAACGACCGTGAGCGCCGCGTAGTGCGTCGCCTGAGCGCGCCTGCCCGACAGCCACAGCCATAGCACCACCGCCGGCGGACCGATGACCGACGACTGCTTGTACAGGAACGCCAGGAGGAACGCGACGGCCGACCCGTACAGATACGACGGACCACCGGCGCAAACCGCCAAAGCCAAACCCAGCACGGTCAGGAAGCACGTCGGCGCGTCCGGACGGAACGAGATGTCCAGGTCGGCCAACACGGCGTCGGCGGTCACGAAGACCAGCCCCATCATCACCGCGATTGCCCGCGGGACGGGCCACTGCACCTGCAGCAGCCAGACGATCAAGCCGGCCGTCCCCAGCACCGACAACAGTGAGATCCAGCGGCCGATGATGAACAGATCGTGTTCATTCCCGTCGATCCAGCGTCCGATGTGGGCGACCGGCAGGTAGAGGGCCGGACCGTACCACGCAGGCACGTGAGGACGCTCCCGCCAATCGCCATAGACCGCCCCCCCCTGCTGCACACGACGGGCGACGTAGACGTTGGCAGTCGCAGGCCAGGTCATCTCGCCCGGACGCTCGAACCGCGTCGCCGTGGTCAGCAGCTTGACGGCCAGCAGGACGCAGAGCGCCCCGAAAGCCGCGACGAACAACCCCTTGTCAAGGCCGCTTAGGGAATGCGTTGGTGGCGCATCCGGCATGCCGTTGGTCTCGCGTGCCCACTTCAGCTCTGGCCAGCACGGCGGGAAGCGATCCCCCTCCGGTCCGGCGCAGCGTATCGGCTCGACGGCGGATCTTCAAGCACGTCCATTTCGGCGAACACCCCCCTATCGGCCTGACAATGCGGTATGATGATGCGGCGTTAATGATCGTCAGGCCTGCGAGCGTCGAGGCGGAGCGCACATGATGGACCTGTCAGATAAGGTTGTCCTGATTACCGGGGCGAGCAGCGGCATTGGCGAAGCGCTGTCGGTCGCATTGGCCCGAGCGGGTTGCCGACTGCTCCTGGTCGCCCGACGGGAGGAGGTGTTGACGGCCCTGGCCGATCGGATCCGGGCCGACGCCGCCGACGTCGACATCGCCGTCGCCGACATCGGTGATCCCGACCAGTGTGTCGCCGCGGTCACCAAGGCCGTCGAGAAGTGGGGGCGGATCGACGTCGCCATCCTGTCAGCGGGACTGGGCGTCTACCGGCGGATCCACGAATTCGACGCCGCCGAGGCCGGTCAGATGATCCACACCAACGTGAACGGTATCGTCTACTGCGTCGGTGCGCTCCTGCCCGTCATGATCCGTCAGGAGTCGGGGATGATCGTGGGCTTATCGAGCCTGGCCGCCCACTTCGTCTCGCCGGTCTCGGCCGGCTACTCGGCAAGCAAGGCGGCGGTCTCGATGTTCCTGGAAGGGATCCGGCGCGGCGTCGGCAAGTACGGCATTCGTGTGCTAACCGTCGAGCCGGGCTACATCCGCACGCCGATGACGGCCAAGAACAAGCACCTGCCCTTTTTGATCGAGGCCGAGGACTGTGCCGCCCGCATCGTCCGGGGCATCCGCCGTGGAAGGAACGTGATGCGATTCCCGTGGCAGATGCTCCTGATGATCCGTCTGGGCAAGCTCATTCCGAGCGGCCTGATGCGATGGGTCGTCCAGCGCAAGGCCGGCAAGATCGTCCTGCGGTGATGAGGCCCAGCTTGACCGTCCAGGACGGGAAGTGTATGCTCGGTGTGCCGAGTGGCAGATGTGTTTCTCGCCGTGGTAGCAGCGGGGAACACAGAGGGCAATCTGCGGGCAGGTAGCTCAGGTGGTAGAGCACGCGGCTGAAAACCGCGGTGTCGCCAGTTCGACTCTGGCCCTGCCCAGTCACGCAACCCAGGCCCAATCCACATCACAAGCCAGGAGGCAGGATGTGCGTGCCCGCTGAGGTCAGTGTCTATCGCTCGAAAGGCGTCGACTGGAGGACATCCATGTATCGATTCAGCGTCCCAGTGATCGCGATCATTCTGACGTTGGCGGGCCCCGCACGCGGCGACAACGCCCGCAAGATCATCCCCATCCTCGACGGCGCGTGGTGGCAGGTGGCAGGCAATCCGGATCTGGGGGCCTACACGTCCGACAACCAAGAGCCGGTGGACTTCGCCGTGTGGCAGGCGGCGGACGGGACGTGGCAGCTTTGGTCGTGCATCCGGCGCACGAAGTGCGGAGGCCACACGCGCCTGTTCTATCACTGGGAGGGAAAGCGGCTGACCGACGCCAACTGGCAGCCCAAGGGCATCGCAATGGAGGCCAAGCCGGAGCTGGGCGAGGCACACGGGGGGCTGCAGGCGCCGCACGTCGTCCAGCACGGGGGCTTGTACTGGATGGCCTACGGGGACTGGAACCACATCTGCTTCGCGACCAGCACGGACGGCAAGACCTTCAAGCGCGTCATCCAACCGAACGGCAAGACGGGCGTCTTCGGCGACGGTCCCGGGGCCAACACGCGCGACCCATCCCTGATACGAATCAACGCCCTGTGGCACTGCTACTACACGGCCTTTCCGCGTCGCCGGGGGTACTTCTTCTGCCGTACGTCGACGGATCTGAAGCAGTGGGGACCCGCGTGCGTCGTCCTCTACGGCGGCAAGCTCGGACCAAACCCCTTCCTGATCGAATGTCCCCACGTCGCCGAGGTCCTCCCCGGCGAGTTCGTCATGTTCCGGAACTTGCACTACGGCCAGAACGCGCAAAGCTGGATCTACTACTCGACCAATCCGTTGAACTTCGGCATCGACGAGGACTCGAAGCTGGCCTGCGAGCTACCGGTCGCCGCCACGGAGATCATCCTGCACGAGACCCAGTACTACCTCGCCACGCTGAACCCCGGGTTGGACGGCATCCGCATCACTCGAATGAAGTGGGCTCGCAAAGGCGGGCTCGGCCGGGCCCTCTTCGAATTCGACGCCGAGCCCGGCCGGAAAGGCTGGCAGCGGGTCAAGGGGAACCTGCCTGCCGTCTTCACGACATCTAAGCGATCGACCTTCAACTCGAAGACCAAGCATTTCATCGGGACGGCGGAGGTCGGATCTGGCAAGCTGAACGACGACCTGATAGGCGAGATCGAATCGCCCGAGTTCGTGCTGGAGCACGCCGCCTACGTGCTGCTCGTGTCCGGCGGGTCCGACAAGGACAAGACCTACGTGTCCGTCGTGGCAGCCAACGGACAGCGTGAGCTGGGCCGCTATTGCGGGCGCAACGACAATGCGCTGGAAGCCCAGCGATTCGACGCGTCGGCCCACAAGGGCAGGCGTGTTCGGCTGCGGATCGTCGATCGGGCCACCGGCCAATGGGGGCACGTCAACTTCGGCGGGATCTTTACCGTTGCCGAGCCCGTCGTCATCAAGTGAGGCGGCGTTCGCGATGCCTAGTAGCCGCGGCTGTCGCGGCTGCGGGAGCGCCGACGGCCTCTCCCGTAAGCGTCCTCGTCGTCGGAGTCGCGGTCTCTGCCGTATCTCCCCCGAACCCTCGAAGACCTGTCTCCGCGCCCCCGCATGAACCGGCCAGCGGGCATCTCCATCTCCTTGACGGCCTCCTGTTGCTCAGACGTGAGGACGGCCAACACCTGCTGGGCGACCTGCTCATCCGCCCGCCGACGCGCCTCAGGGTCATCCCTGGGCAGGCCCCGGAGCTCTTGCATGTACTGCTTCTGGATCCGCCTGATCTCCGTAGACTGATCTGTGCTGAGCCGGTGCTTGGTCGCGTTCAGCCGCATGATGGCGTACTGAAGCTGACGAGGATCGTTCACGTCGACGGAACGCCCGCTGGCGCCCGGTCCGCCCATCCTGGCGTGGACCCGCTTGAGCTCCTTCTCCTGCTCGTCGTCGAGGATCATCATCACCTCATCGAAAAGGCGCTTGCGCAACCCCTTCTCCTCTTCGGGCCGTAGATACTTGCCGCGGCGCTTGATCTCGTCGTCGTAAATCCGCTTGGCCTGCTCGAGCTGCGTCTTCTGGTAGTCTTGAACCTTGATCTGCTGGAGGCATTGGAACAGAACCTTGGGATCGTCCAACGGACCGACCCCCCGGCCACGCTTCGACCCGGGCCGGAGCATGTCTCGGAATTGCTGCTTCTGGCCGTCGTCGAGGATCTTCTCGATCTCCTCGATGAGCAGCTCGCGGTATTGCTTCTCCTCGTCCGAAACGCTGGTCCGCAGCTCCCTGAGCTTGGCGTAGATCTCGGCCGCTCTCCGGGTGTCTCGGGCCGCCCGGGCCGATTTCCACTCCTGCTCGAGCCGCTCTTTCTCTCGTTGCGTGTCGCTGGCGCCTGACTCTCGACGGAGATCGGCAATGGCGGCGTTGTACTCGCGGAAGATCTGCTCGAGCTCGTCCTTCTGCTGCCACTCGAGCTTGAGCTCCTTGATCAGGCGCTTCGGCTCGAGCACGGAGGGGTCGATCTCCTGCCCCCGACCCTCACCGAACGTGCGGGTATCCCTGTCCTTCTCCTTCCGACCGCCCAGTCGCATCGGTCCGGAGGGGCGCTTGGGGGCCGCCGCCCCGGTCTGCTCCTTGTCCTGCGTGGGACTCGCGCGCTCGCCGCCCAGACGCATCGGCCCCGACGGTTGCGCCGTCGCCGATCCCGTCATCGCCAAGCCCAGCACCAGGCTACCCCACGATTGCAGTCTCATCGCTCTTCTCCCGTACCACTTGCCCGACAACTCCTACCGGCCCACGGGGGCATCCGGACGTGCTGCGATGTGAACCCGTCCTTCCACCCGCGACCTCCCCACCGCGGCCGCACCGAGCGCCGCAACGTGTCATCTATTATACTCTCACCCCGCCATGGAGGTGGCAAGCATTTGCCCGCCTCCCACGGCGGCGGGCGCGTGACAGTTTGGGCGGGGGGTGCCCCGTCCTTTCCGAGTGGCCGCGGAACGCGGGCTCTCGGAAAGGGTGGGGGACGGAATGGATAGCGAACCAGCCCTCGCTCCGTCCCCCGATAGCCCGCCCAATCTGTCACGCACCCCACGGCGGCCCCGACGGTCAGGATAACTTGTTGCTGCGCGCGATGGCAATCAACAGCCCCAGGCCCATCAAGAACGCAATGAAGTAACCGGCCACGCCCAGGTACCTCAAGTGAAACCAGCCCAGAATCGTCTCTTGCGGACCGGGCTCCATCGTGACCAGCAGCGAGCTGCCGAGAATCAGCCCCGCGATCACGATGCTGAAGCTCAGCCGATTGCTGCTGCGGTCCAGCTCGCGCGTCAGGTTGTCGATGTTCTCATGCCGAACCTTGACCTCCAACTGACCCCGGGACATCCGGCGCATGACGTCCCGGATCTGGGCGGGTGCGTTCTTCATAATGTTGAGCGTGTGCCATAGGTTGATGGCCACGGTTCGGAACAGGTGCCCCGGACCGAACCGCTCCTTGGCCATGGCAAAGATCTTCGGCCGCATGATCTCCAACAGGTTCAGATCCGGGTCGAGCTGCAGGGCAACGCCTGCCGCCGTGACGATGCTCTTGCCCAGAAGGACGAAGTCGCGGGGCAACTGGACGTCGTGACGGCGGATCAGGTCGGTGATCTCGATGAAGATGGTCTGAAGATCGAGCCGCTTGAGCGGCAACCCGTAGTACTTCTCGAGCAGCTCGCGCATCCCGCTGCGGAGCTGAGCCCGGTCGGTGTTCGGCCCGATCGCACCGATGTCGGCCATCACGTCGATGACGATGTCCACCTCCCGCTTGACGGCCGCGATCAGCGCAATCGCCAGCTGGTTCGCCAGTTCGTCGTCCACCTGACCGACCAACCCGAAATCCAGCAGACCCACACGCGATCGGTCGCTAACCAGAAGGTTGCCCGGATGAGGGTCAGCGTGGAACAGGCCCATCTCGAAGTACTGCCTGAGGTAGGCGTCAGTCAGGTTCTGGGCGATGGCGGATCGGTCGAACCGCCCGTCCTGATCGGCCATGACCTCCTCGAACGTCACGCCCTCGATCTGCCTGAGCGTCAGCACCTGCGAGCCGGTCAGCGACCACATCACACCCGGGATGTCGATGTTGGGATCGGTCTGGAAAGCTTCGTGGAACCGGCTGGTGGCGGCCGCCTCGTTGACGAAGTCCAGTTCGCGATGGATCGTCCGGTCGAACTCGTCCACGATCATGCCCATTCGATAGACGCTCAGCTCCGGCATGACCCGTTCGGTCAGTTCGGCCAATCGCCGCAGGATGTGCATGTCCAGCTGGATGATCTGCTCGATGCCCGGGCGCTGGACCTTGACGACCACCTTGTCGCCGTTGGCGGTGACGGCGCGGTAGACCTGCCCGATCGAGCCGCTGGCAAACGGCTCGGGGTCGATGTGGGTGAATAGCTCGGACGGCGGACGACCCAGATCCTCCTCGATCAGCCGCCATGCCTCCGAGGACTCGAACGGTGCGACGTGGTCCTGCAACCTGCGGAGTTCGTTGATGATCGGTGCGGGCAGGACGTCCGGGCGCGTGCTGAGCATCTGGCCGAGCTTGACGAACGTCGGCCCCAGTTCCTGACACACGGCCACCATCCGCTGACCGACCTCGCTGAGAGGAGCGTCCACGCCGACGGTTTCGGCCCCGCCGAATCGGCCCTTCAGCGGCGCAAACCGGCGCAGGTCCAACCGGTTCACCATGTACCCAAACCCGTGCTGGCTCAGGGCGCGGACGATCGCCCGCAAGCGGTTCATCGCACGAACGGTACGGGGAAGCGTCGATAGCGGCATGGCAGCGGATCCGTCTGGTCGTACACCAACCGTCCCAAACGCCCGCCATTGTAACGAGTCGGCGGACAAGTGCGAGGCCCGCCCATCGGGACAACCGCGCCCCCGCACGCCGTGGACCCTCAAGACTACTTCGCTGCGCAGAGCTCGTACCAGATGGCCCGGTCCGCCGGATCGAGGCCCACCCGCAACCGCGGGCCCTCGCGGGCGACAGAGGCCTTCTTGGCCCGCGCGCCGGCGGCATCCAGCGCGTAGGCCGTCCCGGCTGCACAGCGGAGCGTCACCGTCGCCGGCTGGATTTCCACCAACGGCGGGGAACGGCCCCAACGGTCGTCGACGCTGGTCCGCTGCTCGTTCCACACCATCCCGCTGTTGGCTGCATGTGCGATGGTTGTGATGAGCACATGAGCCGATTCGGCGATCGGCCGGCCATCGAGACTGGTCACCGCGACGACGCCGAAGCCCCGCACCGTCGGACCGGTCGCGATGGTCACCTCATCCAACTGAATCGTGTCGGACGCAATGAAGCCGACCGCCATCTTGCTGCGCGGCGCGTTCAGCAGGAACCGCGCGCGGTCCGCAGGACAGGGGTGCCAGGTGAATTGCCCGGTATCGCTCACCGTGGGCTCAGGCGCCCTGGCGTGGGATCGCTTGGGGTCGTCCGGCACACCGGCCTTCAGGTCGGTGCCCACGCGGTGAACAAACGCCTGCCAACTGGGAAGACGATCCCCCAGCCGCTGTGTGACCGCCTGGCGACACGGAGCAACGTCCCCGCGGCGGTACATCATCGCCCCCGCCGGCAACAGGCCCATCACGAGCGGATTGCCGTTCACATCGAAGAAGCTCTGGATCCTCTGAGCCCGCCACTTGGTGTTCCCGTGCTGAAACGAGTAGATGAAGATCGCGTCCCAGTCCTGCAGGGCGCCGAGGATCGCGAAGCTCGGGATGAACTCGCCCTGGTAATCGTTCGGGGCCGGCTGGTTGTACTCCGAGACCGTGTAAGGCATGCCGACGACGCGGTGCTTGGCCAAGTGCGGCAGCGACCCGCCGTTCGCATCCCGAACCGTCGGGGTGTTGCCGATCGTCCACCCGCGAGGCGACCAGGGGTTCCGCGCCCAGTGCGGGTGCTGCCAGTAGGCGTGGGCGTCGACGTAGTCGAGGACGGCCAGCGACCGGAGGTCGACGTAACCGATCTGCGTCCCCGCGATCGGCGGCTTGACCTTCAGCGTCTCTTTGAGGAACCGCCCCGTATCCTGGAAGAATTCCTGCTCGACCGAGCGCATGAAGGCCTTGATGTCTTGCGCACACGTCAGGAACGCCGTCCTGGCAGGCAGCCTGACGGTCCGCTGCTCGAGCGACTCGTCCGGCTGGACGCCCCGAAGCTCACCGCCCGTCCGCAAGCGCAGGCCGGCCAGCCAGATGTCGACGTTCTGTCGACCGATCTTGAAGATCCACCGGACCTTGCCCTTCAACGTCTCGGACGCGCGGAACGTGTAGCAGTGGTTCCGCCACGTCCGGTCCACATCGATGTGCCTGCCAAACCCGAGCGCTTCCCACGGTTCGCCGTTTCGAGACACATCGACCCAGAGGGACCGCGGCTCAGCTGCCTTGATCCAGAAGGACATCGTGTAGAGCCGGTCCTTCTCGAGAGACAGCCCCGACCTGACGAACTCCAGCTTCCAGAGCTCGTCAGGGACCCGGTCGATCTCGATCTGCACCGCGGACAGGCCCTCCGGTCCGGAGCGCTTCGGCTTGGCCGTCGCCTTCGACACGCCATGCGTGCTCAGCGACCAGGGCTTGTGACCGCGCGAGAAGTCACCGAAGTCGGCGATGTCTTTGCCCAGCGGCTCGGCCGCCTCGCCCCAGGCCTTCCGCATCGCCGCCGTCGTCCCGTAACGCTCCTTGAGCCAGGCGTTCCAACGATCTTGCAGGGGTTTGTGGTACCGTTCGGAAACCGTGGCCAGCGGGCCGAACCCGCTCGGGCTGAACCGGTTCTCGTTGGTGATCTCCACCATCGCCACGCTCGGCTCGTCGACCAGCCGCCGACCCGTGGTCGGGTTCTTGTACGTCAGCAGCCGCCGCGCGTAGTCCTTCCACAGCTCGCGCATCCGCGGCGCGAAGTAGAGCGTGTACTTGTTGTACCGGCCGAGCTTGTTGGCCTGTGGGAACCCCTCCTTCTCGGTGAACGTCCGCGAGACGTGGATGTTGATGTCGCTGTAGATGCCGTGCTTGCCCAACTGCGTGATCAGGTAGCTCAGCCGCTCGAGCTTGTCCGGATCGACCTGTCGGGTTCCGTCCGGATTGCCCTTCCAGATGTCCCGGGCGTCCATGTGGTGATGGCGAACGACGTTGATGCCGAACTTCGCCAGATGCGCCGCCAGCGCCTCGGCGTCCTCGTGTGTCGGGAAGTTCGCCCCGAACGACAGGTTCACGCCCAGCATCCGGACCCGCCGCCCGCTCGCGTCGACGAAGTGCCCATCTTTGACGCGGATCCGATGCGGGTCTCCCAGCGGTCCTCCGTTCAGCGCGCTGACGTCGACGGCCGTCTTCGAGCTGTCAAGAGCTGGCATGGCGAACGGAAACCGCTGTCCGTCTGCCCCAAGGGCCGCTGCACTCGCAACGGCGAGGATTGATCGTGACAACACGAAAGCCGTATGCATGTCGAGTCTCCTTGGAAATCGAATGCGATGATACCGCCGCCGATGGTGAACGGCCAGAATCCCGTAAGGTCCCACTCGCGGGCTGTATTCAGGCCCGAAGGGCCGAAGGAATGTAGCCAGGGGTGAAGGCCGCCGCCAAGGCGGCGGACGGAACCCCTGGTAACCGAGCCCCCAAACTCATCAGCCCCGGAGGGGCGTAAGAAGGGCTTCCTGCGCCCCTCCGGGGCTGGTCTTGTGATGGGTTCTCGACCAGGGGTTGCGTCCGCCACGGGCGGACTCCACCCCTGGCTACGTTCCTGGGCCCCCACGGGGCCAAAGGTCCGCGAGTCATGCCCATTACGTGTGTTTGCGTCGGCCTCGCCACCTGCCTGCATTGTCACGCACCCGGCTGACCCAGACTGCCGCCTCTACTATGGACCTGCCCAGCGTAGAGGTGTTATGATTCAGGTGGTCGTGGATGTGGCAATTGGCGTTGTCAAGACCGCCCATCTGGCCAGGCGGATCTCTGGAGGGCCCGTCGAATGGTCATCACGGACACCATAGAGGGCACGATAGACGAGGTCCTGTGGTATCACTACGACATCACCAACGACGTACTCTACCTCCGAATGGCCGCCGAGCGACAGGCCGACACCGTCTCCGAAGAGACGCCCGAAGGGCTCATGTTGCTCAGGCGCGCTGACGATGACACTCCGGTCGGGCTGACGATCGTCAACTGGTGGAAGCGGTTCGGCCCGGGCGAGCTTCCCGATTCCATCCGGCAGATCGAGCGCCACATCGAGGCCTGGAAGGACAGGGTGGCTGCCTAGTGACGATACGGCATCTTCTGCAGTTGGTCCTAATGACGGCCGTCGGCGGCGGCAACGTTGCCGTTTCCGAGGTCAGCACCGACGGCCGGATCACCGGGTCCGTCACGCCAGTCGAGAAGGTCAAGTCCATCGTCGCGATCCCGCGGTGCCTCGACGTCAAATGCGCCACGTGCAAGCGCCAGTTCACGGCCCGGGCCAACACGCCGGACAAGACCATCACGTGTCGGGCGTGCGGCAAGGCGTTTTCCGTGCCGACGTACGCCGCGAAGATCGACAAGGCCAGCGGAAAGTTCGAGATCACGGGGCTGCCCGCCGGGCAGCGGTATGACCTGATCGTCCAGACGACGATGGGGCGGATCGAAGGGGTCGATTTGTCGCCGTTGGAGACCGAGCTGGAGAAGCTCCGCCGCAAGCGCGTCCGCGCGAACCCCAGGGAGTTCGGCACGGAGGATCGCGAGACCATCGTCGAGCTAATCACGAAGGTCAAGCAGTTCGAGAACTTCGTGCGTCCGATCTACATCGTCGGACACGGCGAGAAGGCCACGGCGCTGGTGGAGAAGGCCCGGATCCAAGACGAGAAGACCGAGAAGTTCCACAGCGAGAAGGGCAACGAGGCCATCTGGCGCGTCGAGCTGTGGTACTTTCGCAGGTGGTTCGGCGGATGGGAGCGGGTCAGCAACGTCGAGGGCGTGCTCTACCGCCTGCGCATCCCGCGAAGCAAGTACGACGCGATGAACTGGGTCTTCAGCGACACGCTCGGCGGCATCGAGGTCGACCCGGCCGGCAAGAGCGAACGCGTCAAGATCGAGCTGCCCGCCCAGCTCGACCCGAAACGGGGGCGCGTGGCCACGTCGGAACCATGACCGTCCGCACGCGGACTTTCCCGCTGCTGCTATCCGCGAAGCGAGCTCCTTCATGAAGCGCATCATCATCACGATGGTGGCCGTGTGGCTGGCCGTGATGGCGGTGCTGCTCTTCAGCGACACGGTCCGGACGCGATACTGGGGATGGCGGCTTGCACGGGCCGAGGCGCCGGCGGAACAGGACTACTACGCCTCCCGGCTGGCCCGGCGGGCGGATCATGCGGTGAGCGTCGCGGGCAAGCTGTTGGGCCACGCTGACCCAAACGTCCGCCTGCTGGCGGTGGAGGTCATGGACCAGGCGAGCGGCGACGAACCGATCGATCCGCTATTCACCGGGCTGACGGATGAGGAGGTCGAGATCCGTCATGCTGCAGCGCTGGCGCTCGGCCGGCGCGCCAACCCCGACGTAATCGGCCGACTGTCGCAGATGGCCTCGGGCGGCGACGCAACCGTCGCGACGGCGGCGGTCTTCGCGCTTCAACGGGCGGCGATCCCGCCAGCCGAGGACGCGATCATCCACGTCCTGGAGACGACCGATTCGATCGAGGTCCGCGCTCAGGCCATCGAGTCGCTCGGCCTTCTCGGCGTCGAACGGGCCAGACCCGTGTTGACCCGAATGCTCCAGGACAGCCGGCGCGTTACGACCATGCCGGCCAACGAACGGGCGATGTGGCGGGGATTCCTGGCCCAGCGACATCGCCTCGGTCCACCCGCGCTGGCCGTCACGCAACTAGCGCCCGAAGGTGGCAAGACCATCCGCGACTACGCCGCCGAGGCGCTACGGCAGCTCCGGCGCGCCTCAACGACGGCCTCTCACCCAGCCAGCTAGTTCCGGAATTCCCTTGACGGACAGGCAGAGCCACGGGGATATTGTACGTGCTCGGGAAAGAGGCCCCCTCAGACAAAAACGCTCCGGCACGTCAGCGTGGCGTTTTGCGGTGGTTGGCATTTGGTCGATGCACGCAAGACGCCGTCGGAAACATCGGGGGAAGGAGGAACCCGGCGATGAAACGGACCCCATGGTGGGCTGGAGGAGTTGTTGCGCGCGCTTCACGGAGAACCTTCGCCTCAAGCGAAGTGGGTGCAGGCCTTGGCGCCAGTTGGCGCTTGTTTCTGATGGGTGCAGTCGTCCTCGTGGCCCCCCAGACATGGGCGCTGGGGCAGGCGTGTGTGTCGTGGCGGGAGAAGACACCCCCCTTGCCCGGCCCGTCACCGCGCGAGGGGTTCGCGATGGCGTACGACAGCACCCGCGGCGTGACGGTCCTGTTCGGCGGGTACACCGACGGCTTCGCCTATTCCCGCGAGACGTGGGAATGGGACGGGACCGCCTGGACGCTCAAGAGCACCACCGGGCCGTCGGCTCGCCGTAGTCACGCGATGGCGTACGACAGCGCTCGCGGCGTCACCGTCCTGTTCGGCGGGTGGGACACGAGCTACAACGGCGAGACGTGGGAGTGGGACGGGACGAGCTGGACACTCAGGAGCAGCACAGGCCCGTCGCCGCGCCATGACCACGCGATGGCGTACGACAGCGTCCGCGGCGTGACGGTCCTATTCGGCGGGTTCAACGGAAGCTATGACGGCGAGACGTGGGAATGGAACGGGACCAGTTGGACGCTCAGGAGCAGCTCCGGCCCGTCGGCTCGCGCCTCCCACGCGCTGGCCTATGACAGTGCCCGCGGCGTGACGGTCCTGTTCGGCGGGTTCAACGGGAGCTATGACGGCGAGACGTGGGAATGGAACGGGACGAGCTGGACGCTCAGGAGCAGCACCGGCCCGTCGGCTCGCTTCTGCCACGCGATGGCGTACGACAGCGCCCGCAGCGTGACGGTTCTGTTCGGCGGTTCCGACGGGAGCGCTGACGGCGAGACGTGGGAGTGGAACGGAACGAGCTGGACGTTCAGGGGCAGCACCGGCCCGTCGCCACGCTATGACCACGCGATGGCATACGACAGCGTCCGTGGCCTGACCGTCCTGTTGGGCGGGTCCAACGGGAGTTCCAACAACGGCGAGACGTGGGAATGGGACGGGACGAGTTGGACGCTCAGGGACACCGCCGGCCCGTCGTCACGGGACAGCCACGCGATGGGATACGACAGCGTCCGCGGCGCGACGGTCTTGTTCGGCGGGGACGACGGAAGCGCTAACGGCGAGACGTGGGAATGGGACGGAACGACCTGGACGCTCAAGAGCAGCACCGGGCCGTCGGCTCGCCGGAGTCACGCGTTGGCGTACGACAGCGTCCGCCGCAGGACCGTCCTGTTTGGCGGGTGGGATGTCGGCTACAACGGCGAAACCTGGGAGTGGGACGGGGCGAGCTGGACGCTCAAGAGCAACACCGGTCCGTCGGCTCGCCGTAATCACGCGATGGCGTACGATAGCGTCCGGGGCGTAACGGTCCTGTTTGGCGGGGACGACGGGAGCCGCAACGGCGAGACGTGGGAATGGGACGGGATGAGTTGGGCGCTCATGAGCAGCACCGGACCGTCGGCTCGCCATGGCCACGCGATGGCCTATGACAGCGTCCGGGGCGTGACGGTCCTGTTCGGCGGGCTGGACGCGAACTACCACAACGACGAGACGTGGGAATGGGACGGGACGGGTTGGACGCTCAAGAGCAGCACGGGCCCCTCCCCACGCTGGGGCCACGCGATGGCGTACGACGACGCCAACGCCGTAACGGTCCTGTTCGGCGGGGAGGACGAGAGCTCTCTTGACGGCGAAACGTGGGAATGGGACGGGACGACCTGGGCGCTCAGGAGCAGCACCGGACCGTCGCCACGGACAAACCACGCGCTGGCGTTCGACAGCGCCCGCGGCGTGACGGTCCTGTTCGGTGGGCAGGACGCCATCGGCTTGGACGGCGAGACCTGGGAATGGACGCGGGCCTGCGCCCAGCTGAGGCTGACCTTCGTCAAAGGCGCGTGGGGCAGTGTCGATTTGGACCCGAACGACCCGAACTTCCCACCGTACACCTATCCGCTCGGCACAGAGGTCACGCTGACGGCGTCGCCTATCCCAAACAAGGGCTTCAAGCACTGGCAGATCTACGACCCGAACTACCCGGGAGACGCAAACTACGCCACCCTCGACAGCAATCTCGTGACGATCATCGTGATGGACACCGACCGTGAAGTCACCGCCGCGTTCAAGTGCGGCAGCGGCATGGGACCGTTGTTCCCGATGATGCTCGGCGTGTTGGGGCTGTTCGTGTGGGTCCGACGAAGGGCCTAGGTCTGCGACGAAGCGGGTAGCGCAGTTTGCGAAGCAAGCCCACCCGGGCCAGTCCCGAGCCTGGACTGCGCGAAGACGCCCGGGATGACGCCGCCGACGCCCTGCGCCAGCTCCAGCGTCCTCCAACAACGGCCTATCGCCCCGCCACCTAGTGGTCGGTCAGCCCTGTGCTTTCGGGTAGGGCTTGGCATCATCAATACCTGCCGCCTGCCTGACACTGCAGGCTGCAGGCTACAGGCTTCAGGCGTCAGGCCACAGGGCTAGCGCGACAAATCAGAACTGAAGACCTGAAGCCTGAGGTCTGAAGTCTGAAGCCTGAAGTCAGGGACCTGAAGTCTGGCACCTAACGTCTACGCCGACCCGCTACTTCACGGGTGACTGACCACCAGTCCCCGATTCTGCGTCTCACGTGGGTCACGAGCAGGAGACTCAGCGGGTCACCGCGGTCCTGTACCGGAGATTCTGCTTCCCGATCTTGGCCCTTCCAGAACCCGGCGCCACCGGATATGCTTATAGTCTACGTGCGCTGGGGATGTGGACACATCCTGCTCGTACACATCATCTTGCATCGGTGGGGACAGGAGGCGAGTCATGAACATCCGAGCGGGGCTGCTGGGGGCGTCGGTGGTTGTCTGTCTTGTCGGCCTACCGGCATGGGCCGTCGAGCGACACGTGCCGAGCGAGTACGCCACGATCCAGGCGGCCATCGATGCCTGCTCCGACGGCGACGAGGTCATCATCGCGCCGGGCACGTACGAGGGCGAGGGCAACCGAGATCTCGATTACGTCGGCCGAGCGATCACCGTCCGCAGCACCGACCCCAACGACCCAAACGTCGTCGCTGCAACGATCATCAAGTGTAACCCCGACGACCCCAATGACCCCGATGACCCCAACTACTACGGCGACCACCGCGGCTTCATCTTCGCGAATGGGGAAGGCCCCAACTCCGTCGTGGCAGGACTGACGATCGCCGCTGGGTTCACCGTCGGCAATGGCGGCGGGATGCAGTTGTACGGCAGCAACCCGACGGCGGTTGGCTGTACCTTTACCGAGAACACAGCAGAAGAAGGCGGTGGGATGTGGAACTATGCGAGCAGCCCAACGGTCACGAACTGCACGTTCAGCGGGAATGCGGCCGACGCCGGCGGTGGAATCGCCAATCTGGACAACAGCAGTCCGACAATGACGGACTGCTCATTCATGGGCAATACGGCGAGGATCGGGGGTGGGATTAACAACTGGCATCACAGCAACCCAACGGTGGCAGACTGCACCTTCATCGCGAATAGCGCTGACAACGAGGGCGGCGGGGTATTCAACGTGGACAGCAGCGACCCGTTGCTGAACCACTGCACGTTCACTGGGAACACGGCGCAAATGGGCGGCGGAATGCACAGCACTGAAAGCGCCCCTACAGTAACGGAGTGCACGTTCAGCGGCAATACGGCCGAGTACTATGGCGGCGGGCTATTCAGTGTTGAATGCAACCCGACGGCAACGAACTGCACCTTCACCGGGAACACTGCGGAGCACGGCGGCGGCATGTACAACTGCTACGCTGACCCGACAGTTGCCGGCTGTGCGTTCAGCGGGAACACGGCGGAAGTCGGGGGCGGGACCTACAACTACTACAGCAGCGCAACGGCGACGAATTGCACGTTCAGCGAGAATACGGCCCAGTACGAGGGTGGCGGGATGTACAACGACGAAAGCACCCCAACCGTAAGCAACTGCACGTTCGCCGGGAATGCGGCGGTGTACTACGACGGCGGTGCGATGCACAATAGGGGCGGAAGCCCCGTCGTCATCGGTTGCACGTTCACTGGGAACACGGCGGAACAAGGCGGCGGGATGCACAACTACGAGAGCAACGCGACGGCGAAAAACTGCACGTTCAGCGGGAATACGGCTGAATACGGCGGCGGGATGCACAACTACCACAGCAGCGCGACGGTGACAAACTGCACGTTCAGCAGGAATACGGCGGCGAGCGGCGTCGGAGGGATGCTCAACGTAGGTGGCAACCCGGTGGTCACCAACTGCATCCTGTGGTCGAACATACCTGACCAGATACACGTCGGTTCTGAGGGGCAGGTTACGTACACGTGCGTCGAGGGCGGCTGGCCCGGCACTGGCAACATCACCGACGATCCGCTCTTCGTCGATGCGGATGGGCCGGACGATGACCCGAATACCTGGGACGACAACGACTATCACCTCTCGCCCAACTCGCCCTGCATCGACGCCGGCGATCCCAATGCCGACTACACGGGTCAGACCGACATCGATGGGGAGCCCCGTGTCATGGGGCCCAACGTGGACATGGGCTCGGACGAGTACTGGGAGATTCCTCCTGTCCATAACGTCACGCAAGACACGTACTACTTCCTGATCCAGGACGCGATCGATGAGGCCAACGGAGGTGACGAAATCGTCCTGGCCCCGATGACCTACACCGGCGATGGTAACCGCGACCTGGACTTCGGCGGCAAGGCCATTACGGTTCGAGGCATCGATCCAAACGATCCAAACGTTGTGGGCGCAACGATCATCGATTGTGGTTGTGATCCGAACGAGTTGCCCCCGGATCCCAATGGCTGCCACCGCGGCTTCTACTTCCACAGTGGAGAAGGGGCCGACGCTGTCGTGGCCGGTCTGACGGTCACGAACGGGTTCGTCGGTGCCAGTCATTCACTCGACCCGAACGGTTGGGGAGGCGGAATCTGCTCCTGCGCGAGCAGCCCTGTGGTGACGAACTGCACGTTCATCGGGAACACAGCGTACTACGGCGGCGCGATGTGCACCGCCTACAACAGCAGGGCGACAGTGACGAACTGCAGGTTCATCGGGAACGATGCACCGGACGGCGGCGGTATGTGCAACATCAACAGCAGCCCAACGCTGACAAACTGCACGTTCAGCGGGAATACAGCGGGTTCTGGTGGCGGGATCTGCAACTATGACGGGAGCAGCCCGACGATCGTGGACTCTTTGTTCAGCGGGAACACAGCGTACCTCGGCGGCGGGATGCACAACGACGACTGCAGCCCTGTGTTGACCAACTGCATGTTCAGCGGGAACGAGACGTTGGACCGCGGTGGCGGGATGTATAACTGGTTCAGCAGCCCGACGGTAACGAGCTGTACGTTCAGCGGGAACACGGCCGCCGACCGCGGCGGCGGGATGTACAACGAGCACAGAAGCCCGACCGTCAGGTACTGCGCGTTCATCGAGAATAGGGCTGACAGCGGGGGCGGCGGGATGCACAACGACATCAACAGCAGCCCAACGGTGATGAAGTGCACGTTCAGCGAGAACTCGGTGACTGCCGGGAACATTGGGGGCGGCGGGATGTACAACCACCAGAGCAACCCGATGGTGATGGGCTGCGTGTTCAGCGGTAATACGGGAGGAGCTGTTGGTGGTATGTACAACGATGAAGGCACCCTAACCGTAGACAACTGCACGTTCAACGGGAATACGGGAGAGGCTGTTGGTGGCATTTGTAGCGAAGAAAGCACCGTAGCCGTAGAAAACTGCACCTTCGCCGGGAATAGGGCGCCCGCGCCCTTCGGGGCGGGTGGGCTGTACAACGGGGCAGGCAGCAACGTGAGGGTGACCAACTGCATCCTGTGGGCCAACGCGACCCGCCAGATCGGAGAGTGGCCCGGCACGACGCTGGTCGCATACTCGTGCGTCGAAGGCGGTTGGCCGGGAACGGGCAACATCAGCGTCGATCCGCTCTTCGTCGACGCGGACGGGCCGGATGACGACCCAAACACGTGGGAGGACAACGACTACCACCTGGCTGCGTATTCGCCGTGCATCAATGCGGGCGACCCGAACTTCGTGGTCGATCCGAACTCCCCCAACGACATCGACGGCGACCCGCGCATCCTACTGGGGCGCGTCGATATGGGGTCTGATGAGGCCACGGCGGGTGGTCGCGTTCAGAACATCTCGCAGGATACCTGGTACGCGTACATCCAAGACGCGATCGACGCAGCCAACGGGGGCGACGAGATCGTCTTGGCCCCGGTGACGTTTACGGGCGACGGCAACCGGGACCTCGATTTCGGCGGTGGGAATATCACGGTCAGGAGCATGGCCCCCGACGATCCAAACGTTGTGGCCGCAACGGTCATCCAGTGCCGTCCGGACGATCCCAACGACCCGAACGACCCCAACGACCCGAACGACTTCGGCGAGCACCGGGCCTTCCACTTCCACAGCGGGGAGAATGCCAGTGCGCTGGTGGCGGGCGTGACGATCCGGAACGGCTACGTCATCGGGGCACACGGCGGGGGGATCCTGTGCAGCGGGGCGAGCCCGACCGTCAGCCGGTGTGTCGTCGAGGACTGCTACGCGGAGTGGGGCGGCGGCGGCATCTACTGCGAGAACGGCGGGCCGATGCTCGTCGACTGCAACGTCCGCAACAACTCGGCCGGTTGGGGGGGAGGCATCCGGTGCGAGGCGAGGGACGCAACGGTGCTGAGGTGCATCATCGAAGGAAACGCCTCGGTGGGCTCCGGTGGCACGGGCGGAGGCTTGCATCTCTACTTGGAAGCCGGAGATTCCCCCCAGGTGATCGAATGTGTGATCGTTGGGAACCACGCGGCCCAGAAGGCCGGCGGTCTCCTGCTAACGGGAGGCTCGCCGCAGGTGACCAACTGCACGATCGCCGGCAACACGGCGGGAGAAGGCGGCAACGGCGAAGGCGGTGGTGTCAGGATCTACTATGGAACGCCCACGATGACCAACTGCCTGATCGCCGACAACGGGTCCGACCAGGTCGCAGGCGGCGTCAGCTGTGCCTTCTCGACCGCGGTGCTGACGAACTGCACGCTGAGCGGCAATAGCGCGGACTCAGCGGGCGGCGGGGTCTACTCCTGGGACAGCTCGCTGGCGCTGGAAAGCACCATCGTGTGGGACAACGCGGCCCCAACCGGCGCGGAGATCCGTGCGCTGAGCGGTTCGGTGCTCACGGTCGAATACTGCGATGTGCGGAACGGCCCCGGCGGGGCCGAGGTCGACCCCAACAGCACGCTGATCTGGGACCCCAACACGGATCTTGACGCCGATCCGTGCTTCGTCGACGCGGACGGACCCGACGACGACCCGAATACGTGGCAGGACAACGACTATCACCTGTCGCCCAACTCGCCCTGCATCGATGCGGGCGACCCCAATTGCGACTGCGCTGATCAGACGGATGGCGATGGCCAGCCAAGAATCAACGGGATCGTCGACATGGGTTGGGACGAGTATTGGGGCGATCACGTTGTCCTCACGCTGGAGATCAAAGGAGAGCACAAGGGTGACGTGGTTCTCGACCCAGAGCCGACAATCTCCGTCGATGACTTCCATTGGTACCCGATGGGTGTGACAGTGACGCTGACCGCCGTGCCATACGAGGGCAAGGGCTTTGCGGGTTGGGAGGGAGACGTTCCTGCCGGCGAGGAGCACCTCAACCCACTGACCATCACCATGGACTCAGACAAAGACATCACGGCCTCCTTCAAGTGCGGCCTGGGCATGGGCCCCATGCTGCCCCTGATGCTCGGCATGCTTGGGCTATGCGTGGCGGTGAGACGTAGTCGGTAGTGAAGCAGTCGGAAGGGATGATTCCGTCGCAGAAGTGGTGGATGTTGCTTGCTGATGAATCGAGAGTATAGGGGATGGGAGACAAGCGATGCGCATAAAGGGCCTGCAAATCCTCGCGGCGGGCGTAGTGGTAACAATCGTCACGCCGAGCTTGGCCGTGGAACGGTACGTGCCGAGCGAGTACGCCACGATCCAAGCGGCCATCGACGACTGCTCCGACGGCGACGAGGTCATCATCGCGCCGGGGACGTACGAGGGCGACGGCAACCGCGATCTCGACCCCAACGGCTTGGCGATCACAATACGAAGCAGCGATCCCAATGACCCGAACGTCGTCGCGTCAACCATCATCAAGTGTAATCCCGACGACCCCAATGACCCCGATGACCCAAACTACTTCGGCGACCATCGCGGCTTCTACTTTCACAACGCGGAGGGCCCAAACACCGTCTTGGCGGGCCTGACGATCACGAAAGGCCATGCCGACGACGGCGGCGGCATCTGCTGCTACGAGAGCAGCCCGACGCTGACGAACTGCACGATCAGCGGAAACTCGGCCGATGCTTCCGGCGGCGGTGTCCAGTGTATGTTCTACAGCAGCCCGACGCTGATGAACTGCACGATTACCGGGAACTCAGCCGGGCAGGGCGGCGGCGTTTTCTGCCTGGTGGACAGCAGCCCGACGTTGACGAACTGCATCCTCTGGAACGATTTGCCGCAGGAGATCGACGCGGGCGGCGGCAGCAACCCAGCCGTGACCTACTCCTGCATCCAGGGCGGCTGGGCGGGCGAGGGCAACATCGACGCGGATCCACAGCTTGCTTCTGCGGACGACTACCATCTGACGCTGGGCTCGCCATGCATCGATGCCGGTACGAACGAGCCTGCCGCCGGACTGCCGCCGAACGATCTGGACGGCGATCCGCGTCCGCTGGATGGCGATGGGGACACAATCGCCATCGCCGACATGGGGGCCGATGAGTTCGACCCGACCGTGACACTCATCGGCCTGAGTGCGACCACGTTCGAGTATTCCGGCACGGAAGGCGGTGAGAACCCACCCCACCAGGCCCTATCGGTGTACAACGGTGGCAGTGGCACGTTGAACTGGGAGATCTCCGGTGCGCCGGCTTGGCTGACGGTCTCGCCGTCCACGGGCCAGTCGAGCGGCGATGCGAATGATGTCATGCTGAGCGTGGACATTGCCCAGCTATCCCACGGCGCATACACCGCCGAACTGGTGGTCTCGGACCCGCAGGCGATCAACTCACCGCAGGTGGTCAACGTGACGCTGTACGTAACGACCACGCTGCATGTGCCGAGCCAGTATCCGACGATCCAGGCTGCGATCGATGCGGCCGTTCCCGGCGACATCGTGGAAATCGCAGACGGGACGTACACCGGTTCCGGGAACAAAGACCTGGACTTCGGCGGCAAGGTGATCACGGTCCGGAGTGCCTCCGGCGATCCGGCGCTGTGCATCATCGACTGTGAAGGCAGTGGGCGCGG
>CAYMLO010000029.1:0-41338 GCA_964390905.1 uncultured Planctomycetales bacterium | reverse complement strand
GTGCCTCCGGCGATCCGGCGCTGTGCATCATCGACTGTGAAGGCAGTGGGCGCGGGTTCTATTTCCACAGCGGCGAGGAAGCCGATTCGGTCGTCGAGGGCCTGACAATCAGGAACGGGAATGCCGACCGCTACGGCGGCGGGGTCTACTGCTCCTTTAGCAGCAGCCCGACGCTGACGAACTGCACGATCAGCAGTAACTCGGCCGGTGATGACGGCGGCGGCGTCTGCTGCGGGTATAACAGCAGCCCGACGCTGACGAACTGCACGATCACCGGGAACACGGCTGATGCCGGCGGCGGCGTCTACTGCTACCGAAGCAACCCGACGCTGACGAACTGCATTCTCTGGGGCAATACGCGCGAAGCGATCTACGTGTCCTCCTCCGGCAGCCCAACCGTGACCTACTCCTGCATCCAGGGGGGCTGGGCGGGCGAGGGCAACATCGACACCGATCCGCACTGTGCTTCTCCGGACGATCACCATCTGACGCTGGGCTCGCCATGCATCGATGCCGGTACGAACGAGCCTGCCGGCGAACTGCCGCCGAACGATCTGGACGGCGATCCGCGTCCGCTGGATGGCGATGGGGACACAATCGCCATCGCCGACATGGGGGCCGATGAGTTCGACCCGACCGTGACACTCATCGGCCTGAGTGCGACCACGTTCGAGTATTCCGGCACGGAAGGCGGTGAGAACCCACCCCACCAGGCCCTATCGGTGTACAACGGTGGCAGTGGCACGTTGAACTGGGAGATCTCCGGTGCGCCGGCTTGGCTGACGGTCTCGCCGTCCACGGGCCAGTCGAGCGGCGATGCGAATGATGTCATGCTGAGCGTGGACATTGCCCAGCTATCCCACGGCGCATACACCGCCGAACTGGTGGTCTCGGACCCGCAGGCGATCAACTCACCGCAGGTGGTCAACGTGACGCTGTACGTAACGACCACGCTGCATGTGCCGAGCCAGTATCCGACGATCCAGGCTGCGATCGATGCGGCCGTTCCCGGCGACATCGTGGAAATCGCAGACGGGACGTACACCGGTTCCGGGAACAAAGACCTGGACTTCGGCGGCAAGGTGATCACGGTCCGGAGTGCCTCCGGCGATCCGGCGCTGTGCATCATCGACTGTGAAGGCAGTGGGCGCGGCTTCTACTTCCACAGCGGCGAGGGAGCCGATTCGGTCGTCGAGGACCTAACGATCAGGAACGGGAATGCCGACTGGTACGCCGGCGGCGTCTACTGCTCCGGAAGCAGCCCGACGCTGACGAACTGCACGATCAGCGGAAACACGGCCTCGGCCCCCAACGGCTACGGCGGCGGCGTCTACTGTGCGGATTACAGCAGCCCGATGCTCACGGACTGCACGATCAGCGGGAACTCGGCCGTTCATGGGGGCAGCGGCGTCCACTGCTGCGAGAATAGTAACCCGACGCTGACGAACTGCACGATCAGCGGAAACTCGACGGTCTACGGCGGCGGCGGGGTCTCCTGCTCTGGAAGCAGTCCGACGCTGACAAACTGCACGATCAGTGGGAACTCGGTCTCAGACGGTGCCGGCGGCGGCGTCTACTGCTCCGGAAGCAGCCCGACGCTGACGAACTGCACGATCAGCGGAAACTCGACCGCGAGCTTTTACAGCTTCGGCGGCGGCGTCTTCTGCGGGGATGATAGCAGCCCGACGTTCACCAACTGCACAATCAGTGGGAACTCGGCCTTGGGCTATGACACCTACGGCGGCGCCGTCTTCTGCGAGGAGGACTGCAGCCCAACGCTGACGAGCTGCATCCTCTGGGGCAATACGCCGGAGGAGATCCGCGCAGCCTCCGGGAGTAACCCGGCCGTGACGTGCTCGGACATCAAGGGCGGCTGGACCGGGACGGGCAACATCGACGCCGATCCGCTCTTCGTCGATGCTGACGGGCCTGACGGCAATCCGAGTACTTGGGAAGACAACGACTATCACCTCACACCCAACTCGCCGTGCGTCGATGCGGGCGATCCGAACTTCGTCGTTGACCCCAACTGGCCGACCGACATCGACGGCGAGCCGAGGGTCCGTGAGATGCGCCTCGACATGGGATCGGACGAGTACTGGGCGGATCACCTCGTGCTGATGCTCACAGTCAACGGACCGGACAAGGGCGATGTCGATATGGACCCCCTGCCATCGGCTAGCATCGACACGCGACACTGGTATCCCATCGACACATCTGTGGTGCTGACGGCCGAGCCGGACGACGGCAAGATCTTCATGGGTTGGGAGGGCAACGTCCCGCCAGGCCAGGAGCACTACAGCCCAATCACTATCACGATGGATTCGGACAAGGAGATCACGGCCTCGTTCAAATGCGGATTGGGCACCGGCCCGATGCTGCCGATGACCCTCGGCGTGTTGGGGCTGTTCGTGTGGGTCAGACGAAGGGCCTAAGTTTGAGCAAGAGCCGGGCACCGCAGCCTACGAAGCACGCCCGCCCGGGCCAATCCCAAGTCTGGACTGCAGGAAGCCGTCCCGGATGACGCCGCCGAGGCCCTTCGGCAGCTCCGGCGCCCTCCCGTAACGACCTGTCGGCACGCCGCGTAGTGGGCCTCCCCACGCGCATGTTCTGGGTATCAACGCTTCGGCGCCACGTGCGTCCTCGATGACAACCGCTGTATGATGCGGCCCACTGAAATGGACTGACCGGCGGGGGCGAACGGAGGTCGCGACGTGATCAAGTCGATGCTTGTCTCGATGGGCCTGCTGGCGTTGTCTGCGCCTGAGCCGGCTGCCGCGACGAAGGTCTATGTGATCATTCCACATCGCGCTTCTGCCACGGAGATCTTCGCCGGCACCGAGCTGCAGCGGATCTTGAGATGCATGACCGGCCGGACGCCGGAGATGCACCTCGATCATCCGGCCTGGGGCGACCCGCAAAAGAAGAAGGGCCTGACGTTCCTCGTCGGGCGAACGCGGTTCGCCAAACCGCTGGCTGAGGAGCTATCGGCGCTCGGCCCGGACGGATTCATCATGCGGCATCAGGGGAACGTCGTGTTCCTGGTGGGCACCAAGGACCGAGGGACTCTCTATGCTGTGTACACCTATCTGCATCAGGCGGGGTGTCGCTGGTTCGGCCCGGCCAGCGAAGACCATCACATCCCCCGAGTGGAGACCGCTGCCCTGCCGTTTGCGGACATCAATGAGGTCCAGCGTCCGTCCTTCGCCTGCCGGGAGCTGGTCAGCTTCACGTCGATCGACGAGGCCGACATCGACTGGTGTACGAAGAACCGCCTGAATCGGGCCGGTCACCAATCGCGACTGCCTGCGGCCTGGGGCCACATCATCGCCGAGTACTGGCGGGCCCGCGGCGGGACGGTGCTGCTCCGCTATACTCCCGTGCACAACTTCACGAACCTGGTTCCGGCAAGCCTGTTCAAGACGCATCCGGACTACTTCGCGCTGATCGACGGCAAGCGCCGTGCCCGCGCATTGGACGCCTACTGGCAGAGCGAGTTCGCCACGCAGTTCTGCACGACGCACAAGGACGTCGTCGAGCGGATCCGCCGCGAAGTGATCGCGTGGTTTGACGCCCATCCGGACTACGAGGTCTTCGCCCTGGGGCCCGTCGACGGCGGTCAGTGGTGCCAGTGCGAGCGCTGCCGCGCGATGGACACCCGCCCCGGCGTTTACTCCGAGCGGCTTGTCCACCTGGCCAACCAGGTCGCTGAATCGCTGGTCGTCAAGCATCCCACAAAGCACGTGATGATCCTGGCCTACGACAACTACAAGTACCCCCCCAAGGGAATCCGACCCCACCCCAACGTGTCGATTCAGCCCTGTCTGTGGCCGAGCATCCAACAGCCGCTGTCCCGGCAGCCGGAGGAGGGCGCCATCTACGCCGACGCGCTCCGCGGCTGGGCCGAGCTGACGGACAACCTGGCCCTGTGGACCTACGTCTTCTACATCGGCGCCGGCAACGCCCCGCCCGCCATCAGCGTCTACGCCTTGGCCGAAGACCTCGCCTACTACCGCAAGATCGGCGTGAAGAGACTGCTGTCGGAGTTTCGGTCCGACCTGTTCCAACAACAACCGCTGGCGCTCTACGTCTGGACTCGGCTGACATGGGACGCGAACGCCGACGTCAGACAGCTCATCGGCGACTTCTGCAAGGCCTACTACGGTGCGGCGTCGGACGCGATGGCGAGCTTCTACACCCTCGTCGAGGACACCAACGCAGCTCGTCGCGCGACCACGCTGTTGGAGGTCTACACGCCGGACGTCGCCAAGAAGGCCCAATCGCTGCTGGACGACGCCGCCAAGGCAGTCACCGATGACGAGCTGCGACGGCGTCGGGTTGCCACGGTGCGGGCGCAGGTCGACCGGGCAGCCAAGCTCGCGGGGCCCAAGATCGCGTCGGACCGTTGGGTTCACGTGGCGTTCACCTGGGACTTCCCGGCAGGCGCGTTTGCGCTGTATCTCGACGGCCAGCGCGTGGCCGAAGCCACCGGATCGTTCGAACCGCCCGTGCTCGCGCCGCGGTTCATCACGGGAAGGCAGTACCACCGTGCCGACGGCGTCCAGGGGATGATCGACGAGCTACATCTGGCCGACGTGCCGCGGACGACGTTCCCCGCGGCCGGCAAGGACCCACAGCCCGAGAAGCCCGATTCTCACACGACGATGCTGTGCCACTTCGACAAGGGGCTGGATGCCGACGCCGCTCGAGGTGACGCTTCCGTTCAGCCGACCCCGTGGCCCTTCACGCATCCCGAATTGGCCGCCGTGGCGGGGTTCGGAAAGGCGGCGTTGCTGCGGTCGTCCGGAACGCGAGGACGTCATGACGCGCTGCCCTACGTGACGGCGGGGAATCTCGATCCTACGCGCGGGACGGTAGCGATGCGCTACCGGCCGTCGCTGTGGCGCGTGGGGCCGATCACGTGCACGCTGCTCGACGCCCGGGAGCAGCAGCATCCCGGGGGATTCTGGATACGGTTGCACCAAGGCCACATGGTTGTCCATTTCGGCGGCGCCGAACGGCTGAAGGCGGCCCTGCCTCGGTGAGAAATCGTACGCTCCGATACGTGCGGCGACCACGACGCTTTTCTCCGACCTGCCGACAGGTTATGGTGTGTGTCCGTACCGAGAAGGGCCGATGCCCAACATCGGTCCTTCAGCCCGCAACGAGAAGTCCAGATGGAACGATTCCGACTGACCTTCCAACGTGACTTCCGCGGCGATTTGATGCTCATCGCCGTCGGCGCGGTCCTCTTGGCGCTGGCGGGCCGGGTCATCGCAGCCGCGGTTCGGGACCGCCAGTTCGGGAGGGCGGCGGCGCTCATGACGAGTGCGGCCATCGCGATCTCGGCCTTGGTCGTTGGGGTGATGGTGGGGGCAGCGGCAGGTGCGAGCACCGGGTTCCTGGTCTTCGGTGGGGTGATCGTCAACGCCGCGGTGTTGTGGGCCTGGCTGGTGCTGGCGATTTGGCGGCGGTCCGACCTGGCGTCGCTCCTGTCGATGGGCCTGTCGACGGCGGTGCTGATCGGGATGGACGCAGCCGCCTTCGTCGGCGGGCTGCGACAGCCCGAGCTGATGGCCCCCGTCGTCGTCGCGCTTTGCATCAGCACCGTGGCGGTGTTCTATCAGGTGGTGTATCGCTTCCTCGGCGCCGGTCGGGTCGCTGCGCTGATGACGTTGCGCTCGCTGGCGATCATCGTACTACTGGCGTTGCTGTTCCGGCCCGTTTTGGCCGTCCTGCCGACCGGGGTCAGAAAGCCATTGCTGCTGATGCTGATTGACGGGTCGAAATCGATGAGCGTCCAGGACGCCAAGAACGCGCCAACCCGGTACGAGGATGTCGTCGAGACCTGCCAGGTGGGCGCGCCCGAGGCGGAGCGACGATTCACCCCCAAGTACTACCTGTTCGATGCAGCCCTCCGGGCAGTGGAGGGCATCGACGACCTGCTCAGCCGGCAGCCCGAGGGCGACGCCACGAACCTGACCCTCGCCATCCAGGAGGCCGTCGCCCGACATCCCAGCCCGGACATCTACGCCATCTGCCTCCTGACCGACGGCAACCACAACGGCCCGGGGGACCCGGTCCAGGCCGCCAAGGCCCTGGGCGTGCCGTTGTTCACCATTGGCGTAGGCACCGAGGAGACGCGCTCCGACAAGCTGCAGGACATAAGCATCGCCGCCGTCGACGCGCCCGACGAAACGGTGGCGAACAACGTCTGTGCGATCAAGGCCCACATCGCCAGCGAGGGACTGGCCAATCGGACGATCGAGGTCCTCCTGAAGGACGGCCCTCAGCAGCTCGATAAACAGACGCTCGTGCTGTCCGACACGCAGAAGATCCAGGGCGTCAACCTGTCATACACGCCCACCACCACCGGGCGGAAGAAGCTGACCATCTCCGTCCCGGTCGACCCGGCCGAGCTGATCAGCGAGAACAACGCCCACGACGTCCGCCTGCTGGTGACCGACCCGCAGATCAAGGTGCTGTACATCGAGGGCGCGGTCCGGCCGGAGTTCAAGTTCCTGCGACGGTACCTGGGTACGGACCCGAACCTGGAGCTGGCGACGCTGATCCTGGTCCGTCCGCCGATGTTCACGGCTGGCGGGACGGTGGGCGGCAAGCCGGTGTCGGGTTTCCCGAAGACGGCCGAGGCGTTCAAGGCCTTCGACGTGTTCATCATCGGCGACCTGGACCGAAGCTACGTGTCCAAGGAGCAGATGGAACTACTGGCCGAGGCGGTCCGATCAGGCAAGGGCCTGCTGATGATCGGCGGCACGGCCACGCTGGGACCGGGCGGCTACGGGGGCACCGTCATCGAACAGATGCTCCCCGTGACCGTCGGGCAGCGAAGCAAGTACCGTCAGGAGGCAACGCCGTTCGTACCGCGTCTGACGGCCGAGGGAAAGGCCCACCCGATCTTCGCGGGGCTCGCGCCCTTCTTCGGAGCCGTCGGCACGACGACGCAGGCCTCCGGGACCTTGCCACCCCTGCAGGGCTGTGTCGTCGTGGACGCAGCCAAGCCGGGCGCGGCCGTCCTGGCCGAACACCCGTCGCGCCAGCGGAACGACAAGCCCCTGATCGTCATGGCGGTTCAGTCGTACGGATCGGGTCGCACGGGGGTCTTCGCGGCCGACACGACGTGGCGGTGGTACATGTTCCGCCGCGCCCTGGGGATGGAGTCACCCTACCATCGGTTCTGGGGCCAGACGATGCGCTGGCTGGCCAACAGCGAGCTGAAGGAACGAAGCGCCGAGGCCGGCGTCCAGGTCCAGATCACCAAGAGCTTCTACCATCCCGGCGAGCGGGTGGAGATCACCGCCAAGGTCCGTGACGAGGAGGGGCAGGCCTACAACTTCGCAGGCGTCTCGGCCGCCATCAAGGGACCGGACGGCGACGTCAAGGAATTGGCGCTGGCCCGCCGTGAGGAGCGGGTCGGGGTCTATCAGGTCTCTTATGAACCGACGCTACCGGGCGAACACCAGATTGAGGTGACCGCCCGCAAGCAACAGGCCGTGCTGGGCAAGGACACGATCGATTTCACGCTGGGTCGGCCGAGCGCGGAGTTCGAGAAGCTCAGCCTGGACACGGACCGGTTGACCAAAATGGCCGCGTCAGGAGGGGGCGAGTACCTCAGGCTGCCCGGGCTGAACGACCTGGTCGCCAGACTGGCCCGTCGGTATGAGACCAAGTCCCAAGACCCACAGCAGGCCACCGAATATGCAATCTTCACGGGCGCCGACAGTTTCCGAAGACATCTGAAGATGGGCGTGGCGTTCGGGCTGTTCGTCCTGTTGGTGACGGGCGAGTGGCTGCTGCGCCGATACTGGCAGCTGAGCTGACTGGCCGACTCGAGAAGCGAGGAAACCACCATGCGACTGCTCAGGACGTTGGGCCGCCAACGCGTCGAGGTCGTCGACGTCGATCGTCCTGAGCCGACCGACGAAGCGCCCGTGATCGTCGCCGTCCGCGGGAGCGGGATCTGTGGCAGTGAGATGGGTCTGTACCGATCTGACGACCCCAGCGACGGCAACGGCGGACACGAGGTGGCCGGCCTGGTGGTCGAGGCCCCTGACGAATCGCTGATCGGCAAGCGGGTCGGCGTGACGGCCGTCGTCGGTTGCGGGGCATGCGAATACTGTGCCCGGGGCCAGGACACCTACTGCAGCCATTGGCGCGGGTGGAGCAACGCCCACGCCGAGTTCATCGCCCGGCCGATCCGATCGATCCGCGTGTTCCCCGGCGACGTCACGTGCGACTGGGCCGCGGCCGTCTTGCTCAGCGGCGACGGGCTGGGGGTCCCCTTCCGGGTCGCCCGAAGACTGGGCGAGACGACGGACAAGATCGTGCTGGTCATCGGCTTAGGCCCGATCGGGTTGGGCAACGTGCTCGTGCAGGTCCACGAAGGCGCCCGCGTCCTGGGACTGGATCCGCTGCCCGCCCGGCGCAAGCTGGCCACGGAACTCGGCGCCGAGTGCCGCGACCCGACGGCCGACGACCTCGACGACTGGCTGGCGGACCGCTGTGCCCGTGGACCGCAGGTCGTCATCGAGTGCGTCGGCAAGAACGCCACGCTCCAGCAAGCGCTCGCATGGACAGCCCCCGGCGGGACGGTCATGGCCGTGGGAGAGAACGCGGCGGCCGCCTTCGACCTCGGCAGCACCCTCATCCGCAAGGACCTGACGGTCCAGGGAAGCTGGTACTACCAACCCGCCGATTTCGCACCGATGATCGACCTGTACCGCGCCGGCCTGCCGGTCGAAAAGCTCGTGACGCACCGATTCCCCTTCGAAGAGGCGCCGAAGGCATTCGAAGCGTTCGCCTCCGGCCAGACCGGCAAGGTCGTGCTCGAGATGAACGGTGAGTGGTAATCGCGCCGCGACGATTCCACCATTCGGCCGGGCCCTGCAAGGTATTTGCATCCGGAGCGAAGGCTGCTATAATGCGGTGTTCTGACATGAGGTGACGTGACATGAAAGACGGCATTCATCCCAAGTACGTGGAATGTAAGGTGACGTGCGGCTGCGGCAACACGTTCACGACACGGGCGACGCTCGAGGAACTGACGGTGGAGATCTGCTCGGCCTGCCATCCGTTCTACACGGGCAAGCAGAAGTTCGTCGACACCGCCGGCCGCGTCGAGAAGTTCCAGAAGAAGTTTGGCGGCGACTACTTCCGAAAGCCGGAACAGCCCAGCAAATCCAAACAGACCAGCGCTTAGCGTCAACCGTCCTTCGTCACGCCGCGGGTGTCCGTCCGATCGGATAGTGCGGCGTGTTTCTTTTGGGTCCCGAGCTGTTGTCCCGGAATCCAAGGGGTCGTCACGATGACCGATGCCTCCCCAGAAGCTGCCCTCCTGGCCCGACTGGACGAGATCGCGCGTCGCCATCAGGACCTGGTCGAGCAAATGAACCGCCCGGAGATCGCCACGGATGCGGTCAAGATCGTCGAGCTGAGCAAGGAAGAGGGGTCGCTGAGGCGAATGGTCGAGCCCTACCAGGCCTACCGGCAGATTCGCGCGCAGATCGACGAGGCCCAGAGCATCCTGGACGATCCGCAGGCAGACGGAGAGCTAAAGCAACTGGCCCGAGAGGAGCTCTCCGAGTTGGAGGCCCGAGCGGCGGCGGCCATGGAGGACCTCAAGGGCATCGTTGTGATGGGCGAAGAGGCCAACGTCGACTCGATCATCATGGAGATCCGCGCGGGCACCGGCGGCGAGGAAGCGTCCCTGTTCGCACGCGATCTCTACGAGATGTACATCCGCTTCGCCCAGGCCAAGGGGTACAAATACGAAGTGCTCGACGCCTCGCCCACCGACATGGGGGGGTTCCGCGAGATCGTCCTCAACTTCAAAGGCGCCGGCGTCTATGCCGACCTGGGCTACGAAGCGGGCGGCCACCGCGTCCAGCGCGTGCCCGACACCGAGGCGCAGGGCCGAATCCACACGTCCGCCGCCACGGTCGCCGTCCTGCCCGAGCCGAAAGAGGTGGAGGTGGAAATCGACTGGGAGAAGGACGTCGTCGAGCACGTCAGCCGCGCGGGCGGCCCCGGCGGGCAGAACGTCAACAAGGTCAGCTCGGCGATCAAGCTCGAGCATGCCCCGACCGGCATCACCGTCTCGATGCGAGACGAGAAGAGTCAGCACAAGAACCGCGCCAAGGCGCGGCGGATCCTCATGTCCAGGGTGTATGACCTCCACATCCAGCAGGACCGGGCCGAGCGGGACAGCGCCCGTCGGACGATGATCGGCTCGGGCGACCGCAGCGAGCGGATCCGCACCTACAACTTCCCGCAGAACCGATGCAGCGACCATCGCATCGGGCAGAACTTCACGCTCGACCGCGTGATCCAAGGCGACTTGGATGACCTGGTCGAAGCCCTGAAGACCCACGACAAGGAACAACGGCTCAAGAATCTGGGACTAGAGGCGTAATCCTCGCGCGCCGGCTGAGACCGCGCAACGGATCAACAGCGGCGCGGATACCCCTTGCACTTGGCTCTCAGGAGGGTTTCCAGTTCGGTGTGCGCCCTCTGTTTGGCAAGAGCGCAGAGGGCTGACGTGGGCGACCCGACCTTATTCGGGCACGCCCCAAGGCACCACGGCGTACTGATTGCTGAAGCGCTCGACCGGGTCGAATCCCCGCTGGGCGTAGATCAGATGCTGCATATACTCCATGATGGCCCAGACCTCGTCGTATTCCCGGCCGCCCATGCTGGCCAGGCGCCACTGCTCCTTCCCGTCCCATCGCTCGTTCCGCTCGCTCTTACCGAGCTCGTAGGACGGCCAGGGATCGCGGGCAAGCTCGGCGTGGCCGTCGTAGCACGCGATGCCCCCGCGCGGCCACAGGAACGACTCGTAGTAGTAGTTGTGCCGATAGTCAATGTCGTAGTCGTGATACCTGCACGAGGTCGGTGAGCCGTGTGACAGGGCGATAATGTTGTCGGCGAAGAAGCCGTAGTCGCCGGCGTTGTAGGCCGAGCCGTTGTCGCCGAGGTTCCCCGCCGTCCCCACGTGGCGCTCCCAATGTTCATCCAGGATCATCGGCAACCGCGTCGGATTGTGGAGCTGCGCCGTCTTCATGATGGGGCCCCGCACGTCGCCCCAGTTGCTCTCCGCAACCCCCCCTTCGATCTGAAACTCGATGGCCAACTTCCAGAAGCGCGCCCAGACCGCCCGCGTGTAGTTGAACATGTTCTGTTCGGAGCTGGCCTGTCGCTCGAAGTCGGGGCACCGGTAGATGCTCTCAAACCGGGAGTACGAAAAGAGCGTCCCGGTCTTCAGAGGCTCCGGCTCGTCCCACTGGGTCTGGTTGTTCAGCGCGATGTTCTTGGCGAAGGTCACCGCCTCGGTAGACTGGTAATCACCCCAGTCCACCATCCAGGTCTCGATGGTGTTGGGTCCCCAAGAGAAGCTGTCATGCATCGTGGACGTAAAGGGGAAGACCTCCTCGTAGTCCTCCGCGTACATGATGAAGGCCTTGACGAGCTGCGAGAGGCGACTCAGACACATCGTCGTCCGCGCTTGCGCGCGAGCCCTGTTCAGAGATGGCAGTAAGATCGAGATGAGAAGCGCGATGATCGCAACGACGACCAACAGCTCGATCAGGGTAAACCCTCTCCTTCCACCCGTTGCCGACCGAGAGCAAGATGACACGGTTTAGATCCTCCTGTCAGCGGCGCGGATTCACGAAGACAAGCCGCGCACACCCAGAATCCTTCTGGACCGACTTCGTCCTGGCTCGCCTGCTGCAAGGACCGTACCGGCCTTCCTGCCTTACCTATCGGTGAGACCGGGGCCTCGCTGAATACCGACCTGATGTGGGACGTGAGCGTCACCACTTGTGCGTATTCTACACCCGACGCCCCCGCCGAAGCAAGAGAGAATCTGGGGAAAACCCGCCCCAGCAGCGAAAGTCCTCGCCGCGCGCCAGATCTTAGGCGTCACTAACTTAACGGGGTATCAGAAGTGGCCCAAGATCGGGGATATCCGAAGGTCCGTGGTGAAAAGCCCCGCGTTTTGGGCTTGCATTCGGCAAACCAGGCCGCTATCATAGGGCGCAGTGGTGGTATCGGGGGCAGCTATTGGTGGGGAAAAGTCAATTCCTTGCGGCTGCCCTGCATTCCGGAAGCGTTGGACGATTGCGTTCACGTCTGTTTTACAGATCGAAGCACAAGGAGGAGGTCATGCGAAAACAGTCTGCGCTTATATGGTGCCTGGTGGGCGTGGCGTGTCTGCTCGCCCCCAGCAGGGCGGTCGCCGAATGGTGGGACAACTTCAGCGACCTCAACACGTATAACAACCCCAACTTCGCGACTTGCGACTGGACCCAGATCCCCAACTATGACGCGAACTACGGGTGGGAGTCCGACAACCCACAGTGGTGGTTCATGCCACTCATAGCCAACCCTACGACCGCGTTCTTCGACGCCAACTACGGCGCGATGCGGATCTGGTGTGAGCCGATGTGGATGGTTCCCCAGTTCGCCTTCGCCGCCATGGCCCCCGATGACGGCGTCCATGACGCCAACGCCAGCGAGACGTACTGGGACGACACGACGAATCACTACATGATGTGCCAGGTCTTCTACCCCGGGAGCCCCAACGATTTCTCCGACCCGAACCACGACTGCGGCAAGGCCGCCATCCTGATGCACGGCCACCCATCCGGACAGAAGGGGTACTGCTTCGAGATCGACTTCCACAACTGCGCTTACAGAAAGATGGACCAGTCCTATCATTGGAAGGGACACCAGTTCCACACGTTCCATTCCAACCTGCAATCCGGGATCGGCACCAACTGGCGGAACCTTACGCGGATCTGGGTCGACCCGAACGGCATCAAAGCTGTCAACGACCCCGACCCGAACAACTGCGACCCCAACGACACGACCTGGCTCGAGCCCCCCGAAAGCAGCAACCGCATCCCGGCCCTCGACAACACCAAGTGGCTGGGGACCGACATCGACCAATGGGAGCGGGACGGGTTCTGGTTGTTGATGCAGTTCGAAATGGACCCGAACTACGACCCCGGCGACCCCAATGGCAAGTTCATCAAGGGCGCCATCTGGCAAGGGGACAAGTACGCCTGGGACGGCGAGTGGATGCTGACCGGCGAACTCTGCGGCCCGTACTGGAGCGGCAGCACTGACCCGATGACGTTCTACTGCCCTGAGGGGCGCAGCGCCGTGGCATCGTGGTCCTCGGACTACCAGAATTGGGGTAACGGGTTCCCGGTCGACGTCGTGTACGACGACTTCGAGGCCCGGGACGGGCTGTTCGACCCCAACAACCCCCGCCTGCTCGACCTGGCCATCACGAATGGGCATATGGGAACGGTCAACCTCAACCCGGACGTGCCCGATCCGAACGACCCCAATACCGCGGACGCCCGGCTGTGCCGGTACACCAACGGCACGGAGATCGTGCTGATCGCCGAGCCGCTGAGCGGCAAGTCGCTCAAGCACTGGATCATCTGGGACCCCAACCACCCGGACGACAGCAACTACGTCGTGACGGATACCAACTCGGTGCTGTACCTGACGATGAACGCCGACTGGGACATTGAGGCGGCGTTCAAGTGCGGCGGCGGCAGCGAACTGGTCATGCCGTTGGGGATGGTGCTGTTCGCGCTGTTTGCGGGCGTCGTCATCCGTCGTAAGCTGTAACGGCTCACAAAGGCATCTTTCAGACGGCGGCCGGTCAACCACCGGCCGCCGTCTTCTTTTTGCCCGACTTCCCGGACATGCTCGCGCCGAGACACCGGCGCCCGCTCGTTCGCCAGCGTGCCCTTCAGTCCCCCGCTCTTGCACGCTAGACTGATCATCAGGAGATAGCGGTGGGGCCCGAGGATGACGGGGAATGCCATGAATCGTCGCGAGTTCCTAGCCGCTTCGGTAGCCGGTGCGGCCATGACGAAATCCCTGGCTGCCGCTGATCTGCCGCGCGACATCCGGATCACGCGAGCCGTGGGATTCCGCCTGCTCAGCCGGCGGTCCAAGATCGCAGGCAAGAACGCCCGCCTGGACGTGCACGGCGACCGCGCAACCGACCGGATGGTCCGGCTGGAGACCAACGCGGGCGTCGAGGGCATCGGCAACTGCCGTGCGAACAAGGACCGCGTCGCCAAGCTCATCGGTACCAACCCGTTCGATCTCTACAGGCCCCCAGAGCGCCGGATGGTCGGACCGTTGGGCGCGGGCACGATGCCGCTGTGGGACCTCATCGGCAAGGTGCTTGGGGAGCCCGCCTACAAGCTCCTCGGCGGAGCCGGACCGGACCGCGTGGGGGTGTACGACGGCTCGGTCTACTTCGCCGACCTCCTGCCGCAGTACGCCCATCGATGGCGAGACCGGTTCCGCGAAGAGATCGACATGGGGATGAAGGCCGGCCACCGGGCGTTCAAGGTCAAGATCGGGCGCGGGGCCAAGTGGATGGAGCGAGCGGAGGGCGACGCCCGCGACGTCGACGTCGTCAAGCTGATCCGCAAGCACGGCGGTAAGGACGTCCTGATCGGCGTGGACGCCAACAACGGCTACGATCTGTCGGGAGCCAAGCGGTTCCTGAAACGGGTGGGTGAGGACGACATCGCCTTCGCCGAGGAGATGTTTCCCGAGTCCGTGGCGGCGTGCCTGGAATTCAAACGGTTTATCAAGGCACATGGTTTCAAGACGCTCGTCGCGGACGGCGAGACCCAGGGCAAGCTGGACGCCTACAAACCCTTCATCAAGGCCAAGGCGATTGACGTCTTCCAGGGAGACATGAACCGCTTCGGCTTCGAGGGCATCCTGACCGAAGCCAAGTGGGCACGCCAGCAGGGCTTGCTCGTCGCCCCGCACAACTGGGGGTCCCTGGTCGGCTTCTACATGCAGCTGCACGTCGGCCGGGCCATCACGAACTTCTACCGCGCCGAGCACGACCCGCTGTCCAACGACGTCTTGATCGCCGACGGCTACGCAATCAAGGACGGCCTGGCCACCGTCCCGGACGCCCCTGGCTTCGGTCTGAAGATCAACGAGGCCCGCTTCGCCACTGACGCTCAAGTCACGTTCGACATCAAGGCATGACACACGAGACGAGCGGTTGACGGCGGCGCGCGTCGGTCGCTACGATCCTGTCGGCTTTCCCCGCTCGCTAGCTCGATACCGCCCGTTGTGGGGAAGGAGGCATCCATGCCCGTTCGCGCCAGATGCCCGCACTGCTCGGCCCTGTTCGAGGGGCCCGCCGAATCCGTCGGACGCGAGGTGACATGCAAGCAGTGTGAGCGACCGTTCACGATCGAACAGACCTCCGACGCCGCGTCGGCCGAGCGCCCGCCAGACGACCTGATGGAATGCCCATACTGCGCCGAGACGATCAAGGCACGCGCCAAAAAATGCCGATTCTGCGGCGAGCGTCTCGATACGTCAGACGTCGCTGCCGACTCGCCGCCGCCTCCCGTGGTGGTGGTTCCCGCCTACGCCGCACCGCCCATCAGATCGTCCAGCGACGACGCCATCAACGTGATCATCCCCTACCGCAACGCCCCTGCGCTGGTCTCCTACTACCTCGGCATCTTCTCGATCCTCCCGATCGTGGGAACCTTCATGGGGATCACCGCGGTGATCCTCGGGATCATGGGGCTGCGCAAGGCCAGCCAGAACCCGCAAGCAAGGGGCAAGGTTCACGCCTGGGTCGGCATCATCACCGGGTTCGTCTTCGGGTTCGTATGGATCGCTCTGCTGTTGCTGGCCTCGTTGTTTTAGGCAGCATGCCATTCGGCAGCGAACCCACCGGGGATTCCGAGCGTGGATGCGTCCTGGGGGACCGAACACGCCGCATCGATCACTGGAGCTGGGTGATGAAGCGGGCCATCTGCTCGCGCGTCTCGTAAAGGTCGACCGCGTCGGGGTCGAGGTCCGCCAGCCACGTGCGCGCCCGCTTGGCGACGTCGGCCTTCGCCGGGGGCGCTGCCTTGATGGCGTGCTCCAGCGTGGTGACGTATCGCACGTCGTCGACGGCCTCACGGAAGCCCTCCCACTGAATCGTCCCCACGACCCCGTTGACGGTGGGATACGTGAAGTTGTGGTCCCGGTAAACAGTGTGGTCGAAGTCGTTCCAGATGTGGCCAAACGCGTGTTGGTACGCGTAGTCCATCGCCCCGTCGAAGCCAGCCTTCCACAGCACCAGGCCGAAGTTGCGGCGGTAGGTCTCTGGCTCCTCGTTGCCCACCTGCGGGTAGGCGTAGCAGAACGCGTGCGAGCCGACGCTGTGCCACTTGCGAGCCTCCTCCGGATCGGGACGGGAGGCGAGCACGACGGTGTCGAGCAGCTTGCCCATGGCCTCAAACGTCCCCTTGTATCCGGCCACGAAGGTCTTGCCCCCCGCGTCGTGAACCGCCTGCCACGCGGTCCGCTGCGACTTGAGGCGGTCGCCTTTGGCCTCATCGATGCCGTAAAAGTAGACCTCGTCATAGCCAAAGGGACGGCAGAAGCTGATCCACCGACGGACCTCCCCGCGGAGCTTGGCCAGTTCGGCCGGCTTCGTGGGATTGCCCGTCCACCGGCCGAGGTTGTAGAAGCGTCCGGTGGGCAGGCCGACCTCGCGCCGGATCTCGAGCACGCGTCGGAGCAACCTTTCATCCCAGGGCTGATAGCTCGTGGGGTACACCACACCGTGGGCCTTCATGTCCGCGATCTCGGCACGGTACTGCTGTTCGCACTTGGACTCGGAGCCGATGGTCGGCCGGGCGGCCGGCGACAGCTTGCCCCGGTAGTAAATCGAGTAGATCAGCCGCGATGGGAGCAGGTCAAACGGATGCACCGTCACTTCGATGGGCAGACCTCCGGTGCCGGTCTTCGACCTGATCTGAATTCGGCCCCGGTAGACGCCCGGCTTCGTGTCTTTGGGAATGCGAACGGTCAGCCAGAACTGCCGTATCGAACGCGCGGGGATGTCCACCGGTTGGAGCGTGTCGGCATCGACGGGTCGAACGGGTTTGAGGCAGTCGCTCGTCGGGCCGCTGCAGAGCAGATAGGTCTCCTGGCCGTCTTCGGCGGTGCTCCGCACGTAGTTGGCCTTCTTGGCCAGATCCACTCGGACGAGCCGATCGTCCTTGAGCAGAAGCTCCGGCGCAAGCAGCTTGGTCTTGACCCGACACCAGATCTCCTTGCCAGCCTGGTACCAACACTTGACGACGTGGATGTCCACCGCGCTGGCCGGGACGGTTCCGCCCGGACCCGTCAGATCGGTCGCGGTCACCATCACGCGCTCGAGGTCCCTTAGTGCGTAAACCACGAGGGTGACGGACTCGTACTCACCCCGGCAGCCCGAACAGCTCAGCTGGGTACCCACCCGCGCCGGAATGGGAAACGTGTTGGTCGCGAACCGGTGGTTGGTGATGGCCGGCGGTGTATACAAGAGGTAGGGCCGTCCCTCGGCCAAGCCCTTCACGATCGCATCGACCGTCTCGGGACCGTGGCGGATCGTTCGCAGCGCCGCCTCAACGGCCGTCCGATCCTGCTTCGAGCCATACCCCCCGCCCGCGAACTTGGCGATCAGACGCTCGGCGGTCTCGACGCTGGTGGCGAATGACTTGACGTAGGGGCGGAGTTCCTGCGGCGGGTCCGCGGGCGCCTTGAACGCCTTCCGGGCCTCGGCAAGCTGCTTCCGCCAACCGTCGATCTGTCGGGCGAGGCGCTCCTGCCTCTTCTTCCACCGCGCGTCAATCTCCTTGCGGTAGTCGACCTCATTCGGCACTTGACCCTCGATCCGAACGTCATCGACGTAGACGATCGCGCGCTTGCCTTTGCCGCCGAGAATGAAAAGGCTCCAGCGGTCAAGCGTCGCACCCACGTCTTGCCCCCGGGTCATGGCCGTGTGATCGGCCATGACCTTCGACGCCCCGCGCGCCCCGCGCGCGACCAGATCGATCTCGACGGTCTGCCACCCGTCGGTGGGCCCGTCAAACGTCTTGACCGGACCGCATCCCGAGTGGTGCGTCGGCGGGTAGACCATGTTCGTCCCGAAGCCGACGCGGGCCGACGTCCCCTCCGCCACCAGGACCCGGGCGGAGAGCTTCAGCTTCCCCAGGCAGGGCACGCTCACTTTGACGCCGTAGTAGTGGTACGAACCGCCATCAAGCTTGACATCGAGCTTCAACGAGCGGTTCCCTTCGCAGGCCTTCTCCTCAGAGGAACCGCAAAACGCAACGGTCGATGGGCCGTTCTTCGCCCACAGCTCGACCCCCGGGCACGCCCCCTCGAATCCCTCCCGATACGAGAACGGCTGCAGCTTAAGGTCACCAGCTCGGACTGCAGCCGTCGCAGAAGCGATCAACAACGCACATGTCAGACACACCGACGGACGACGGAATGCGTTCCGTGAGCCGGGCAAACGGCTGGTGTCGCTCATCCGAAGACCCCTTTCGCTTGAGCAGGCTGCCCGCGTCCCTCGCATCGGTTGCCGCACGTCAGCCGGGAGCGATACAATGACGTGCGTTGGCCAAGGGGGACCCGGTCACCGATCCGTCTAGGGAGACCGATCATGATGGTACGCGACCCGATCGTCAGCGGCCAGTTTTACCCCAGTGGACGCAACGCCTGTCTGCAGAACATTCAGAAGTGCATGCCGACCGATCTGGACATCGATGCCCTGCCGCCCACGTTGGTGGGAGGGATCGTCCCCCATGCCGGCTGGACGTTTAGCGGACCGACGGCGGCGCGGGTCGTCGCAGCATTGGCCGCGAGGCGTACGCCTGCCACCGTCGTGGTTTTTGGGTCCGATCACGCCCGCGCCGCCAGGGCCGGAGCCATGTTCGGCACCGGCCGCTGGGCCAGCCCGCTGGGAGACGTTGAGATCGATGAACGACTGGCCGAACGGATCACCTCGATGACCCAAGTCGTCATCGATGACCCGCACGCGCACGACCGGGAGCATTCCATCGAGGTGCAGATCCCGATCGTGCAGCACGTCTGGCCTGAGGCCAAGATCCTTCCCATCATCGCCGCGCCAACCCCACAGGCCGTTGAGGTCGGCCGGGCGGTCGGACGGGCCCTGGCGGCCTACAAGGCAGATGCCGTGGTCCTCGGCTCGACCGACCTGACGCACTATGGACCAAACTACGGCTTCACGCCGGAGGGCGTCGGCGCCGACGCACTGGCCTGGGCCAAGGACACCAACGACCGCCGCTTGATCGAGCTGATCCTCGAGATGGACGCCGACGCCGTCCTCGCCGACGCCGCAGCCAATCGAAGCGCGTGCGGTGCTGGCGCCATCGCCGCCACCATCGCAGCCTGCCAACAGGTGGGCGCGGGCCAAGCGGTCTTGCTGGAACACACCACGAGTTACGAAGTGGCCCGCCGGATGTTCGACGAATCCGCCACGATGGCGGTCGGCTACGCCGGCATCGTGTTTGGATAGCGCGTCCCCGTCGGGTCCCTGACCCTAGGGCCCGATCTTCGTGTGGATGTCGATGGGCGTGATCGCGCTGCGCTCGCCGATCGTCGTGATCAGCTCCCCCTGCAACCTGTACCACCCGCTCGGCCGGAGGGGGAACGACAAGGAGGCCGTGACGCTGTAGTAGCCCTCCGTGATCGCCATGCCGACCCCCGCGAACGCATCGGCCAAGGCCCCGCTGTCGATGGCCAGGGCGAATCTGCCATGGGTCGCGTCAGCAAGCGCCACGAGCTGACGGTAACAAATGTCCACGACTTGTTGGTACTCGGGGTACCGGTGCAGCAGGTCGAGGTTGTTGGGATCAGCCAGCCCGATGGTGTAGACCTGGACTCCCTGCTGGATCGCAGCGTACTGGACGTCGCTCACCGTGTAGGCGCCCACGGTGTCATACCCGTCGGTGAGCAGCACGAGCACGCCTCCCGGCCCCCGCCGCCAGTCGTACAGATAGCCGAGCGCCTCCATCGCCGAACCCCACAACGGGGTGCTCCCGCCAATCGACAGACTCTCCAACGCCTGCGCCATGAGAGCCGTGTTGTTGGTGAAGCCCTGGTGTAGACGCGAATACACAAAGCCGCTACCGGCCCCAGCGCCGAAGTCCATGATCGCGATGTAGTCGTTGCCACCCTCTAACTGACTGATGAAAGCGTTTCCGCCGGCTCGCCTGCCCGAGCCGTCCGGATCGCTCCCCGGCCACTCGCCAATCGGCCCCATGCTTCCAGAGCTGTCGAAATCGAGCACGCCCGTCACCGCGCCTCCGCACACGGGCAGATGGATCTCGACATCTGTGACGGTCGCCGACGTGACGCTAACTGCGGCACCGTGCGGCACCTCACAGAGGGTCATGTTCCTGAGCGAGAAGTCAGCCGCTGACGCAGACGTGATCAGGTTGCCGTTCTCGTCTCGGGGGCAGACGCCGAGCTCCAACGTTCCCTCGCTCTGACCCAGGCTGGCAAACCCCGCATCGATCTTGGCAGCGGTAAACGATCCCTCTTGGGCCTCCGGACGACCGTCAACCAAGATGATCACGCTGTCGCTTGACTTCATGCCGTACGGATCGGTTACCGTCAGCTCGAATTCCAGAAGATAGACGCTCTCGCCATCCGGGATGGTAATCGACGCCTCCTTCAGGTTGGGGTTGGTGATCGGGATGAGCCTGCCGGACAGATCGACCTGCTCCCAGGCAAACGTGCAGCCGCTCAGCGAAAACGGCGCGCCGGCCTGGAGGGTCGTCCCGCTCCCGTCCAGCTGGAGCGTCACCCCCGAACCGACGGTCGTTGCGCCCCCCGCGTCCACCAAGACCCAAATCCCAGCGCCATCCTCCCCCGAAGATCCCTCCGGACCCGGCTCCCCCTCGGGACCTTCCGGTCCGGGCTCCCCCTGGGGTCCCTCGGGTCCCTGAGGGCCCTCCGGCCCCGGCTCTCCTTGAGGACCGGTCTCTCCCTGGGGACCCGCCGGCCCTTGGGGGCCTTCCGGTCCGGGTTCGCCTTGGGGACCTTGGGCTCCCTGAGGGCCCTCCGGTCCCTGCTCCCCCTGTGGACCGGTCTCTCCCTGCGGTCCCGCGGGGCCTTGGAGCCCTTCCGGTCCCTGGGGGCCCTGAGGCCCTTCCGCTCCTTGAGGTCCGGCCGGCCCTTCCGGCCCCTGAGGACCTTCAGGTCCTTGCGGACCTTCTACGACCGGGACAGGTTCTCCAGAGGCCACACCCTCGCTCAGGAGCGGGAAGAAGAGGCATCCTTCAGCGCCAATGGCCAGAGGCATCGTCGCAAAAAGCATCAGGATCACCAACCGCACAAGGCCGTGGCTCAAGTGGGTTCTTGCCATCGCGAACACTCCTTGATTTTTGGGGTAGATAGGACGGTTCCAAGCTGGCACAGGGACCCGTGCCACTGGCATTCTACGCCGATAAATTTAAGCAGACAACCGTTTTTAGACAATGGGATACCCAGTATAAAGCGCCTCGTCCAATGCGCCACCGGAACGAGCAGACGCCGCCGCGGTCGGCTAGCCCGGCGGGCCGGTTCTTATGTATAGGGACTGAATTGTGTGAATGATGTGTTGCTGTTGCTCGTCGCTCAGGCCTGCGAAGCTGGGCAAAGACAGGCCCTGGGCGTCCAGTTGATCGGCTATGTCTCCGCCGACGCGCTCGGCGTGGGCGTACATCGGCATTTTGTGCAACGGAGTCCAGATCGGCCGGGCCTCCACCCCACGCTCAGCCAGGCAACCTAGCATCTCATCGCGTGACCGGCCGAACTGCGCCTCGTCAATCAAGATCGTCGTCAGCCAATCCGACGAAACCGTGCCGGGCTCCTCGTACGGCAGGGCGATCCCCGGAAGATCGGCCAGGCACCGATACCTCGCGGCGATGCGGTGCTTCCGTGCGACGATCTCGGGCAACTGCTCAAACTGGGCCAGGCCGATGGCGGCGGCCACGTTGCTCAGCCGGTAGTTGTAGCCAACCTGATCGTGGACATAGCCTGGTCCCGGCAGCTTGGCCTGATTGATGATGTGATCCGCTTGTCGGGCCAAGCCGTCGTCATCGGTGGCGATCAGTCCGCCGCCTCCGGTGGTAATCTGCTTGTTGCCGTTGAAGCTGAAGCAGCCGGCCAGCCCGAAAGTGCCCGCCTGACGACCGTCGACGGTTGCGCCGAAGGCCTCGGCGGCGTCTTCGATGACGGGCACGTCGAATCGCTGCGCCGCCTCGAGGAGCGGATCCAGCCGACAGGCCCGCCCAAGGATGTGGGTGGGCAGAACGGCAGCGGGTCGCTGGCCGCGATCCGCACGGCGTTTCAACTCGTCTGCCATCAGTTCCACGTCCACGTTCCAGTGGGTCGGGTGGGCATCGATGAGAACGGGTTCGGCCCGGAGATAGCGGATGGGGTTGGCCGTCGCGACGAATGTGAGGTCACTGACCAAGACGCGATCGTCCGGCCCGACGCCGGCGAGCATCAGCGAGACATGCAACGCGCTGGTGCCGCTGTTGCACGGCACGGCGTGGCTTGCCCCGAGGAATCGCGAGAGTTCCTCCGCAAACCGACGGTTGAATTGACCGCCGGAGGCGAGCCAGCCGGTGTCGAGACACTCCCGGACGTAGTCGGTTTCCCGCCCGGCGACATAGGCAGCGAACAAAGGGATCACGTGCAGGCACCCTCCTCACGGACCTGAGGGCAAGGCGGCACGGACCGCAAAGTCGCATGGCCCAGGCCCCATCGGCGCCAAGACCCTGTAGTTAGCCGCATCCCGAACCGGAGTCAATGCCTTCCTTCGGGACCTGCTAGCCTCTCGCCTCGGCTGCCGAGTCGGCTTGGCCGCCGGCATTTGCTCTGGTGTGATTGCTCGGGGGGCATTTAGTCGATATACTTCTCTTGGAGGGCCGGTGTTCTGGCTCAGCCGGAGGGGGTGGTCTGGACGTGGACGGCTCTCCAGACTAAAGACTTCTTTAGTAGTAAATTAGAGAGAAGGCCCCATGATGAGCAACACTGCACGGAGGTCCGCTGCTTGGCGATGGATTTGGGGTGGCGCCCTCGCCAGTCTGACCACCATGACGGTGCCGCCATGGGGGCTCGCACAGCTCCAGGTAGGGGGGGGCAGCAGCCTGCGAACGAACCGGCCCAGCGAGAGAGTCGGCCGGTTTAGCACCCCCGCCCAAAGGAACGTCGCAAGGCGCCGATCCGACCGCGGATCCCGCGTGAACCGCTCGCTTTTGGGTAGGGATAGCTCGCGTGTGAGGCCTGGACTCGACAGCGGCCCGAGAAGCCCTCGTCGAGCAGTGGGAGGCAAGCCCGCTCAGTCGGGTTCCCGCCCCATTCGCGGGTCGTCGTCGAGCACGCGAGCATTGGGGGAATCCAGACACTTCAGGGGAAGTTCTGCCTATATGACAAGACAGCGGCAACCTTCGTTGAGCGTCCTCGACATCCTGGCCAGCGGGGGCAGTGCGAATCGCCTGCCGCCGGGGCCCCTCCCCGAGGAACTCGACCACGCGCCTCTACCCCTGCTCCCAGCGTCTGAACGGGGGTGGGAGGACCAGGAAGCAGAATGGATCGACGCCTCGCTGGCGGGACATGTCGAGGCCGGTCAGGCGCGGCTTCGCAAGAAGGACTACACGGGGGCCCGGTCCAGCTTCGGCATCGCCAAGACGCTGGACCCAGACCAAGCCGAGCCGCGGATCGGGCTCATCCAGACGGCCCTGCTCTCTCGGAACTACTACCGGGCGACTCAGATGATCCGGCAGCTTGGCAGGCGGGTGCCGGAGGCCTTCGCGACGCCGTTCGACATCGCCACGTGGCACGAGTCACAAGAGGCGTATGACGCGTTCCTTCGGCGGTTCCGGGCCGAGATCGTCGACGACACGAAGGCGGGTGAGATGGTCCGCGTCTTGATGGGTTACGTGGCTTGGACCAACGGCGATCGCGAACAGGCGCTGAACCATATGAGGCAGGCCGCGGCGCAGGTCTCCCACGAAGAGGCGTGGGTCAACATGATTCAAGTACTGGAAACACCCAGGAAAGCCAGACAGCCGGCACCCACGACCGCAACGGCATCGGACGCCTTACCGCCGCTCTAGACATCGGCTGCCACGGATCCGCATCCCGACCGAGGTCCCATGGGACGGTGAGCGTTCCCCCTTGGATCGGCCCGGAGTCTGGCGTGGGGGTCGGCGTTTAGAGGCCGGCGTCTGCCGTTCGGTCTCGGGCCTGCCCTGAGAGATGCTACGGCGCGCATGGACGGTCCGACCACACACCCAGCCCCCCCCGAGTTGGAGCGCCTGGACCGGCGCCGCCGATGGCCGTTCTGGATTCCCCTCCTCGTCTCCTTCTTCATCTACCAAGCCCTCTTTATCGCCAGCTACCTGCTCAGTGTCGGTGTGACCTACAACTTCCAATACGGCCTGGACACATTCACCCGGTACTTCCTGCCGTTGATGCCCATCAACATCGTCATCAAGGCCGTGGTCTTCGGACTGTTTAGACTGTACCGGGGATGGTGGCGATACGTGGGGCTTCGTGACCTGCTGTCGGTGATCACGGCCAGCTACGTCAGTTTCGTCGTGTTCATGGTTCTGTATTTCGCGGGAGAGTTCGCGCACCTGTGGGCGCGCGGCGTTCCCGTCCGGCCGCAGCTCGTTTTCATCCTCGATTGGGGATTGACGATCGCCCTGGTGTGCGGAGCCCGGGTGGCGGTCCGGCTATACCGGGAGGAATTCCGTCCGATCGCCTCGGGAGGCCCCGCGCGTGTGCTCATCATCGGCGCCGGCGACGCCGGTGAGATGACGGTGCGCGAGATCCTTCGCATGCCCGTCGAGCGTCACCGCGTCGTGGGGTTCCTTGACGACGACCCGAGCTTGCGGCGCGCTCGAATCCACGGCGTCGATGTCCTCGGGACGACCGAGGAGGTGGGCGAGATCTGCGCCAAACATGACGTCGACGAAATCCTCATCGCCATCCCCGGGGCAGACCGGAAGGAGCTGCGCAAGGTCGTCAAGGCCTGCCAGGGCGCGGCGGTCCGATTCCGAATGGTGCCCGGGCCCGATGAGCTGATCCGCGGCGACGTGGCCATCAGCCAACTCCGCCAAGTGGACATCGGCGACTTGCTCGGCCGAGAGGAGGTCGCCCTCGACGTCGAAACGATCGCGCTGTACTTGGAGTCCAAGCGCGTCATGGTCACCGGCGCAGGTGGATCGATCGGATCCGAGCTCTGCCGACAGATCCTGCGATTCGGCCCCAAGTGCCTCGTCCTGATCGAACAGGCCGAGAACAACCTCTTCGAAATCGAGCGTGAACTCCGCCAACGCCACCCGAACGCCGAACTCCGATCGTACATCGCCGACATCTGCGACGCACATCGCGTCGAGAGGATCTTCGCCGCCGAGGCGCCAGAGGCGGTATTTCACGCAGCCGCCCATAAACACGTCCCGCTGATGGAGCAAAACCCGGGAGAGGCCGTGAAGAATAACATCCTGGGCACCCAATCCCTGGCCGACGTGGCGCTGGCGCGGGGATGCCAGAAATTTGTCCTCATCTCCACGGACAAGGCCGTCAATCCCTCCAGCGTGATGGGCTGCACGAAGCGCGTGGCCGAGATGTACATCCAGCAACTCGGTCCCGACGGGCCCACGCAGTTCGTCACCGTCCGCTTCGGAAACGTGTTGGGCAGCAGCGGCAGCGTGTTGCCCATCTTCCAGCGTCAGATCGCCGCCGGCGGTCCGGTCACGGTCACGCATCCCGAGATGGTCCGCTACTTCATGACGATCCCCGAGGCCACCCAGCTAACGCTTCAGGCCGGCGCGATCGGCAATGGGGGGGAGATCTTCCTATTGGACATGGGCGAGCCGGTCAAGATCCTCGATCTAGCCCGGGAGCTGATCACCTTGAACGGGCTCCGGCCCGACGAAGACATCGATATCACCTTCACCGGCATCCGTCCGGGCGAGAAGCTGTTTGAGGAGCTCAGCATCCGCGGCGAAGACATCGCCCCCACCCCGCACCCCAAGATCGGAATCTGGAAGCGGCGGCCCGAGGACCACGCCACCGTCTGCCGCGCCATCGAGGAGTTGGCCCGGTTGACCGAGGACGCTGACCCGGACACCCTCCGTGCCGCCCTGGCGGGCATCGTCCCCGAGTACGCCGAGCCCGGCACCGAAGCCCGTCCTGTGCGCGACGCCGATTGACCCCCCTACCGACGTCTGATGATCAGCCCCCGCACAGAGTGAGGCGGGAGGGGGTCGTCCCGGATCTCGTCCCACGCCGCGTCGCGCTCGACCAGCCGGACCCCGTCCGGCTCGCCGAACGTCGTCTGCGCCTGCCACGACGAACCGACCAACTCGACGACGCGAACCGGCCCCGCGGGCTCGAACCCGGGCAACTCCCAGCTCACCTTGATCGGCTCGATCGGATGCCGGTTGATGGCGTGAACGTGCAGCGTCCGCCCGTCCTGCCCGATCGCGGCGATCACGTCGACCAGCGGCGTCGGGCCGTTCGATGGCACGTCCCTCAGCGTCACTGGCACGCGTCGGTGGCCGGAGCTGTTCCCATACAGTCGGAACGCCAGGTACGTCGGCGTCTGGAGCACCGCGGTCTGGCGTACCTGGAGCGTACCGATCGGGTTGACCAGCAGCGCGTGATTGGCCATCGGCACGCGCTCTGCCAGACGGTGCAACGTGTGGAACACACCGGCCGCATATAGCCCCTGGGCGATGTTGTGCTTCCAGGGCTTGCCCGTGGCGCCCTTGAGAACCGGTGCGACGTTCCACTCGTCGAAGGCCAGCGGGATCGCCCGATCTCCGTTTGCCCGCTGAACCAATCGAGCCGTGCGGGAGAGAATCGACGCTATCTTGATGGGCGCGTGGACGATGTTCGCGTAGTTGGCCACGCGATCGCCACGGAGGTCGAACAGGAGGTAGTGGTGCACGCTCAGCCAGTCGAAGTGAGGACCCGCGATCTTGACGACCTTCTCATTCCAGCCGTCAAACCGGTCGGCCTCAACGCCTACGCCGATCAGCTCGATATTCGGGTCGACGCCCTTCATCGCCCGGGCGAACTCGACGGCCTTGAGCGCGTACCGTGTCGCGTCGAGGTGACCCAACTGCCACGGGCCGTAAATCTCGTTGCCGATACCCCAATACTTGATGCCGTATGGTTCGACGTGGCCGTTTGCGGCCCGAACCCTGCCCCAGCGCGTGTCCGGACCGCCATTGCAGTACTCGACCCACTCGGCGGCCTCGTCCGATTGTCCCTCGCCGCAGTTGACGACGATGGTGGGCTCCCAGCCGACCCGCCGCGTCAGCGTCATGAACTCGTCGATGCCGACGTCGTTCCACTCCCACGCCTTCCAGGCACGTTCCCACCGTGGCGGACGCCGGTCGCGCGGCCCGATGCCGTCCCGCCAGTGGTATCCACTGACGAAGTTGCCTCCCGGATAGCGAACCATCGGCGGCCTGCTCAGCTTGCACGCTTCGATGACGTCCCGTCGCCACCCGTCGACGTTGTCGGCCGGCATCAGCGAGACCCCCCCCAACCACAGCTTGCCCGCCGACGTCGTCGTGACGGCGAATGCGCCGCGCTTCGCAGCGGCGCGGGCCTCTAGCCTGAACGGCCGCTTCGCCCACTCCGCTGCGATCGGCCCCACGTCGGCCGACGCCAGCACGCGATCCCCCTCCCGCAGCGATACGGTGACCGGACGGTCGAGCTTGCGTTGCTTGGCAATGACGTAACCGGTGTACTCGCACCCTGCTTCGATCTCGATCCCCCCCTGCAGGATGCCGTGCTCGTCCCCGGCCTCCGTAGCCTCAACGACCTGCGACTGCGACGGGCAGTAGTAGTCGCGATTGTCGTTGCAGAACGTCACGCCCTTGCCTCGGCCAATGGGTTGCCACGCCATCACAACTCCGTTCGTCGTCCCTCCGGTGAACTTCCGGTTGTGCAAGCGCTCCGCCCACAACCCACCATAGACGCACTTGCCCAGATGCTCGACGAAGTGCCCGTAGCGGAACGGGTTCAGCACTACGTTGGGCTTGCCCGCGTCGATCCGCGCCGCCACGGCCAGGGACGGTGCCGGAGCAGGCGGCCTGGGCTGGATCGCCACGTCGTCGAACTCCGCCGCCGCGGCGTTCTCCCCCGGGCCGTACGTCTTGCCAAGAATGCCCACATACTGTGGTGGGAACGCCGCGTCGAACGTTCCCCCTGTCTGCCACGGCTCGCCGGCGTCGTGCCTCATGGACAGCGCGTACCGGCGCCCACTCTTTTCGATCCGGAGGTAGGCCGACGGCCAATCGCCGCGCGCCCTGGCGACGCAGCCCAACCCGGTCGCCTCCGCCCACAGCTCGAGCGTCTGCTGCCCGCCACCGAAGATCTTGCTGTAGAACGGACCCCACGACAGCACGGCGCCCTCGCCGAACGCGACCACCAGGGCCAGGTGAACGTTCCCCTCGCGCGACCACGTCGTGACCCGCACGTGACCTTCGTAAACGAAGTCCCCCTTCGGCGCCGGCGCCAGCAGCAATGGGGCCTGTTGGCGGCCGAGCCAGAGATCGAACCCGTCCTTTCGCTCCGGCAAGGCGATCTGCAGGCGTCCCACGTTTCGGTCCAGGCGGATCCTGGGGCCTGCCAACGGGACCACCTTCCGCCACCGCTCATGAAGGTCCGGACCCTCGAATCCGTCCCGCCACCCCCCTTCCGACCCCATCGCGACACCTGCCAGTAAGATCAAGCCGACCTCTACCATGAACATGCCCCTGCCCGAGAACGTAAGTGACACCCGCGATTCCGCATTCGGGCCAATCGGCCATGACGGCGCTTGGTCCGCGCGCTTCCCAACGCCGTCGGCATGCCCGTATCATACCGACACGGCCCGCTCTGGCGAGGCCTGGCCAGCAGGACTGACGACCTCCTCATCACGGATCCGATCATGAACGAGAACAGCAGACTCGCGCGTGCGTCAGGCGTCTACAAGACCATAGCGATCATCACGTTCAGCAGCGTAGCGCTCTTCGCCTTTCTCAATCTCGTGGTGTACGCCTGGTCGGAGATCTCCGCCCATCTCAAGAAGTCCGAGTCCCAGAACCAGATCAACGAATGGTACGGAAACGATATCGACCTGACGTCCGTCTACCCTGATCTGTCCATGGATCAGATCAACGAGATGCTGGGGGAGATCTGGAACCGCCCGTACGCGTACAGGGCCTACACGCAGTTCTGCGAGCGGCCCTTCCGCGGCAAGTACGTCAACGTTTCGGACGTCGGATTCCGCGGCAACGGCCGAGAGCTCGTTTGGCCTCCCAACTACGACACCGATTTCGTGATCTTCGTCTTCGGCGGATCCACGACGTTCGGCTACGGACTACCGGACAGTCAAACGGTTCCTGCACACCTGGAGCGGAACCTGAATTCCCGGTCGCCGAAGCGCGCCGTGAAGGTCTACAACTTCGGCTGCGGCTACCACTTCTCCACGCAAGAGCGGGTCCTGTTCGAGTGTCTCATCGCCGACAAGCACCTCCCCCACCTCGCCGTCTTCATTGACGGCTTCAACGACTTCTCTCAGGCCGACTACGGCGATCCCCGCTTCACGTATGACCTCGGCCTGTATCTGGACGATCGCTGCCAGGAAATCTGGACGAATTCCGGGCGAATCACGATGGGTCGGGCGTTCAGGAACCTGGTGGACAGCCTGCCTGTCTCCGCACCTCTTGGCGTTCGGATGAGCCTGGCGGGGCGAGCGCCGCCGCCCCGGAAGAGATTCGCACCGGACGTTCTCTTCTCGAAGATCATCGATCGGTACGTGACGAACAAGAAACTGGCGAAGCTCGTGGCCGATGGGTCTGGCGTCAAGACGCTGTTCGTCTGGCAACCGATCTCCGGTTACAAGTACGACCGCAAGCACGACCTCTTCGGGAGATTCGGCCTCGGCAAGCACGCCATCTGCGCGAAGGGCTATCCCGCAATGGCGCAGTACGTCTCGACGCATGACATGGGAAAGGACTTCCTGTGGTGTGCCGACATGCAGGAGCAAATGGCCGAGGCCCTCTACGTCGACCGCTTCCACTACACCAACAAGCTCGCAGGTCTGCTGGCCGCCAAGATCGCCGACGAGATCCGGGCGAGGTTCGTGGATCTGCGCCGGCCCCTGGTCGACAGCGCCGTCCCGTGCGTCAACGAGCCCCGAGGATAGCGCCGGCGAGCGGGTCGGGCGAGCGGACGTCCGGCCTGGCGGACCTTGAAGCGCACCGGTCCAGACGGTACAACCGCAGGCGATGGGTAAGTGCGTGCAGAGGACTGCCTGGCCCTGCAGCCGGGCGGAGGCGGACGGATGAAACTCGATACGATGACTTGGCCCGAGGTGGAGCAGCTTGGCGACGACGTCGTCGCCCTGCTGCCCATCGCGGCCTTCGAACAGCATGGGCACCATCTGCCGCTGGAGGTCGACAGCCGGATCACGCAGGCGATGGCCGAACGGCTCGAGGCCGGGCGGGGTGATTGGCTGGTCCTGGCGCCGACGTTGTGGTGCGGCGCGAGCGATCATCACCTCGCCTTCCCGGGAACGTTGAGCGTGCCGAACGGCGTCTACATCGATCTACTGGTGGCGCTGGTGGACAGCATGTTGAACGCGGGGTTCCAGCGGATCGTGCTGCTCAACGGGCACGGCGGCAACATCATCCCAATGCAGGACGCGCTGGTCCGTACGCGACGGCGAATCGGCAGCGACGCCGAGGTCCATCTGGCCGGCTGCACCTACTGGGACCTCGCTGGCGCCCGGATGGCGTCGGAGGCCGGCATGGAGACGCCTAGGATCACGCACGCCTGCGAATACGAAACGTCGATGATGCTGCACCTGGCCAGAGACGTGGTCCGGGTTGACCTGGCGACGGCGCGTCGTCCCGAGCTGCCGAGCGAGTACTTCGACATCAGCTATCATCGGCCGCAGCGTGCGTTTGCGGCCTTGAATATGGACCAATGCACGTGCGGCGACGGCGCGATGGGCCAGCCCGAGCTGGCCACGGCCGAGAAGGGCGCCAAGCTGCTCGACGTGATCGTCAACGAGGTCGGCAAGTTCCTCGACGAGTTTAGGAACTGGCCCTTCGTCCCGGGACGCGGCCAGGCGTGAACGACGCGGGGTCCGGCCGTCGCCGGGCGCCGCCGAAGCCAAGGAGATTCGACAGATGCCCAAGAAGCAGCCTCACACCCCCGAAGCCTGGAAGAGCTACAAGGGTCCGTATTCGATTGCCCTGACGGCGGGCGATCTGATCATCGTGTCCGGCCAGGGCCCGCTCGACCCCGACGGCCCGAAGATCGTCGGGTCGAACATCACCGAGCAGGCCCGCGTGACGCTCGACAACGTCAAGGGCGCCCTGGAGGCCGCCGGCGCGACCATGGACGATTGCGTCAAGATTGGCGTCTTTCTCGACGACATCAACGACTTCGACGCCTTCAACGAGGTATACCGGACCTACTTCAAGGACCCGCTGCCCTGCAGAACCTGCGTCGAGTGCAAGATGTGGAAGGGCATCTTGGTCGAGGTCGACGCGTGGGCGGTTCGCGGCGCTGGGGGCTAGTGGGTGCGGGCGTCTCCGCATAGCACGGGGGCCTGCGTCCATCGCTGAGTGCCGGTTGGGCAGGGCCCGCTGGGCCAGAGTACGTCTTCAGGCAGCCCGCCGTCTAACACGCCATCGACTCACCAGGTCGACACCGGCTGCCTGATCGATTGACTCGGCGGTTCGGCCATCTAAGATAGTAGGTAACCCGCCCTCGACGCGCTGAGGAGGCGGAGAAGGCGAGCCCTTTCCAGCGGCGCCAGCGCCGCGATCTCGTGCAGACAGGTGCCATCGGACGGGCCGTTCGGGTGTGATGATGCGGGTCGCTTTGGTATTCAACCCGTTTACTTACAAGCTCCATGAAGAGAACCTGCGGATCGTGCAGCGCTACTTCGGGCTGTTCCCGCCGCTGAGTCTGGGCTGGGTGGCCGCCATCGCCGAACGCGCCGGGCATGAGGTCATCATCGTCGACGCACGAACCCTCCAGCTCACCATGGAGGAGACCTACGACCGGCTCCGCGAGTTCCAGCCGGACATCATCGGCTTCATGATGACGACCTACATGTTCCGCGAGACGCTCGAGTGGATCCGGTTCCTCAAGGCCCGGCTGAAGGTCCCCGTGGTCGTCGGCGGGTACAACCTGCGCGTCTATCCGACCGAGTCGGTCACACCCGAGGAGATCGACTTTGGCTGCGTGAACTCGGCACTGTACACCGTGCCGGCGTTGCTGAGCGAGCTCGCGTCGGGCCGAAACTTCGGCGACGTGCCCGGGCTGGTCTACAAGGAGGACGGCAAGATCCTCGTGACCGATTCGGTGGACGAGGACTTCGAGGACTACCCGTTCCCCGCCCGCCACCTGCTGCCGAACGAGCTGTACGCCGAGTTTCCCACCGAACGGAAGAACTTCACCGTCATGGTGACCAGCAAGGGGTGTCCGCGCGGATGCGAGTTCTGCGAGGCCGGTCGAACGCCCTACAATCCCCGCACGCCCGAGACCGTCGTTGCCGAGATGGAGGAATGCTATCACAAGCACGGCATCCGCGAGATCGACGTGTTCGACTACGAGTTCCTGATCCATCGCAAGCGGTCCGAGCGGATCTTCGACCTGATGGTCGAGCGCGGGTTGGACCTGACGTGGGCGTGTCGGGCGCGGATTGACTCGGTGGACCCGGCGCTTCTCGAGAAGATGAAGCGGTCGGGCTGCGTGCGGATCTACTTCGGCATCGAATCGGGCGATCAGGAAACGCTCGACCGCGTGAACAAGGGCATCACCATCCAGCAGATCCGCGACACGATCGGCGCGTGCAAGGACCTTGGGATCAAGGCACTGGGGTTCTTCCTGATCGCCGTGCCGGGCGAGACCCGTCAGAGCATCAAGCGAACGCTGAAGTTCGCCAAGAGCCTCGATTTGGAGTACGTGCAATTCAGCAAGATGACGGCCAAGCCGCTCACGCCGCTGTGGCGCGACCTGGTCGAGCAAACCGGGCAGGACTACTGGCGGGAATACATCTTGGGAAACGTCGAAGAACAGCCCCTGCCGCGGCCGTGGACGGAGCTGACCAATGACGAAATCGATGAGCTGGCCAAGTGGGCGTACGTCAAGTACCACTCCCGGCCCAGCTTCCTGCTCCGGTCGGTGCTGAACGTCCGGTCGTTCGACGAGTTCCGGCGGAAGTTCTATGCGTTCCTCGAGATGGTCTTCCGCCAGGAGAAGGTCTCCCAGGCGGCCCCGGATTTCGTCGCCTTCAACGAAAACCGCGACGCCCAGCGTCAGCGGTTCAGCTCGAAGTACCAGAAATCTCCTCGTCTTCCTACGTAGTGCTGTCGGGCCTTGCGGAGACACGACGGTTGTGCGCCTGCGCTGGTTAGCGCGCGTGCGCCTTCGCTTTCCCGCGCCCCGCAACGTCATTATGGTGTATGATCAACAACGCGCGAAAGACGAGCGTGGGACTCAGGACGATGGCTGCTGATCAACAGGTGTGGACCTTGCCGTACGTCGTCGTGTGCGGGCTGCTCCCGACCGTTCTATACCCATCGGCAACGGCGGGAGCGAGCAGGCCTGAAGCGTCGGGGGCCTACGAGAGACGGGCCACCTGGTACGACACGCTGATCGCATCCCGCGAGGCGCTGGCCCGCTCTGGGCAGCCGGGCGGACGGCCCAAGCCGCTGCCAGACTTCGGGCGAGACGACTTTGCCATCACCGCGTGGATCCGGACGCAAGCGGGCGGGACGATTCTGTCGAAGTCTCCCGCCAAGGGGGCGTGGAAGGCCCAGGGCAAGAGCTTCTTCGTTCGCGAAGGCAAGCTGTGCTACGACATCGGGTGGGTGGGGGTCGTGGCCTCGAAGCGCCGCGTGGCCGACGGGAAGTGGCATCACGTGGCCCTCGCCAAGCAAGGATCTGATCTACATCTGTACATCGACGGGCGGCTCGACAAGGTCGGCCGGCTGAAGGGTCGACCCGACATCCGCGAGCACGTCTTGAAGATCGGCTACACCAGCACGGACTTTCCGAACCCGAGCGGCTTCCGCGGCGATCTCGACGAACTCCGCCTCTACCGTCGACGCCTGTCGGACAACGACGTCAAGGCCCGTTTCGAAAGCCCCCGCCTCCCGCGCGACGACGGACTGGTTGCCCATTGGTCCTTCGATGACGACGGCAGCGACGTCTCGGGACAAGGCCTTCACGCCGTGCTGGCGGACGAGGGCCGCTTCGTGCCCGGCAAGGTCGGCAAGGCCGTGCGACTCGATGGATCGGCTCATGCCGTCGTCGGCCTGGATCCGCATGATCGGCTGTGGGGACTACTGCAGCGGGATTTCCGCGACCCGGTCGCTCGTCAGGAGATGACGTGGGAGCTCGAGGATCGCATCTGGGAGAAGGATTGGCGGCCCGGCGACTGGGCCGAGCTGGCCAGGCGCTACGCGCGGGCGTCGCACCGCTCGACGAGTCTAGCCCAGAAGGCAAGCGCGCTCGCGCGTCGGGCCAGGGATCGAGCCGGTCTGGCCGAGGTGCGGGGGATCTACCTGCATTCGCGGCGTTGGGCCCTGGCCCGAGACACGTTTGCCGCGGCCAAGCCCCAGGGCCTCCGCACCGCCATCGCCTTCCTGAGCAGGGACCATCCCGAGGCGCGGACGCATCTCACTCGGCTCGACGCGATCGAGAGACGCCTGGCTGACTGGGAGACCCTCGGCGTCCAGCCTGAGGCCGTGTCGCGACTGCGGGAGGACTTGGCCCGTCTCCAGCGGGACGCCCTCGTCACGGGCAACCCGCTGATGGCCTTCGACAAGCTGCTGTTCGTCAAACGTCCCACCTATCAGTCGAGCCACTACTACACCGACTACATCGACGGCTGCGTCCACTACGGCGGCAACCTATGCGTGCTGTCACTGCGCGACGGCAAGGTGACCGAACTCGTGCCCAAGCTAAACGGCGGCATCTTCGGGCGATACGACCTGTCCTTCGACGCCAAGCGCGTGCTGTTCGACTACAAGGCCGCCCCGAGGAAGGGATTCCGCATCTACGAGATCGGCGTCGACGGCACAGGCCTGCGCCAGCTCACGCTCGACCCACCCGATGAGGACGCCCGGATCAAGAGGTACGACAACTCGCACGTCGGCGGGACCGGTCGCATCTACTACCACCAGACCGACGACATGCACCCGTGTTACCTCCCCGACGGCGGGATCTGCTTCATCTCCTCGCGCTGCGAGCGGGGCATCCTCTGCGACGGGCCGGACATCCTGACGACCACGACCCTCTACCGGATGGACGCCGACGGCAAGCACATGCAGGTCCTGTCCGACACTCCGGTCAGCGAGGAAGTCCCCACCGTCATGAACGACGGACGGATCCTCTACACGCGGTGGGAGTACGTCGACAAGGGCGGGTCGGCCGTCAAGTGCCTCTGGGCGATGCGGCCGGACGGCAGCGGGTCGGTCGAGATCTTCGGCAACGACCATGCGTTCCCCAGCTTCTACAACGGCCGGGCCATCCCGGGGCACAACAACCTGTTCGTCGTCATCGGGGGGCCGCACATGCCGCTGGGCGTCGGCACGGTGATCCGGCTGGACATCAACCACCCGATCCGAACCCGGGAACCGATGACGTACCTCACGCCCGACATCGACATCCAGAGCGAGTGGGGCTACCGCCACCAGCGCGACGGCAAGTGGGTGGCCGCGCGCACCGGCCCCCTGTTCGACGACCCATACCCGCTGTCCGACAAGTTCTTCCTGGTCTCGTACAACCCCGACCGCGACGTGCACGACGTTAGGGCCTACGGGCTGTACCTGCTCGACGCGTTCGGCAACCGCGTGCTGATCCACCGCGATCCGAAGCTGTCGTGCTGGCAGCCAATGCCATTGCGGCCGCGGACGCGCCCGCCGGTGCTGCCCTCGATGCATCCGCCTCGCGAGGCGTCACAGGCCCCGGCCACGCTTGTGATGACGGATGTCTATCAAGGTCTGGAGGACATCGCTCGCGGCACGATCAAGTACCTTCGGGTCATGGAGACCGTGCCGCGTCCGTGGACGGCGCGGCGGTTCTGGAAGGGCGACGAACACGGTCAGCAGCACGCGGTCGTCAGCCTGTGGACCCACACGCACGTCAAGGTGCTTCATGGGATCGTGCCCGTCGATGAGGACGGCTCGGCGCACTTCACCGTGCCGGCTGACAAGAACATCTTCTTCCAGGCGCTTGACGAGGACTTCATGGAGGTCCAGCGGATGCGGACGTTCCTGAACTTCCGCCCGGGCGAGAAGCGGTCGTGCATCGGCTGCCATACGCCTCGTCGGCTGGCGCCGCCCTACAAGACGATCACGGCGCTGCGGCGTCCGCCGGATCGGCCGGCCCCGCAGCCCGGCGAGGCCGCGCCGAGGCCCATCCACTACGTGACCGACGTCCAGCCGATCCTCGACAAGCACTGTGTCCGATGTCACGGCGGCGAGAAGCCCAAGGCCAAGCTGGATCTGTCGGGCACGCTGACGACGCTATTCAACACTTCTTACGAGAACCTGCTCAAGCGCGGCGTGGTGCGGGCCGTCAGCGAGATCCGCCAGAAGATGGGCAACGTCCCCCCCGTGCCGCCGAAGACGTGGGGCTCGCACGCCAGCAAGCTCATCGTCCAGATCCGCAAGGGCCACCACGACGTGAAGCTCTCTCGGACCGAGTTCATCAAGCTGGTCACCTGGGTCGACGCCAACGCCCCCTACTACGGCTCCTACTACGGCCGCCGAAACCTCCGGTACAGGACCCACCCGGATTTCCGACCCGTCCCAACCGTCGCGTCCGCCAGCGGCGTCCCGCCGGGGAACGGCGGTTGATACGCTCTGCTCCCTATGTCCGGCGCCCCCCGTGACAGCCCTGTCAGCCCGTTTCTTACGAATCGCTTCCACCATGCAGCTTGATGACGATATCACCCCCGACGGGCCCCGGAATCCTATGAGTGATCGTCGTCTCCAGCAACCCGTCCAGCCCTAGCGTCTTTCGCAACGAATCAGCTCGCTCTCTTCGCCACTTTAGGATGCCATCGCGCACGTCAGCGGCCACTGCATCTGCGTTCTCTCCATGCACCATCATGTACTGGATGTCGACCTTCACACACGTATTGAGCACACCCTTGCCACTGTGATTCACATCGAAAGCACTCATACGCGATCCCATAACGTATCCCTCTTTGTATCTCCTTCTCGCATCACTGATCTTCTCCGCCATCTCAACGTTGAAAGGATCGCCTTCTGGCTCCCTACCCCAGCCCTGCAGCTCATCGGCATAGGCAAGCAGCCATGCAGCAGGCAAGAGATGAATAGGCATCCCCACCACCCCACCTGGCTCACACCAGTCTGTGTTCCATTTCGCTAGATTGTGCAATGCTATCGCACTTGCCGCATGCAAGACCTCTGGACGATCGGTTCCGTTCTGTCTTCCCCTATCCACCTGAGTTAGGAATGCCGATGCACTTGCTATTCCATGGTCCGAGACGGTCTTCTCAGAATCCGTCGGATGGGGCTGTCCCCAGAGCCCTATCGTGTGAACGATCGCACTGTATAAGCGCGATCCCTTGTCGCCGAGCTTCTCAAGATAGGGCTGGAGCACATCGAGCTCCTGTGGCGCCGGAATAGCCATTGCATTGGCCTTCTTCTTAGGACCTACGGCAAACAGGGATCGCCCGCGTCCTAACCTCTCCTCGACTCTCTCCAAGCGCTCGGTCAGGTAGCCGATATCATGCAACAGAGCTGCCAGCAACCACGCAAGATTGACCTGCTCAAAAGGTGCTAACGGCGAACCCGCATACCCCGCCTCCCCAGCACCGGGGAGCTGCGTTGGTTCCCGCACCGCCTCAATCGAGTTCAGAAGGTAATACCCAAGCCAGAACACGTTCCCCGCATGCCGTACATGATCTCGCATTCGCGGATTCGCTGCCAGCAGCAACGCTTCAGTATCCATAAGGGCACGAAGAAGCTCATTGACAGTCTCACTGGGAAGAACATCCTCCACAAGCTCAGCGAGGGTACACCAGAGACCCGTAAGACGTCTCGTACCAGATCCATGCGTGAAGAACGCATCCATAGCCCTTAGCATGTGCTCGCGCTTGTAGGATTCCCTCTCCTCGTCTTCAAGAAGGGCCCTCAATTCCGTATAGAACGCAATGTCATGGGTCTTGTGCCGAACGAAGGTCGCTTCCACTGCTGGAACGAAGTGCTCCTCCTTAAGCTGGCGCTTGTATAAGAACCCGTCTGCACCAGCCTCGATGGCCTGTGTGAGTATGCGCGGGTCAAAGTACTGGCTCACCAGGATCACGGGCAGGTGTGCGAACGATGCCTTCAGGCGACGGCAATACTCTATACCGGATAGCTCCTTCTGTACATCGAACACCGTCTGCTCTGCACCGAGCTTCTCGAAATACTCCTCTTCAGCCGGATCCAGAGCAACATCAAGAATCACAATGTCAGGCTTATGCAACAGGACTTCCCCAGGGTCGAAACGGGATTTGTTTGTGACTTTGCAGTACGACTCGGGGAAGTGCGCTGCTATCCAGGTCTGCATCTTCTCGACAGCTGGATCATCCAAGCGGTTGTCGACTATTAGGATCTGTATGTTCATGTCGGTACCTCTCTATAGTGGAGTTGCAGCGTCACTCTTGCCCCCCCGGCCTCATCGGTTCGAATGTAGTAGGCACCGTCGTACTCTCGTATCGCTGGTGCTATGGTCCCATAGCCACCGTGATCGCCGATCCGTTCGCCCCGAGGTAAGCCAGGACCATTGTCGATTACCTCTATCATGGCGGTCCGGGCTTCTCTCCTGCAGGTCCAAGTGACAGAAGTCGGTTGGGCGTTCTCGATGGAGTTCGGAACAACATGCTTCCATATGTTGGATACAATGTTCCGTACGGCATCAATCAGGACGGTCGGGTCGCAAAGGACTTCGATACTCGCTCCGTCGCCCGTGAGGAAATCATCGTAAGTGTGGCTAACTCGATGGCTCGGAAAACGCCTACCATGCTCGCTATTCCCGAACTCGATCGCCTCCTCGATCACCGGGCGTATGGAGTGAAAAAAGGGCCCGAGAAGTCGGCGGACATAACCTATAGTAGGAGTCAGCCACGTCGACTTCAGGTATGCTACACCCACATCTGCTGAGTCGGCGATTCTCCTCAAGTCTCGGGGTTTGTCTGCTAAGGCCTCTCCGATCAGCTGCTCCAGGACAACCAGCTTCGACTGTGTGTCACGCAAGATGCGTTGCCACTCTTGCTCGGGGCGCTTGTGGAGGTGTGGCCACACAACCCGCGCCGCGCGTTCCAGCCCAGCAAAGCGGTCGAGCACTCGCATGGCGACTCCAGCTACGCCCCTCAGCTCTGACGCGTCCGGACTATGTGCTTTGCCCAAATCAAGCAGGCACTCGGAGAGGGCCTCCACGTCATCTCTAGCGCTCTGATGCCAAGGCGATGTGAGCAAGGCTCTCCGCAGGCACAGGACACCTGCACCCACACCGAGCGTGCTCACACCCACTAGCCACTCATTGAGTGTCATGAGGCTAGACCTGATATCACCGTCCTTGCTATTCTCGCGCAACCTGGATATCGCGGTGCTCACGTCTTCACGTTTCAACGGCGCACCAGACCTGCCCGGGAGGAACGCCAAACGGGTGAACGCCATCACTCCGCCTAGCACAAGCGGATCGGCAAGGTGCGGCAAGCACATCGTCAGTAGCTCCCGGAACTCCTCATTGGTAGGTGCGGTGACCTGCTCTGCGATGCAGGTTCGGATTACGAGCATACGATGGTGTATGCCAATACCACGATGCTCCATGACCCCGAGCAGCATGCGCCAGCATTCGGCTCGCAGGTCCTCCGACGATGCACCGTGTAGCCGCAGGAACTTCCCGAGGCAATTGATTTGCACCGCCGCTGGATACCTTCCGATTTCCGCAAGTAGCTCTTTCGGCTTCGCCGTCCTCGCAAGCAAGGTCTCAAGGCGAAGCATCTCCAGCGCATCACTACTTCCTTGGTTGCTGCCTGCCACATCAATCCTAGCCTCGATCAAGGATCCCCCACCGTCGACTCCAGGATCGTGATAGACATCCCTGGGAACAATCTCGCGTGCCCACAACCGAAAGAATTCCCGTTCGTAGGAACTCCTACCCCCATCTTCCGCACAGCGCAGACATTCCTTGCGTTGTCGACACAGTGGACAGTCCTCCTCGGAGTAAGACCGGCTAGGCAGAGACATGAATGCCGTGAAGTTGAACTTCGCTGCCAGAAAGGCGCGCTTCCTACCGCGCGTGGTTCGAGGAACAATCCCCTCACTTGTCGCAAGCGCAGTCCAGTAGCGTGCAACCGCAGGTGTCATCTCGTTCACAAACACTATCACGTGCAGTTCTCTTACTCGCTTGTACCTCTCAATAACCGCAGCTCCGAGGCTGCGGATCGTACTGCCTGTGACAAACCCATCGTCTAGTAACATGATCCGTTCCGCCGAATCTACGCCCGGGACAGTTGGCAGAACATATGATCTCTCGCCATGACGGTCCCTGCAGAGAGCTACGGTCGTTCTCGGGGGAGGACTATCGCTTCCATGGAGTTCCCGGACCATATCTGCGAGCAAGTAGGCATTCGAATGGTTGTGGTAGACAAGTGCATCAATGCCGTTCTCGCGTATGTACAAGTTCAAGCGGCCAGCCACCGACGTCCGAACTTCGCGGCGCGTCAAAACGCGCCTCACGTCACAGATGAGCTCGGAATGGTGACCACCATGCGTGAAGTGCCCCTGCCGTATGGCGCGAAATCCAACCAACCAATTGGCAGCATCCGTTCCCCGAAGGGCTAGTGCTCCGATTCCGGATAGATTATCCGTCCACGGCCTTCCGCCGGCTACGGAAACAGGCTCCAGCGTTTCCGGATCTATGCGCCATGCAATCGTCCCACCTCGCTTCTTTTGCACTGGAATATGAACAAGAAACGCGGTGTTCTCTCTAGCAACCCCTGAGGTCTCATTCTCCACCGGCGACGCCGCCAGCTCTTGTCGAGTTCTCGTATCCAGGAGCCCGATAAGGCCCTTCACCTGGAAGCCCGAGGCCGAAAGCGCTCGGACCATCCTCCTTATCAGGCCCCCAGTCGATACTGCATCAGTGAAAACAAGCACCTTCGCCCCCCGCCGCGGCTGAGCAGCTTGTAGCTCCCGCACAAACGAGGCGGCGGTCGAGCCAACGAAATGGCCGCAGCCATGCGACGGATCGCTCAGGCCATCGGCCAGCCTATGCACGAACCAATGTGTCGGCGACGTACAGCTCACGACCAAATCGAATCTGCCAGGGGTATGACTCTCGATGGCCTTAGCCAAATCTACTAGTACCTCAACACATTTGAACTTGTGGGTAGAGTCTCTTGAGCTTGCCGCGA
>CAYMLO010000028.1:0-74169 GCA_964390905.1 uncultured Planctomycetales bacterium | reverse complement strand
CGGTATACCCGCGTCAGCATGCGGTTGGCTTCGTCGTCGTTCTTGACCTGCTCGGTCTTCGTGTCGATCTCGAGCACGCGGTTCACGCGGGCGGCGGTGAGCGCGTAGTGCGAAAGGGCGGAGGAGTAGTGCCCGTCCCGTGCGGGCGCGGTCAGGTCCTGGGCCTTGCGGCTGCGGACGCAGTCGACGAAGTTCTGGTAGTGGTTGCCGCCCACGCTCTTTTCCTTGACGAGCTTGCCGGTCTGTGAGTCGCCCTTGAAGGCCTTGTAGCCGGAATAGTTCGGGAACGACATGTAGCCCTCGGAACCGTAGAAGAGGACCCCGAACGACGTCCCACCCACTTCGGCATTCGAGAACCACGGACGGACCTCGAGCGTCATCATCTTGTCCTTACCGTCCGCGCCCTTGAACATGAACGAACTGGACGACACGTTGAAGACCTCCTTCGCGTCGTCCCAGAGGAACAGGCCGCCCATCGACGTGCACCGGTACGGGACGTCGACCCCAAGGCCCCACCGGGCGGCATCGAGCTGGTGCACGCCCTGGTTTCCGATGTCCCCGTTGCCGTAGTCCCACACCCAATGCCAATAGTAGTGGACGTAGATGCCCTTGCCCTGTTCGTTCAGCATGAAGGGCTGTTCTTGCGCCGGGCCTTGCCAGATGTCCCAATCGAGCTCCTTCGGCGGCTTGCCGGGATGCGCCTTGCCGATGGACGGACGCCACTTGTAGCAGACGCACCGGGCCATATACACGTCGCCGATGAAACCATCCTTGAGAAGCTGGATGCCCTCCTGGAATCCCTCGCTGCTGCGGAGTTGCGTTCCGTGCTGGACGATGCGGCCGTACTTCTTGACCGCATCGAGCACCTTGCGGCCCTCATAGATGTTGTGAGTCATCGGCTTCTCGACGTACACGTCCTTGCCCGCCTGGCAGGCCCAAATCGTGGCCAACGAGTGCCAATGGTTCGGCGTGGCGATCGAGATCACGTCGATGTTCTTGTCCTCGAGCACGCGGCGGAGGTCTTGCTCGACCTTCGGCGCACGCCGTCCTCGCTGCGTGAAGTACTTCTCGCTACGCGGCTTGAACAGGCGGGAGTCGGGATCGCACAGCGTCGTCACTTCCACGTCTTTTAGGGCCGAGAACCCACCCATGTGCGACTTGCCCCGGCCGTTGATGCCCAGCACGGCAACCCGGACCCGATTGTTCGCGCCGGCCCAGCTCGTCTTCGACGTCCCCAGCAGCAGGCCAGCCGTCGTCGCTGCCGTCCCTTTCACAAACCCTCTGCGCGTCACTTCAGCCATCGTATTCACCCTTGCCGGTTGTAAAGGAAATTCCCCGTATGGACCTGCCCGCGACCATCACGGGCAAGCTGATCACCAAGATACACCTGCGCCCCGACGCCTTCAAGGCCGGGCGCACGCAAACCCAGTTCGGCGTGACGGCGCGGTTTCGCATCGAGGTGCACAGGGAAGCCTACGTCTAGATCCCGGCCCCCGCGATTGACCGAAACTGGAATGCGTAGAGATCCGCGTCCTTCAGCTCGAACCGCAACCGGACCGGCTTGCCAGTGAACTGGCTGACGTCGGTTCCCGATTTCCACGAGACAACGCGATCTAGCTGGTCGCCGTACTGGCGATTGCAGTCGGCCAACGAGAAGCCAGCGATCGGATCGCCGTCCGCATTCTGAAGTTCCACTCGGACGCTGCCGGCGGCGGAGGTCGAGAAGTTGATCTCGAGTCGCGCGCCTGCAAAACGCAGCGGCCTGGTCGTCACCTCGGCGCCAGCCAGCGGTGCGTTGACGGAAACGAAACCGTCGATGCGAAGGGTATAGCGGCGGAGCCGGTTTCCGTTCTTCTGACGTCCCGCTTCGCTGACATAGAAGGATAGCTCGTCCGGCGCGCCGTCCAGATGCGACCGGGTCTCGACGATTCCCCAGTTCTGGTAGTTGTCGCCGTAGAACCAGCTCCCGGGCCGTTGGATCCCCGGACGGATGAAAGACTCCGGCCAGATGTCGAAGTGCAGGCCGTCGCGGCTGCTCATGAACATGCCGTCGGTGAACGCCGTACCCGACCGGCGCGAGGAACTGGCCACGAGTTCGCGGTACGCGCGCTGGGGAAGCTGCTGGGTCGATTCGGCCCAACCGTAGTCGACGTACCGCGTCGGGAAGCCCACGAAGACGTGGGGAGCCCGGTAGTAGGCAACGACGCCGTTGGTGTAGAGCTGGCTGGTGCGCCCCGGCGAGTACTTCAGAAACTCAGGCTCGCTCCAATTCACGAAGTCCTTGGAGGTGCAGGTGCGAATGTCGCGGCCCCTCGACGTCCCGTCCCTGCGGAAATCTCGAAGATAGCAGCGATACTCGTGGCGGGTCGCGTCCCAAAACGCCAGGTTCTGCGAGTCGAACGCGCCGCGGGTGATCACCGGCTCGTCCCGGATCAGCTTCCAGTGAATGCCGTCGCGGGATTTGAAGACGTACAACCCCTTCTCTGCCTTCGGGCGTCCGCGGGAGATCGCCTTGTACCTGGCGTCGGGCGGGCAGTCCTCCCGGGCGTCCTTGAACGGCGTGAAGCAATGTGCGCCGATTCCGTCCCAGATGATGTTGTTCTTCTTCGAGCCCTGGAACTCGACCAGCCCCAGTTCGGGCCGCTTCCACGTGATCCCGTCGCGGCTTTCCGCGTAGCAGGTGACTTCGCGATGCGGCATGGTCACCTTGCCCTGCGTGTAGATCGTGTCCGTGCCGCGATAGTACATGCGGTAGAGATCCCCGTCCTGGAACACGGTCGTGTAACCGCTGGTGTTGCCTTCCCAGGGCTTGTTCCGGACGAGCGCGATCTCCCGGCGAACCGGATGATGCAGAACCCGGCGCGCCCGTTCGATCCTGTCGATCAGAAAGTCATCGACGACCAACTCACGCCGCGAGCCAATATCGATGACGTTGGGCTTCTCGTCCGCCCACGTAAGGTCGGGCCTCGCCAGGCTGCTGGCCAGAACGAAACCCAGGGCCCCAACACTCTCCAGCCACTGGCATCGTGTCATACGAGTCATGTGCATTGGCTCGTTCCTCCTCGTTTCTCCCACGTCCCTACCTCCGGTTCGCGCGTTTCGCAGGCGACAACACGGTGTCCCGTCGTGCCCGTACCGGAGCTTTCATTTCTTGCCCGAAATCCGAAACACCCGTGACTCGACGGCCTCCAGCATGATGGGGAGCTTGCCGTTTTTCACGTGCGTCGATCCCTCTCCAAACAAGATCTCCGCCTTGGCGTTGGCGATTCTCGGCACGTCAAGCACCGTCTTGGTGGGCTTACGCTCGTAGTTGGCGGCGATGATGTAGGTATGCGTTCCGTCGCTCTTGACCATTGAGACAACGCGATCTTGGCTCCGTATCGTCTCGGGCGACTCCGCGGTCAGGAGCGGCATGAGCTGCTTCAGCTCGAGCGTGACGCTCCTCAAGCGCTTCCAATGGTCCTCGCCCGTCAACTCGCTGCCCTGGCGTGTCTTCTTCAGCCGGTTCAGCGACCAGTACAGGATTCCGCGGGCGCCGGAGGCGATGGCGGTATAGGTCATCGTGCGCAACTCCCGCCGCGTCGGGAACCGCTTCCATTCGTCCGGGATGTCGTACTTCTCCTCCTTGGACAGGCTATAGTCGAAGGCCTGGCAGACGAACCAAAACGGCTTGCTCCCCTTGGATGCCTCGCGGCAGGCATCGACGAACATCTTGATCCCGCGAAAACCGTTGCCGGAGTACCAGCTCGGGGGGATTGGCGGGATGGGGTAGTAGTCGGCCTGCAGGACGTCCACCGTGTCACAGAAGCGCTTCGCATCGGTGAAGTGACACACGACGGCCGTAACGGGGTGGTCCGCGTCATGCTTCCTGACGAGTCGATACACTGCCGGCATGTACTTCTCGCCCCGGTCCCCCTCCTTCTCCCATGCGGGTTCGTCCATCGTGTGCCAGGCCAGGAGCGCCGGATGGCGGCGATACTGCTCGATGCGCTCGCGGCAGGCGTCGAACTGCATGTTCTTCACTCGCGGACGATACAACCCAACGAGCGCCATCAGACCGTGCTTGTGGGCCGCGTCCAGCCAGGCCTTGCCCCAGTCGTGATCCGATTTGCCTTCCCACTGATACGTGTGGACCAAATTGAACCCCGCCGCCGCCAGCTTGGGGAAGCCCTCCACGCCGGCGGAGTAGATGCCGACGGGAAAGAAGCGCTTCCCATTAACCAAGACGCATGTATCCCCCACGACCTTGACCCGTGAGCCGGCGTCCGCCGCGGTGACGGCCGGGGCCGAGATCGCGGCGCAGACGATGCATTGCCAGAAAGCAACGGTACGCATGGCGTGTTCCCTTTCGATAGTGGCGTCAATGGCCGTTCCCTTGCCCGTCTTCGTTACCCGGAAATGATACTGCCGTTGATGTCGAACGCGTAGAGTTTCTTGTCGCACCCGGACGGATTGTCGTAGTGAGCGTAGACGGTCTTCTTCCGCCCTTCGGGTCACTGGCCAGTCGGCTCAGCAGCAACGAAGAAGAAGCCTTCCCGGGAGTCGTTCCTGACCTTGTTGAGTTCCTGGAACCCGTACCCGAACTCCTTCCGGTCGGCGCATGGCGATAGAACACACACAAGGATCGATCCTACGTCTCCAGATCGAGTGTTCCAAGGCCCCTTCCGTGAGAGCATAAAATCCCCAAGCCCCTTGGGCGAAGCCGTCGTGACTCACTCCCACACGAGCGGAGGTACTCGGCGACCCCGGACGCTCGCCCCTTTCGCGTGGTCGAGCCAACGCCAGAAGCCAGGAGGCCGATCAAGTATGGGAGAGATGACCAGACAGCGCGGGTCCGTTTGTGTCCTCGCGTTGGCGCTGATGGTCGCCGCCGTCTCTCGGAGCTCGACGGCGAGACCGGCAAGAAGCTCTGGTCCGCAAAGCCCGCCGCCTTGCGGGAAATAGTCGCCCGAGGACGTCCTCGCCGCCGACGGCCTGGTTTCGGCCGACGCGACGACCGGTGGCGGCTAAGACGGCGTCTTTAGGGACCTCGACCTCCGCTTCGCCTCCGACGTGACACGAACCCAGATACCGTGACCCCGATCAGGAGCAGCGGGAACAGCGGCCCGAGGTCGGTGCCACATTTGAAGACGGCGGTGACCTCTCGGTCGGCGTCCATCACCACCGATGTTGACAGATCCGTGTCGAACTCAGCGTAGGCGTCATCGCCAGGATGAGTAGGATCGTAGATGATCCAGTGCTTGAAGGCCTTGCCATCAAAGGGATTGGCCGTCAGTGCCACTGAGGTCCCACCAACGTATTGCGGACCCACTGGGTTGACCTGGACGGCACCCCACGAGGCATTGACGATGTCTAAGGTGAGCGTGAAGGTGCCGAAGTAGAGTCGGAGGAAGTCATCCCAAACCTGGTCGTCCGAGCTGAGGAAGGTGAGGTGGGTTCCGTTGTAGTTCCCCCAGTCGGTAGCGTAATCGTTCTCGGATGATGGTGGGAAGTATATCCAGAAACAGCGCTGATGGGTAGTAGTGTAGCTGCTTTCCAGATCAGCCCAGTAGTCAAGCAGCATGTTGTCTGCCACAGCTTGCATGACAGTAGAGCATTGGTTGTCTATCTCGGTGTTGGTGGAAACGTCACGTAGATTCCGGCAGAAGCCATGAAGGTCAACAACGTAGCGATAGGTCGTCGGCGAGCCACTACCGGAAGCCTCGTAGTGCCTTGAGTTGCTCCAGGCGTTCTCAATGTTAGAGCGTTCAGCCTCCAAGTTCTCTCTCAGAAGCGAAGCCAGATCAGATACGGAGGTCGAGAGAGCATCAATCTGGTCAAGGCGGCAGGCCATGTAGGTTCGATACCCGTCCATGGGGTCGTACTGGTTCTGGTAGGAGGCAACCAGGTACTCAGCCCACTCTTGGGGAGTCGTCGTTTCTGACAAGTTGGCCGGATGGAGGATGTCCTCATAGTCGTTCCCGGTTCCGGGAACCAAGTCGGCCGATGCTGCGAAGTAGTCGGCGAAATCCTTGATCTCGTACGCCACCTCCAGGCCTGCCATCAGACAGGCATCCATGTTGATTACCTGAATGGGATTGGTGCCGCTGCCGGTGCCGTTGTCCAGGGCCTGATGGAGCTCCTGCATCGTGAGCCGGTCCGTGCCCCCCGCGCCATCGTTTGTGTCGTGAGTGCAGACCCCTCGGAATGGGTTCTGCCCCTCCGCTGACTCTCTCCATCCGTCACCATGCCCCCACAGGACCAAGCCGTAATTCTGGGCTGGGTAGTTGGCACGTGCCCAAGTGATGAAGTCCTCAAGTGTGTCGGGATTCCCCATGTTCACTTCGCCGAGTTCCTCAAGCTCGCTACCGTCCGTCGGTTGTAGCCCTTGCGTGATCAGGAACCGTCTCGCAGTGGTCCACGCTTGGGCTTGGGCACGGTCCAGTTGCACAACGATGTTGACACTCGCATTGTCAACCTGAGCCATTTCGTCGAAGTCGTCTATTGCGAAACTGTCTAGGTTGTTGTCAGCGTTCATGTAGACCATCACCGTCCAAGGTCGGAGACTGACATCGACCGTCACGACCTCAGACCAATACCCCTGTTGATCCTGCTCTCGACCACCACCGGAGGTATCCGGGTCTCGGTAGACAACTGGCGATGCGCCCTGCCCTTCAATCCAACCCCGAATCCGGAGCTTCAGCTGACCGGCCTGCTTGGGCGTCACGATCAGGCGAAGTACTTCCGTCTGACCGCTGGCCCAGCTTGGCTCCTCCCCCTCAACAAGCAGGTGCTGGGCAGGCACGGGATCGCCCTCCACGTATATCGTGTCACCTGCCGCGAAGTACCCCACAGGAAGCGTGCTGGTACCGGCCGTCGTCACATCAGCTATAGCCGAGTTGTACGGCGGCATGCTTCCGTCGGCATCCACTAGGTCCGGGAAGGAGATAGAAATCCCGCCCCTTTGTCCCGTCCCGCCGTCGTTTTGGAGCGTGGCATAGACCTCGAAGGACTCACCCAGGTTGACACTCGATTCCGTTGCCCCGAAGTTGACCAGGTTCACTGAGGGGGGTGGCGTTGTGAGTTCGATCGTATCGCCCGCACCGCTCGGACTCTCCCCGTCGTCGTTCTTCACCTTGAAGTAGACCCACTTGGTTCCGTCTCCTGGACTCGTGATCGTGAATGAGGGAGCCGTCGAATAGGGCTGCCAGGAAGCGCCGCTGAAGTCGGAACTCTCACTGGCCATGTAGTGGGTTGGGGAGTTCTCGCACGTATTGTTCAGCGTAACCGTTCGGCTGGTCGTGCTGGCGTCGCCGTTGTTGATGGCGAAGGATGTGATCTCCGGCGGGGCAGTTACGGTGACCGTAACGACCTCCGACCAGTAGCTCTGTTGATCCTGCTCCCGGCCTCCCCCCGAGCCGCTGGGATCCCGGTAGACCGGCGGCCCGTACCCATCGGGACCTCCCTTGCTGATCCACCCTCGGATGCGAACCTTCAGTGACCCAGTCTGATGCGGCGTGACGGAAAGCGATACGGCCTTCTCTTGTCCACTCGGCCAACTTGCGTGGTCGGCCTCGACCAGAAGGTGGAGGGCACTCATGGGGACAAAGTCTGCGTAGATGGTATCCCCCTGATCGAAATAGAGGACCTCACCGAACGTCGTGCTGGCCGTGGCCACATCGGCCTTGGCCGAGTCGTAAGGTGGCATGCTTCCGTCTGTGGATGTCAGATCGGGGAACGAGATGGATATACCGCCATGGTCGCCCGGACCGCCATCATTTCGGAGTGTGGCGTACACTTCGAAGCTCTGATCCACGCTGACGCTCGACTGGGTGACACCGAACTGGGTGAGATTGGCGGCCGGTGGCGGATTGACCAAGACGGGAACACCCGCCGAAGCGTTGTTCGAAGTGTCGGTCTCGCCGCTTGTGCCAGATGTGTCCGCAACAACACCGATGTAATACGTTTGCCCCAAGACGGCATCGGCAGGGATGGTGACATCGACGCTCGTATCCGTGTAGCCACCTGCGGGTATCGAGGAGGTGTTCCCATTGCCCAGAGGCGTATCCGTCGTCGAGATGGTGGCGTCCTCCGACCAGTAAACGGTATTCGTGCAGAGCCACGATCCCGATCCCCCGATGTTGTTTATCCTGAAGTTCACGCTCACTTCCTGGGAGGGATCAACGCTAGTATCTGTGACCGACACGTCGCTGGCCGTCATGTCAGGCGGGCCAGTTGAATAGGTGATGACTAGACGGGGCTCTGCACCCGTCATTTCCCTATGGCCAATCCATACGCCAGTGGTTTCGCCTCCGTCGTAAAGCAGAACCGCGCCGTGATTCGTACGTGTACCAGCGACCCAGCTCTGGACGATAGCGGTGAAGGTTCCATCCATATCCTCATTGCTGAGCCACAGGGGGTCGTTTGAGGCCGGTATGAAGAGCTGATCATACAGACTCATATCGTAACTGGGGCGCGTGTTCCAGGTTGTGGCAGCTTCACTCCACTGGCTAGCAATAGGACGGACGGTGAGGTAATAGTCATCACCGTAGACCGGATCACACCATGTTTCAAAATGGGCTTCGATGACTGAGGCGTGGGCGGGAACTGCACTAACATCCCAGCGTATGTATACGTGAAATTCCCAAGAGCCATACTCATCGGTTCCCGTTCCGCAGGGCAGAGGGAGAATGGTCCATCCGACAGTGTCCGGGTCATACCTGTTGACGAACGTGTCCGCGACAGAATACAGCGTCACGGTCTGCTCTTCCGCGAGCACCACGGAGGCCGATACACTGATGAGAAACGCAGTTACGCCGAGAAGAACACCAGACTTGCGGGGTGTCACGCTACCGTCCTCCTCCCGAACTTTCAGCGACCAGAGCCTCCCGCACGGATGCACATCCAGGACCCGACGAATCCGAACTCGAATCTTCCGACGCTTGCCGGTCAATGCCGTTCACTCACGCCAGCTCGTCCGGCCCTGAAGCTGGGAAGCAAAGGACTACACCCGGCGGATGTCGCAACCAGCAATCACGGTGTCTGCCGCGTCGTCCGAATGCTGCTCCGCCTCAAGTCGATGCTAGCCGATCGAGGAATCGACCTCAAGCAGAATCCGGCATATCAGGTTGGGGCTCTTGCGATTGTGGCTGCGACCTTGCCCTGGCCACCAGAGCGCAGTCCGTCCACGGTTGGTCGGCTGCGATCCTACTTCGCCAGCATGGCGTTGGGCTCTCTCAGGTTACGATCCGCTTCCTGCTTGGCCGCCCTGATCAAGGCCGCCAGGTCATCCTGTGGCGGACCCTTCAGGCCAAACTCCGTGGCGAGGGGAGGTGGATGGCCGGGGGGCCTCCTTGCGGCCCCTCTCGCCCCCGATGCCCTCCCGCAAACCCAGCCCCGACGTGCCGCTACCGTTCTTCCGTCGCGTCCGGAGATGCGTCCGCGGGATTCAGCATCGCTCCCGGGATGCGATGGCTGTCGATCCTGTCAGCGAGCGTTCGTGGGTTAGAGAGAAGCCGACGGTTGGCCGCGAAGAACCGGGAAACATCCTCCCACGTGGGTAGCACCGCGGCCTGCCACGTTCGACGCTTCTGTGCGACGTTCTTGGCGGTCACGATCACAGGAAGCATCCCGTTCGCACGATAGGCGACGGCGTCCCGGTGCTTGTCACCGATCCCGATCAGCAGGTTCGGCCAACACTGCCGAAGGGTTGCCAGCGTCTCACGTTTGAAGTCACCTTGACGCAAGAAGTCGCGGAGACCTCCCGCCGCGATGACGGGCCCCGGTGGGAACCCCCGCTCGGTGAGCCAGGTTCGCGTTTTCTCGAGAAGGAACCGAGGCCGCCCCGTCAGATACACGATGTGAAAATCGTTCGACAGTGCGTGCAGGGCCTCTCGGGAGTTTAAGATCGGGGTAGAATCCCCGTCCTCATCATCGAAAACAAGGTCATCGAAGTCCGTGTCGGAGACTGTGCCGTCAACGTCTACCGCGATGATCGTCAGGTCATCACGCCAATCGAAGATGGACCCGGTCATCCGCACCGTCCGCCCGTCTACGACCGCACTGGCCTCGAACTCGGCTCCCACAGCGGGAGACAGATCACAGAAGGTGGAAGCCCGGCCCTTATCTGCGGTCAATCGCCCGGCAACCTGGCGCCCGCCGACGAAGAAGCGGATCCAGACGTTCTCGATGCCGTCTCGGAAGCCGAGGACCGGCTCGCGTTCCAGCTGGGCCAACAGCATCGATTCCTGGCCCCTGACCAGGACGAGACTGTCAACCGTCAAGATGGCAGGGGAACAACCCGTCACCGCGAAGCATGAGACGACACAGCCCGCGGCAACGCGTCTGCGGGCATTGGATCGGCTGGCAAGAATCATGGCGAGGCTGCAGGCCGGGCCCGTACTGAGACGACGTTGCCCCCTGGCCTTCCCCAGGAATCGTCGAATTCCCGTATCGCCTTCGGCGGACAACGCTGGCATGATCTTCATCGTAAGCTTACTGTTGCCTCCGTGAAAGGCCCTCCTGGAACATTGCAGGTTTGTCATTTGCGCGTAATGACGCTGCAATGCAGCGAGTCCGCAAACGCCCTCACTCGAAGGACTGTGCCGCCGGCAAATCGGGCCATAGGCGAGGCCCTGCTCAGATCCGCTCCCCGCGCTCTGGACACACCCCGCTGACGTTGCCGGTCAGATCGTAGCCAATGACGATTCCCGCAATGTCCCTTCGGCCGGCGCTTCGAGTCTTGCCTTCAGCCAAACCGCAGCATACAAGAATCGAATGCAAAGTCCTGGTTGGGTGGGGAACGGGTTCTGCGCAGGAGATCCAGTATGAGTGGCAAGCTCGTCATCGCCGGGGTGGCCTTGTCGGCGTTGATGACAGGTGCGAGCTTCGCGGCTGAGCCGAAAGGTGCGCTCGCCGGAAAGCCGGAGCTGCCACCTATCCACCCCCTATTCGATCACCCGGTCCGGGACACCTGCGTGTGCGTGGGCCCCAAGGGCTGGTATTACCTGACCGGCACGACGGGCCATCCCACCTGGTGGCAGACCAACGACGGTATCCGCGTGTGGAGATCGAAGGACCTCGAGAGATGGGAGCCGCTGGGGCTGGTCTGGAGCATCGAGAAACACGGCACGTGGCAGAAGCCCTACAAGCAGCTCGGAAAAGAACGGCGCCGTGCGGTCTGGGCGCCGGAGATCCACTACATCAAGGGCACCTTCTGGCTGGCGTACTGCATGAACTACCGGGGCACGGGTCTGCTGCGCAGCGTTTCGGGGAAGGCGGAGGGGCCGTATGAGGACATCAAGCGCGACGGGCCGCTCACCGACGAGATCGACGCCAGCCTGTTCGCCGACGACGACGGGAAGGTCTACTTCGTCTACCAGAACGGCAAGATCGCACGAATGAGGGACGACATGAGCGGTCTGGCCGAGCCACCGCGACTGCTCAGCCCGGCCAACCACAAGCAGGTCGGCTTCGAAGGTGCGTTTCTGACGAAGATCGACGGTCGGTATCACCTGGTCTGCGCGGACTTCATTGACGTCGGTGGGTACAAGGCCTACCACTGCATGATCGCCACCGCCAAGCACGTCTACGGCCCTTACGGAGACCGGTACCTCGCCATCCCGCACGGCGGACACAACATGCTGTTCCGCGATACCAAGGGCCGGTGGTGGTCGACCTTCTTCGGGAACGACCGCGGCGCCCCGTACCGAGAGCGTCCCGCCATTCTCGGCATCACGTTCGACAAGTGTGGAAAGATCCGACCGCTCATGCCGACGATCAACACACTCCTACCGGACTCCCGCCAGAAACCACAGTCGTGGCGCTACACGACGGCCGAACCGACCGGCGATTGGGCCGCGCCGGGGTTCGAGGATGGCGGTTGGCAACGAGGGATTGGCGGGTTCGGCAAACCGGGCACGCCCGGCGCCGTCGTACGAACCCCGTGGACCAGTCCTGGCATCTGGCTAAGGCGCGTGTTCGACTTGCCCAGTATGCCATCGTCGCGACTCTACCTGATCATCCACCACGACGAAGACGCGCAGGTATTCATCAACGGCAAGCTCATCGCCCAGGTCAAGGGCTACACGACGGCGTACCGGACGATCCTGCTGGACGAACGGGCCAGGCGGGCCATGCAATCGGGACGCAACCTCGTCGCCGTTCACTGCAGCCAAACCAGCGGCGGGCAGTACATCGACGTTGGTCTCGTCGAGGTCCAACAGAGGGATCCATAGGCCCGTGCGGCGGCCACAGCGGCCTGCTCGAGTCCGCGGGGTAGGATGCGGCTTGTCCTGCTGCGATGCAATGCCTGTCCGTTCGAAGCAGACACGCGGCTCTGCTGGAATCCGCGAGGGGCCCGCTGACATCGGTTGTCGCCGGGCATCCATGCCAGATGGCATCGTCCGGCAGACTGCTAGGAGGCAAAACCCATGCGGCATCATGCTCTCGTTGGGGTTGTCGTCTCTTGCCTGATTGTCAGTTGCGGTGCGACGAACGCACCTGCCGAGGTGAGGCTGCCCGCAGTCATCAGCGACAACATGGCGTTGCAGCGAGACCAGCCGATACCGATCTGGGGCTGGGCCGACGCCGGAGAAACGGTCACCGTCACCCTTGCCGGGCGCTCCGTGTCGGCCAAGACGACTTCCGACCGTCGCTGGCAAGTGACGCTGCCGAAGCTCGGCGCACAGAGCAACCCGCTGGAGATGATGGTCCGTGGATCGTCCGGCACGTCGCGGGTCGTCAAGAACGTGGTCGTCGGCGAAGTCTGGCTAGCGACGGGGCCGTCGAACATCCATTGGGCGGTCCGCCGATGCGACAATGCCAAGCAGGAAATCGCGACGGCGCGACATCCCAAGATCCGCTTCTTCACCGTTGGCAGGAAGGCGGCCGATGGACCCCAAGCGGACTGCGCCGGCAGCTGGATCGAGTGCAGCCCGAAGACGGTGGGAGGCGTGTCGGGCGTCGGCTATTTCTTTGCCCGGCGATTGCACAAGGACTTGGGCGTTCCGGTCGGGATGCTCCAGAGCTTCTGGGGCGGCTCGCGGATAGAGGCTTGGACCAGCCGTGAAGCCATCGAGGCCGAACCGGCGCTCAAGCCGATCCTAGACTGGTGGGCGGAACACCTCGCCAAGTTCGAGCCCGGCAAGATCGAGGCGGGCTACCGCGAGAAACTGAAACGCTGGCAACAAGCGGCCGCGAGCGCCAAGACGAAAGGCAAGAAGCCACCGAAGAAGCCCAGCCCTCCCGAAGACCCGCGCACCTCCCGGCATCGACCGGCGTGTCTGTACAATGGCATGATTGCGCCGCTGATCCCTTACGGCATGCGCGGCGTCATCAGTTACCAAGGCCTGGGGAACCTGTTCTGGGCCCAATACAGCCATGTGCTGATGCCAACGATGATCCATGACTGGCGACGCCGATGGGGACAAGGGGACTTCCCCTTCGGTATGGTCCAACCGGCCCCGTATCCCTGCGATCGCCGGCCCAAGTCGGGTCCGGATGCCTATGCCCTCCTGAGAGAATCCCAGCTATTGCTGTTGAGCACTGTTCCCAATACGGGCGTGGCTCCCACGATGGACATTGGCGACCCGAGCGTCCTGCATTTCACCAACAAGCAGGACGTAGGGCGCCGGATGACCGCCTGGGCGTTGGCAACGGTCTACGGACGGTCATTGGCTTACTCCGGCCCGGTGTACAAATCGATGTCCGTTGAGGGTGATAGGGTTCGCATCCATTTCAGTCACGCCGATTCGGGTCTGTCAACCAAGGACGGCAATCCGCCAACACACTTCACGGTCGCCGGTCGCGACAAGGTGTTCCACCCCGCCGCCGCAGCCATCGAGGGCACGACCGTCGTCGTCAAGAGCGACACGGTTCCCCACCCCGTAGCCGTCCGTTTCGCCTGGAGCGACACGTCCGTGCCGAACCTGTTCAACGGGGACGGCCTGCCCGCATCGCTGTTCCGAACGGATCAGCCGACCGTGCCCTACGGCAGCAGCCGCCCGGGCAAATGAACCAACGCAACGAAACGCGTTCTGGCTTCGATATCGGCCCCGCCAAGCGCAAGACCTGCAAGCGCGTCGCGGCGCACGACACCCGGCGCACCAGTCGCAGACCGCGCCGGCCCACCTATCTGTACAGCGAAAGTTCAGTCGAGAGGAGACGGATGGATGCCTTGTGCTTGTCTGCGTTTCTGATGTGGAACCTGTTCCTACCGCAGACGATCGCGTCCAGTGGAACCGTGTAGAACTTCAACGCGTCGCGATCCGCGTAGCCCGCATTGTGCGCCAGCGGAGCGAACAGCTCCGGCTCCTCGTGCTTGCATGGCTCGAGTCGCCTCCCGTTCAGCGATACGTCTATTCGCAAGTTTCCGCAATCCTCTTTCGTTTCGACCCGGAGTATCGCCCGGTCGAACTTGACGGCCGCAGTATCGTCAGCGATGACCACACAGAAGCGCTTCTCGTTCGTGGCCGGAAAGGTCCCAAACCCGGAACCGACCACGTACAGCTTCGGCATGGTCTTGAGATACGCCACGTCCGTGATGTTCTTCAGTCCCTCCGCCATGGCCACGCGGAGGTTCCTGGGAACGTAGTCGTAATTGAACAAGCTCAGACCGTCCACGCCACGGTGGAAGAGATTCAGGGCCGAAGCGCGGTACGTCTCGACGGTCGTGTAGCGGCGGGCGAACCTGCTGACCGTGCTGTTCTGCCGGGTGACGTAGTTCATCTCGCCGTAGAGCTTCGCATGCTTCGTCCTTGCCTTGAACTCCTCGATGCCCAACTCGATCGTGTGGATGTAGAAGGAGGAGATGTTGATTATGTCCACGAGCCCCTGCCGATCCCAACCGATCACGTCGAGCCCGGCCTTCTCGCATTTGGCGATCGTCTCGGGGACGCGGACGCACAGCTTCAGCGTCTTGCCGCGTCGCCGGCCTATCCGATCCAGCATGGCCCGGATGCGCTTGATGAACGCGGTCATCACCCGCGTCCCTTCCTTGATCTTGTCGTTGTGGAAGAACCTGGGGAAGCGCTGGAAGTCGAGTTCGGCCCCATCCACGTCGTAGTTCGTGCACAGCTCCTCGATGATCGCGAAGTAGTAGTCCCTGACCTCCGGAAGCATGTAGTTGAGCAGCCTGACGTTGTCGGCGTGACGCGAGTACGGCGAGGTCTCCGAATCGCCCAGCCAATACTCCGGATGCTCGCGCCAAATGAAGTTGTGCGTGGGCCAGGTCAGGTCGGTCACGTAGTGCTGGTCGTTCATGCGATAGGAGACGAAGAACGCCTTGCCGTACTTCCGACAGGCCTCGAGGGTGTCCTTCACCGGGTCGCCGCCGGAGAGGATGTACCGCTTGACGCTCTCGTAGTAGGGAAGCTTGGTCTTGGGCTGCGTGGCCGCGTATTGGGTCCACTGGGGATCCACCTTGGACGGGAATACGTTCGTCCGCCAGATGCCCGGGCAACACATGATCGCGTCCACGTCCGTGCGCTCGAGCTTCTCGATGAAGGCACCGACCTGCCGCGGACTCATCGTCTTGGCGTGGCAGACAATCAGCAGCTCGTGGTTGAAGAGGCACTTGTAGTCCACGGTTTGTGTGGCTTCGGGGAGCGACTCGGCAGAGGCATCCACGGCCGCTGCCATGCACATGGCCATGCTCAGCGTCATGACGGTGGGGATTCTCACTGCGCACCTCCGTTGTTCGCGGCGCAATCCGATAGAACCATCGCGGCCGCTGTGGTCGACATCGGACGATGATACCTCTCCCACGCCCGCAATCCTACTTCGTGCCCTGCATCCGCCCTCCTCCGAGCGGGTCCTGCCGCTGGCTGGAGGGGAACAGATCGGACACTACCGCAGATCGTGATTTCCCAGGGAGGTGATCTGTTCGCCTGAGGTTTGCCGTCTCGTTCGCGTGCGTTACCATCATCTCGGCACCCAGGTATGCCGAAACGGCGTCCTGCGATGGCCTTCAAGGAGTACCGCAATGAGCAACCCAGCCCTCTCCCGCCGCGACTTCCATCGCCTTGCGGGTGTAACGATTGGAGGCATGGTGGCCAAGAGTGCCGCGGAGACGGTTGCGCAGGGAGTCCAGCCGGGCGCCAGGCGCTTCCGACTGGAAGCCCTCACAGACTTCGTCGATGATGCGTTGAGCACGACGATTACCCACAAGCACATCCGCTCGATGATGCAGACGCTGCGCAAGATGGGTGTCCGCCGCGTAAGCTGGGGCTACTATGCGGATGGCCGCGGGGGGTTCCTCGTCCCGGCCGGACTCGACCCGCGATGGCGCCATCTGGCCGACACCTACCACGGGCTGGGGAATCCCCTGCGTGTGGCCGCCGAGGCCGCCCACGCGTGCGGCATCGAGCTGTTTGCCTACTACAAACCCTATGAGACCGGTCCGGCCGTCGCCTTGCCCGACGGTTCGCCCGAGGCGCGGGCGTTCGGTCGCGTGCGGCAACGTGGCGCGTGGCTGACCTGGTTCGACCCCTTCGTCGTGGAGAACCCGCATCTGCGGATTCGTCACAGACCGGACGACACGATCGCCGGCCGCGCCAACCAGAAGATCTGCGCGCTGAGGCTTGTCAAGAGCGACGACGCGCCCACACGCGTCACCGCCGAGCATCTTGCGATCTGGTCGAGTGAGTTCAACTACCGCTACAAGCCGCTCGACGTGAAGTTCTCGTTCCGCGATGAGGTGATTCGGTCCCCGCGGGAGGTCAGGGACATCAACGGAACGCTGCTCACCAAGAAGGGCGCGCCCGTGCGCATCCTCACGCTGTCGGGCTTTGCGTTGACCGATCCCTACGTCCTGGTCACGACGGATTTCGCGGGCGGGCCGGCGGACTTCGCCAATGCCGGGACCGACCTGCTCGTCGCGCTGGATGCGAACGGCAAGGAGATACCCGGGGTGTTCTACAGCGGGGCCAGGATCTACATGGCCAACCGGATCAACTTCCGCAACTGGGGCTTGTTGTTTGACTGCGGCTACGGGCGCCAGAAGGCGTATCTGGACGCGCCCAGCACGTCGGGGCATCAGGGATGTGTCGCGTTCTGTCGTGGGCGGAACGCGTACCTGCCCGGGGCCCTCTGCGAGACGGAACCCGACGTCCGCCGGTTCTGGCTGGCGTGCATCACCGAGATGCTCGACGCCGGGGTCGATGGCGTCGACTTCCGTGTGGAGAACCACGGCACGCACACCGAGTACCCAGCCGAATACGGCTTCAACGACGTGGTCCTGAAGGAATGCCGGCGTCGAGGGAAGACGGACCTGCGGACGATCTCGAAGGTGCGCGGCGAGGCCTACACGGAATTCCTACGGGCCGCGAAGCGACTGATCGCCGCGCGCGGGAAACAGATGCGCGTAAACCTCAACATCGACTGGTTCCGACCGGACCCTCCCCCGAACCGGCGACTCGCCTATCCGGCCAACATCGAATTCGACTGGAGGCGATGGGTCGATGAGGGCTTGATGGACGAGGGGATCCTACGCATGTTCCACCTGCCGTTGAACCACGTCTTCGGCGGCGACGCCGTGACGAAGGAAATGATCGACCGTTGCAGCAAGAAGGGAATCCCGCTGACGGTCAACCGGTACATCAATCCGTCCAGCCCCGATGAGTTCGATCGCGTCCGGCGCGACGCCCGGTTCTGCGGCTTCATCATGTACGAGACGGCGAGCTACCTGCGGTTCCAACCCGACGGCGGCTGTAGGGTCAGCAACAACATCGCCGCGGAGATCAGCCGAAGGATGGCCCGAGCCGAATAGGACCTTCGGCACAGCATGGAAGCATCAAGACCCGTCCGCGACTATGGGTCACGATGAGAAGCCTGCCGGAAGTACTGCGATTGCTCCCGGGATTCCAGACCAAGCCGAGATCGGAAGCGCTGGTAGAGGAGGCTGACGCCGACGAAGAGCACGCCAAGCACGGCAAACGACAGCACGCGATAGATCACATCGAGGTCCCTGAGGTCGACGAGGAAGACCTTGACCAGGATCGGCGCCAGGCCGATCAGCGCCAAGATCCTAATCGGCACGTAGAGGACCACGAAGCCTGCGATGAAGAGCACCGCCGCGTAGCTTGCCCACAGGATCGACAGCGTTGTCTGACGGGCCATGACGAGATTGTCAAACGGACTCCCACCGTGGCATTCATACCGATCGAACAGCGTGTTGACCTCCAAGGTCAGCGCGCCGACCAACAGAAGATTGGCGAGCACGACGCAGACAACGTGGATGCTCCGCTCGTACTGCCCCCACCTTTCGGCGAACCCTTGGGCGTGCCGAACGAGTCGTGCCTTCAGGGAATCCTCAGACACATGCGCCGCACGAGCGCGGGTCTTCATCAGCCGGTGGCTGAACCGGCGATAGGCCCACGTTGCACAGAGCCCGATTGCGCCCACAAGCGCCAGCGAACCGAAGCGCGGGTTGATCAGCAGACCGAACGCCTCGAGCGGCGGGGACCACTTCAATCCGTGCAATACAATCCACGCGCCCAGCACGCCGATCCACAAGAGCAGCGCCTCGGCTCGGGCGCCGGTGTGCCGCCTGGCGAATCCGATCATCCAAAGGACGGCCACGTCGAGCGCCCACAGCGTCAATACCAGATGGCCGTCCCATTGGTCGCCGATGGCAACGAGAAGGACCAGGTTGAACGACAGAGCCACGACGCTGGAGAAGTGTTTGGGCGCCGCGCCACGGAACAGCCACGCCGCCAGCCAGCCAGACGCGATCAGCACCAACCCCGAGGCGAAGGACGCCATGATCGCCGGATACCATTCGACGACCGCGCCCGCCGACACATCGAACCGTAACCACCACAACGTCACCCAGCCGAAGACGCCCGCCGAGAACCAGGCGAGCCGGGACAGGCCCTGCCAGCGAGCAAAGGCCGCCAGCCCCAGCGCATCGAGGGCCCAGAGGCTCGTCAGCAACCAGCCATCCCATTGCAGAGCCGATGCAACGAGCAGTACGACGTTGCCCGCAAGCGCCGCTACGACGGATCGGGATGGGAGGTCATGCCAGCGATCCTTCCTCCGAACCAGGTACGCCGCCGCCCAACTGCCCGCCACCACAAACAGTCCTTGGGCGAAGCGGACGTCCAGCCCCCATATCCATTCCTCCGGCGCCGCTGCCAGGGCCTGAAACTGAACGAAGCGCACGAACGCGGGCAGGAACATCAACAGCCCGAACGCGCCGGCCACGTCGTCTCGGCGCCACCTGGCGGCCGCGCAAACGGCCAGGGCGTTGACGGTCCAGGCCAGCGCGAGCCTGTGATCGGGGAACTGATGAACCGCGGCGGCCACCAGAAGGACATCAGCGACTGCCGCGAAGACGAAGCCCACATGCGGGAAGCTCAGCCAGACCAGGTCGCGGATCCGCTCGCGCCCGATCCGGTAGCCGAGACCGCCACCTGCTAGGAGCGCCGAGACCATGGCCGTGGTTGCGAATCGAATGTCGATGCCCCCCCATTCTCCGCGCGCTTGCTGGGCGAAGACGTCGTGCACGCACGTCCACCATACAGCGAGGCCGTACACGATCACAGCGCTCCACAGCGTCTTTGCGCTGCGGTAGCGGATTCCGATGATCGTGAAGACCAATGCCTGGGCCGACCATGCGATTGCCCGGTGGTCGCCGGAGAAGTAGATCGGAACGGCCACCGTCACGAAGACCGCCCCGAGCCCCAAGAGGTAGACGAGCAATCGCTCCCCGTGACGGCGCGCGGCGTACACCGCCCCAGCCAACAGCCAATGCCCCAGACCGTACAGCGCAGCGAACTCGCCCAGGTGATGATCCGGCACCAACCGGAAAAGCAGGTAGGTCACCCCGAAGAACGCCAGCGACGTCTTCGAAAGCATCCACAGGGAGATGCGCGATGACGGGCGTCCCAATGCCACATAGGGGAAGATCGCTACGACCAGGAAGAGGCCGGCGTGCAGACTCAGCATGGTCTCCAGCATCCACAGTTCGTTCGGCTCGTAGAACTTGATGTACCAGCGCAGGAACATGATGGCCGTGGAGACGAAGGCGATGGGGCTCAGGAACTCCCAACGCTTGGCAATGGCCGTTGCCGCAATCGCGATGTTCAGAAACAGAAGGTAGGTAAACAGCGCCACGGGCGCATCGCGTCCGGTGGACAAGACGATCGGTGTCAGGTAACCGCCCAGCATGCCCAGCAACACAACGGCCACCGAGTTCGTGCGGGCCGCAATCAGAAACGCGCCGGCGGTGGTGAGCGCGTACACCACGAATGTGGCTTGCAGGGACAGGATGTGATGGAGCTGGTACCCCACCAGCCCGCCCGCGTAGAGCGCGAAGATCCCCAGCGCCGTTAGCCCCTGGGCGAAAATCGGGAGCTTGCGCCGCTGGAATAACTCGCCGCCTCCAATCAGGGCGATGCCGACGATGAGGATGGCCGCTACCTGGGCATGAGGGCCGATCCACTGACGCTGCCACGCGACATGGGCCAGGAACGCCCCGGCCAGCAACAGAATCACGATCCCGATTCGGTTCAGCCAGTTCGCACCAACCAGAGACTCCCAACCTGGCGCGTACGATTCCTGGCGCTCCGGAATCCCTTCGGCTGGGGGCGCCGACGTATCCGCGACCGCGACCTGGTCCAACATTTCGGCTTGCGCGGGCTCCGGTGTGCCCTCCCCGAGTTCCCGATCCGGCGGGGTTCCCAGAGCCCCCTCCACCGCCTCGAGCACAGATGGGTCCAGCGGCGGGGGCTCTGCTACCTCGCCGAAAGTCGATGGAAGGGCCGGGGCGTTCGCGAGCGCAGCAAGCTCCTTCGCCGCATCGTCTTCGCGCACCGGAACGGCCCCTTCCCCCTCCTCGGATGGGGGGCGTTCCGTTCGGGGACGATCCGTTGCCTCACCGGGGGGCGGCGCAGCGGAGGGTATGCGCTCGAGTGAGACCGGCATCGTCCCTCGCTCGTCGACATGCCGACGCAGAATGTGTAACTTCCCTCTTATCTCGTCGATCTGCAACTGGAGCATGTCCAGCTTGCGCCCAAGCTGACGAAGCGCATCCCTTGGTCCAGTGTCCATGGCGTGGTCCTCTTTGGACATGGCGATGGGGCCAGTGATGTCTCCATCGCAACGTCAATCGGAGGTCCGCTGTTCGTGTCGGCTGACCGAGCCGACGCGGGTGCACTCACGTTGTCCGGACAACATCGTGTCTGTCGGAGGGCTGGCTTCCAAGCAGTCTCTCGACCAAGTCATCCAGCAATTCCAGGTCGGTGGTCACCGCGTACCCCTTGCCCCATAGCGCATCGCGCGGTAGCTCACCCGGGTGACGGCGTCGGACGGTTTTGCCCGCCGCCTGCAGACGATGCACGGTCCTGGCCGCCGAATGGTTGGGCCAAGTCGCCACCACCGCGATGATGTGATCCGGTTGGATTCTCTTGTCGAGGATCGTCCAGCCACGTTCGGAGGCCTCGCGATCCAGCGCCTCGCTCACCCACTGGGATGCCGAACCCGTCAGCCACGCTTTTCGGCGATGCGTCGTCCACGCCAGGCCGTAGACCACCCGATGGTACACGCCTTCGTCGGTCCGCAGGGCCTTGTGAAGCGTTCGCTTCGCGCGGCTGATGGCCGAGGGCGAGCGAACGACCTGAATCGACCTGGCTTTGTCAGGGACCCTGACCAGGAAGCCCTTTCTCTCCAGCGCCGCAAGATGCCCACGGACGGCGTTGACATTCGTCAACCCGATCGCCTGGCCGATCTCCCGGAGCGTGGGCGGGAAGCCGTTGTTTTCAGAGAAGTCCTCAACGAACGCAAGAACGTTCTTCTGCTGATCTGTCAGAGGCCTGGGACGCATGAGCATATCCCCTGTAAGTGCTCACATGTTCAGTGTACATTATTACACATCTCCTGTCAAGCCCGCCTTCTAGAGAAGCTGACCGGCACTGCCGCCAAACGCGTTTATGTTCTTGTTTTTAAAAAGGTTGTATTTGAGGGACGATCCGAGAAATCCCAGCGTGTGCGAGATCACCGCGCAGTCTCGAAGAAGATCAGCTCTGACACTTCCTTGCCCTCCAACCTCACCAAAAGTCCCCTGTCCATCAGTTCCGCGGCTGATTTGACGGACGTCGGATGGCTCCCATCCTCGAAGCTCACGCGGTACATGCTCTTGGGATCCAAGCCCTTGAGCCGGATCGGCTTCGCTTGGACCTCGTCAGAGGGTTGGAAGACGTAGACGACCCCCTTCCCGCCGGCCGGGTCGTAGTACTCGATGCCGTCGGGCTTTCGCCCATCGGGACGAGGGAGAATGTGATAGAGATCCGCCGCACGTACCAGCGGCCGGACCTTGGTCTTGTATGTGTGGACGCAGGCTTTCAGGGCGTCCTTCTCCTGCTGGGTCCACGGCCCACTCCCGTTGCCGCCGTTGGGCGCGTCGAGGAACCATTCTGGGGCACCCATGGACGTCGAGCGGAACGCGTATCGAACGCCGGCGACGCCCCGGGGACGATAGCGTCCGTCAGTGCTGCCCAGATGCCCTTCGATCTGGATCGGATGAAAGGCGAAGGAGCTATCGTAGAAGGCCTGTCGAACGTGAAGCGCCGAGTACGTGTCGGAGTTGAAGATCTTCACAGCCCGCCGCATCGCCCCGTAGTCCTTGATGCGCCCGCCGCCGGAGCAGTTCTCCCACTGGAACCCGGGGATCTCCTTGGCCAACGCGTCGACCATCTTGTAGAAACCGAGCGTCGCGGCGTAGGAAGCGCCGATCACTGCCCCTCGCGTACAGTCGGACCGCCACATGTCGGCGTCGTACTCGCCGAAGAGCCGGCGAACGCGATCCGCCCGCTGGCGACGTCCCGTGGGGCTGGCCATATCCCGGTCGTCCGTCCAGTAGAGTCCGAACCGTAGGCCCTTCTCGTGGGCGTAGTCGGCGGCCTTCTTCATGCCGGACGGCCAGTCGGCTTGATCCGAGTCGGGCTCGTTGCCCTGCCACCACCCCACGTCGATCATCACTTCCTCGAAACCGAGCGGAGCGATGTCGTCGATCAACGGATAGAACTTCTTCTCGACGGGATCCCAACTGCCCGGCTTCTTGCCCGTCGCACCAAAGGCGTTCCACTGGACCTTCGGGTAGCCCGGGTCCCGCCGCAGGATGTCGGGCACGCAGTACCGCAGCAGCCAGCGTCGCAGACTGTTGCCAGCGTCGTCGAGATCGCCGCGATACGCGCCGAGGAAACCGGGCCGCACCTCGACTGCCTCGCCGGGGGCAAGCTCCATGCGAAGGTCCGCGACGTTGCCGCCGCGCACCCGTAGATTCGGTGACGAACCACCTGACAGCGTCACGGCCTCGATCCGACAGAAGCTCCACTCCAGCCCCATGTAGACCCCGTGTTGCCGGCTCGACGCCAACACCACGTACGGGATGAACTCCCCAGCCGGAGTGGTTCGCACGGTGTAGCGAAGGCCAGCGCGGTCGGCCTTCAGTTCATGACGGTACACACCCACCGGGTCCGGGGTGCGGCCATCGCTATGGAAGCACCACATCGCGGCGGCGCCTTTCAGATCCAGGTCGAAGGTGGGCTGTTCCCCGATCGTCACCGACTGGGTCGAGCGGTTCTGGATTCGCATGCTGTGATGGACAGGGCCGCGACCCGGACGGGCCTGCCACTCAGAAGCGATCTCCAGCGCCGGCTCATCGCACGCAAACTTCAACGTGACCTTCTGCCCGTCGCTTTCCTCCACGGCCGCCTCGACGAATCGCCACCGGAGGGTCTTGCTCTGGCCGGCGACTTCGGCACGGGGCCAGAAACCGAACGCCACCGGACCGACGATCCAATTCCAACCTACCGCCGGGCAGGACAGCTCGCCAACGACCATCTCGCCTTGGGCCGTGACGCCGAGCGTCAGCCGCGTGTCGTCGGTGGCGAGCGTCCAGGACTCGGCGAGCGCACCGGCGGGCGGGCGCGGCGTCGAATCGAGATATTCGGCGCGCGTCTCCCGCGCGGCAGCCGGGTCGATACCGGCGTGACCGAAATCGGTCATGGCTCTGCTCCAAATCCGGAAGTCATCGATCAACCCTCGGAAGCAGCGCTTCTCGGAACTGTAACCGAGGCCCACGGCCACAGGCATCGATGATGGGCGTGCCGGCGCGGGGTCCTGCTTTGCAGCGACCGGGACCCCGTTCAAGTGGAATCGCATGCCTTCCCGCGTCTTGACCAGGGCCACGTGTTGCCAGCGCCCTGCCGCCAGCGGCACCGCTTCGGTCAGCACCCACCTGCCGCCCCCGGACCCGTATGCGGCCAGATACTGGTTTGTATTCGAGCCCTCTTGCTGCAGGACGAAGCCCAGACCTTCGCCAACGTGGTTCCCAAAGATGTCGGCGTGCTGGCTCTGTTGCCTCCCGGGGTTCACCCAGCATTCGACGGCAAACTCATCGCCCAGCTCCTTCTGTGATACCCCCGTGTCGACCCAGCAGCGGCCGTCGAACGACGCACACTTGCCCCGCCTCCCATCGACAAACGTGACCGCGCCTCGCGGCGCGCATGCGCGCTTGGACGCCGACGTGTCGGCCAGATTCCCTTCGAACGGGAGCTCCAGCACCAGCTTCTCCCGAGACGGTTCCTCGGCCGCATGGCCCAAGGGGCCAAGCATCAGCGTGGCGAAGATGACCGCGAACAACAGACCAACGGCAACAGAATCAAGCGTCCTGCCAGGCTTATTCATGGCTGTAATGACGTCTCCTTTGAGTCTGCGGCAGTACTGCTCCGCTCACTGACAAGAATTCTGATCCCGCATCCCGAACTCCGCAACCAGTTGAGTGGAACTTCCTGGCCCTGTTCTGGCGTTTCTTTCGGTCGAACGCCCTCCTGGCCCACGCGCGCTGAGACGCTCTGGGACCAGAGACGGAGCTGGACGGACTTGCGTATCTGCGAACACGAGCACGACACGGGTTGATCCGCACCACGCCGAGCGGCCGCGTCACATGATCCAGAAGGAAGACAGCTTGGCGTTCTTCAACTCGAACACTAGGCGCAGAGGCACCGCTTGGCGGCGCTGGATGGTCCCCGTGTCTGCCCAGGTGATTCGGGCCTTGAGTTGATCTCCCGTGACCACCTCGCACTTGCTGAGTCGATAAGGACCTACCGGCTTGCCCGAAGCGTCTAGCAACTCGGCCTTGGTGCCGCGGTTGAATGCGTGCAGGCCCAGCTCGGGCCTTTCCCACGTGATGCCGTCCGCCGATTCGGCATAGAGCCCCGGGAAACGTGCATTGACGCCGCAGGGCAACGTGTGGCCCGTGAAGCCAGCGTACCACATGCGAAAACACCCGGTCTTCTCATCCCGCCGGACGATCTGGTAGATGATTCCCTCTCGCGTCGCCGAGAACCGCTCCCAGGGCTTCCGGGAAACCATGATGGGGTTGTCCGGGTGCTTCTGGGCCTGATGAACCTGGCGGTTGATCTCCTTCGTCGATGCGATCAAGTAATCGTCGATGAAGAGCTGGTGTGATGCGTCGACCCTGACCGGCCAGTCGGCCATATCCACGGGAAACATCAAGTGCTCGCTGGCCAAGAGGCCGTAGGCCTTTGGGTACAGGCCTCGGTCGACGGGTTCACCAGGGAGGATTTCCCCGGCCGCCCGTGAGGCCAGCACGCCCCATGCTGCAGCCGTCGCGCCGGCAAGGAACATGGGCACAATCGATCTGTACCGGATCATCTCAGGTCCCTCCGTCCTACCCGTCTCGGTCATCCTTGGGCAGGAATCGGAACGCGTACAGTTTGCTGTCGCGCATAACGAAGCGCAGCCGGATGGGCTTACCCGCGAGCGTGCTCACGTCCGTCTTGCCCCTCCAACTTGCGAGCACGCGGAGGTGATTCCCGTTGATCCCGTCGGCGTCTGCTGCGGCAAAGCCCTCGATGGGTTTGCCGTTCCTGCCCTGGATCTCTACCCTCACCACCCCCCCGGCGCCCGCGTCGACGTTGAGCTGAAGCCGGCTGCCCGTAAACGTGAGCGGCCTGGAGGTCAGCTCCCCGCCGGTGTAGGCGGCGTCGGCGCTGACCCAGCCGTCCAGACGAAGCACCGCGCGGCCGATGCCAGTCAAGTGCTTGCCGCCGGCTGCCGGGTCAAGGCGATCGTCGTGGCCGCAGTTCGATCCGACGTAGTAGATCCACAGCTCATCGTCCATGCGAATGGGGTGTGGCATGGCCCAGACGTATCGCGAGTCGAACCGACCGGCCGGTCCGGTTCCCATGAACGGTCGCCGGGAAGCGAGTCGAAATGACTTCCCGTCGCGGCTCAGCGCCAGTCTCACGTCGAACGACGAAGGCCCCGAGCCTTTCCGCGGCTCACTCTCTTGCCAATGCCAGAAGGCCTGGGCCAGCATCACGTAGACGTCGTCGGCCTCGGCATATCGGAAGACGTCGGCGCCGTAGTAGTCAACGGGCGGCTGGCCGGACGACGCCTTGTGGGTGGCCAGATCGACTTCGTCCGCTTCCATCACCGTGCTCTGACTGTCCCAACGCCGCAGATCGTCTGATTCCAGACGCCTTACCGTGCGGCAACTCGTCTGACGCGGCTGCCGACGCACCCAGCGACGCGTGTAAAGCACGTAACGCTGGATCCTCTTGTCCCACAGGACGATGCTCTGCGTGTCCCAGCCACCTGGTCCGGGATTGAGCCGGGCGAACAGCTTCCATCGCAGCCCGTCCGGCGAGCTGTGCATGTGAAACTGACCCGTGGGATACACCTTCGCCTGCGTCTTGTACCGATGTTCGGGCGGCGCCTTCGGATCGACCCACACCGAGCAGCCACCAATCACGCCCGGCAGCACGACGTTGTTGGCCTTGGACCCGCCCACTTCGTTCAGATTGAGAAGTGGTTTGGTGAAGTGCAGCCCGTCTTTCGATTCGGCGTAACAGACGCGCCGCGTGTGGTCATAGGGACCGGGGCCGGTCGGACGAATCAGGTCGTACCACACTCTCACCCGGCCGCCTTCCTTCATGACGCTCGAATACACGCAGATGGACGCTCCCTTCTCCCACGGTTGGTCCGGCGCGATCAGCACCTGGCCATCGCGTCGTGGGACGTTCATGGTCAGCGACACGTCACGGCTCGACTCCACCAACCGATCGTCAATGAAGAGTTGCTTGCGCGAACCGACATCGATGACCGACTGGCCACCGTCTGCCTTGCCCTCCGTTCCTTGGGCGGGCAAGCCCGTTCCTGCTACCGCCAGCCCAAGCACGCATGCAGGTTTCAGCCAGACACGCCAAGGGAAGTTGGATTGAGCCATCGTGTGATTCCTTTGGACCGTGGCGATACGTTGTTTAATCCAGAGAGTGTACAGCTTTGCGCTCTTCAGCTCGGGGGCCGGGCGCAGGGGGCTCTTCAACGTGGGCTCGATGACGTCCTTGCCCTGCCAGGCGGCACAGGCCGCCGCACTGCTGGCTGTCATCGGTACGCCCGCTTCTCACTCTCCCTTTCGCTCGCGAATGACGCTACTTCACCTTTGCCTCAATGTCTACCGCGCCGATCCAGCTGGGAGTGAAGTCGGGCCCTGCGGCGCTGATCGGGTCGTTGACGGCGGGATCGATCGCGTAGGGCATCTTGTCGCGGCCTGTGGTAACAACGTCCTGGTCCCCGTGGATGCCCAAGCGCCGCCCCAGTGGATCCGTCGAGCGGCCAGCCCATGTCGTCCCCGATGCCGTCCCTTGACACCGGTACCGACCCGTGTACGAATGGGGGTCGGATCAACCGCGGCAGGAGCCGCTAGGTCGCAAGGACGTGAAGCCCGCAGAGCGGGCAACAGTGTGCCCCACCGCATATGGGCCGCAGGCTGATTCTGTGCCGTGCCGGGCTGCGGCCAGATCCCTTGTGTGCTTGAGATTCCTGATTGCTCTGTCAGAAGTCTCCGTCGGTGAGCTTACGGTTCGCCCAGAGAGGGGAATGATGGCGTCTCAATCTCTCTTCGACTTGAAGCGCTCTGACGTGGTCCAGGTTCTCGAGCAGGCGGTCGGGACGCCAATCGACACGTTCACGTTCACGTTCCGCCATGAAATCACTGGGCACGCCGGGCATCAGGGAGAGAAGCTCATCCCGACTTTCGACTACACCACCTACGAGGGGCGGCGCGGGCAGGTGGTCGTCTTCGTCAAACGCCATGCGGAACAGGAACGGATCGAGTCTGAGCAGTTTCTGCACGCTGAGAGACACAACGCTCCTATTCCGAAGCTCTACGGCGCGGTGAGGGATGCCGAGAACCGAGAGATCCTCTTCATCGAACACCTGGACAGGATCTATACGGACGCTGAGGTGTACCGATCTGCTGACCTACTACGAAGCTTCGTCCGCCTCGTGGCCCGGTTGAATGCCCTGTCCACGGACAAGGCCTACGAGCGGTTGCCGAAACATGGGGCGCTCCACCGTATTCCTGGTGACCAAGTTCCCGTTGTGCAGCAGATCGCAGCGCGAGCCAGACAGCACGACCTCGGAGACCGTCTCGCAAGGCGCTTCGGCGCCGATGCGAATCTCGAACTAGCCCTTGCCGTCAAGCTTCGCCTGTTGGGACAGGTCACGGCTGGGTTCCCGATGGGCTTTGTCCATGGCGACCTCTGGCCCTATCACGTTGGCTCTCGCAAGGGTTCCGATGCGATGTTGGCCGTTGACCTCGGGTTGTCTCTACTCGGCGCGCGGTTCTTCGACATTGCCCCCTTCGTTGGGCCGTCGGATGATCTGCCTTCTTTGGCGCTCGGCCGAGAGGAAATCGCCGTGACGTACTTGGAGGACTACGTGGGTCCGTGTGGCGTGAGGAGTAGCCTTGCGGACTTCCTGGCAGAGGCCGATGCTGTCTGGCTGGCATGGAATTCGCGGCGCTTGGGTTGGCTGCTCAGATTAGCGCTTGGCGGGGACATCCAGGCGCAGGACACAATCTGGTGGTTGTTGGACTTGCTCCAGATCTGGGAAGAAGGCGAACAAGTGCATTCAGGTCATCCATAGCGCAGTGCGCAACTACAGGGAACACGCGACGATGCTCGTCGTTGAACTACAGGCAGGACTTGAACCGACCAACGCCGGTGCGAAAGCGGCGAATCTCGGCAAGGTGATGGCGCATGGGCTCAGCGTGCCATCGGGATTCGTGCTGACCCGGGGGGCACCTTGCTCCTTCTTGAATCAAGCCGGCCTCATGGCGACGGTGAAGGAACTCATCGCCAACTCGGGGAATCCCGGGGATGCAGCATCTGCCGAAGCACGCGCGGCCCTATGTCACCGTGTACTCACGACGCCGATTCCGAAGGCACTGGCCGACGCGGTTGTACCGATGGCCGAGACGCTGTTTGCGGAGGCGCCCTGTGGATTGGCCGTACGCTCCTCAGGCGTGCATGAGGACTCGGCAACGGCGAGTTTTTCCGGCGTCTACCAGAGCTTCCTTGGTATCCGGTCACTGGCGGATCTCTGGACGGCGATCCGGCAGTGCTGGTGCGCCGCCTGGACACAACCCGCGATGGACTACGCGAAGAAGATGGGCGTCACGCCAGAACCGGACGCGATGGCAGTGCTTGTGCAGCAGCTTGTCGCTGCGGACAGCGCTGGGGTCCTCTTCACGGCCGACCCACAGACGGGCAACCCGTGGCGGTTCATCCTCGAATCGACCTTCGGCCTTGCCCAGGAACTCGTCGGCGCTGCGGGGAACGTTCCGGCGGACCGATTCGTGTTCGAGTGGGGCACTGGAAAGATCATCGAGAAGCAGATCGTCGAGAAACCGACCGCGTGTGTGCCGGGCACGTCCGGCGTTGATGTCGTGCCGCTGCCCGATGACCGCAGGACGGCGCCGTCGTTGCAGGACGAGGTGGCGACCCGCATAGCAGGACACGGACTTGACATCGACCGGCTATTCGGATGCCGCGTTGACATCGAATGGGCAGTGGCCGGCGATGAGGTCTTCATCGTGCAAGTACGCCCGATCACCGTACTGCCCACCTTCTTCCCGCACGATCTCCCGCCTCATACGGCGGACAAGACGTGGCAACTGGCAGGCCCTCATTGGTACTTCCCCTTTCCCCGGATAGAAGAGAAGCTCATCCCTCCGATCTACCAGGACCTGTCGTACGCCGAGATGTACGACCGGTATCAACTCGGGCCAATCGAGCTACAGCCGTACCGGTTCGTAGGCATCGAGGCGGAATTCAACGGCTATCTCTATCTTGCCGGCGAGCATCGGTGGTCGCAGGAATCCCCCGATCAGGTGGAAGCGTACCTGCGCGAATATGAACCTGCATTGCGAAAGGCCTTTCTCGACGCGAAGCATCATCAGTGGCCCGCCCTATCAGATAGGGCGATAGCGCTCCAGCGAGACGCACGTTCAATGAAGGACAACATCAAGGCATCGCTTTGGGCGCGCGATGCGACCTTCGATATCTACAGCCTTGGCATCGGGCCGTCTCAAGGCCTCTTCGGCGTTTGCATTGGCCTGTTGCGGAGCTTCGTATCGAAGTACCTGCCTGATTTCGATGCAGACCACTTGATCCAGGGCCATCATCCTGACCTGGATCCCTACTACCCGCACGTCCAAATCCTGGAGGCGCAGGAGCTTGCCCAGTCGACTGGCCAGGACGCGATTCGCCACGCGTTCGAGACGATGGACGTGCAAGCGCTCTTCTTGCATCTGGTAGGAGAGCATGGATCTTCCCCATTGATGGCGGCCTACGAGGACTACTGCGGCAGATTCGGCATGACTCCGCCGAGCCGATACGACGAGATCACTCCCAATGAAATGTCCGTGCACTACGCGACGCTCCTGGTCGTGCGAGAAGCGATGCGCGGTCGGAGCAGCGGCGTCATGGCAAAGCACGAGCAGGCAACCCAGCGCCGCCAAGAGCATGAGGCCAAGGTCCGAACGGCCCTTGCCGAGAAGGATCCCGACGCGTTGCCAAGATTCGACCGATTGCTTGATTGGGTTCTGTTCTGGGCGCCGGCTCTGAACGACCGCGCTTGGAGCAGCGTACCCGGATGTCGGCTCCGTGGACTGTGGACGGACACGTGCCGCAAGCTGCAGACCGCCGGCCTGATCGATGAGCCCGACGACATCCGCTTCTTCACGGCAGAGGACCTGGCACATATCGCTCAGACATGCGATGTCGAGGAGGGTCGGCGCGTCTGGCAACACAGACGACTCGAGTACGAACGGCACGAGAGGCTCCACCCCCCTGCGTATCTCGGCAGACCGCCAGACGAGCTTTCGAGGGCTCAGCCGCCTGCAGAAGAAGCGGCTGGAACGGCAGCGACGTCGGCGCCCCCAGAGGATCGTGCCGAAGCGGTTATCAACGGAACCGGTCTATCACCAGGACGCGCTCAAGGCCTTGCTCAGAAGATCGACTCGCTCGAGGAGGTCGACCGTGCAGCCGAGCTGAATGTGCTGGTTCTCGCCAAGACGGTACAACCAACGAGTGCGTATTCCGCGCTCTTGCTCTCATTGATACTGCGGGTTCAAGGTATGGTCGTTGCCCAATCCGGGAATACCTATACGCATCACATGTCCCAGATTGCGCGGGAGTGTGGCGTACCGATCGTACAGATCTCACCGGATGACGCAGCCCTTATCGCCGATGGCGACGAGCTACTCCTCGATGCCTCAGAGGGGACGGTAACCGTGCGTAGGTGAAGAGGAAGAGCAGTCGAGCCCGGCCGGAGCCTGGCGTTGCGACAAATGCCGGAGGTCCGACCAACGAAGTAGGCTGACTGCTCATCAGCGGCGCCAGGCTTCGACGCCTACTGGACCTGCCACTCCAGGATCCCGGCGGAGCGGTTTGGCGCTAGCTGGACCTCGATCCTCAGGCCGTCCGTCTCGACGGGTATGTACTTAGCGCGATTGTACCTGTCCTTCTCGACCCCGTACGGCCCGGTGTAGGTGACGGGCCGCCAATCTTCACCACTGCGGTACAGCACTCGCCACGACTTGGGGATTTGGCATCCGCCTCCGCGAGCCGTATCGTCGAACCAGTAGATGGCCACGGCCGAGACCTTCAGCCTTTCCGGGAAATCGTACTGGACCCACTCGGTGGTCCCGCGGTGGTCCCACCATGTGAATCGTGGGATGCGCTCGTCGGCCGACGAGGCCGGCTCGACCTGGTCGTGGAGTGCACGGACGGTGTCGGCCTTCCAGACGTGCGACGCGCCGGCCCAACTTCGGGCAGCCAGCGTCGGGCGGATGCGGCCTGCCTCGAGCGGCATGAAGACGACCCAGCGACTGTCGTTGCCGCGGTTGGCTCGGGCGTAGAAGGGGATGAGCGTCAGCTCGACGTCTCGGCCCGTTGCGACCAACGGCGGGCTCTTGGTCTTGTCGATCGACTCGGGCAGGTCCGCGGCCACCGCGGGAACGCGGAGCACGTTCACGCCGCCAAGCAGGTCCTTACGCCACTCGACCCGGACCTTTTCGGCTGCCTCCTCCGGCTCGAGACGGAGTCGGGCCACCTGAACCGGGAAGTCCACGTCCGGGCGCTCCAGGCAGTAGACCAGCGGCCCGCGCATGACCGCTGCGGTCCCGACGTTCGCGGTGTTTCGTGGGTCCGGCAGCTCGAGCCGAACGGGCATCGGGAGCGTCAGTGTCGCGACGTGGCCTTTGTCCCAGGTCTCCTCGATGACCCAGTACTTCCCGCCGGAAATGGATCGCGCGTCTTGACCGGGCAGCGCCAGGGACGCCTGGCGGCACCACTGCGGGATGCGAAGGCGCAGCTTGAAGCGCGTCGGCTTGTCTCCGCGGAAGCGGATCAGGACCTTCTCGTCCCAGGGGTATCGCGTCTCCAGACTCAGATGCACGTCTCGCCCGTCGGGCAGTCGGTGGCGAACCGTCGAGGTGGTGTACAGGTTCACGAACACCCCCTCGTCGTCGCAGGAGAACAGGTACTCCGGCAGCGCCCCGAGGAACCGCCAGGTATTGGGCATGCAGCAGGTGGTCCGGTGAATCTCGGGGAGCATACACCGTGCGGTCATCGGTTTATGTCGGGCATCGCTCCTGTCGCTGACGTCACCGACAACGTAGAGAGGGTTGAAGTAGAAGTTCCCCATCTGGTTGAGCGCCAGGGCGCCGAGGAAGTGGTTGTACAGGGCCCGCTCGAGGGCGTCGAAGCAGCGGGCCTCGCCGGTTGCCGCGTGCATCCGCCAGGTGAACATCATCATGGCGATGCACGCACACGTCTCACCGATATGCCTGTGCGGTTTGACGTTCCTGCTATTCGGCAGGATATACGGCCGGCGGTCGATCGACTCGCCGACCGAACCGATCCCCCCGGTGACGTACATTCGCGTCTCTGCGAGCTCCTCCCAGAGCCCCGGCAGGTGTTGCCAGAGATCCTGGCAGCCGGTCTCCATGTAGATATCGGCGCATCCGGCCAGGAGGTACCCGACACGGACGGCGTGGAGCTCGCCGCCGCCGGCTTTGATATCGGCCACCTTGGGTCCCAACCTGCTCATTCGGGCAAGCGTGGCGGCGAAGTCGACGTAGTCCTTGCGCCCGGCTGCCCGGCCGAGACGTAGGAAGCCGAGCTCGTACTCTGGGTGTTCCCTTCTCCCAACGGACTTGAAGTAGGAATGGCCGGCCTTGTACTGGGCGATGATGTAGTCGGCCCAGCGACAAGCCGCGTCGAGCAGATCTCGCTGACCCATCACGCGGTAGCGGGCGACCGCCGCCTCGAAGAAGTGTCCGGCGATGTAGAGGTCGTGGTTGACACGCGTGTCGAACCGCTGAAGCGGCGGCACCTGCGTGTTGATGTATCCGTCGGGCTGCTGACACTTCAGGATCTGTCCGGCAACGCGTTCTACGGCTTTGCGCAGATCGGGATCGTCCGTTCGCGCCAGGACATAGCACGCCCCCTCCAGCCACTTGTACCAGTCGGAGTCGGCGGCCAGGCGATGCGCCTCGGGTGGCAGCTTCTTGCCGGCAGCGCGGGCCTCGAAGCCGCGAGGGAGCGGAGTCTGCAGGCCGGCCAGGATGCTGGGAAGGTTCAGGTCGACCCGCTTTCCCAGGAAGCCGGCGACCTTCACCTGCCCTATCGGCACCGGGCGGCACACGGCCCGCTCCGCCGGCCAGTCGGCAACCACGTTTGCGATCGAGTCCATGCCGGGCCTCTCCTTTGCTCGCTTCGACTCGCCGCTGGCGTGCGCCAGGTGCAAGCTCGATGCCGTCAGCGCAAAGACAAGGATTCGCACCGTTGCCTGACGCACTGTAGGATCCTCCTTCCTTCGGTGAGACCACGGATCAGTATGCAGCACACGGTTTGTCGGTCGAGGCGCGGCAATGCCTCCTCGGCCGCGACGATGATCTCGACTGAGATCGCAGTGTCAAGCGGGTGATCCTTCTTGCTGCCGATGGACAGCCGTTGACACCAGCGCCGAGCCAGGCACGACTGGGACTCCGATCAGCCCTGGCTGGAGCCGCATGCTCGCTGTTCGATTGCCTGGGGCGACAAGTCGACACGTCGACATGGTGGTGGCGAGGCCTTGCCGCATCGAGAAACGCGCGCAGGAGAACACGATTCTGCGTGACACCGGTATGGGGAAGTGAAGTGAGCGACTGCACCCCCCGCGATGGGCGGCGCGGGCAGATGGTCCTTATCGTTAGACGCCATGCAGAACAGCAACGAATCGAGATGTGTAGGGCGGTCGTCTCGACCCGCCGTTTGGCCCCAGGGCTGCTCGCCTACCATATTCCCGGGAGTATGCGGTAGCGAGTCTGTTTCACGTAGTCTGCGTACCCGGGCAATCCGCGAAGCAGCGTTCGCTCCTCGAAGACCGTTCGGAAGATCAATACGACGATCGCAACACTCACGGGCGCCAAGGCCCAGGCCGAGCCCAGGATCAATGGGATCGCGGCGAAAAACAGACTGACCCCCAAGTACAACGGATGCCGCACGATCCGATAGGGACCGGTCGTGATCACCTGATGGTCGCGGTCGGTCTGGATCCGCACGGTCTTCTCCAGGTAGGGATTGACGACGAGGGCCCACAGCGCAATGGCGCTGCCGACGACGTGCAGGAGGAGTCCCAGCCAGAGCGCAGGCTCCGGCAGCCGAGCCCACCCGTACCGCACCGCGTCCACCCCAGCCACGACCGGGATCGCCAGTACGGCCGGCATCAACACCGCGAAGACAACCTTGTCGTATCCCTCAGTGATCCGCTGCCGCTTCAGACGGGCGTCAAGCACGTCCGGGTTCAAGCGCAACAGCACGAAGACGTTGACGGCGATCGTGGCAACCCAGCTACCGGCGTGGATCCACCCCCGCACCCAGGCAAGCGTCCCGGCCGCACCGAACAGGGCGCCTCCCCAGATGCCGACCCCGATGACAATCTGTAGCAAGCTGCGGAGCAGGAGCGACGCGATGGACACGTTCGCGCGGGTGTCGTCGCCCGTCGGCATTGGGTGTCTCCCTCGTTGCAGCCACAGGACGTCCCTGCATTCCCTTCTTCTGCATCTACCTCGTCGGTTCCAGGATGTTGGCGATCAGGGACATGCCCGCGCTCCAGCCGAACAGGGGATCCCCGCGCTTAGAGAGATCCTGAGCCTGTGCCACGACCAAGATGCGACCGGTGTCGAGCGAACACATGACGGGGCTGTCGATGGGCTTGATCGTGCTGCCCGACGCGACCTGTTTCAGCGCGACGTCCCGCTTCCAGCTCCGGCCGTGATCGTCGCTGACGAAGAGCGTGACGAAGGCCTCTCTAGACTCCTGCTGGTAGATCTGGCTGCCGTCGGTCAGGCCCTCACAGCCGACGCCCATCAAGATCCGCCCTGAGCCCAGCACCAGGAGATCCGGCATCTTGCCTTGCACCGACGTCCACCGCCACTTGCTCCAGGTCCGTCCGTGATCGGCGGATCGCACCGTGGAGAACGTCCGGCGTGGCCGGCCCGGCAGATACCCCCGCATGATGGTGAACCACGAGCCGTCGGCGGCCTCGACGATGTTCGTCTCACTCACACCAGGTGGCACACCCAGGTACTGTCTGGGCCCCCACGTCTCGCCGAGATCCCTCGAGACGACATACACGGGCCGCAGCACAGGCTTGTACTCATACATGGACAGGACAAGTTGACCGTCCCGGGTCTCCAGCAAACGGGCGGCCCGCTGGACGCGTTTGAAGGCGGTCGGCTGGAGCGTCCACTTCACGCCGTTGTCCCTCGACCGGAAGAGGCGGACGTCGCGGATGTTCTCGGGTGAGTGACCGTCGTAGATGACCGCGGGGTTCGTCTCTTTCGGATCGACGCCCTTCCGCTTGGGCGTCATCGAAAACACGGTGGGCAAGAGGATGTCGCCGTTGCTGAGCGTCTGGATGCCGTTGGCGGCCGCAATGGTGTAGCGCGGATCTGCATGCCTGTAGACAAGACGGGGTTTCGACCACGTCCTGCCCTGGTCTTTGGAGACCACCATCCTGAGCTCGCCGCCCCAGGGCCAGGGCTCCCACTTCGTGCCGAAGACGACGAGGATGTCACCGTTCGGTGCGCGGGTCATTCCCGGCATGCAGGCCGGCTCGTCCGCCACGGGCACCGCGCTGACGACCCGGTATGCCGTTGATGCCTGTGGGCGCTTGCTGATCGTGAAGGAGTAGAGCGCTGCACCCGGCGCGACGGTGAATCGAAGCCGCGCGAGCCCTTGGGGCACCAGTGTTCGAAGCGACTTGCCGGCAAAGGAAACGCGGTGTCGCAGCGAGTCACCCGTGACCACCCGCTTGCCGAGCACCAGGCCTTTCGATCCGAGCACTTCGATGAGTACCTCGCCGTTGCTGTTGAGCTGCAGGTCTTCTCCCTCGAATGCCAGCGCGTGTGTGGTGAGCGTCCCCTCGTCGACTGACACGAACCCATCCGCACGGAGCCGGGCGCGGAAGATGCCGCCACCCGTGATGGCCCGCTCCCGCGGTGCGAGCTTCCCGTAGGATGAGCTACCGTAGTAGATGATCAGCTCGTCGCCGATCCGCAACGGGCTCTGACTGAACATGTTGACGTATCCGCCGTCGTTTCGGCCATTGTTGCCGCCCTCAGGACCGTTTCCCAGCCACACCTCGGGAACGCCCGCGTCGTTCCTGGAAGGCACCTTCTTCCAATGCAGACCGTCACGGCTGACGATGAGTTTCAGGAACGCGCAGCCCGCGGACGAATGCGGGTAATCGCCCGCGCCATGCCAGATCTTCAAGCCACCCAGCCATAGCGACTCATACCGCCATGCGCTCGCGGCGTAGTATTCGTCCCAGGGCATGTCCCCACCGGCCTTCTTGAGCCGGGGCACCAGGTCGATGCGTCCAACGCGACGCATATCGAACGGCTCATCCAGCCGATCGAAGAACGCGAAGGCACGCGAGCGCGTGCGGTTGCCCGGGTTCACATCGTCTCTGGGACCCGTAACGTACTTCAGGGAGGCGAGGAATCGGCGGCTTGCGGGGTCATAGTGAAACGTCGACGTATCACCGGGTCCGGAGAGAGTCTGTCCGCCGTGTTCGATGGCGTGGCTGCCTTCCCTGGCGATTGGGCGAACCCGCTGCCACTGAATTCCGTCCCGAGATCGGACGTAGCAGATGGCACTGTGATGTCCTCCCCAGCCCGCGCAGAAGGCCCAGCCCTTGTACGGGTAGGCCTTGTCTTGCTCGTCGTAGTGGAGCGACACGGTGTCGATGTTGCGGTAGATCCGCTTCCCTGTTTCGGCGTCGTTCAGGTCGAACGCGATCCGCTGAGGTCTGCCGTCATCCCCCTTCACCCAGTGCATGCCGTCTGATGAGGTGAACCGGAACAGCTTGGCGCGATCCGGGTTCGATTTGGGCATCGTCCGTGCGTACGCCGACGCGAACATGACGTACTTCTTCAGGTGCGCGTCAAACACAATCGTGCCCGGTCCCTTGAGGGTGGCAGGGCAGGTACCGTACTCGTCGTCGAGCGCAATAACGGGCAGGTTACCGCCGTTGTCCTTTCGAGGCCGGCGCAGCGTTCGCTTCAGGGCGCGTTGCGACGCGATCAGCTTGTCGTCAACGAAGAGCTGGGCCACGCCGCTCTCGATCTTGATGACGTCCTGGGCGAATGTGCCATCAGCCGAAGCCAGCACCAGACATGACCAGATGACGTGGCCCACGGGCGTTCGGAGATCCATGTCGGTATTTGAGGGCGCGCCATGGCGAACCGTCAAGGGCTCGACCGCCGTACGCTCCTCCCTGGAGCGTCCGGAGGCGCCTTCTTCCCGCGGACCTTCGGCAACGCGAGCACAGGGCGCTTGCCGTCGCGGTCCAATCGAAAATGGACGGCGTAGTGATCGTGCCACGAATCCAGAAGTCCATTGCCAGACCCGTCGAGGGGCAGACCCTCCGTGTCGCGGATCTTGTCCTTACCGCTCAGTAGCCGAAGCGTGTAGAAATCCGACGGCAGGCGCTGAAACACCGCGGAAAGCACACGCGCCGTGCTGTCGTACTCGAGCCGGCCGGTGTGTGGTCCATTCAGCACACCGTGGAGGAATACGTTCTCGGGCTTGAGGCCGCCCGGGTCCAGGGGCTTGTTGAACGTGGCGCGAAAGGTGAACTTGCCGTCCTGATTCGTTATCACCGCGCCATCCGCAACCGATGCCTCCACGACCTGCAGCGGGTTCATCGTCTTGGGGAAGTGATACACGCCGCCCGGATAGATGTTGACCGCCCTCTCGGGCACGTGCACTTGGGCCCTCTTTGCGCCCGGCGGTACCGAAAGCGCTTGACTGGACATGGGCTCGAGCGTTCGCAATCGGACGTGCACCAGACACTTGCCCGCACCATCGAGAAAGGCGACCGAGAACCCCTCCGCATCCTCGTGACCGATGTTCTGCGCGACCAGGTTGCCGTTGCGCGGATGCAGGTGGACCGTCGGTTCGAGGAAGTACCGCTCAATCAACTTGTCGGCGAGCCGTTCGAGATCCGGCCGTTTGTAGGCGTTGAATACCCCCAGGCCCGCAGCGTCAGGGGCGACGCGGCGCACCGTGGCGAACTCGCGACGGAGTGCGTCGGCGTTCAGCGACCCCCTGACACGTTCCGATTGGTTGAATCCCGGTGAGATGACCAGCACCGCGCGATGCTGCAGGCGATAGAGGGTGACGTCCTGCCAGCGCTTGAGGTAGATTTCTTCGCTACCCCAGTAACACTCCTCTAAAAGGTACGCATCGGACTGCCTGAGATACCACATGCCGGTCGCGAATACCTCGGTCAGCCCCGAGCAATACACGCCGATGGCAAGGTCATTCCCCGCGGCTCTGCGGAGCATGGCCACGGCTCTCGGGATCGCGATGCCGTCAACGCGCTGGTCGGTCGCGTAGAGCTCGTCCAGGCACACGCCCTGTTGGGGAGGGGACGTCTGATCGGCCAGCCGGCCCCACCACCTGTCGAACCACTGCTGCGGGCGGCGGAACGGGGGCTTGTGCTTCTCGCCGGCCAGATGGGCTCCGCCAATCCAGTGGAGGCGGATCACACCCCGGCGTCGCCAGAAGTCACTCGCGTGTCCCTTGGCGAGCATGGCGCCCGTGACGAAATCGGGACGAATCTCCGTCGACCACCAGTTGAAGATCGTGGGCCGCGAGACAACCCAGATCTGCCGGCTGTGACGGCCGTATCTAAGCAGGTGCTTGCCGTAGCGTGTGGGCTTCCAGACCGCCCTACCGCGCACGTCCAACGGCAGATTCAGCGACGCGCCTGTCGGCGCGTCGATTCGGAGGGAAAGGTCGTCTTCTCGCGCCTTCGGCAATATGTCGACCTGGACAGTCTCCCCTATAACTGGCAGCGAGACCGACGTGCCGATGACGACTTCAGGCGTTCCGCCTTGGTGTTGGACTCCTTCCGCAGCAAAAACCGATTGCGCAAGAGAGACGGCGATGAAACCCGTGCGCACTGTAAGGGCCGATTGCCCGGACATGGTTGTCACGCTCCGACGCTAGACGTCCACCTCGATTGCCGGACGGCGGGTGCCGTGGGCCATCCTGCCAATCTGATTTACCGATCTGCCTGCAACAAGCACCCGAGCCGCGGGATTCTCAAGAGGCACCCCACCCGCCCTCGGGGGTGTGCTCTGAGATTCCCCAGCCGAGGGCGGCTGTGCTACACTGTTCTGCTCTTGTTGCAGGCAGCTTAGAATGTCGGCTGTCCAATGGCTAGGCCGTTCGGAAAGGCGCACGGATGCCTGATCTCGAAACGCAGGTTGGCGAGTGGGTCGGTTGGCTGGTCGGCGTGATCTGGGCCAACCCATTGTTCTTCCTATTGCTGGGCGCGGGGCTGCTCTTCACGGTGCTGACGCGGTTCGTCCAGTGGCGGGCATTAACGCACGGCATCGCCTGCGTCCGCGGGCTGTACGACCGGCCCGAAGACGCCGGACAGATCAACCATTTCCAGGCGTTGTGCGCAGCCCTCTCGGCAACGATCGGGCTGGGCAACATCGCCGGGGTGGCGGTCGCGATCGCCACGGGCGGTCCGGGGGCGGTCTTCTGGATGTGGGTGGTCGGCCTGTTGGGCATGGCCACGAAGTTCATCACGTGTACGTTGGGTGTGATGTTTCGAGAATCGCGAGACGTCCCCGATCCGTCCGCCCCTGCACTGGCCGAGGCCGACGCCGAAGCCCATGTCTTGGAGTATCGCGATGAGGCCGATTCGCCCGACGCCCCCCCGGAGCCCCGTGCGCGGGGCGAGGTCCGGGGCGGGCCCATGTGGTACATACAGAAGGCCCTGGTGGAGCCACTCCGCAGCAGAGGCAATCCGGCGTGGGCACTCTTCCGCGTTCTGGCGGTGCTGTTCGCGACCTTCACCGCGTTGGGCGCTTTGGGCGGGGGGAACATGTTCCAAAGCCACGAGGTGGCAGCCACGCTGGAGCAGAACTTCGGCATTCCGCCGGCCTACAGCGGATTGGTTCTGGCGATCCTGGTGGCCATGGTCAGCATCGGCGGCATCAAGCGGATCGGGCAGGTCGCCGCGGCGCTAGTCCCGTTCATGTGTCTGCTCTACGTGTTTGGCTCGGTGTTCATCATCGCGCGGAATTTCGAGGCCGTCCCAACGATGATCGGCAGCATTTTCCACGACGCCTTCAACGGGACGGCCGCCGGCGGCGCGTTTCTGGGAATCACGCTTCGCGGGGCATTCGTGCAAGGGCTTCGTCGGGCGTGCTTCAGCAACGAGGCCGGAATGGGCTCGGCGCCGATCGCCCACGCGGCCGCCCGCACCAACGAACCGGTTCGTGAAGGCGTGGTCGCCGCCCTCGGGCCCTTCATCGACACGCTCGTGATCTGCACCATGACGGCGTTGGTCATTCTGATCACCGGCGCCTGGTCGCGCAAGCCGGTCGGGACGGTGACGGACGTAGACTCGGATCGGCCGTACGTCACCGTCGCCTTCGATCCCAATCAGCCCGATCAACTCCGGTACATCTGCGGTCAGCTCGAGGTCCAGATCTACCCCGACAGACCGGAGGGCGAAGTCCACATCGCAATCATCGATGCCATCAACGGTGAGAAACGAGACCCAAGCGAGCGCGTCGAATCGCCTGTCGAGGGTCAGCTGAAGTTGGACGTGCCCCAGGACCAGTGGCCCGAGGTCGCCGCCGGCCTGCGACAGGGCCGCTCCGTTCACCTCCTCATCGAGGGGGCTGAACTCAGCACGTTCGCCTATGACCGCGGATTAACGGGCTTCGGAACCTACGTGGTCATGGCCGGCATCTGCTGCTTCGCCTTCTCCACCATGATCAGTTGGAGCTACTACGGCGAGAAGGGCGCTGAGTTCCTCCTCGGACCCAAGGGCATTCTGCCCTACAAGTTCGTGTTCGTAGCCATGATCGTCGTGGGCACGTTGAGCGAACGGTTCCAGCCGGTCTACGATTTCAGCGACGCGATGTTTGGTCTGATGGTATTCTGTAATCTGCCGGCGGCGTTGATCCTGATGCCGCGGGTGCTCCGGGCGAGCCGGGACTACTTCGGACGGCTCGCGCGCGGCCAGATCCGCCGGACCAAGTAGCTGAGGCAAGGTCGATGGCGACATCACGGGCGATCGGGTCCTTCACGCTGGCTGGGGCGGTGGCGCTGGCCGGCTGTCAGGGGCCAGCCCCTGCACCCCCGGACGACGGATTCGTCCCTTTCAAAGGCGCCGACGTCGTACGGCCGGGCGACGCCGAGGCCGATGGCACGGACGCCGACCCTCGCACCGGTGCCCCACGGGATGTCCCCGTCGATCAGTTCATCGTTCGACAGCTCCAGGGATACGCCAAGCAGATGCCGCCGACGGTGCGGATGGCACCCCCTGAGGTGTTGTGGTCCGGCGGCCGGCCGGGATCGCGCCAGGGCGCGGTGGTAGTCCTGTTGGCCCGGCACGACGTCTACGGCCTGCCGTCGAAACGGGCGCTGCACGGCCAGACGCTGAAGCTGATCACCGGTCTGATGGCTTCTGTGGATGGGCATGTCACCAACGAGCATCGCATCGCCGAGGACAGCACGAGCCACGTCGATCTGGCGGCTGCCTCGATCGCACAAGCAGTCTACGCCACGCTGAACTCGATTGGACTCCAGGGACGTATCCAAAACGCCAACCGGTGGGTCATCGGACGGTTCCGCGAGTCGGACAAGCCGGTGGAAGCCTTCAGGCCGATGTTCGACGAGCTGTGGGAGGCCTGCGATTCGCTGCGGGCAGCCGAGCCAGTCCTCGTCGTCGGGGAACAGGTGCTCGGCGAGGACGACCTGCGGGTCACGCGCCTGTATGATCAGGCGAAGCGACCGCTCAAGTGGCCCACCTACGGAAAGAGCGTACCCGATCCGGGGCTCCGGTTCAGTCCTGAAGCACCCCAGCCTTGACCCGGGCGAAGCCCAACCGGCGGGCCGCGGTCGCTGTCAGGGGCGAGCGAACCGGACGACGTGTGCCTCGGCTGGCGGAGATTCTGGCCCAAAGCGGCAGGCTGTCCGGGCAGCGCCGTGCCGATAATAGGAATCAGGCCATATGGCCGATCGCGGGCGGGCGCTGCGGGTCTGCATGTAGACCGCCTTCGGATAAGGAGGACTCATTGTGAATTCGGGGTTGGGTTCTTTGCACTTCAGACTGGGCCATCTGCTGGCCGTCGGCCTGATCGCGTCCATGATTGGGGGGTGCAGGGATGCCCGGCTGACGTTCACCCAAAGCACCAAGGAGGGTCCCCACACCTTCCTGCTCACCCCCACCGAGTGCACGTGGGCGAACACCGAGGCGGGCGGGGCGTCGTTGGCGTTGACGTACCGATGGGACACGCATGCCGGACAGTTCATCCTTCAGGGCGTCCGGAGCTACTACCTTCGGATGATCATCCAGCTGCCGGAGGCCCTGGCCGGCGCGGGCAGCGGCGGGGAGTACGCACTCGAGCCAGGTATGGTGCAGGCGTATGACGACTACACCCGCCGCGGCGTATGCTTCACCGGCGGCCCCGGGCGGATCACGCTTCAGTGTGACAAGGACAACAAGCTGACCGGGTCGTTTGAGGTGACGTGTCGGGGATTCCTGCCGGGACGGAAGCACACAAGCCGCTTCAGTGACGACTACACGCTTCGAGCCCGGTTTGAGGCCAGGCCCGACGCGGCAGCGACCCGTCGCACGGCCGATCGCGTCCGCTGGTTCTTCGTGACCCCCAAGCGGCGATCCGTGCTTCGCGACGGGGCGCCTACCGGAAACGGAGTCCGATAACCCACATCGTGCCTGCGACGTTGGACGTCTTTCGGTAAGGCAAGTCGCTCCTCCCACGAGCCGATAACTAGCCTAGTACCGCTTTCGGTCGGTAGCGTTCGTCTCGGTGCCAGAACGATCCGTATGCCTGACCGCGTGAGGATTCACCGCTCAGATGCAAGCCGCGCCCTCTTGTCTGACAACGCCCACCAAGTCCGGCTGGTTGAGCCGTGAACTGGCGACCGGCCGGGCCATGATCGCCGAGCTGATCCGGTACCGAGAGCTGCTGGTCAGCTTGACCCTTCGAGAGATCCGCGTTCGGTACAAACAGTCGGTGCTCGGGGTGGCGTGGGCGTTGTTCCTCCCGCTGACGATGATGCTCATCTTCACGTTCGTCTTCACCCGGGCGATCCCCGTCACGCGGCTGGTCGATATCTCCATGCCGTACGCCGTCTTCGCCTACATCGGCCTGTTGCCGTGGATCTTCTTCGCCACCAGCCTGACCCAGGCGGTCAACAGCCTCGTGGCCAACGCCACGCTGGTCACGAAGATCTACTTCCCGCGCGAGATGTTCCCCTTCGCCAGCGTCGCCAGCGCCCTGGTCGACTTCCTCATCGGCACGGTCGTCCTGGTCGGGCTGGTCGTCTACTTCCATGTCGCACCCGACCAATGCGGCCCCGCGGTCGCCCAGGCAGGCAAGACCGTGGCGGGCGACTGGACCTTCACCGCCCATCCGACCTTGCTGCTGGTGCCCGCAGTTCTCCTCGTCCAAGTCGTCCTGACGCTGGGCCTGGCGATGCTCCTGTCGATGGCCAACCTGTTCTACCGGGACATCCGCTACGTGTTCACCGTGGCGATCCAGCTGTGGATGTTTCTCACCAATGTCATCTACCCGCTCCCGACCGAGAGCGTCCTGGTCAACGTCAACCCGATGACGCCCATCGTCTCGGCCTACCGCGACCTGATCATCCACGGCCGGCTGCCCGAACTCGGACCGTCGCTATACGCCGTGGCGGTTTCGGTCGCCGTCCTCCTGATCGGGTGGCGGTGGTTCCACGCCACTGAATTCAAGTTTGCCGAGCGAATCTGAACAGGCTGGCGGGGAAACGGTCAGCACACGCGACCCGTCGCGTCGTCGGAGCCGAGCCCGTGGGGTTTGGCATCGGCGGCAGGGACGCTACACTACGCTACTCCGAAGGCCCTGGGACCGGCCTCCGCGCCGGCGAAGCCGGGCCTGGCGATTGCCGGGCCGACCGTTGAGAAGGAGTGACGCGGGTAATGAACGTTCTGATTACCGGTTCGAGCGGACAGATCGGCACCAACCTCGCCCTGAGACTGCAGGACAGGGGCGATCACGTGGATGGCATCGACTGCCGTCCGAACACCTGGACCGATCGCATCGAGACACAGGTCATGGATCTAACCACGGCGTGCCCCGGCGACCTGCCGTCAAAGGTCGCCTACGACGTCGTGGTCCATCTGGCCGCTCACGCCAAGGTCTTCGAGCTGGTCGAGAACCCCAGCAGGGCCATGGAGAACATCCAGATGTCCTTCACCGTGCTGGAGTACTGCCGGCAACACGGTATCCCCGTGGTCTTCGGTAGCAGCCGAGAGGTCTATGGCGACATCCGTCGGCACGTGACCGAAGAGAGGGAGGCCGACTTCGTCGTCGCCGAGAGCCCTTACTCGGCCAGCAAGATCTCCGCCGAGGCGTTGATCTACGCCTATCAGCGCTGCTACGACTTGCCGTTCCTGGTGTTCCGCTTCAGCAACGTCTACGGCCGGTATGACAACGATCTGGAACGGATGGAGCGCGTGATCCCGCTGTTCGTCCGCCGCATCGCCGACGGCCAACCGATCGTGGTATTCGGCCGGGAGAAGGTGTTGGACTTCACCTTCGTCGACGATTGCGTCGACGGAATCGCCCGCGGCCTCGACGCCCTGGCCTCCGCCAAGGTCCAGAACCAGACCATCAACCTCGCCCACGGCCAGGGAAACACCCTGGTGGACGTCGTCAACATCGTCTCGCTGGCGCTGAACCGGCAACCGAACGTCCGGTACGAGCCGTCCCGGCCCGGGGAGGTCACTCGATACGTGGCCGACATCAGCAAGGCGAGGGATCTGCTGGGGTACGCCCCCCAGACGCCCCTATCGGCCGGTCTGCCTTGCGAGGTGGCGTGGCAGCGCCAGACCGGCGCGCTGAAATAACGAGCAGTCCCGTGCGTCCAGGAAGGCTGATCAAGCTGGCCGATGCGATGCGGCTGACCCATTGGCCCGATGGTCGGCCGCGCGTGTCCGTCCTGCTCTACCACAGGATCATCCGCCCAGACGAATACGCCGACCCGACCGCGGCTGTCTGCCAACACCGTTTCGACCGCCAGCTCGGATACCTGGCCGAGGCGGGATACACGTGCGTTCCGCTCGACAGTCTGATCGACTACGTCCGCACCGGAGAGACCGTGCCGGCCAGGAGCTTCACCATCACCTTCGACGATGGGTTCCTGGACACGTACCGCCTCGCCTGGCCCGTCCTTCAGCGTCACGCCATGACGGCCACCGTGTTTCTGGCCAGCGATCTGATCGGAAAACAAGCCGAGTGGATGCGGGTCGAGCCGTCCGGGCCTCAGCTGCTCATGGGGGCTGATCATGTCCGTCGAATGCACGCCGACGGCATTGACTTCGCTTCACACGGGTGCACCCACCCGCACATGACGGCGTTGGCGGATGGCACGTTGGCCGGCGAACTGGCCCGGTCGCGAGCACGGATCTCCGAGCTGCTCGGACAGGAGATCAGGACGCTGGCCTATCCCTACGGTCAGTTCGATGACCGCGTCCAAGCGGTGGCCGCGCGGGCCGGCTACGACGCAGCAGCTTCCGTCATCGCCGGGTGGAACCATCCCGGCACGGACCCAATGGCGCTTCGCCGGATCGTCGTAACGGATCGAGACTCCGGGGCCTTGCTGCTGCTCAAGATGATCCTCGGCGTGCACGTCCTTCGTCCGCACACGGTGGGTGCGCACATCGCCCGGGGGGCGTGCGAAGCGATAGCGCGCCGATTGGGCATGTGACACGCGATGTCGTCGGAAGTCGGGAAACGAGGCCCCAGCCTACTACGCCTGGCCGTTGGTGGAGGGAACGACGACCCCCAACGCGTGGCCGTAGACCTCGAGGCATCGCTGGGCGGCGTCGGTCCAGCTGAGCTTGCGGACCTCGAAGCTGCCGTGCTCGCGAAGCGTTGACTGCAACGGCGGGTGCTTCAGGACGGCGATGATCTTGTTGGCCATCTCGTTGATGTCCCAGAAGTCCACCTTCAAGACGTGGCTGAGGACCTCCGCCACGCCCGACTGCCTGGAGATGATCACCGGAACGTCCTGACTGAGGGCCTCCAGCGGAGCAATGCCGAACGGCTCGGAAACCGACGGCATGACGTACACGTCGGCCATCTGGAAGACCTTGGTCACGTCGTCCCCGCGCAGGAAACCCGTGAAAAGGACCTTGTGTCCGATGCCCATCTCGGCGGCCAGCTCGATCGTTCGACGGATCATGTCGCCCGAACCAGCCATGATGAAACGGACGTTCTCCATCACCTCCAGCACACGGCGGGCGGCCGCGAGGAAGTACTCGGGCCCTTTCTGCATCGTGATGCGACCGAGGAACAGGACGATGCGCTCGTCCCGACCGATGCTCGGAAGGCGATGGTCCGCCATCCGCTTGCCGTTCGTGTCGATGGCGTTGTAGACGACGTCGATCCGGTCTTCGTCAAGGCCGTAGCGGCTGCTCAGTATGTTCTTGGTCAGGTGGCTCACGGCGATGACCTTGTCCGCCTCGTGAACGCCCTGCCGTTCGATGTCGTAGATCCGCTGATTGACGTGCTCCCCGCTGCGATCGAACTCGGTCGAGTGCACGTGAACGACCAACGGCTTGCCCGTCAGACCCGCCACGGCCAGGCCCGCGGGATACGTCATCCAATCGTGGGCGTGGACCACGTCGAAGTCGGCCTGCTGACAGATCTGGCCCGCCAGCCGCGCATAGCGCTCGATCTCCTGGAACATGTCGCCGGTGTAGTGATGCCGATCGGGTGCGCCAACGAAACTGGGCGGCGTCTTGGCGACGGCCTCCGGCGCGGGCCGGTCCCGTGGCGCGGGCTGAACGGCCTGCTGGGCCTGCTTCCTGATGATGCTCTCGGTCCGGCGTTGCGCCTCGAGCCGACGCTTGACGTACTGCGCCGGGCCCTGATACGGCTGCAACGCCGTGTCAATCGTCCGGAACGTGACGTGCTCGAACTCCTCCAGACGGTACGCATGCGAGCCCAGTGGCGACGTCTCCGTCGGCGCCATCAGCTTGACGTGGGTCGAGAAATGTGACTGAACTGACCGCGGAAGGACAAACAGTACCTCTGTGCCCAGCTCGCTCAAGGCCTTGGTCAGGCCGTAGCAGGCAGTTCCCAAGCCGCCTGAGATGAAGGGGGGAAACTCCCACCCGAGCATGAGAACCTTCATGGCGAGTTGAACCTCCGAGTCTCCTTACCCCAGGCTTCCGGCGGCAGTGCCTTCCCCGCTCCTACAGGGATCCAGCCTCAGCTCGCCCTCGCTCCCCGTCCCCCGACGGACTTGGATTCGCTAACGACCGATCTTCTTCCTCCCACCCTCCCTCCGAACTCTCTCCGGTCGCTGACCGCACCAGCCGTACACCAATTCGCGCCCAGGCACCACCGATGCGCGAACCACACCCCCCTCCCAGCCGGACCCAGCCCGTTCGCTGCGCCGTGGCTGCCCCTAGACCGAGACACTTGTTCCGATAATGCCGTGCGCGCGCCATACGTCGACCGCACAAGCACATCCGGCTACCTTGGAAGGTAACCCCGATCCGGGTCTTTGTCAAAGCAAAATTCCACAAGCTGCGAAACAATCTAACCTTCGTTCGAACTGAGCGTTGTGGCCTCCCAAGATTCCCCGCGCTCGACGGTTGGCCCCACGCCAGTGGCTCGCAAGCCACCTTCATCCTGTCAAGAACCATAAGGGCACGACCTGGCAGCTAGATTCACGCGCGCCCTTGAATTGTACACTTTAAGAGCTATAATCAGTTAATTTTGCATCGAACGGGGCGCGCGTCGCGTCCCCCCTTCTACCCGCCGCCGACGCCACGGGGCTTGTCGCATCCCTCGCATCAGTCCCTACCGTGCCGACCCGCAATCACTGTTCCGGGCGACGTTCGGTGTTCTTGACCCCCTGTCGATTTGCCGATAAGTTCGGATGTGAAGGTGGCGGTCCGATCGGGTCTGCGGGATGGCTGGGGCGAGCGCCTCGCGGGCGCGCAACCGCGTGTGCCGGCGGATGTCGCCGCCTGCTTCGGTCGCTCCCAGATTCGCTGGAGAGGTGGCCGAGTGGTTGAAGGCGGCGGTCTTGAAAACCGCTGGGCAGGCTTGACCCTGTCCCGTGGGTTCGAATCCCACCCTCTCCGTTTTCCCCCGCCAGTTGGGATCCCCGTAACCAGACGGTGGCCTCTCGGGGCAACATGCAGGCTTCGGGCACGTCGGCGGCGCCCGGAGGAGGTGCGATGACCGGGCCTGAGACGCAGACGGGCGCCGAGGCAGCCGGTGACAGCTCCTCCCCGGCGCTGCATCAGGAGCTCGAACAGGCGTTCCGCGCGTGCGAGCTGGTTCGTCCCTTCCGACGGGCCTGCTACGATCCGGGGGATCGCCTGGAGTACGCGATCACCGGCGTGGCACCAGCCAACACCGGGCGGATGGTCTTGGAGGTCGAGCGGTTCGTCGGCGGCGGGTTCGCCGGACAGGTCTACCGGGTCAACCTGCTGGACGTCCAAACGGATGACGGCCCCCTTCCGGGGCTTCTCGTCGGGAAATCCTACGCGGCCAAGATCCTCAAACCCCCGTCTACGTTTGCCCGCGTCTTTCGAGATTCCCTCTACTTCCTGGCCTACCAGGGCCAGTTCAGTGCCCAGGTCAATCCCGCCGCCGTGCGCGTGGGTGTGCTGTGGCAGAAGCTCATCCGTCGAGCTGCCGCGACCAGGTTCGGGAGGGACGACGCCGTCTGCGACACGTACGCCACGTTCTACGACGAGGGTCTCCACAGCTTCGGGGAGATCAACGAGTGGATCGACGGACGCATCTGGAAGTTCGAGGTCGACAACCGGCTGTTCGACCGATGGTCGTTCACTGGCCCGCCTCCGCAAGATCACAATTGCCCGGAGTACGTCCACAAGAAGCTGTTCATGCAGGCGCTGGTCGCGCTGCTGCATGAGATGGGGGCGCCGGAACTGGCCCGGCAGTACGAATGGTGGTCGTGCAAGAGCCAACCCAATGCGCTCAAGCGGCTGGACGCCGACGACTCGCCGCAGGCGGGGTTAACGGCCGTCGACTTCCGAGCCGGGCTCGCCCTGCTGGCTTTTCTGCCCATGAGCCCGGTGGACATCAAGTTGGTCCTCAGCGGCCTGATCCGCGGCAGGTTGGCTCAGTTCGACAAGAGCGATCCGGACCGATTCCAGGCGTTCATCGAGACCCATCGCGGTGACTTCGAAGATCTGCAACCGGCCATCGATGAACTGCAGCAGCAAGAACGCGCGTACCGTGCATCGCTGCCGGACGTCACCCATCACGGACTCCGCCTGGTGACCGACGCGGCGCTCCGGAAGTCGGTCAGGGAGGGGGCCATCGGCGGCTGGAAGCACCTGGGGTTGCTGGGCGAGGAGCATGCGTCCCGGCTTCAGAGCAGGCGCGGGCTGTTCGCCCTGCTGTTCGCGGTCAGCATCGTGCCGCTTCTCGGGCGGTCCGTCTTGAGACTCTGGGGAAACGCCGCGACGCGTGAGCACCTCAGACGCTGCATGACGAGTTTCGGCTATCTCTGGCGGGCGATGCGTGGCTCGCGGATCGAGACGCTCATCGTCTGGCAGCGGAAGGGACGGATCAGCGACGAAAGAGCGCTTCGGCTGGTGGGTCGGCCGATTCGGTATTGGGCGCAGCGCATCGTTTTCGGGTGGATGCCGGCAACCTGGCACCGGCTGCTCACGGAGCGCTCGTATGCCTGGACGCGGATTCGGGAAGCAGCAAGTTTCACCTACCGGTTTCTGCGCGTTCCCTCATTTCGGGAGGAGTGGCTGCTCGAACAGGTCGACCTCGGGCGACAAGAGGGCATGCTCACCAAGGCGGAAGCCGACAAGGTCTCGCGACAGATCAAGGACCCGTACATCCAGAAGTACCTCCGCTGCCTGGCGGTCCACGTCTGCACGGTCCCCATCACGCAGGTGGTCATGGTGGTGGTCGGCGCGGCGGTGGCCGTGTATTGCGCGGTGTATCGAGGTCTGGCTTGGTCTGAGAGCATCGGCTACGGAACGGCGGCAGGCGCCCTGATCCAGCTCTCGCCGATATCTCCAGGGTCGATCGCCCGCGGCCTGTTCGTGCTGTACCTGATGGTCAGGGAACGCGACATCCGCAACTACTACATCGCGGCTCCGGTGGCGTTCATCCACGTGATCGGGTACCTGGCGTTCCCGTTGCAGATGGTCGAGCACGATCCGGCGCTGGCGCGGTTCATGGCCGGCCGGTGGGCCAAGAACCTCGTGCACATCGTGCCGGTCTTCGGGGAGCGGGGGGGACTGCTCGAGCACGCCATCTTCGATTTGTTCTTCAATCTCCCGCTGTCTATCAGGCGAAGCTTCAAGGCCAATCCGGTTGGCTGGTCGGCGTTGACGGTCTTTGCGGCGGCGTCGCTGGCGATCCTCGCCTTCTTGGGCTATGTCCGCGTCTGGGAATGGCGTCAGCCGACGTCGCAGCTCCAGGGCGTCAAGGTCACCGCGATCGCGCCGTACTACCGTCCGGGGGGCGATCTCCATCTCCGCTCGCGTGGCGTGATGGCCCGCTTCGAAGGCCACGACGGCTTGGTCGACTATCGCGCCGGCAACTGGGACAGGTCGGTGACGGTCGGAGACGCCGTCGAGGCCGTCGTTCGCAAGAGCTTCTTCGGAGGCACGTACGACGGCCTGCGAATCGCCAAGCTGCCATCCAACAACGCACCTGAAAGGGCCTCCACCAAACCGGCAAAGACGCCACCGAAGAAACCGCCTCCGACCTACCAGAATCGCACGTAGATGACCAACCAGATCGCGGCGTAGACAACGAACCAGAGCTTGGTGCTCTGGTACCAGGGGCGGCGAATGCCTTCGTCGTACTGCGAAAGCACGCTGAGCCGCCACAGGAACGGTTCCCATTGCTCGCGTCTGGGCGGCGTGCTCGCCAGGCTGACGACGACAACGCCGCTCATCGCGATGGCCTGCGCCAGCGCAGCGACGTAGAACCAATGCAGGTCGACGCCCATCGCTGGCAGGCCCAATGCAAGCGAGACCGTAACGATGAGCCCGCCGATCAGGCCGACCAGGGCGCCAGCATAGCTGGCCCGCCTCCAGAGAATGCCCAGAAGCGTAACCGAGATGAACGGCGTGGCCACATACGTGATCCCCTGTTGGAAGTACCGGAAGATGCCGCCGAACTGCTCGACCAGCGGGGCAACCAGGCAGGCGGCGACGAGCGCGACGCCTGCAGCCAACCGACCCACCAGGACGACCTGTCGCTCGGTGGCCCGCTTGCCGAACAGCCGCTTGTAGACGTCCAGCGAGAAGATCGTCGCCGTGGCGTTGGCCAGCGCACTGGTGGTTGACATGACAGCCGCCAGAAACCCCGCCAGGACCACGCCGCGAAGCCCCCATCCCGGCGCGAACGCCTTGAGGGCAAAGGGAAAGGCCTGGTCCAGGCTGCCGAGCGGATCGGCCCGGTGCAGGTGGTGAATCCAGTGGTACACGATCAGGCCCAGCAGGCACGTCACCAGCGGGCGAATCAGGTTGATGAGCCCCGCGAAGATGATGCCCATCATGCCATCCCACGTCGACCGCGCCGCAAGCACGCGCTGGATCATGACCTGATTGGTCGACTGGTAGAAGAGAAAGACGCCAACCGTGCCGCACAGCAGGCCGGCAAACGGCGCGAGGGGGTCGTCGGCTGGACGATAGAGGTGAAACCTGTCGGGGGCGGCCGTCTCCATGGCCGCCCAGCCGCCGGGGATGCGATCCAGTGCGACGAAGAACAGCACCACGCCGCCGCCCACCAGCATCAGGCATTGCACGGCGTCGGTCCACATGACCGATCGGAATCCCCCCTTGATCGTGTAGACGCCAACGGCGGCGGCCGTCACCCACAGGATGGCGTGGAAGTTCCACCCGGTCAGTTCGTGAAACGCCAGCGTGCCGCCGTACATGACCGGGACCAGGAAAACGAATACGTAGGCGAACAGCATCACCCAGCTGTAGATGTCGCCGCACAGCGGGCCGAACCGCTTCGAGAGAAACTCAGGGACCGTGGCGATCCGGTTCTTGAGGTATAGCGGGATGAACAGCACGATGACCAGGCTGTAGACCGGAAGGGCCCACCACTCCCAGTTGGCGACCCCCATGCCGTGTTGGTAGGCGGCGCCGACGGTCCCGACGATCTGCTCGCTCGACACACTGGTCGACACGAACGCGGCGCCGATCAGCCACCAGGGCATCTTCCCCGAGGCCAGGAAGTACCCCCGCGCCGTCTTCTCGACGTTCCGGGAGGTCCACAGGCCCACCGTCACGACCAGCACGAGGGACCCGGCGATGACGGCAACGTCGACGGCGTTCAGCGCGAACTCGTTCATGCACTGTTCCGGGGTCGATCAGGGGAGCACGCGACTGGTCAGGCCCCGCTGATAGGCGTCCAACCGGCAGAAGCCCTCGGCGAACCGGCACCCGGCCGCCATGCCGCGAAACCGGTTCTGCGTCTCGATCATCTCGAGCAGGTCGGTGTCCGCCAGCCTCTTCATCGACACGAGCTGACTCTCGTGACACGCGAGCATCCGCCTCTTGGTTTCCATAACGTCGGTGATATCCACGTACTCGGTCGGCAGAAAGCCGATGCCCGCCACGTTGTCCATGTAGTAGACCTGGGCCTGGGCGAACCTGCACGCTGGCTGGCTCTGGCCCGGGATGTGCGGCAGGCCTTTCTGGAAGTAGCCGTCGAAGACAAGCTGGGAAACGTACCGGTGATCGGGATGATAATCATTGGGGCTGTGCGTGATGATCACGTCGGGATCGGCCTGGCGCATCAGATCGATCATGATGCGGCGCTGGGTTTCGTTGGGAAACACGTGCTCGTCGGTCACCCCCGCCCAGAGGAGGCGGGCGCCGATGAGGCTCGCCGAGGCCTCGGCCTCGCGCTTTCGCGTCGCCGCCAGCTCCTTGGGCAAAATGGCCAAGTCGCCCATGTCGCCGGCGGTGAAGACGGCCATGGTCACCGCATCGCCCCGCTCGGCGTAACGCGCGAGCGTCCCGGCGCAGTTGATCTCCAGATCGTCGGGATGGGCACCGATTGCCAGGATGTTCATCGAATCGGTCCTCCTCGCCCTATCCTTCCCCGTCGACGCCAGCTCATTGGTCCGCTACCAGTCGCTCACGGAACGCGCTATCCAGACCGAAAGCCCATCCTCCACGTCGCACTGCCGCAGGTCTTGGGAGAGGTCAACTCGAGACGCCACAAGTCGTCTTGAACGTATCTCAGTCGTTGTTTGATCTCAGTGTTGGGCGTGGCGGTCTTGATCCGGACGGTCTCGGCCGGCGCGAATCCCTTCGGCGCCCGGACGACGATCCCGTACGTCCATCCCCCGACCAGCTTCTGAACACATGATAAGACCCACTGCTCGGGATCCCACCGTACGGACTGGATGTCCACGCCGCCTTGGCTGATGTGACGATTGGTGCTCACGATTTGAGGCGTCTGACGGGCCTGCCGAACAGCGAAGACCTGGCAACTGTGCGGCCGGAGCGTCACCTCGAAGCCTTCCGACTTCACGCCCAGACACGCATCCCGCCAGAATTCGTGGACGACATACCGACCATTGGCTTCGAGGCCCAGATCCGCGAACCGCACACGAATCTGGCGCGGCGCGTCGGGCATGGGCTTTCCCCAGCAATCGTTCAGACCCCAGTTGAAAACGCCCACCACGTTCCACGTCTCGAAATCGCGCCGGATCTTCAGGTTCCACAGCTCCGGGAAGCGATGCTCGAACAGGTCCAGCGGCTGGGCCGTCTGCCCACAGGGCGGGATGATCCGCCGGACCATATCCAGCCGGGGGCCCTCGAGGCTGACGATCGAGTCGCCAATGCAAACGACGCCGCCCGTCAACGCCACCAGACTAATCCATGCCCTGGCCTCATCGAGCGTCAGCACCCGTTCGGCCTTCCATCGCTTGGCCGTATCCGGGTCGCCTGTGAAGATGACGTCGGGATGGTTGATCCACAACCGGTGGTTCAGGTAGTAGCGTCGGGCCAGCGTTCGAACGGATGTCAGGATGCCCTGGTCGTGGGGCCCCCTGGCCTTGTTCCAGACGGGCATGTTGTCCAGACCGAGGCGGATGACGTCCGCGTAGCCCACGTTCGAGATGATGGGAATGCCGACGGGATAGAGCATGCGCTGGTTGCCGATGGTTGCTCGGATCAGGCCCAAGGTATCGCGATAGGCCTCCTGCATCGTTTTGGTCGCATCGCCAAAGGGCGCGCAGGCCATCGCGTAGTAGAGGAAGTCGAGCTTGAAGCAGCCATAGCCCCAGTCCTGGGCCGATCTGCGGAACAGGTTCGTCAGCCACGCCTTCACCTCGGGCTTGGTCAGATCCAGCGCCATCTTGTTCTTGTCCAGGATCATCTGACCGAGCGCGCCCTTGGCGAGGAACCATGACGCGTGATCGCGTGCGAGCTTCGAATCCCCCTGGGCCGCAAACGGCGCCATCCAGATGCTCGTCTTGAATCCTAGCGTGCGCATGCGGTCGGCCAGGAACTTCATCCCTCTTGGGAACTTCTTGCCCGCATCCCAATCGCCCCACCCCTGCTCCCATCCGGCGTCTATGTGGAAGGTCTCCATGCCGTAGGGCAGGAGCTTCTTGGCGGCTGCGTCCATCTCGGCACACATGGACTGCTCGTCGATCCCTTGCTTGTACCGGGCGCACCAGGGATTCCACTTGACGAGCCGTCCGCGGGCGAACGGCCCGCACCCGGACACCTTGGCCACGCAGTCGGCCCATCGCTCAGCCGCCGCCAGCGGCTGGCCACGGGTGAGTTCCACGAAGACGCCGCCCTCACTGTCGATGCTCTGACCCGACTCGATCGGCTTGGGCGGATCGTAATGACACTGCGCAGCGAGACGCGATACCTTCGGGGGATCGCCCGACGCGACCTCTGTGCGAAACCCCGTCCTGGCCACATCATGGCTCAGGAAACCCAGCGCCAACCCGCGATCCTGCCTCGGGGCATAACACAGGATGTTGCCGTTGCTGTTGGCGGACTTGCTGGCCGGGAGCCGTCGCACGTAAAAATCCAGCATGAGTCCGTTGCCGTTCTCGACGAACCACACGTGTCGCGGATCCGAATCCAGGCCCAGGCCGGCTGTCGTCTCGAGCGGGATCAGACGAACCAGCTTCAGGCCCGCTTCGGTCGTGGCGTGGACGCTCGAGACAACCACGAAGAACGGCTGGCCATCGTAGAGCTTCGCGGCCGTCCTCACACAGAACGTCTTGCCGGGATCGGACCAGACGGGCAGGTCGAAGCGTTGGCCCTTCCCGAGCGTATCTCGGAAGGGCGTCTTTTGGGGCAGTGCGCCGGCGGCAGGCGGCGGCGTGCTGAAGCTGACCACCTTGTTGCCCTGTTTGAGGTCCACACGGGTCGACAGGTCCCCGAGGATCATCGCACCTTCCGGTGTCTTGACGGCCAACCGTCCCGTACCGGTGTCGTAGTCGAGGCGGTAGGTGTCGCACGTCCGCAAAGCCACCACCTCGGCCCGCGACTCCGAGACTAACCAGAGGACAAGCACCGCGAGGACCACCGATCGAGATCGTCTGTGCGTCATCTCGCTGTCCTCCACTCGCTGCGATCCACCACGAGGTCAGCACACCGTATCCAGGCATGGAGGTCTATACCGCGGGGCGTAGTCTAGTCGGTCGGGGGTCGCGGAGGAAGATCCCGTAACGAAGGAACCCGGTTCACCTTGCAGTCCTGGCAAGGCGTTTGTGATCCGCGCCGGTTCCGCCACACGCGTCCAGCGGCAACCGACCGGACGGCGGGGTCACACGGGATCGTCTGGTACCCCGATTCAGACGCCGATGCAGATAGTCTGTCGGACCTACAACGAAGTCGTCTCGCCGCCAACAAGCTCAGGCGTACAGATCGTTCATGAACCCGACCAGGAGTTCCTCGCAGACCGAGTCGGGCAGGACGTCGAGCACCGAGTTGATGACGGCCATTTCGTTGGGCAGCGTCGTGCCGCTGATCCCGCCCATCGCCAGGATCTGCTGAAACGCCTCCGGCGTCAGGTCCTGGATCGACTTTTCCACCTCGGCCCGCAGCTCCTCGATGTTCAGCGGGGCGTAGCTGTCCTTGACGGTCTGCAGGCCTTGGCCGAGCTCATCGAGAAAAGCGTCGACGAGCGGCGTGGTATTCTGGTTGACCGTGATGTGCAGGTTCGGCGGCGACAGCGGGGTGGACAGCTGCGGCTGGAGGTACCACCCGCGCTTGCCCATCTCGTCGGCGAGCTGGTAGACGTTAACGACGTCGGAAGCCATGGAGAACATGGGCATCTGGGGCTGGCCCAGGATCCGCAGGTCGCCGGTCGCGTGGATGCCGTCGATCATCCGCTGCGTGGTCTCCATGACCTCGCGGATCATGTCGCGGTACCCCTCCTCGCCGAAGTAGTGCAACACCGCCCACGCACCGGCCATCGGGCCCGCCGACTTGGTGCTGAGCAGCGTGGGGTTGATGAGCACGTACGTCGTCGTGGACGTGCTGGCGAAGATCTGATACTTGCGGATGTCCTTGTTGCGATAGAGGATGGACGATGCGTTTTTGGCCGCATAGCCGTACTTGTGCAAGTCGGTCGATATCGACGTAACGCCCGGCACGGAGAAATCGAAGTCGGGAACCGCGTACCCGCCCATCCGCCGCATGAGCGACAACTGAATCCCGCCGACGCAGCCATCCACGTGGAAGAGCAACCCTTTCTCCAGGGCCAGCGCGCCGACCTCCTCGATCGGGTCCACCACGCCCTGGGCGTACCCCGGGGCGGAGGCCACCAGTAGGATCGTGTTGTCCGTGATGGCGTCGCGCATGGCGTCGACGTCGGCGCGGAAGGTCTCGCGGTCGAACGGGACGAAGACGGGCTTGACGTCGAAGTAGGCCCCCGCCTTCCGGAACGCTGGGTGCGCGGTCAGGGGCAGCACCATCTCCGGTGCCTTGATCTCAGGCCGCTCGGCGCGGGCCTTGTCCCGGGCGGTCTTGACCGCCAGCAGGATGCTCTCAGTCCCGCCCGAGGTGAAGTTGCCGACGACGTGCTCGTCGCCGCGAAGCAGGTCGGCCACCATCCGCACCACCTCGTTCTCGAGTCTCAATACGCTGGGGTAGGTGGTCGGGTCGAGGGCGTTCTCACTGAGGTACATCATGTAGGCAGCCTTGGTGACCTCCTCGGCGTCCTTTCCGGGATCGTACGTGTAGGCCAGCACCTTACCCGACCGCCACGCCAGGTCTTGCTGCTTGTACTGCGCCAGGATGCTGAGGATCTCGTCCTTTCCCAGGCCGCGTTCCGGAAAGTTCATGGGGAGCTCCTGTGCTGGTGGACGTCCGGCGTCGGCTCGCCAAAGGGCGCAATCGTAGGACCGACAGGCTCGACAGGCAAGGCCAGTACGTCCAAGCGCCGGATCTGGCCTCGTTCAGAAAGGGAACTGGCTCCGCGCCGGATACGCACGCTTCTTCGAGGAGAGACCCCATGACGGCGGGGTGCCTGTCCCCTCTTTGAACCCGGATCTTGTTCGCACCGCGAGCCGGCAGAACGGTACAATAGTACGAGAGGGCGCGGACCAGGCCCAGGGCCGATCCGGGACGATCAGCGGGGGGCCTGCCAACAGAAACGGGCTCATAGGCTGAGGTGATGCCATGAAGGTGCTGATTGCGCTGGCGTTCTGCTTGGCGTGTCTGTTCGGGAGCTGTAGGAACGCACCCAGCGGCCCTGGCGACGCGAACACCCCCCCCGACGCGAACACGCCGGGTGATGCAAACACGCCGACCGATGCGAACGCCCTGGACGACGCCAACGCGCTCGCCGACGCGGGCGCGTCGACGCCGTTGATTCAGCCGACGGACCTGGAATACGTGGGCGCATTCGGACTTCCCGGAGGATCCAACGGCACGAGTTGGGAATGGGGCGGCAACGCGATGGCCTGTTGCCCGAAGGGCGACCCACAAGGCCCGGAGGACGGATTCGGCGGATCGATCTTCGGGACCGGACACGATTGGTATCAACAGATCTCGGAGATCAGCATCCCCGTCCCGGTCGTATCCCCGACCAAAAAGCTGAGCGACCTGAACACCGCCACCACGCTGCAGGGCTTTCAGGACATTCGGGGGAGGTTGGGCGTCGGTCAGATGGAGCTGCCTCGGGCGGGCATGGCCTATCTGCCGCCGCAAGGCGCGCAGACGACCGACAAGCTCCATTTCTGCTGGGGAGAGCACTATCAAGAAGCGCAGGTCGTCTCGCACGGCTGGTGCGAGTTGGACCTGTCCCGACCGAAGGCGGCCGGCGGGTGGTACCTCGGCGATCTCGCCAACTACAGCACCAACGACTACATGTTCACGATCCCGGAGGCGTGGGCGACGGCCAACACGCCCGGGAAGCTGCTCGCGACGGGGCGGTTCCGGGACGGGGGATGGTCGGGACAGGGGCCCTCCCTATTCGCCTATGGCCCGTGGAACCACGGCAATCCTCCCGCCGCCAGGACGCGTCTTGCGGCAACGCCCTTGCTGCTGTACTCGACCTCGTCTTACGACGAGCCAGTCGATCGCAAGATGAACGGCTATCACCACGCCGACGAATGGTCGGGCGGGGCATGGCTGACGGCCGGCGACCGGTCCGCGGTCATCTTCGTCGGGACGAAAGGGACGGGAGAGTGCTGGTACGGATTCGCCAACGGCGTCCGCTGGCCGGAGAATCCCCCCTATCCGCCCATTCCCCCGCCTCCAAACGATCAGCGGGGATGGTGGAGCACGGGCTTTGAGGGCCAGTTCGTCTTCTACAACCCCGGGCACCTGGCCGCCGTGGCGAAGGGCACGCTGAAGCGCTACGCGCCCCAGCCGTACGCCTCGCTGAACGTCGATGAGCACCTGTTCAACGTCCGATCCGCCCAACAGAAGTACCACCTCGGCGCGGCCAGCTTCGACCGGACGAACGGGCTGCTCTACGTCTTCGAGTACAGGGGCGACGGCGACAAGCCGCTGGTGCACGTCTGGCGGGTGACCTGATGGGACCCCTGCCGTCCTGACGTCGCCGGGACGCTACCTCGGTGTCCCCAGGACCTCGGGCAGGACCTGGGCGGCGGCCAGGGACATCGCGCGGGGCTCCTTGGCGTGATAGCCGAACACGAACACGGGCGGGGCGGTCGTCTTGTGGCGCTGTCCGGGCGCCAAGCGCTTGTCGACCTCGAGGCGCAAGTCTGAATGGATGCCGCCGCCCTTGTCCCGCCAGTAACGGCAGGCGTAACCCGAACCGCTCGTGTAGACGACGCCGACCCCCAGGCCCGCCTGCCGATCGACCCATCCGCCGGCGGGCAGGTAGTAGTTGGGCACGTCCACGCCGTCGGGCTCATCGCCCGCGGGATCCCCGCCGATGCTCGGCGCAATCCAGTGGAAGACCTCGACCAGGTGCCATGGCTGGCTATCCGTGTTCTCAACCCACAGGCATTGGCTCGTGATGAAGGGCGTCTTGACCGACCGGGTGGGAACGCGGATCCGCCACCCGGCGCGGTACCGATGAGGACGGGCGCGGCGCTGCGCGCGCTGGCCCGTCTCGTCGTCGACGCGGGTGATAGGCTCGTCCCCGCCGGCGTAGCTCAGCTCGAGGTCCAAAGCCGTCGCGTCGGCCTCCACGTGCTTGGCGACGAGCTTCGCCCGGTTCGCACGAACCCACATATGCTGGCCAACGTCCTGATGGAGCAAGCTGGTTAGAGAACCAAGGACCCGGTCGCCGAGCTGGAGTCTGCACGCGTCCCCGCCATGTGAGATCGTCACGCGCATGGGGCCGACCGACAGGTCAACCGGAACGGGCGGGTGCTGGGCCATGCTTCGCGGAGGGTTTGTGGTCCAGGGCGCCAACGATTGCGGCCTGGCGGGTCGGATCTTGCCGGCCAGGTGCAGCTCGTACACCCGCGGGTTCAGCCGCGCGCACGCCTCGGTCAGCAGCTTGTAGGGCTTGCCGTCGACGTTGGTCAGGCCATAGTTGCTGTCCTCCGGAAACGTCTTGCTGATGCCCAGCGCCGGCTCGTCCACCCACATGAAGTAGTTGCTGCCGACCATGAACGGCAGGCTGAACAGCAGCGTCTGGTAGTGTTGGAAGCACTTCGTCTTCTGCGCCTGCGTGTCGACCCGCATGCCCGCACCGTGCTTGCAGGGCAGGCCTGCGTCGAGGGCAGGAAAGCTCCACTCGGTGATCATCATCGGTCGGCCGCACTTGGCATGACACTGCTTCAGGTACCCGATGAAGCTCGCACGCACGCCCATTTCGACGTCGATCCGCGGATACGTGTTCAGCGACACGACGTCGCAGTACTTGCCCGCGATGTCCCAGATGTCCGGCGCGCCGCCCGCGAACCGGCAGCCCAGCACCAGGTGGTTCGGATCGTATCGGCGGATGGCCTCGGCGGCGATCTTGAAATACCGCTCGACCGCCAGACGCAGGAACCCATGGGCCACGTCCTTCGCGGCGTCACATTTCGGCTGACCTGGCTCGGTGTGTTTGGCAAGCTCATCGAAGCTGGTCAGCTTCGTCCCCCAATGCGCGTTGAACGTCTTGATGTCCTGGACCTGCTGTCGAACGAACTTCAGCCAGGCCTGCTTGGCCGAATGCTCGGCCGGCTTCTTCCACGCCTCGACGAACACGCCCCAGGTCGTGTGGATCTTGCCGTACCACTCCAGCTCGTTGTCGATGAAGTAGCCGATCACCCACGGGTCGTCTTTGTTCGGGGCGCACTGCCGGCGGGCCAGCTTGTCGCAGTGCCTGGCCCACTTGGGGCTAAAGACGTTGGGCACGCCCGTCCACGTGGTCTTTGGCACGATGTCATCGATGGGCGAGAACCCCGAGCCCCACCCGCACCAGAGGATATGGGCGAAGTGGCGGTGGCGGAGCAACCGCGAATGGTTGGCCGGCAGCGTGTTGAACCCCCAGGCCTCGAGCTGGCCGGCCACGACGTCGGCCCAGGCGGCCTCGCTGCCGTACTTGGCCTTCATGTTCCGGTGGTAGGGCGCATAGCCGAGCTTCTCGCACCAGTGCACGTGGTAGCTGATGTGGTCCGTGCCGACCATGTAGAACCCCCGGCCGTTCGGATCGATCATCCACCACGTGCCGTCGATCTGCTTGGGGTAGAAGAAACCGGTCGCCTTGCCGCGGATCCGATCGAATCCCTTCAGCGTGTAGGACTTGATGTCGGGCTTCGGTTTGGTCGGCGCGGGCACGACGTCATCCACCGTCGCCACGACGTCGTCAAACCGGGCGATGAACCCGCTGCAGTCGACGGCGGGCTGACCCGAGGTAACGGCCTTGTTGTCGAGCTTGCAGGCCAGCCGCGTTCGGACCGTACCGTCCAATTCCGCCACGGTCCCCTCGATGCCCTCCGGCGCCATGGCGACCCGCAAGCGGTAGGGCCGACCGAACTTCCACGCGAAGTCGCCGCCCACATGCGACGTCCGCGTGAGCTTCGTCTCGGGCGCATCCGCCGCCAACCACTTGCCGTCGAGCATCTCCTGCAGCTCGACGAAGTGCCTGTTGCCGTGCTCGTCCGGCGCCTCGACCAGCGCAAGATGCCAGTAATGTCGCGCATCGCGCCGCACCGCGACCCCCGCAATGGCCCAGTCGCGCGCCGCGCGCTTGTCAACGGTCAGGACCGCCTCGATCGCCACCCGCCGCCCGTGCGGAGCGGCCTGGAGCACGGCGAACGTCTTGCCGCCCCCGTCCACCACTAGCCGCCCATCCCGGACCTCCCACGCCACGCTCTCCGCGAACCAGGTCGGCTCGCCCTCGCTCCCGTTCGGGTAGTCAAAGGCGTCTCGGTGCTGGTACGGTCCGATCAGCGCCGCCGGCAAGAGAACCCACAGCCACATGTCTCACCTCCCGTGCCATGTCCACAAAGGTCGACGCCCGAGGATACCCCAACCAGATGGACCGTTCCACCGCTCCGACATGTCGGAGGGGGCAGCGCTGCCTGTCGCGGTTGACCTGCTCGGACAACAGGCTACGCTGGTGCGTGGTCATCCGTTCCTGGCCTCCGTGCGATGACCGCCAACCAAGTCGGGGAGCCCATCCGGCAAGAGGATAGAGGATCATGTGCAAGGCAAACAGCTGTATCGGCGTCGCCATCGCCCATCTGACAATCATCTGCATGCCGCTGGTTGCTGCGGCGAAACAATCTGTTGAAGTGCCCAAGGGCGGTGAGATTCTCGCGAAGACAGGCGTGAAGGGCGGCCTAGTCGTTCACGTTGGGTGTGGCGACGGTCGGCTGACGGCTGCGCTGTGTCTGAATGAGCGATACCTGGTGCACGGCCTCTGCGCCAACGCAGCCGACCTCGAGAAGGCCCGCGAGCATGTCCGTTCGCTCGGGGTGTGCGGCAAGGTATCGATCGAGCCGTGGTCCGGGAGGGGCCTGCCGTACGCGGACAACCTGGTCAACCTGCTGGTCGGCGAGGACCTCGGCGGGATCGGCACGGACGAGGTGATGCGTGTCCTGGTTCCCAACGGCGTGGCGTACGTCAAGAAGGACGGCAAGTGGACCAAGACCGTCAAGCCGCGACCCGAGCAGATCGACGAATGGACGCATTACCTGCACGACGCGACCGGCAACGCCGTGGCGAACGATTCGGTCGTCGGGCCGCCCCGGCGCCTTCAGTGGGTGGGCAGCCCGAGATGGTCGCGGCATCACGATCGCATGGCGAGCATGAGCGCGCTCGTCTCGGCCGGGGGGCGGATCTTCTACGTCTTGGACGAAGGCCCGACCGCTTCGATCCAGCTCCCCCCCAAGTGGGTCCTCATCGCGCGGGACGCCTTCAACGGCACGGTCCTGTGGAAGCGACCGATTCCGACGTGGCACACGCACTTGTGGCCGTTCAAGAGCGGCCCGGCCCAGCTTCCGCGCCGGCTCATCGCCGTGGGCGACCGGGTGTACGCCCCGCTGGGGCTCGAGGCCCCGCTGACCGCACTGGACGCGGCGACCGGCGAGACCGTCCGAACCTACGACGATACCAAGGCTACCGAGGAAGTGATTGCCTCGGACGGCGTGCTCTTCCTGCTGGTCAACCCCTTGCCGACGGAGCGGGAACCTTACAAGCCCGTGCACAGGGGGATCGGTGAGGCGAAACGACGCGTCACGCGCGACTGGCCGTGGGATCAGAAGGAACGGTCGATCACGGCCATCCAAGCGGCGGCGGCCAAGGTCCTCTGGCGAAAGCAATACAAGGTCGTCCCCCTGACATTAGCGGCCGATCGACAGCGCGTGCTGTTCCATGATGGTGAGAAGGTCGTCTGCCTGGATCGGCGAAACGGCGACGTATTGTGGACCTCGCCGCCGGTCTCGAGACGTCCTTCGATCGCAACAGCCTTTGCGCCAACGCTCGTGATCTACAAGGACGTCGTTCTGTTCTCCGGCGGCGACCGGTCGATGACGGCCCTGTCGGCCAAGACCGGAGAGGCCCTGTGGACGTCCAAACACGCCCGATCCGGGCACAACTGCCCGGAGGACCTTCTCGTCGTCGACGAGCTGGCGTGGTCGGGTGCGACCGCGGGCGGCAAGGACTCCGGCGTCTTTACGGGGCGCGACCTGTACACGGGCGAGATCAAGCGCGAGTTCCCGCCTGACGTGGAGACCTACTGGTTCCACCACCGATGCTATCGGGCCAAGGCGACGGAGCGGTACATCCTCCCGGCAAGGACGGGAACCGAGTTCGTCGACGTCCGATCGAAGCACTGGGAGGCGCATCATTGGGTTCGGGGCGGCTGCATCTACGGCATTATGCCGTGCAACGGGCTGATCTACGCGCCCCCCCACAGTTGCGCCTGCTACCTCGAATCGAAACTCAACGGGTTCTGCGCAGTCGCGCCCGAGTCGCCGGCGCGACGGGGGCCTGAGCCCGCGTCGGACGACGGCAGGCTCGAGCGCGGCCCGGCGTATGACGAGCCGATCACCGGCGCGACGTTAGCAGGTCAGGACGATTGGCCCACGTATCGCCATGACGCGGCGCGGAGCGGATTCACCAAGACGAGCGTCCCTGCTGAGTTGAAGCGCGTGTGGCAGACCGAGATCGGGGGCAGACTCAGCAGTGTCGTGATCGCCGAGGGCAAGGTCTTCCTGGCGTCCGTAGACACGCACACGGTGCACGCCCTCGACGCAAACTCCGGAAAGACCGTCTGGCGCTACACGGCCGGCGGACGGGTGGACTCGCCCCCAACGATCTACGAAGGCCGGGCGCTGTTCGGTTCGGCCGACGGCTGGGTCTACTGCCTGCGCGCCTCCGACGGCAAGCTGGCCTGGCGGTTCCGCGCCGCGCCGGCCGATCGACGGCTCGTCGCGTTCGAGCAGGTCGAGTCGGTCTGGCCCGTTCACGGTAGCGTGCTCGTCTGCGACGACGTCGTCCACTGCGTCGCGGGCAGGTCGATGTTCCTCGACGGCGGTCTGCGTCTGTGCCGGCTCGACGTCAAGACGGGGCGGAAGCTGTCGGAGACCGTCCTGGACGACCGCGATCCGGAGACCGGCGACAACCTGCAGGTCCGGGTCAGGGTTCTCAACATGCCCGTCGCGCTGCCCGACGTGCTGTCAAGCGACGGCCGGCACGTCTACATGCGATCCCAGCGGCTCGGCCTGGACGGCAGCCGCAACGAGGCCACCCCCGCCCCGATGGACCCGACCGAGCTGTCTGCCCTGCAGGCGGGTGAGGAAGCGCACCTCTTCTGCCCCACCGGCTTTCTGGATGGGTCGTGGTTCCACCGGGCCTACTGGGTGTTCGGACGGAGCTTCTCGTCGGGATGCAACTGGTACTTCCGCGCGGGCCGATACGCGCCGGCCGGTCGGATCCTCGCGTTCGACGACGCCTCCGTCTACGGATACGGACGCAAGCCGCAATACTTCCAGTGGACCACGCCGCTGGACTACCGTCTGTTCGCCACGAGCAAGGACATCCCGCGCGTCGAAGCACCGTCAAGGAGAGGCAAGGGCGGGGGATCCAAGATCCGTGTGGCGAAATCCGAGAGCCTCAACCCAGCCGGCAGCCCACTCACCGTGGAAGCCTGGGTCAAAGCGGAGCACGGCGACGGCGTGGTCCTGGCGAGAGGAGGCGCCTCCCACGGGTACGCCCTCATCGTGAGGGGCGGCAAGCCCCGGTTCGTCATCCGCGTCAAAGAGGACGTCAAGTCGGTCGGCGCGAAGGAGAAGATCGTAGGCAAGTGGGTCCACCTCGCCGGCGTCCTGACGGACGACAAGAAGCTGCAGATCTACGTGAACGGCAAGATCTCCGGCACCGGCAAGGCCGGCGGATTCATCGCGGCCGACCCGCACCAGCCGATGGACATCGGCGCAGACGAGGGAAGCACCGTCGGCGCGTACAAGGCCCCATTTAGGTTCACTGGCGTCATCGACGAAGTGAGGATCTACCATCGGGCACTGACCGCTGACCAGATCGCCAAGCACCATGCGCCGCCGGGTCAGGCGGCCGGCGAGGAGGCCGATCTCGTTCTCTGCTACTCGTTCGACAAGGGAGACGCCGCGGACGACTCGGGGAACAAGAACGACGGCGTCATCACAGGCGCCGAGTCTGTGCAGGGGAAGTCCGGCAAGGCCATGAAGTTCGTCGGCAAGGAACGCAGCGTGCCGTCCGTGATCAAGTGCCGTTGGGTCGAGGAAATCCCCCTGCACGTGCGAGCGATGGTCCTGGCAGGCAAGACGCTCTTCATCGCCGGCCCGCCGGATCTCATCGACGAGGAAGAGGTCTTCAAGGGCCCCGACGATCCCGCGCTGCGCGAGAAGCTCGAAGAACAGGTCGCCGCCCTAGAAGGAAAGCAGGGCGCCCTGCTCTGGGCCGTCTCCACGACGGACGGCAAGAAGACGGCGGCGTACGAGATCGAGTCCTCGCCCGCCTGGGACGGCATGGCCGCTGCGGGCGGACGGCTGTACCTATCCACGACAAGCGGTCAGGTGTTGTGCATGGGGGTCCGGTGAGCAAGCCGACGTGTATTCTGTTCAACTTGCAGCGGTTCAGCACCGAAGACGGTCCCGGGATCCGGACGACGTTGTTCTTCAAGGGGTGCCCGCTTGCGTGCGCATGGTGCCACAACCCCGAGGGGATGAAGGCAAGCCCGGAGACCGTGTGGCAACCGACACTGTGCCTCGGGTGCGGCGACTGCGCCGCCGCCTGTCCGCGGGACGTCATCCGCCTGACCGACGGTCGCGTTCGGATCGACCGGGAGCGGTGTGAGGCGTGCGGGGAGTGCGTCGAGGCATGCCCCTCCGGCGCGCTCGAGCGAGTCGGGGTCGAATACGGGGCGGACGAGCTGCTGACCGAGGTCCTGAAGGACCGGACCTTCTACGCCACGTCCCGAGGCGGGGTGACCTTCTCCGGCGGGGAGCCGCTGACGCAGCATGAGTTCTTGCTGGCGTTCGGACCACGCTGCCGCGCGGAGGGCGTGCACGTGGCCCTGGACACATCTGGCTTCGCCCGACCCGATTGGATCACGCCCGTGCTGGCGTCCGTCGATCTGGTGCTGTTCGACCTGAAACTCATGGACCCGAACGAGCATAAGCGGCTGACGGGCGTCCCGCTGGACACGGTCCTGGCCAATCTCGACGCGGTGGTGGCTTCGGGGCTGCCGGTCTGGATCCGTACGCCCGTGATCCCCGGATACACCGACGACGAACAGAACCTGAGGGGGATCGCGGCCTACGTCAAGGCGCACGTGCCGACGGTGGCGCGGTATGATCTGCTGGCGTTCTCGAACCTGTGCACGTCGAAGTACGAGATGCTCGACCGATCCTTCGCACTCTCCGGCGTGCCGCTGCTGACGGCCGACACCATGGAGCGATGGGCCGACGTGGCTCGAAGCGAAGGAATCGAGAGCGTCCGTTGGTCCGGCCCGACGCGGGAACGCGACGCGGGTCGGCGTGCCGAGGAGGTCGAGACGCCATGACCACAGCCGCCGCCACCGGCCCGATCGACGCGGACCTCGCCGAGGCGCTGCACGGCGAGATGGTGCCCAAGTTCCTCGCCACGCAGGACGCGTCGGGCAAGCCGAACGTGGTGCCCATCATCAGCCTCGACGCGACCGACGATCGGACCATGATCTTCGGCGAGCTGTTCATGTGGAAGACGCGGGCCAACCTGGAGGCGGACGCTCGCGTCAGTGCGGCCGTGCTCACCGAGGACCTCCGCGTCTGGACGATGCGCGGCCGATTCCGTGGGTTCATCGACACGGGTCCGTACCTCGAGGAGATGAACCAGAAGGAGATCTTCCGCTACAACGCCTACGTCCGCGTCAGTCGGGTGGGCATCATCGACGTCGAAGCCGTAACGGGAGCCTGGCGGCGGTCGACGTTGGGCGTAGCCGCCGAGCTCCTGACGGTCATGGCGATGAAGCCCCTCATCGTCCGCCGGGGTCTTGGCAATCCAAAGACGGGCGAGCGGATCCCCCCGCGCGTGTCCGAGAAGTTCGCCAGGACCCATGCGCTCAAGGTCATCGCGTACCGGGGCCCGGAGGGGCATCCCGAGATCGCACCCGCCTTCTCGCTGCTGCCCGCCTCGTCTCAGGGCATGGTGTTTCGGGCAAGGCACGACAACGCGGGGTTGCGAGCGCTGGGACCAAATACGCCGATCGCCGCGTCGGTGATCACGATGGACCCCATCGCCTACCAGGTCAAAGGCGTCTACGCTGGCCAACAGCTCACGCCCGCCGGCCGCATCGGCCGGATCCGCGTCGACGAGGTCTACTCCGCAAGCCCCCCCCTACCGGGAGAGCCGATCGCGCTGCAACCCCCCGCGTGACCTGCGATGCGCCCGAGCCCACACACAACGCTTGGCGCGGTCCGCAGGTGCGGCTAGGGTTCCCAATAAGTCCAACCAATGAGGGGTCCAACATGTATCGATCTCGATTCGCGTGGGTGGGGGCTGCGTGTGTGACGGGTTGCCTGTGGCCTGGATCGGCGCTGGCCGTCGAACCGCCCGGCATCGTCTACCAGAGCGAGGCCATCTCGACACCGACGTCGGCCTGGCAACTGAACAAGCGATCGTACGATCGGTGGATGCTCTGGACAACCGAACAGGACATCCAGCGGAAGCGATCCGGCGGGGCCGTGCTGGCCAGCCCACACGTGGCGGCCGATCGCGCCTCACCGCAGGAGGGCGCGCCGCCGCTGCACAGCGTCGTGACCGATCTGAAGCCCGGCGTCTATCTCGTCTACGTAAGCAACCCGGGTAGGGCGCTCGCCTACTCCCGCAACGGCAAGACGTGGTTCAAGCACTCGTCTGGCGAACTCTGTCTGGGAACGCACCACGTCACCGACGGACGCTTCGAGCTGTGGGTCGACGATCGCTACGCGTATCCCCAGGACCGACCCGGACCGGGGTACTACGACTACCTCCGGTTCGTCCCGGTGCCGGCCTCGGCGCAACAGGTGGAACGGCATCTGGTGTGGCACGGCCTGGAGCGATGGCTGCAGAGGGAGGGCCGGGGATTCGCCGTGCCAGCCCACAAGACGACCGACTGGGTGGGATTCGAGCGCGAAGGCGACCGTATCATGGCAGGCAAGCCGGGCGACCGGTTCAGCTACGTCTTCGATCGTGCCGGCGCGTTCTACCTGGCCTTGCAGATGAACGACGATGACGACGGCGTCGAGCAGCTCGTCGTCCGCCTGAACCGCCAAGAAATCGGCTGCATCGTCGCCGCCGACAGGCACGGCGGGGCGGCGCTCTTCAGCCTCAAGCAGCCGCTGAAGGTGACGAAGGGCGATACGCTGACCTTCACCTGCCAGACGCCCGTCGGTTTCTATCGAATCCACAAGCTCTACCTGGCCGACAAGCCCATCATCCCGCCACCGCCGTCGATCGAGCACGTCGAGATCTGGTCGCCCGAGCCGGGCTCGGCGGACCTGTGTTGGATGACGACGGCCGTCGTGGGAACCGGCGTGGTGGAGTACGGCGTGGTCGGGCAGGCCGGCAAGACGATTCGAAGCCCCTACCACGGCCGCAACCACCGTGTCCAGCTTCGCGGGCTGGACCCAACCGCATCGTACCAGGCCACGATCCTCGCCGAGTACAAGGACAAACGCCTGACGCCGCGGACGGTTCGGTTCAGACCCGTCCCGAAGACGCCGCCGCCGACCCAATCGCTGAACGTCGAGCTGACCGTTCCCGAGCCAACCGCCCACCCCCGCCGGAGCTGGCCTGCGACCGTCGGCATGCCGTTCGCCAAAGGGGCGCTGGCCCGGATCGACGACCTGCGTCTGTTCGATCCGGCTGGACAGGCCGTTCCGCTCCAGGCCGAAACGTCCTGCCGCTGGCCCGATGGAAGCGTCAAATGGGCGACGCTCAGCTTCCTGGCCAACTCGGCCCCCGCTGGAGCCGGTAGCTCGGGAACGGGTGCCCCGTACGTGTTGAAGGCGCAGCCCAAGTGGCCGCAGTCAGCGCCGCAACCCGGCAAGACGGTAACGATTCAGGAGACCCCACAGGCCTGGCGGGTCAGCACGGGGGTGCTGGGGTTCGACGTCGGCAAGACCACGCCGGCGCTGTTTCACCACATGGGCATCGATCGCAACGGCGACGGCAAGATCGCCGACGACGAGCGCGTCCGGGCGAAGGCCCTCGGTGCGAATCTCAAGTTGGAGACCGGCGATGGGACGTTCCTGACGTGCGGCCCGCCATCGCCGGAGGGGATCGTGCTGGAATCGAACGGTCCGGTGCGCGCGGTCCTGAAATGGTCCGGCCGGCTGGTGACGCCCGACGGCAAGCCCGGTTGGGCGTACCTGATCCGGCTGACATTGTGGAACGGCCAGCCCACGATCGGCCTCAACGCATCGGTCTGCAACGATGACGCGACCCCGCCGTTCCGACCGATCAGCGCCCTGGCCCTCCGCGTGCCGCTCGACGGCGCGGGCGGGGTCCGTGGCGGGTTCGACGGCAGGCCGTTGGAGCCCGTGCCGGACGCGGAGGGGTTGTGGATCCATCAGGACACGGACAACCACCACCGTCTCCGCACGGGCGGCAAGACCGCCGACGGCAAGCGGGCGGTCGGCGTGGCCGCGGCCGCTGACGACCGGACGCGCGTCACCGTCCTGATCCGCAATTTCTGGCAGACGTATCCGAGCGGCTACGCGATCAAGCCCGACGGCGTGCACGTGCGACTGCTGCCGCCGCTGGCGGCCGACGCCTACGGCAAACCAAGCAGCGAAGGCGATCCATGGTTCGCCCGGCTCTACGCGTGGTTCAAGGACGGCAAGTACCTGTTCCGCGCCGGGCAGCTGACGCAGCACGACGTGTTCGTCCGGTACGACGCGGCGGGCGCAGGCGGCGATCCGGATCCGCTGCGGTTCGCCGCCTGGATGTCGCACCCGCTGCTCCCGCAGGCGCCACCGGCGTACCTGTGCGCCACTGGGGTGCTGGGCCGGCCGCTGTTCCCGCGAACGCCGGGGGTGTGGGACGAATATGAAGCATACTTCGAGCGCGGGTTCCGAAACACGCTCAAGGACCGCGAGAAACGCCGGACCTACGGCTGGATGCACTATGGCGACTGGTTCGGCGAACGCTATCTGAACTACGGCAACAACGAGTACGACCTGGCCTGGGGCACGGGGCTTCAGTGGATGCGGACGGGCGACCGCCGCTACTTCAACCGCGGTCTGCAGATGGCCCGTCACTTCAGCACCGTCGACATGCTCCACGCGCCGTTTGCGGAGAGCCAGCACTGCCTGGTGTGGACCCACTGCTTCAATCACGTCGGCACGGCCCTAAGCGTCGAGGAGCTGCGGTTCCGCGCGGATGACAAGGCAGCCCAGGCCTACCTCGAGAGGTTCCGGCGGATGCTTCACGGCGTGAGGGACGCCCAGGGCCACGTCTATCAGCAAGGCAACTGGCTGTACGCGGCCCTGACAGGTGATCGCTGGCTGCGTGATGCGGCCGAGCGCGTCTGTGCACACCAGGCCCGAAAGCTGACGCCGAACTTCAGCTTCGGCATCGAACGGTCCGGCGGCTGGCCGCTGATCAACGCCGGGGCGGCCTACAACTTCAGCGGGAATCCCTACTACCTCAATGCCGCCCGGATCATGATCGAGCGATGTCTCCAACGCCAGGACCCGGCCACGGGCGGTTGGCTGCACCTCGCGCCGATCGGCGAAACGGCGGGCGTGCGCGTCGTTGGGGGCAAGGCCTTCGCCGTCGGCATCCTGACGCACGGCATCCTGCGCTATCTCGAGCAGGAACCCAACGACAGGCCCGACGTCAGACACATGCTGGTCCGCGGGGCCGACTGGCTGATGAACGAATCGTGGAACCCCGGCAAGGGGTTCCGCTACATCAGCCGCGCCCCCAACTACCGCGACAGCGGCGGGCGGGGCGCGACGTGCCTGCTCAACGCGGAGGTCATCGCCTTCGCCCACGAGCAGACCGGCGACCCGAAGTACCTGGTGTTCTGGCGGGAGATGATGCGCGGCATGCTGGCAACGACCTCGAGCAGCATGGGCAAGAGCTTCAGCATGAACGTTCGTCAGACGGTGTATGGGTTGGACCGGGTTCGGCAGCGGGGCATCACGTCCGCGCCGACGTCGCCATAGGGGACCCAGCTCGGCCGAGCAACGCCTGGGCCCTGTGACGATCCATCTGTATGAGGAGCCATCACATGGCTGTTGTGGTCAGGCACAATGAGACGGGGCAGGAGTGGATCCTGCTCGGGACCGGATTCGGCATGTACAAGGCCACCCGTCCCTCGGTCTTCTTCGGTAACCTGCTGCCATCTGACGAGGAAGGACAGGTCACGACGGTCGCGGTTTGTGACCGCGAGGGGACGATCGGCTGGGTTCACTCCAATGAACTAACGGTCGTGCAGATCGACGGTGAGTCGCCGTCGGACATCCTCAGGTAGGCACCGTCGGTCGCTGGATTCACTTCCGTGTGATCCTGCGGATGACCTCCACTTCGTCTGGGCGATAGGGCGTGCCGTCGCGGCGAAGCAGATCGTGGTGCCAGACCTTCGGTTCCGGCGCGCCCTTGGGTGATCCCCACGGATAATGCGTCTGCGTCCTGCCGTTCACCAGGCCCCAGGAATAGCAGCCAACCCCCTGCTCCTTGAAGACCGGCAGGTCGGTCTCGAACCGGCTGCCCAGGCTTCGGGACATCCATTCGGTGCAGAGGATCGGGCGGTGGTGGACCTTCAGGTCGGTGATCGCTTTCCGCACGGCCTCGAGCTTGCTGTATCTGTGGAAGCTGATGACGTCCGACCGCTCGACGCAACAGCGGTTCAGCTCCGCGAGCCGATCGCTCCAGACGCCGACCGTCAGCGGCTGTGTCGGACCGGCGCTGCGGGCCCAGTCGAAGGCCGCCTCGAGAAGAGGCAGGCTCTTGTTGCCCATCCTTGAATTGCCCGGTTCGTTGTACAGGTCCCAGACGACGACGCGCGGGTCGCGGCCGAACCGTTTGATCAGGTCGACGACGTATCGCTCCAGGTCAGGCCAGACGGACCGGTCGGTGACCCGCTTGAGCCCGGGGCTCGACGTCCATCCGGAGTTGTGCACGCCGGGAACGGGATCGTCCTGCTTGCCCAGGTAGGGTTCCCTGCCGGAAAACGCGCAGTCATCGAACAGGCAGGGCATGACCGAGATGCCATGCTTGTCGGCGACGGTCAGGAACCGATCGAGCCGCTGCACCAATCCCTCCGGGTCGTGCTTCCAGACCAGATACTGCACGAAGACGCGGCAGGTGTTGAAGCCGATCTCGTGCGCCCATCCCAACTCACGATCGATGGTCTTGAGGTCGAACGTCTCGGCCTGCCACAGCTCGGTGGTGTTGACGGCCGTGCTCGGCAGGAAATTGAACCCGCACAGCCACGGCTGCTTGTCGGCCCACGCCAGGGCCCGCTGGGCGGTCCACCGCTCCGGTCGCGTCGTCTTGCCCGTCCCGGCAGACACCATCCCAGCACCGAGCAGGACCGCTCCCGTCGCGGCAGCAACGACCGTCATCACGTGCATCATCCAAAGACTCCGCGTCAGGCCCCTACAAGGGAACGAGCTCGACAAACGCCGTCCCGCCCGGTCGAATCGTCACGCGAATGGCATCGCCGACAGGTAGGGCCTTCGCCGATCGCCACGCGCGGGCCGACTTGACCGGGAATCGCGGCCGCAGGACGACGTTCGCGACCGCATCCGGATCGATCACGGCCGATTTGCGCGGACGCTTCGTCACGCCGCCGTTGTTGACCAGCTCAACGACCCACCCACGCCGGTTGCGGTTGATCTGGTA
>CAYMLO010000027.1:27305-76461 GCA_964390905.1 uncultured Planctomycetales bacterium | reverse complement strand
CCGAGCAGGTCAAGAACGACGACGAAGCCAACCGCATGCTGACGCGGGTATACCGTCAGCCCTTCGTCGTGCCCGAGAGGGTGTAGCGTGACATATGAGGTGGATCCGCGGGGTTCGGTCAGATGGGGACAACCGTCCCTCATCTGACGAACTCCTGGGAGGGCCCTCGCATCCTGCCCGCACTCTACCTCGCCGCATGGCTTGCATGCACGTCGGCCGTGTCTTCTGAGAACCTCGTCGCCAACCCCGGCTTCGAGGCCGGTGAAGATCACCCAGCCGGCTGGAACTTCAACCACCGCCGCACCGACGGGACTATCGCCTGGGTCGACGGCCGAAGCGCGAACGGCAGGCGGTCAGTGCTGCTGACCAATGGCGAGAAGCAGAGCGGAAACGTCGTGCAGACCGTTCGGCTCGATTCGCCCCTGCCGCCTGGCAGCCGCGTGACCTATCGGGCCATGTCCGCGACCGAGAACGCCGACAAGGCACCTCGCATCGTCATGTATCTTCGATCACCGGGCGGCAGCCGCCAGACGGTGTCGACGGCTGGGGCCCCGGGGACGCACGACTTCATGCCGGTTGGCGACTCGGTCGTCACGGACAGGCTCGTCTCCAGCATCGTCCTCTATCTTTGTCACTACGGCGTCGGCACCGCCTGGTGGGATGACGCGTTTGTCTCTGTCAAGCGAGCTGAGGAGGCGATCGTTGTCGACCGGCGTGTGGGCGCGAAGCGTCTGCCGCCCCTCACGACCGGGGATGGTCTGTGCATTGGTCTGAATGACGCGGGCGGAGTCGCCTCGATTCGCATCGACGGGAATGGTCTGCTCGCTTCAGGGATGCGCTCGGGCCTATGGGTCCGGCCGCTTGGACGCAACATGGTCCCCGTGGGCGGCGAGATTGCACCCGCGGACGGCAGTCTGGTGCAGAGGTGGAAGGACGACCGCTTGGGGCTGGGCATGGCCATGACGTGGTCGAGCGCGAAGAGCGCCATCAGCTGCCGCGGTGAGGTCGTGGACTTGACTGGCAAGGACAGGTGTGTAGACATTCTGGCCGCCGTGCCCGTCGGCGCGCCCCGTGAGGGCTGGAGGTGGGGTCGCAGTGTGGTCGAGAGCGTTCCCGTCTGGCAAACCGCCAAGCGGAAGAAGCCAACTGCGATGCCGCAGGGGCTGGATGACTACACGTTTTCGGCGCTGAGCCGGCCGGACGACGCCGGGCTGTCCCTGGCAGTTCCCGCCGACAGTCCTTGCGTTTGCAGGTTCGAGTGGAGCCCGGAGTTCGGTCTTGCGGTTCGCTTCAAGTTCGGCCTCTCGCCGCACGCCTCGGGCGGTTTGCGGAGTCGCGCGCGTTTCGCCTTCACGATCAGTCGCATCGACCCAGCCTGGGGGTTGCGCGACGCAGCACGAAGGTACCAGCAACGCAATCCGGAGGCCTTCGAGAAGCGCGTCAAGCGGGAGGGGCTCTGGATGTTCGGCCAGCCGTGCATCAAGCTGCCCGACCCCCACAACTACGCCTTTCACGAGGGGGGACCGACGGGCTGGGAATACGACGAGGAGCACGACATATCGACGTGCCCGTACATCATCCCGGGACAGCGCGAGATCACGGATCTCGAGAAGTTGCCGGCCGATGCGGCGGAGGCACTGGGGATATTCGAGCGCTGGAAGCCTGGCCAGGACCGACGCGGACGCGGCTGGGGCAACAGGCGCGTCATCGAAACGTCCATGCTCCATGATGCCAGGGGGAAGCCCGTCGTCGAGATTCGCAACACGACTTGGGGGGGCAATTCGATTACCTTCCCGCTCAACGCGAACCCGTGGCTGTTTGACGCGTCCGACAAGCCGACGATCGCCAAGACGCTGTTGAGACACGTGCGGGCTCAGCACGATCAGATCCCACAGCTCGATGGCACCTACGTGGACTCACTCGGCCACTGGGGACGCTTCGTCAACTTTCGGCGTGAGCACTTCGCGGCCGAGCGCGTTCCTCTGACCTATGACGCCGCCAGCGGACGCCCTGTCATCAATAACCGCTTCACGCTGCTGCAATTCCTGTGGGAACTCCGCGACCTGTTGCACGAGCGTGGCAAGCTGCTGTTCGCCAATGGCGTGCACCCGAACCGGCGATTCCATTTCTTTGCGCTGGACGTCATGGGCGTCGAAGGACGCGGGCGACTGCACCAGAAGCGCACGATGGCCGGCCCAAAGCCCTTCCTGCTGCTCATCTACCAGATCCATGAGGATCCGGCACAGATGGCGCACTGGTTCAACCGCTGCGTGCATTGGGGGATATACCCGTCCTTCGGGAACATGCGCCTGTTTGACACACAGGAGAAGTACGCGCCGATCGCCAAGCTGAACAACCGCTATGTACCCGCTCTGCGCGCGATCACGAGCGCCGGATGGCAGCCGGTGACTCACGTGCGCGTGACCGCTGGCGTGCTGGTAGAGCGCTGGGGGCCGAGCAAGGATGGACGCTTCTATCTGACCGTTTACCCCGATGCCGATGCACCGGCCTCGGCGAAGCTGACCGTCGACGTCGCCGCCTTGAAGCTCGAGGGAACATCCCTGATTGCCGAAGACTTGCTTTCGGGGGAGAGCTTCCAGAACGTCGTCAACGACGGAAGCTGCGTCTTGAAGCTGCCGCTTCAGGCGGAGAGGGTCCGCGTGCTGAAGCTGACCGCGCGCTGAGGCCACTGCAGTCGAGGGGTCATCCAGGCCGATCCTTCCCAGCTTGCGATACTCCATAGGGAACCCATTCACCCCAGCGTCCCGTGGTCTGAGTTGCCCTTCCGACCTCTCGAACCGATAGGCCATCGAACGAGGTCGCGGCATCCGCTCTGGTCGACAGCCCGACCTCCCCGCTTTGCCGAATCGCGGCGTCCGTCGCCTCCGGCATCCTACGACCGTCGAGGTGACAGGTGATGTGATCGCTCATCATCGTGACGTGAAGTGGGCTACGGATTGACCGACGCGTTGGCCCGGTGATAGGCTTGGGGGCCGACGAATTCCAGGAGAGCGAACCACCATGAAGCGCAACCAGCACATACGGACCGCGACTGTCACGATCCTTGCTGTGGGCTTCGTCTGGTCACCTGCTTTCCCCGGCCAGGAGTCTGTCATTCGGCCGGGGCCTACCAACAAGCGCCCGACATCACGTGGGGTGCCGCGGCATTTCGTAACACCGATCGACTGGTCCCGATTCAAGGGCGGACCTCGCGAAGACAAACATCTCGGCCAGTGCAGAGATCTGATTCGGAACTGCGCCCGCTACAACCTTCGATGGATCACCAAGACCTTTGAGCAAGACCCGCCAGGTCGCAGGTACGTTCTGGCCCGAATGAATGAGCATGGCATCCGGCCATGTACCTCGGCGGTCTACGCCCTGGCGGTCATCATCAAGACCCGGTCTTTCGATGAGAAGACCGTTGGTGCTTCGCGTGAAGAGGCGCTCGATCGGACCATCAAGCTCCTACGAGGTACGGCCAAGACGCACAAGGTCAACGGCGATCCGAGGAAAGGCTGGGGAGATGCGTGGCAGTCCGCCCTGTGGGCTGCCCAGCTTGGATTCGGCGGCTGGATGCTGTGGGAACACCTGGACGGTCAGACGCGCGACGCACTGACCAAGCTCGTCATACACGAGGCAGATCGATTCATCGGCTACAGAGCGCCCTACTGGAACGGCAAAGGCGGCAACACAAGGGCGGAGGAGAACTCGTGGAATTCCATGATCCTGACCGTGGCCGTGGCCATGATGCCCAGCCACCCACACGTCCGGCAATGGAGAAAGAAGTGCAGCGAGTTGATGGTCTCATCATATGCCACGGAGAAAGACTGGCGGGAGAACACGGAGGTGCTGGACGGCCGTGCGGTGAACGCCTGGCTGAAGGGGTACAACGCCCTCGAAGGCGGCGTGGTCTTGAATCACGGCTTCATCCACCCGGACTATATGGTCGCCGAGACGATGAACCTGTGGGCCTACCTGGCCCAGCCATTGGCCGGAAGACCGGTCCCTGAAGCCGCCGATTTCAACGGGGCCTTGATCTACCGGACGCTGGTAACGCGACGATGGTCGTCTCCGCCCTATCACAAGCCAGGCGGAACGATCTACGTGCCAGGCAAGGCCAGCATCTACTACCCCAAAGGAGTGGACTGGAGCACCCACGACGTCTCGCCCTACTACCTCATCGACGTCTGGGCGCACCTGCTGGGGTGGGATCAGGACCTTCCGCACCGCGCCGCGAGTTGGATGCGGCTGCGAGCGGAGAAGATGCTCGAGATGCAGCGGCGTCACGAAGACCGCCACATGTTTGCGCAGGGCGAGTACGACACCTATCCAGGGGCGGAACAGTGGGTGATGTGGTGTATCGCCGATGCGTACCTGGCTCTGTGGCTGGATGCCCAGAACGCGGTGAGCGACAGGTCCAACCGACGCCAGTAGGGTACCCGATCCCCGTGGGTTACGCTCGAATGCGACCCCGGTCCCAGCTATGGTTGGGCTGGGAGGCCGTCGCGTGAGAAGAGACGACCAGTCGGAGCTGCCCCTGTTGCACCTTGCGCTGATCCTGTCATTGGCGGGATCGAGCGTGGCGCTTCTCTTGCGGGTCTGTTCCGCCGGACCGGTCGAAGGGCAACGAATCTCAGCTTCGGGGGAGATCCGGACCTCGAGATCACGTGGGACCGGGCATCGAGCGAAGCTGTGTGGCGTGTACTTTAACCCGCAAGTCAGACCGGGAGGGCCCCGCTTTCCGTGGCTGCGGCACTATGACAAGTGCCGGCACGCGGTCAACAAGGAGTTGGCCGAGCTTGTGGGCAAGACGGGGATCAACTTCATCTGCATTCAGCTTCTCATCGCCGACACGCTCAAGGACGGCGCGCCGGTGTCCCATTGGGGCAGCAAGATCACAGACTGGGCGGACCTAGCGGCTTTGGACAACCTGGTCGCTTTTCTGGCGCACTGCCGCACGCTGGGCGTCTGTGTCGAGATCGATCTGGCGAACAACATGTGGATTCCGTACGCCGTAGACTGCGCGCATCACACTGCAAACCATCGATGGTGGCCCAAGCCGAGCGCTACGCCGTGGGTCGAATCCATCGTTTGGTACACGCAGGTCATTCAGTACGTCGAAGGGAAGGCCAGCGACCCCGGGACCATCGCCCTTTGGGACATGTTCGGAAACTATCAGCTTGGGGGCGCTGAGCCGGTTCTCTGGAACACGCCCGATTGCCCGGAGATCGCGCGGTGGACCGAGGCGTTCGTAAAGCGCGTCTGGCCTGCCTTCCGTAAGGCGGGAAGCCGGCCCAAGGGCGCACCCATCGTGCTGCCCATCCTATCCAAGTCGGACTACTGGAGGCAGAAGAGCGCTGCGGAGCGGCTCAGCGCCGTGTCCAATCTGAAGCGGTGGCTCGTGGACGACCTGAAGATGCCGCCGGATTACTGGGTGATGACCTCCTACGTGCGTTCGGATCCGGCGACGGACGGCTTCTGCTACTTGAAGGCCATCGTGGACATCCTGGGGCGCCAGAACGCGGGCAGGATCGTCTCAACCGACTTCAAGGGGCCTGGGCACGATCTGTCAGGCGCGATCGTCGATACACGTGGCATGACGGGCGCGGAGATGCTGCAGTGGCATTTCGCCAAGGTGGATGAATACGGTTTGGGGGGCTGGTGGATCTGGTCGTATCGGGACACGGCGACGAGTCAGACGGGGATTCGCGACGCGCAGGGGCGTTGGAAGGAGGACCTGGTCAACGTCATCCGGCAGAGAACCGGGCTGTTGGGCCGTCACTGACCGTGAGGAAGGCTGAAAGACAACCAGGAGAAGGACCTGCGCCGATCACAGGATTCTAGATTAAGGCGACAACAAAAAGCGCAAGGTCGGCATTTTCTCGAGATTTCTCACGACGATGCATCGCGGACGGGTGAAGTGCTACAATCGTACGTGGCGAGCCGGATAGGCGTCGTTCGAGGCCCGGAAGGCAATTGTGGCTACTCCAGCAGACAACGACGACGTGTCGGTGGCGAGTGATGGCGTGCGTCCGGTCGACACGATCATCTTGGACAGCATCACCGACGGTGTCTTCACCGTGAACGACCGGTGGCAGATTACCTCCTTCAACCGGGCGGCGGAGAAGACGATCGGCGTGCCGCGCGAGCTGGCCATCGGGCGGTCTTGCTGCGACGTCTTTCGGGCTGACATCTGCGAGACGTCCTGTGCATTGCGCGAGACGATGCAGACCGGCAAGCCAATCGTGAACCGACGGGTAACGATCACCGACGCCGAAGGGCGTGAGTTGCCGATCAGCGTCTCGACGGCCCTGCTGAAGGACGGAAGCGGGCAGATCGTCGGCGGTGTGGAGACCTTCCGTGACCTGAGCCTGGTCGAGCGGCTCCGCAAGGAGCTTGCGCGTCAGTACGGCACCGGCGACATCATCAGCCGGAGCCACGCCATGAGGCAGTTGTTCGACATCCTGCCGGCCGTGGCGACCAGCGACAGTACCGTCCTGATCGAGGGTGAGAGCGGCACGGGCAAGGAGTTGGTGGCCCGGGCCATTCACAACCTGAGTCCGAGGAAGAGCAATCCCTTCGTGGCGGTCAACTGCGGCGCGTTGCCGGACACGCTGCTGGAGTCGGAGCTGTTCGGTTATGAGGCGGGGGCCTTCACCGATGCCCGGAAACGCAAGAAGGGCCGGTTCGCCATGGCGGACCGGGGCACGATCTTCCTGGATGAGATTGGCGACATCTCTCCCGCGCTGCAGATCCGTTTGCTGCGGGTGCTGCAGGAAAGACAGTACGAACCCCTCGGCGCGACAGAAACGGTGACGGCCGATGTCCGCGTCGTGGCGGCAACGAACAGGGACATCCAGGCCTTGTGCGAGGCTGGGAAGTTCAGACTCGATTTATACTACCGCATCAAGGTCGTTGGCTTGTCGCTTCCCCCGTTGCGCGAGCGTGGTGAGGACATCCCGCCGCTCGTCGACCACTTCGTCTCGCGCTTCAACGCGTTGCGGGGCAAGACGATCGAAGGGGTCGACGTCGCGGTCATGCGCCGCTTCATGCAGCATGAGTGGCCTGGCAACGTTCGGGAGCTCGAGAACGCCATCGAACATGCCTTCGTGCTCTGCACCGGTGGCTTGATCGGGCCCCACCACTTGCCCAAGCACCTCCAGCCCGGGGACGCGGACACGCACGAAGATGCCCTGACGCTTGCCGCCGTGGAAGCCCGCACTATCCTGGGAGCTTTGGAGCGCCACGGATGGCGACGTGCCGAGACGGCCGAGGAGCTGAGGATCAACCCGTCCACGCTATGGCGCAAGATGAAGCGGCTCAAGATCAGCCGGCCGCCACGACGGGCTCGCGACTGATACTCATTGCATTAAGCAATCTACGACTTGCCCTTTCGTTGCAGGGCTGCAACATGACCCCGAGCCTTGTGTTAGTCGGTGCTAGCCTATAGGCCCTTTTTTGTAAAGGCTTTATGGCGATCCCCCTAAAATTCTCGCAACACGGCACGCGGAATGCACCGTAAACGGGGCGTTGGGCGTAAGCCAGGTAATCGCCGATTCGGCCGTTTTTGGTGGATTGGCCGATCCCGGCGAGACCGGGGCGACCGACAAGGAGATCCCAGGGGTGACCGGCAAGACCATTGGACTGACGACGGGGCAGGCGGCTCGCTGTTGCCTGGTGAGTCCCGACACGATCGTCAAGTGGATCAAGACGGAGAACCTTCCTGCCCAGCGGACGATCGGCGGGCAGTACCGGATCTTCGTCGATGATCTGCGCGCGTTCATGGTCCGCAACGAGATGAGCACGGCCTTGCTCGATGCGGAATTTGACAGCCGGCCTTACTGCTGGGAGTATCACCACGCCGCCCGCGGTGAGGGGGACGTACCGGGCGCGCCGTGCAACGAATGCCCGGTTTACCGTGCCAAGGCGCTGAACTGCTTCGAGCTTCGAGCAATCAGCGCCAAGGAGAATTGGGCCCGCCCAGATTGCCAGGGGTGCGGGTACTTCCGGAGGTGGGCGAACCAGCGGAGAGATGAATGAAACCACTACTTGACTCACAGGCCATCGCGAAGGCGATGAAGAACACCCGGCCGGAGGGGGTCCGCAAGGATCAGCGGCTGGATGTGCGGTACCACGTCGAGCATCCGCCGACGGCGGACCGGCCTCGGAAGTTCTTGGAGGCCTTCGCGGCCATCCTACGACACAATCCGCCGTACGTGTTGGCGTTGGAGCACTACATCAGGCTTCAGGCCAAGTGCGGGCGTTGCACGACGCAGTGCATGATCTATCAGGCGACCGGTGATCCGAAGGATATCCCGTGCCACCGTTCGTCCATGATTCTGGATATCTACCGCCGATACTTCACGCTCGGGGGACGGGTGTGGGGGGCGCTGACGGGTCGGGGTGACCTGACCGACGAGACGCTGCGGGAGATGGCCGATTCGGTCTGGAATTGCACCGCCTGCCGGAAGTGCATGTTGGATTGTCCCAGCGGGATTGACCACGGTCTGATGGCGCATCTGTCGCGATACATCCTCAGCGAGATCGATATCGCACCGCGTGCTCTGGTCGTCAGCACCCGCGAGCAGCTCGAGGGTGAAACGGGCAACACGTCGGCGTTCCCCCTGCCGGCCATCCTGGACGGGTTGGAGTTCCTGGAAGACGACATGGAGGAGGAACTGGGCGTCAAGATCAAGTTTCCGTTGGACGTGGAAGGTGCGGAGTACGTCTTTTTTCCAGCCGTCAGCGACTTCATGATGGAGGCCGAAACCCTGATGGGCAACGCGGCCGTCTTTGCCGCCACTGGAGATTCTTGGACCATTGGCAAGCAGTACCATGACGGGATCAACTACGGGTTGTTCTACAGCGACCGGATCTGGGATCGGGTTGCGGGCAAAGTGGACGCCGAGACCCGTCGGCTGAAGGGCAAGGTGATCCTGATCGGCGAATGCGGCCACGCGAGCCGTGCCGCCAAGTTCGGCATCCCGACGTTCCACGGCGGCAAGGACGCGCTGCCGGTGGTTAACTGCATGGAGTATGCCCTTGAGGCGTGGCAGAAGGGCAAGCTGAAACTCATCCCGAACGCGATCAAGGAGCGAACCACCTACCATGATCCGTGCAACATCTCTCGCGTGAAATGGATCATTGAGCAACCGCGCGAGTTGCTCCGGTACATATGCGAAGACTACGTCGAGATGACCCCCAACCGTGAGGACAACATCTGCTGCGGCGGAGGCGGGGGGACGGTTTCGATCGACGAACTTCGTCCGTATCGGACGGGCCCGGCCGGCAAGGCCAAGGCTGAACAGATACGCGCGACCGGCGCCAAGTACTGCGTCGCACCGTGCGCGAACTGCAAGAAGCAGCTCAAAGAGTTGATGGAAGACCAGAAGGTCGACTGTCAGATCGTGGGACTGCACGACTTGCTCTACAAGGCCATTGACTACTCGGTCGTGAAGAAGAGGCAAGGCATTTCGGAGGAAGCCCCGGGCCAGGCAGACACCGAGACCGCGACTTCGGAGGCCGCGTCATCGTGAACGAGACAGTGAATTCAATGCTCGATTTTGCGCGTGGGCCGCTCTTCCGGTTCACGTTCGCGCTCATGATCCTGGGTCTGGTCCGCCTGGTGGGCCTGACCCTTTATGGCGCCCTGCGGGCGTATCTCTACGCCGGCGACAAGGCGTTGCTCTGGCCGATCATCCGGCAGCGCACGCTGTGGTGGCTGTTTCCCTTTGCGCGCTTCAGGCGTACGCGGTTCGTCTACAGTATCATCAGCTTCGTCTTCCACGTTGGGCTCATCATCACGCCGATCTTCTTGTTCGCGCACGTTTACTTGTGGGAGCGAGGGATCGGAATTTCCTGGTGGGTGTTGCCCCCGCGGCTGGCCGATCTGCTGACGGTGCTGACGGTCGTTGCGGCCGTCGCGCTGTTCGTCGGACGGGTGGGCTCTTCGTTTTCGCGGACGATCAGCAGGGGGTGGGACTACGCCTGGCCGTTGTTGTTGACCGTGCCGTTTGTCAGCGGGTTCTTTGCCACGCATCCGACGTGGTCCCCGGTGAGCTATTCGGTGATGATGCTGATTCACATTCTCAGTGCCGAGGTGATCTTCGTCTTGGTGCCGTTCTCCAAGATCGCGCACTGCGTGCTGGTTCCGTTCTCTCAGCTGGTGTCCGATTTGGGCTGGCGGTTTCCGGCCTCGGCCGGTCGAGACGTCGCCAAGACCCTCGGTAAGGAGTCCGTACCCATATGAGCAAGAAGGCGATTCTGACCGATACCACCAAGTGCATTGGCTGCAACGAATGCGTGGCGGCCTGCAAGCGGGCGAATAATCTTCCGCCGGACGTTCCTCGGCGATGGCACAAGGGAGATGGTCTGTCGTCCCGGACGTGGACCGCCGTCATCCGTCGCCCCGGCGGGAAGTTCGTTCGCAAGCAATGCCGTCACTGTATCGAACCGGCGTGCGTTGCGGTCTGCCCGGTCGGCGCGTTGAAGGCAACCGATGACGGTCCGGTGGTCTACGATCAAGAGGCGTGCATCGGCTGTCGCTATTGCATGCTGGCCTGTCCGTACGGCATTCCTCGCTATGATTGGGACCTCGCGGCGCCGTATATCGAGAAGTGCACGTTCTGTACGACGCGCAAGGACAAGCCGGGGATCCCCGCCTGCACCGAGGTCTGCCCGACGAAGGCGACGGTCTACTTCGAAGACCGGCAAGAGGCCTTGGCGGAGGCCAAGCGCCGCCTGGCAGCCAATCCCAAGCTGAAGCTGTACGGTGACACGGACGAAATCGGTGGCACCTGTGTGCTGTACGTCTCGGACATCGACTTGAGTTTCCTGAGCTACGCCACGGACCTTGGCAGCACGCCGATGCCCAAGACGATCGCGGCGGCGATTCACAGCACGCCTTTTGTGTTTACCGGGGTCGGGCTGGCCCTGACCGGCGCGGCGGTCGGCGTGAACTGGGTCGTCGCCCGGCGCATGAAGCTGCAGGCCATGCAAAGCGCACAGCAGGAGGAGGCGCCGGTCTCCGAGGAATCAGGGCCCTCTGAAGCTCCGGAGGCTGATGGCCCGCCGACTTCGTCCGCGCCGTCCCCAGAGGGACAGCAAGAACCAGGCGCTGAGTCAGAGGAATCTTAAGCACCTAGGGAGGCGAGATGGGAAGATCTCAAACCGTCAAGGTAGTTCTGTGGGGCATTGCCGGCGTGGGGCTGGCAACTGTCGCCCATCGTATGGTCTACGGGCTCGGGGCGACCACGAATCTGAGCGACCCGGTGCCGTGGGGGTTGTGGAAGGGCGTGGGCGTCATCGCGGGCATCGCCATGGGCGCGGGCGGGTTCGTCTTGACCGGCGTCATCCACGTGTTTCGCTTGCACCGCTACCATGCCCTGGTTCGTCCGGCGGTCATCACGGCGCTGATGGGATACGGGAGCGCCGCCACGATGCTCCTCTTTGACATCGGATTGCCCTGGCGGATCTGGCACCCAATTGTCTACTGGCAGATTCACTCCCCGCTGTTCGAGGTGGCCTGGTGCGTGATGCTGTACCTGACGGTGCTGTCGCTTGAATTCACGCCCATCGTTCTGGAGAGGTTCCAATACTGGCGGTCGCTGGCGGCTTGGATGGTCAAGTGGTTGAGCCTGCCGCTGGCCATTCTCGGCGTGATGATCTCGACGCTTCACCAGTCCACGCTGGGCACGATCTTTCTGATCACGCCCCAACTGCACCCGCTGTGGTACAGCCCGATCCAACACCTTCTGTTCCTCACCTCGGCGGCGGGACTGGGCATGACAGTCATCATGGCTGAGTTCATGATCGTTCCTTGGCTGTACCGCAAGCCTGCCGATGTGCCGATGCTGTCGTCGTTGGCGCGGGCCATCTGCTACACGTTGTGGGCCTACTTCGCTCTCCGGCTGATCGACGTGGTCTTCCTGACCGGCTCCATCTCGCAAGTGCTCAGCGGATCGTGGGAGAGCGTCGCATTCGTCTTGGAGTTGGCCTTCAGCGTGCTCATTCCTTGCGTCTTGCTGCTGGTCCCGCGTGTGAGAACGACCGCGGCGGGGCTCCTGAGCTGCGCGGCGCTGATCATCATGGGGTTTGTCTTCGAGAGGTCGGTGGTTAGCGGAATAGCGATGTTGCGAGCCAGCGGGGCGGACTACTTTCCTTCCTGGAGCGAATTCGGCCTGTATGGTGGGATTCTTGCGGGCGCCGGGCTGTTCTTCTTGTTCGCCGTGGAGGAGTTTGCGATCTGGACCCCCAAGCTTGTCGGGGAGCAATTGCGACCGCCCTTGCCCGCTGACACGGCGGGGGATGGGTGGTTGCAGGCGCGACCGGGGGTCTTCACGTCGCGTGGGTCGTTGGCTTTCGTGTTGGGGGCGGCCGTCGCGGTCGGACTCCTGCCGTTTCAGTCGGCCCGGAGTGAGGGGCTCGTGCGCGCCGCCACGCAGGCGGCTCGCGGTGAGGAAGACGGTGTGCTTCACATCGACGGTGATCGCGATGGCTTCCTCGTGGCGTTCGACCACGGCATGCATATCGAGGAGAACGGGGGCAGGCCCGATTCCTGCAAGCGATGTCACCACATGAACCTTCCTCACGACAAGCAGACCGGCTGCTATGGGTGCCACACCGACATGCACCTTGCTATGTCCATCTTCTCGCACGACCGCCACGTGGCATCGCTGGGCTTGAATCAGTCGTGTCGCCAATGCCACGCTGCGGGGGTCGGTCGGTCGGAGGAGACGGCGAAGGCATGTGCGGAGTGTCACACTCCCGACAAGCTGACACTGAAGGTGCCCGGGGCAACAGTCAAGTCCGACGGCAGCATGGCCGTTGGCTATGAGGACGCCATGCACGGATTGTGTATCACCTGCCACAAAGATGTGGCCAAACTGGAGGAGAAGGCTCATCACGCCGAGTGTACCACCTGCCACAAGCCGGAGATCGCAGGTGCTCAGGCCATTGAGTCCGTGTTGGGAGGCGCCGCGGTTCCTCGGTGACAGCCCAACGGATCGCAGCTGGCCGGGGGGATTCGACCGGGCCTGTCTTGGCGACGATGCGGATAGGCGTGTATGAACGAACCATCCTCCACGGATAGGAAGAAGGTCATGGTGATCGACGACGAGTCGTCGATTATCGCCTACTTGACGACCGTGCTCGAGGACGAAGGGTACGACACGTGTTCGGCCATGGACGCGGAGGAGGCGGTGGCTGTCGCCCGCCAGCAACAGCCAGACCTGATTACCCTGGACATCATGATGCCGAAGCGGTCGGGTATCGCGCTGTATCAGCAGCTCAAGCTCGATGACAACCTTCGTAGGATCCCGGTGGTCTTCGTCAGCGCGTTCAGCCGATCGAGCGGTGTCGGTCCGGCGTCCTTCAGAAAGATGATCCCTGACGAGAGGGTCCCGGTGCCCGACGTCTACCTCGAGAAGCCGGTCGCCGTTCCAGAATTTCTCGAGACGGTGGCTTCGCTTATCGAGTCAACGGAGGCTGATGCTGGACCGGGTTCAGGGGAAGCGCCATGATCTCCGAGCGGATCAGGAACTGGATTCGGACCGAGATGTTCGACCAGGTGCCCGTGAGCATCTGCGTCATCGACCGGGACTATACGATCGTCGAGGCTAACCAGACCTTCTCTGAGACGTTTGGCGCGTGGCATGATCGCAAGTGTTTCTCAGTCTACAAGAACCGAACCGAACGCTGTGAGCGCTGCGGCGCCGCCAAGACCTTCGCTGACGGCAAGTCCCGGAGTCGCGAGGAGGAGGGCGCCCCCGCGTCCGAAGGCAAGCCGACCCATTATCTGGTGCAGATGGTTCCCCTGATTCGGGAGGACGGAGAGGTCCGCTACGTCATCGAGATGTCGACCGACATCAGCGAGATGAAGCGGCTGCAGCAGGAGAAGCTGACGGCTGAGCGGTTGGCGGCGGTGGGACAGACGGTGGCGGGACTCGCCCACGGAATCAAGAACGTTATAATGGGCCTGGAAGGCGGGATGTACGTGGTCAGTTCCGGCATCCGGCGGCATGACAACGAGAAGGTCCGCCAGGGGTGGGACATCCTGGAGGAGAATGTCGCCCGGATTTCCTCGTTTGCGAAGGAGTTCCTGGACTTCGCGAAGGGACGGGCCCCGCACGTCGCCATGGTGGATCCCAACCGAATTGCGCGGGAGATCGTTGAGCTGTTCGGCGACACGGCCTCTCGGTCGGGCATCCAGCTCGAGGCCGATCTGGACGGGACCATCTCTGAGGCCCCACTGGACAGAGAGGGAATCCATACGTGTCTGGCCAACCTGATCTCCAACGCGTTGGATGCGTGTGAGATGAGCAACAAGGAAGATCGGCACGTGGTCCTGGCGACGCGCGAGCGGGACGACACGTTGGTCTACGAAGTGACTGATGACGGCTGCGGCATGGAATACGACGTGAAACAGAAGGTCTTCACGAACTTCTTTTCGACGAAGGAATCGGGTAAAGGGACGGGACTAGGACTGCTGACGACGCGGAAGATCGTTCAGGAGCACGGCGGTAGGGTGTCGTTCGAGTCCGCGGAGGGGGAGGGTTCGGTATTCCGATTGGAGTTTCCGCGGAGCCGTCTCCCCGAACCGACGAACGGGGCCGAACCGGCCGAGGGGAACTGATCGACGCAACCGGGGTGTATCCGCCAGGGAGGACAACCTATGGCAAGGGCCGAGGACAAGACCGTTCTCGTTGTGGACGACGAGCCGAACGTGCGGCTGTTCCTTCAGACGGCCTTGGAGGACGCCGGCTTCAACGTCGTGACGGCCGCCGACGGCGACGAGGCCCTCGAGATCATCCGGGCCACCAGGCCTGACTTCATTTCTCTGGACCTGGTCATGCCCAAGCGGTCGGGTCCGCGGCTCCTGTACGAGCTGAAACGGGACAAGGAGCTGTCGCGCATTCCGGTGCTCATCGTCACGGCCCATGCCAAGACGGAGTTGGGCAAGGGCGACCTGGAAAGCATCATGGCGGACAGCGTCATGTCGGGGCCGGGCGTCTACCTCGAGAAACCCGTGAGGCCCGCCGCCTACGTGAGACATGTCAAAGAGGCGCTGGGCATCGAGGTCACCGAGGAAGACGACGACAAGGTGAACCTGCGAGAGGAGTTGGAAGATCGCATGAAGGACGCCAGTCCCGAGGCGATACGGAAGGCCCTTGACGCACTGAAAGACGTTTGATCCGCTTGGCAGGGCCCTCCCGAGCGTCGAGACGACGCGGGTGCAGCCGGACGTTTCCGGTGGTGATCGCGTCTATGGCCGAGGGCGAGTTGTTGGGGATCATCAAGGGACTTCTGCTGTGGGGGGTCCGGTTGTCCGCGGCGGCGGGAGTGGCAGGTCAACTGCTCAGGGCCGGGACGTTCGTGCCTATGGGTCCTGTTGCGCCGGATTGCACCGCCAGTTCGTTCGAGGGGGTATTCTCAGACATGAAGGTGCGCAGGTAGGTTGCCAGGTTGACGGCTTGGTTGGTCAGGCCCAGCTTCCGCCTGATATGCTCTCGATGTCGGCTCACGGTGGCCTGGGATACGTGTCTCAGTTGCGCGATCTCCTTGGTGGACAGGCCCCTCCGTACCATGTCGCATACCTGAATCTCAGCCGGCGTGAGGCTCATGAAGGTTCTTGAGAGCCTGTCAGCGAACGGCGATGTGATGTCCTCCAGGTTGCGCCTCAGCAGCGCCACGTGTTCCCGCTGGTCCGCTCGCACCTCGGCCTGTAGGGCGTCGAGCAGGGGCATGATCACCTTGTCGACGTTGGCTCGGATTTCATTGCTCAGCACGCTCTTCTCGTCCCGGACGCGCGCCAGGACCTCTCGCAGCGCGATGTTCATGTTCTGCGACGCCTCATGCTCCACCTCGAGGCGCTGCTTCGCCCTGATGCCCTCCACTGCCGTGCCCACGCGCTCCCCGACGGCGTCGATCAGGAACCGCTCCTCCTTCTGGAACGGGCCTTCGTCAGCGTCGGGTTTCCTGCTCAGGTAGTGGACCTCGACGGTTCCCACTTCCTTGCCCCCCAGCGTGATGTCCGTTCGCTGTCGCCACTGCGATGGTTTGAACCCGGCTGACCGATACTCGCGTCCTTCAAGCGTGATCCGCGCACGCGCGGCCTCGGGATACTGCCAGGAGTCCGGAAGAAGTTCGACGATCCCGTGGAGCAGTTCGTCTACCTGACCTGCGCACTGATCGACCAGCCGCGAGATCCCGTATAGACAGTCGAGTTCCTTAATGCGTTCCTGCAATTGGCGTTCTGTCAGGAGACGATCGATCGCCCTTCCAGCACACCTGCCCACAGCGTTGATCAGCAGTTTCTCCTCCGCCAGGAACGGGCCTTCGTCGGCAATGGGTCTCCTTTCGAGGTAGTGGACCTCGACGAATCCTGCCTTCTTCCCCCTGACGTTGATGTCCGCCGTCAGGTTCCAGCGCGACGGCTTGAAGTTCGCCGTACGGTACTCACGTCCCTCGTAGACCGCTCGCGCGCAGGCAATGTCGGCATGCTGCCAGGCGCGCGGCGCCAGCTCGATGATCTCTTGCAGAAGCTTGCTCACGGAACCGTTGCATTGATCGAGCACGCCAGAGATGCAGTGTAGGCAGTTCAGTCCCTTCGACCGCTTGCTCCCCGCATCGCTGTCTCCCGACGCGCGCCTCGCGTAGACGGGCCGCGGGGGGGCGGTTGTTCTCATCCCCGTCCGTCCGCTCTCCAAACCCTTCGCCTCATCGCAAGAGACAACCGTTTCTGGAAGCCGATCGCTCATCGGGTTCACCTCGTCGTATCCCCTCACCAGATCCCCGGACCCATCGTCGCCTACCTCGGTATCGGCCGAGGGCCCGGTTTGCCTACAGGCAATAGGCAGCATATGGCCAAGTTGTGGGGGGCGGGTGCACATTGTTCGTAGGCACTAGATGCGTGGAGTACTGGCGTTACGTCGCGGCGGGACCGGTCGATATGTGGCCACGGATGAAAGGCCCTGTGTGCGAGCCGCCGGACGTGTCCGCCTTTCCGAGCAATGAGACCTGACAGACGAAATCGCGGCGTGCCTGCCACCCGAACCGCGCGAGAACGGGGGGGACAGGTCCCGGCAAGGCGGCGTCCCTTGGCCGTCGCCTTTGTGCTCGTGGTCGTCGTTGCGGCCTCGTCAGCCCTGTCCTGGGCCGTTGTCCCGCGGCTCGTCCCGCCGCGGGTCGATGCCCCGGCTTCCTCCCCGCCCCAGGACCGCGCGTGGACCGGCCCTGGGGCGTGCTCGATCACGCCCGAGTATGACCGAACCATGCAGAGGGTCTTGGTCTCCCTGGACAGAAAGGACACGACGCTCGGGTTGCTTGACGGGCTCTTGGAGCACTTGCCCCGATACACGGAAATCATCGTTCTCTTGAGCCGAGCGAGTCTCGAAACCATCCATGCCGAGCTGAAGGATAAGCCCTATCGCGACAGGATTCGGTTGGTCGCTCGCGACGTTGAGTGCCCTGCGGACAAGCGCATCTACCTTCTGTTCCGCGACGAAGACAAGCTGGTTCCCGTTGACGTCGAGGGCTGGGAAGGCACCTTCGGCAGCAAGTGGGCTCAGGATCTCTTCGAAGTGGGCGTGACGCGGTCTGGCGGTCCGTTGTTGATCACGCCGGTCGTCCACAGGTACTTCAGCGCCGTCGGCGACACGTCTGACCTCCAGGTCGCGTGTGACAACGCCTATCTGACGGGCCTTGACGCGGTCGGGCTACGCGTGCGTTCCGTCCCCATCGCCTTCAAGGGCGGCAACGTCCTTGTCGACAACGTCGAGGGCAGGAGTGTCGCGCTGTGTGGCGCCGATGTCCTACGCGCCACGCGGACCGCTTCCCACGCCCTGGTCGGCGTGAAACCGTCCGACGCCGAGATCATTCCGGTCATCAAAACCGCGCTGCAGGTGGACGACGTGATCGTCGTTGGCCGCGGATGCCTTCAGCCGCGCCTGATGTATCATTTGGATCAGGCTGTTGTCTTGTTGGCCGGTCGCGTCGCGGCTGTCACGCGCGTCGTTGCTGAGGATGCCCGTGCACTGCGCTGCAGCGAGGAGGTCAGGGATGTCCGACGGTTCCTCGCGGAACTCAGATCAGAGCTGCAAGGTCTGGGGTACCGGTTGGTCGATCTGGAGACCTCCGTACGCAACGTGATGCGATACCGGTACTACGCGAACGCCGTCCCCTACGTTGATCTCCAGACCCGTCAGCGGATCACCCTCATGCCGGTCTTCCCTTCGGGCCAGACGGACTTCGACAGGGGGCTTGTCGAGAGGAACACGACGGTTCTCGAGTCGCTCGCGTACAGGGTCGTGCACGTTCCCACCCACGCCGACACGCTCAAGGGCGGGATTCACTGCTTGGTCAACGTGCTCGAGTGAGTCGCGGACGGCGCCGCATGCAGGGGACGCCCGCGGGTGGCGCGACAAGTCGATTCAATGGTCGCAGATGTTCTCTCCCGCCTGCAGTGTGCCGTCTACGTAGGCCATGGCGAGCTCCTCCGCGGTCCCTGACTGGACCCCAACGACCACCCTGATACCGTTTTGGGCGAACAGCTGCTGGGCTCGCTGGCCCATGCCACCGGAGACAATTATGTCGGCGCCTTGCTCGTGAAGCCATCGTGGCAGGACGCCGGGCTCATGGGCTGGGGGGGTGAGCCTTTCTGTACCGAGGACCTCCTTCGACTGTGCGTCGACGGTCACGAGCGCGAACTGCTCGCAATGACCGAAGTGCATGCACAGGCGTTCCTCAGCGAGTGGGATGGCGATCTTCATCGTGTCGTTCTCCTTCTTCAGCGCGTCAGGCCCTCGTGCACCGTGTCCCAAAGCCGCCTGACGTCGACAGCGGCCCCGTTGCGCTGGTACTCCACAAGCGACTGCTTCGTGATCTGTGCTTCCGTGACGGCCCGGTCGTAACGAACCTTACCGGCCAACGTTATTCCCTGCTCGGCGGCCCGCTTCTCGATCTGGTGGGTGACGTCTTCATTCAGATCCCACTTGTTGATGCAGACGTGCGTGCCCACCTTGAAGTGTCGGGTCAGGTCCGCCACACGCTGCAGGTCGTGCAGGCCGCTCAGCGTGGGCTCGGTGACCACGAGCGCCAGATCCGCGCCGGCTACCGAGGCGATGACAGGACAGCCGATGCCCGGGGAGCCATCAATCAGCACCAGGTCCAGCCCCCGCTGCTCAGCGATCTTCTTCGCCTGCTTGCGGACGACGCTGACCAGCTTGCCGGAGTTCTCTTCGCCCGCGCCGAGCTTTGCGTGAACCATGGGGCCGTGTCGCGTGTCCGACACGAACCACTCACCGTTAACGGCCGGGCCGAACGTGATCGCGTCAGCTGGACAGAAACGGGCGCAAACCCCACACCCTTCGCAGGCGACAGGATCGATCGCGAAGCGATCGGATCCATTCGTGCCTGGGATGCAGGATACCGCGTCGAATCGGCAAAGGCGCTGACACTCCCCGCAACCGTTGCAGAGCTCATCCAGCACGGTCGCTCGCGATCCACCAGAGAACTCCGTTCGCTCGCGGATCTCCGGCTCGAGCACCAGGTGCAGATCAGCGGCGTCCACGTCACAGTCGGCGACAATGGCCCGATCCGTCAGGCACGCGAAGGAGGCGACGATGGATGTCTTTCCCGTTCCGCCCTTGCCGCTAATGACAACGAGTTCCTTCACAGCTTCTCCTCCACGTTTCTGATGATCTTCCGGACCAAATCGTCGAGAAGCGCGCGATACTCCGGAAGGGCGTCACAGATCATCTCGCCACGCGAGTAGGCCTGGGCGATTCTTCGATCATCAGGGATCTCTGCCAGAACCGCAATGCCTTCTTGCTCGCAGTAGGACTGCGTGAGTCCGTCGCCGATGTCTGAGCGGTTGATGACGGCCCCGAACGGCACGCCCAGCGTGCGAACCATCTCCACCGCAAGTTTCAGATCGTTGAGGCCGAACGGGGTCGGCTCCGTGACGAGCACCACGTAATCGCAGTCGCGGACGCTTTCGACGACCGGACAGCTCGTCCCCGGCGGCGCGTCGAGGATCACGAAATCGACCGGCGGACACGCGCGCTTGACGGCCTTGATCACCGGCGGGCTCATCGCCTGCCCGACGTTCAGCAGTCCATGGACGAACGCGACGGATCCGGCTGATCCCACCTCGATCTGCCCCGTCTCGTGGAGGACTTCGGTGATGGCCTCCAACGGGCAGACCATCGAACACCCGCCGCAGCCGTGGCACAGCTCAGGAAAGACGAGAATGACCTTCTCCAGCGAAGCGATCGCGCCGTATTGGCAGAATTCGCTGCACGCGCCGCAGTAGGTGCACTCGGCCTCGTCCACTTTCGGGATCAGCGTCCCGACGGGCGTGGCGGCCCCGAGTTCGGGTCTCAGGAAGATGTGCCCGTTCGGTGCTTCGACGTCACAGTCTAGGTACGCAACCGAGTGGCCGCTGTCCGCGGCCACTCGGGCCACATTCGTCGCCACGGTCGTCTTGCCCGTGCCGCCTTTGCCGCTCGCGATGGCAACCTTCATAGACACTATCCTATCACTGCTCTGGCGCTTCCTGGAGTTCCTCGATCCGCTTCTTGATGCCGGCCAGGGCGTTCTCCAGGGACGCCGCCTGGACCTTCAGCGCATCGAGCTCCTGTTCCTCTGTCATCGGGCCGGGGAACGGTCCGACGCCAGGTCCGGTCAGTGGGATCTGGGCCATTCCCGCCCGCTGCCAAGCGGTTAGGCCGGTCGCATAGAACCAGTTGCGGCGCCCCCATCCGCCTCGCCCGCGACCGAATCCTGGACTCAAGCCCGGACCCATCTGGGTGAAACCCGGTCCCGCGTTCCCCACGCACCACCCCATGGCGCGTCCCGTCATCGGGCCCATTCCGGCAGGGCCAGTGCCATCTCCACCTGGCATGACAGTGCTCCTTGTGGATGTCTTTGAAAACCGTTTGTCCTATGTGCTCTTCCTTCGACCGGTGCCGCGACCTTGGCCTTGCCCTTGGCCTTGGCCCCCTTGTCCCGAGGCTCCTCGCCGACCGGGACGTTGTCCCTGGCCGCCACCGCATCCCCCACGTCCTCTGCCCGTCCCGGGGCCCTTGCCTTGTGGTCCTGTGCCGTCACCTTGTGGCATGACGATCTCCTTCTTGCTCGCCGCTTTTCAGCGGATTCAAGTCTGTCCCCCATCGACCTTCACGGCGACGGGTGTCGCGCCCGCCGACGTTTACATCCAATGTCCTTCGACGTTTGCCTGGTCGACGCATTCGAGTTGGCCGGCGCGAAACTGCTCGATCACGTCCTTCACCGACCCGCTGGCGCCGATGTAGATTTTCACGCCGGCCGCGCTGAGCGTCGTGAACGCCTTGGGACCGACGTTGCCGGTTACCACCGCGCCGACGCCCAACGCCGCCACGTTCTGTCCCGCCTGGATGCCGGCTCCCTGAGCGGCGGCCAGGTTTTGTCCGTTGTCATGTGCCGTGAATTCGTTGGTCTCTTCGTCCACGACAACGAAGTACTTGGCCCGGCCAAAGCGAGGATCGACCTGGGATGCCAACTCCTGTCCGCTCGACGTCACTGCGATTTTCATGGCTGTGCCCTTCGATTCTTGGCGTGATCGACTCGTCCATGCATGGGACGAGCCTGATGCCGCCTACACCACATTGCCCCCACACCGGCCGCGTCCCATCCCGCGCCTGCCCCGCCCGCGGCCCTGCCGGCGACCCATGCCGAAACCGTCCTCGACGGGCCTCTGCACGACCGGCCCGCCTTGGATCAGAAGCGCCTGTCCGTTGACCAGGACCTTGGCGATCTTCGACCTCGCCGAGGCCACGATGCGCGTCACGGTCGGCCGAGAGACCCCCATCCGTTCGGCGACGGCGTCCTGATCCAGCCCCTCGCCGTCGACGAGGCGAATGGCCTCGAACTCGTCCAGCGTCACCTGCATCCACTGCAGCTGGCGGGCGGGGACGCCGGCGGGCTTGTAGACGGTCGCGGTAGGCTGACTGGCGACGATTCGTTGTCTTGGGGGCCTGGGCATGGCAGACTCATTATGAACCTACGTTCATAATACCATCGGCAGGTCGGCGAGTCAAGTTGAATTATCGCTCCCTATGGCTTTCTCGGGCTCGGCTGAGTCCGGGCGTGAGGGGGCGCCTCGGGCCTTGCGAAAGGTCGTCAAGCGACGGCGCGGAGCATTCGGCAGAGGCGTTACTTGCGCTTCGGATCCATTACAATGCTGGCGTTCTCAGGACGCTATTGAACCCCCCGTTTTGCTGAATGCGGTCGCTGGCTTGTCTGAGAGACCTGCCGCGATCTGGGCGGTTCACTGGAGGTCTCAAGATGGCTGATGTCGACCAGACCGCCGGACCCCATTTCGGCACGGCGCTGGGCCTGTGGCTGAGCGAGCCCATCTCCGCCCGACACTTCCGCGATGCCCGACAGGCTGGATTTGGCCGTGTGGAGGTCGCGGCCTACTACAGGGATCACATGCGCGGAACCCCGGCTGAGATCGATGCGATCAAGGCTGCCGCCCACCAGAACGGGATTTCGATCGAGTCCGTGCACCTCGGCTTCGACGCGCTCGCGGGGGACCAGCAGGACCGCATGGACGCGTTCGTGCGTCGCGACCTCGACCTGACCGCAGAGCTGGGGGCTGGTGTCTTGGTGGTCCATATGTCGATGTTCGCCGATCCCGATCGGATGATCGTCGAGGACGGCAAGTGCCATCCCGGGCTGACGTATGACCGTGATCTGGACGCTTGGCCGCCGATGATGGACAGGATCCGCCGGAAGCTCGCAGAGTACGTTCAGTGGGCTGAAGGGTTGGGCATCACCCTTGCCCTCGAGACGGATTGCCGGAATTCGCGCCGGCTTATCGAGTTCGCCGAGCCGTTCCCGCCGGAGTCGTGTGGCATCTGCTTCGACAGCGGGCACGCCGAGATGGATCTGGGCGCGGTGCGACTGGCCGAGCTGCTCGGGCCCAGGACGATCACCACGCACCTGCACGACAACGACGGGCAGAGCGATCAGCATCTCCCGCCGTTTCATGGGTCGATTGATTGGCCGGGATTCGTCGCGGCCCTCAGGCGGGCCGACTATCGCGGGACGTTCATGTTCGAGACGCTGACGGGCACGCTGCGCGACATCGAGGTCGCACGCGACAAGCTGTCGGCGCTGTGGCAGGACGCGGGCGTCCCGCCTGACCGGTAGGGGGGACGAGCCGAGAGCCTCTTACCTGGGGGCGTGCTGCGAATTGAGCGGGCTATCGTAAGGGTGGGGGACGGAATCGGCGGCGAGAGACGGTCCGCGCGCCATTCCGTCCCCCGTCCTTTTCGAGGGTCCGCGGAACGCGGACCCTCGAAAAGGACGGGGGACCCCTGTCTGCATTGTCACGTACCCCTTGCCTCACCTCAAGCTTGTCGGAACGAAGCGCGCGGGGGTATAAGAGGAGCGTGACGTCATGGGACCTCGCGGTCGCGATGGCCTGCACAGTCAGGCGAGCTCGAGCCAAGCGAAGGAGAATCGCACATGAAGCGGTCAGGAAGCATGAACAGGCGGACGATGCTCAAGGCCACGGGCGCGGCGGGAATGGGTTTGGCCATGACGGGGCCCGCCGTAAGGGCGGCGGAATGCCGATGCGAGAAGCCGTCGATCTCGTTCAAGAACGCCGACTTCTACGACGCGAACGGCAAGTTCGACGTCGAGAAGGGCAAGGACGCCTACCTCGCCCTGATGAAGTACCACGGCTACCCGATCTTCAAGGGCTTGCGCGAGCGGCTGTGGGTGTCGGACTACGGCCTGGGCACGTTTACGACGTTGGGGCTGGCTGCCGTCCAGTTCCTCAATGATCAGGAGAGCGGCTACCTCGGTCAGGACCTGTTCCTGCTGCCCAACCAGATGCTGCCCGAGCATTATCACCTCAAGACGGCCAAGGCGCCACCGAAAATGGAGGGCTGGCACGTCCGGCACGGGCGAAGCTACGTTTACGACGAGGGCAAACCGACCAAGAACATGTACGCCAAGATCCCCGCCCATCAGAAGAAGATCGTCTCGACGTTTCACGAGACCATCCTCGACCCCGGGCAGTCCTGCAAACTCAACCGCAGGACCGCCAAGCACTGGCAGTTCGGCGGCCCCGAGGGTGCCATCGTCACCGAATACGGCACGTTCCACGACAACGACGGCGTAAGACACTCCGATCCGAAGATCGTGTTCCCGTAGATGGTTGTGCCATCGCTTCGGGTGTGTCGGCAGACGCGCACCGCGCGCCTGGGCCGTTCAGGACCGTCGTGCGTTTGCTACCCCTAGCTCGTCCAGGCGGGCCAACCAGGCATCTACCTGCTCGTCGGGGGGGCTCTGGAGCGTCAACATGGATCTCTTGCCGTTCGGCTGTTGGTGGCCGAGGCGGTCGGTCTTGCTCAGGCCCAGTTTGTGATACGGCAGCAGGTTGACCTCCACCAGGCCCGACAGCGACCGCGCAAGTTCGGCCAGGGCCTTCAGGTGCCCGTCGTCCGTGTTGATGTCCGGGATCATCGGGCACCGCAGGATGATGGTCGCCCCGGAGTCGTCCAGCCGGCGGAGGTTGGCTAAGATCAGCTCGTTGTCGACGCCGGTGAAGCGCTTGTGACGTGCGGCGTCGGTGTCCTTGACGTCGTACAGAAACAGGTCCACCAGCGGCATGAGCTTCCGCAGACGTTCCCAGGCCGTCAGGCCGCTGGTGTCCAGGCAGGTCTCGATGTCCCGAGCCTTGGCCTCCGCCAGCAACGCCTGCGTGAACTCGAACTGGTCGGTCGGCTCGCCCCCGCTGATCGTCAGCCCGCCGCCGGACGTCTCGTAGAAGGGCCGGTCGCGCTCCACCTCGTCGATCACCTCGGCGACGGTCACCTCGCGACCGACGACCTCCAGAGCCTCGGCGTAGCAGCCGGCCGCACAATCGCCGCAGACCACGCAGCGATCGCGATCGTAGATCCGGTCCGTCCCGTCCATTCGGTGGGCCTCGTTCGGACAGACGTCGAAGCAATGCCCGCATCCGATGCAACGGTCGGGCATGAAGGAGATCTCACGCTCGGAGCGGATCGACTCGGGGTTGTGGCACCAGGCGCAGTTGAGCGGACACCCCTTGCAGAACACGGTCGTTCGGATGCCCGGACCGTCATGGATGGCGAACCGTTTGATGTCGAAGATCATGCCGCGGGTGTCGAGCCGGCTCATTGGGCGTGCTTGGTCCTCGCGATGATGTGGTCCTGCATCTGGCGGTCGAGCAGGCAGAACTTCTGACTGAAGCCGCTGACGCGGACACAGAGGTTGCGGTGCTTGTCGGGGTCGGCCTGAGCGCGCCGCAGCGTCTCGGCGTTGACGACGTTGAACTGGAGCTGCCCCACGCCGCGCGCGATGGCGGTCGTGACCATGTCCACCACGCGGTCGAGGTTGGCGGACTGGAACAAGACGGGGTCCACCTCGATGATGGCCGACGACGATCCGGCCGCCAGATGATGCGGCATGCGGGCCAGGCTGTTCAGCACGGCCGTCAGCCCGCGCTCGTCCCGACCTTGCATGGGCGAGATACTGTACGCCAATGGGTCGCCCGCACGACGACCGTCGGGCAGCGCGCCGGTCCTGACGCCGCACGGGTCCAGGTGCCACACGAAACTGAACAGATGCACGTGAAACCGTCCGCTGAACCGCGTCCGCAGGCCGTTCATGAACCGGCAGTAGTCCTCGGCCACGCGGGCGGCCACTTCGTCGACCTCGGCCACGTCGTTGCCGTACTTGGCGCACCGTCGCAGCAGCATCTGTCGCAACGGCTCGGCGTCCTCGAAGTTCGTCCGCAACGCCTCCAGTAGCTCGACGCGATCGACCTGCTTCGACCCGAACACGAGCTTATCGAGCAGGTACAGCGAGTCGGACACGTTCGGCCCGCCAATCATGCAGCAGGAATGGTAGTTGTACTTCGCCCCGCCGGCGACGACGTCCTGGCCGCGCTCGATGCACGACGACGTGAGGCAGGATCGGAACGGCTGCGGATGCCAGTGGTCCTGCATCGTCTCGCCGAAGTTGCTCATCGCCGCGGCCTGTCGGGCGAGATGCTTGACGGTCTTGGTGTAGCCCGCGTAGGCCTGCTTGACCGTTCGCCAGGCGGCCAGCCCGCCCCCCGTCTTCGGGCCGATTCGTTCGCCGCAGGCCGGGTCCACGCCGTCGTGGATGGCCAGCTCCAAACATTTGGCCACGTTGAACATGTGGCTGACCGCGCGGGGGTTGGTCCGCCCGGGGATCGTCACCTCCACGCAGCCGATCATCGCGTAGTCCCGTGCGTCTTGCAGGTCGGTGATGCCCGAGAACGCCAACGCCGGGAGGATCGCGTCGTCATTGAAGAAGAACGGGATCCCCCCGCCCCGACCCACCAACGCGAGGGCCCGTCGCATGAACGATCGCGGCGTTCGGTCGTGCACCCGGACGGACAGGCATCGCACGAACCCCAGCGCCTCGGTCACGTCCAGGCACAGCGTGCTCAGCTCGTTGGTCCCGTCCTCGCCGTCGGGCGTCTGGCCCGAGAGGCAGACTTGCTGGACGTCGTAGTCCTGGTAGAGCTTGATCCACAGCGCGGCCAGTAGCTGGGTTGCGCGGTCGCGGTCAATCTGTCCGGCTTCGACGTCGGCCTGGTAGTAGGGCCACAGGATCTGGTCGATCCGCCCGATGCTGTTGGCGTTGATGTGGTCCTCGGCGCACGTGATGACGTGCGCGAACCACAGGGCCTGGATCGCCTCGTGCAGCGATCGTGCCGGTTGGCGGGGCACGCGGCGACAGACGGCCGCCAACGCGCGGTATTCCGACGCCTGGTTCGGATCGTCGCATGCATCGGCTGCCTGCTCATAGGCGTCGGCGTAGCGATTGCCGATCGTCGCGGCGGCTTCAGCCGCGATCCGCATGCTCAGCAATGCGTCGAGCCGGTCCTTCTCGCCGGGGCGTTCGGGCCTGCGCTTCGCCAGTGCCGCGTCGATTTCGCCAACGATGCCGTCGAACCCCACGCGGAGCACCTTGGCGAAGTCGCGGATGCTGTGGTTCAGGCTGGCCCCGGACCCGAAGTAGACGCCGGCTTCGATGGACTTGCGGACCTCCGGCAAGTGGTCGCTCAGCGCCGTGGCGGAATCCAGCACCGGGCCATGACGAACGGCGTACGACAGCTCGCGAAACGCGGCACGCTGGGCGTCGTCCAGGGCGGACTCAGCCAGCATCTCATCGAGCTTCTCAGCCATCTCGGTGCCCGGGCAGACGTGATCCCGCCACCAGTCAAGGTCCGCCGCCGGGCCGAACCCGAACAGGTGCTCGCCCGCCAGCAGATCCTCGGCATGCACCACGCGGGCCGGGAACGTCCCGATCGTCCCCGCCAGCCCCCGCGCCAGGTTGACGCCGATCGCGCTGTGCGGGTGGGCTGCCCTGGCCCGCAGGACCGCCAGTCCGCGGAACCCCGACGGCCGCGGCGGGTTCGACATCGCATGCTCGCGGAGCCGCATCAGCCGATCGTCCAACCACACGGGACGCTCGGCGTCAGACGACTCGGCCGAGAGGGTCTTGGTCTCAGACATGCTCCGTTCGCTCCAACACCGACCGCCGCAGCGCCGGCGTCAGGTTCTTCCAGTACTCACTGAACCCGCCGATGCGGACGATCATGTCGCCGTACGTCTCGGGGTCGGCCATGGCCGCCTCGAGCATGGTCTGGTCGACGACGTTGACCTGAAGCTGCATGCCGCCCAGGTCGAAGTACCCGCGGATCAGCGACTGCAGCCGGTCGCGATCCTGCGGCGTGGCGAACATCGACTTGCTGAACCGCACGTTGACGATCAGCGTGCCCGGGGCGTGCATCTGATCGATGCCAGCTGCCGATCGCAGCATCGCCGTCGGTCCGTTGCGGTCGCGCCCTTGGACGGGTCCGGCCGAGTCGGCGATCGGCTGACCGTCGCCCCGACCGTCAGGGGTCGCTCCCACGTGCTCCCCGTAGAACGCATACGTCGTGAACATCAGGCACGACGGGAGGAACTTGCCGCCGCGCCAGGGCGCGTAGCGTTGCCACTGGGTGAAGACGAACGCCGACAAGTCGCGGGCCAGATCATCCGCCCGCGCATCGCCGTTGCCGTATCGCGGACACTTGCCGAACCGCCGCCGCCATGTCTCTGCGTCTTCGTAGTCGCGGTCCAGGATGTCGATCAGCGCCGCTGCGGTCAGCTCGCGCTTCTCGAACACCACCTCGCGGACGACGCACAGCGAATCGACGGCGTTTCCCAACCCCATGATGTTGACCACCGACCAGTTGTAGCGGGCCCCGCCGGCCGCGTACTCCCAGCCTCGCGCCAGACAGTCGTCAATCATCAATGAGCGGATCGGCTGCGGGTGCCAGAGCGACTTGCGGCGCTGGGCGGCCGAGATCGATCCCGCCAGATCGCTGATTGCCCCGGCACAGCGGCGCTTGTAGGCGTCGTAGAACGCCTCGAACGACGCAGACCCGGGCAGATCCTCGTGCAGCGACGCAACCAGGAGCTGGGGCAGGTTGAAATCGCCGTCCAGCGACCCGACGTTGCTGCACCCGTGGATCATCAGCTCGGTGCACCCGCCAAACGCGAATCGGTGCATGTCCTCGTCGCGGAGGTTCAGGTGGGCCTCGCGGATCGCCCGGACGTAGTTCTCCTCGCAGTACAACGCTGGCAGGCCGCAGCCCGTGCTGATCGTCTCGAGCGCCGCGTCCCACACCTGTTGCGGCGTGTCCCGACGAATCCGCAACGCCAAGTTGGGTCGCCGCCGCCCCCGCGCTGCCTCTAGACACGTGAGCGTCAGATCGTTGTCCCCCCGCGACCCGTCCGGACGGCTGCCGCCGATGGCCGTGTTCCACGCGTACGCCTCGTCCGTGTTGTCCCACAGTCGGGCCACCAGCTCGACCGCGTCGTCGCGCGTCAGTCGACCCGCCGATCGGTCGGCGTCGTAGTACGGCCACATGAACTGATCGAACCGTCCCAAGTCGTCCGGCCCGTCCAGGTAGTAGTAGAAGTTCGTCGCGACCATGGCCTGGTAGAACGTCTCGGCGGGCGCTTCTGGCACGCGTCGGTAGGCGTCGAGCAGCGCTCGTTGGTTGGCCCGCAATGCCGGATCGTCGAGTGTCGCGGCCGCGATCTGCTCGACGAACCGCCGATGCAGGATCCGCGCGACATCGACGGTAATGGCCATCGCCCGATAGAACGCGCAGCATTCCTCATCAGCGTCCCGCTCGGCCTGGCCCATGCCGGTCGCGATTCGGGCCTCCGTGCCGCTGAGGCCCTCGGCGAGCATCCGATCGTAGTTGGGAATGCTGTGCGTGTACCCGCCGGCAGGGGGGTAGTCGCGCCAAAACGCGGCCAGCGCCTCGAGCGTTTCCAGCTTCTCGGGGTCCCCCGCGTACGCCTCGCGCTTGGCGCTTAGAACGTCCTCGGCCACGGGCGCGATCGACACGTAGTACCAGCGCACGATCATCGCCGGCGGCCGCTGCCAGATTGCCCTGCCGGTTGGATACAGCCGCTCGCCGCAGTACGGCACCAACTCGACGTCGCGAACGAACCGCCGCAGTCCCTCGGCCACGCGGACAACGACCGGCGCATCCGGGTCGGCCAGGAACCCCGCGCTGAAGGGTTCGCCGATGGCGGCCAGACGTTCGGCATTCAAGTCTGTCGACGGGATCTCGAGCCCGGTCGTTGCGATGCTCATCGCGTCTTCCTTCTCACCCCACCTATATCAGATCCCCATGGAAAACAGAAGCGGAGGGGCCTCTGCGCTCGCTCGGGGAGCTGCCGGTTGCGCTGCGCTGCCCCCAGGCCCTCAGTCTCACCTGGACCCAACCATGATCCCGCGGTAGGCTGCCCCATCGCTGAGCCCGGGAGGATACCCGTGGACGCATTCGTCCATCACTTCTCTGCATCGGGCGTCGAGACCTACTGGTTCGTGCCGCCCCTGGTGATGTTCGTGGTGTCTTCGCTGGCGTCGATGGGCGGGCTGTCGGGGGCGTTCATCCTGCTACCGTTCCAGATGAGCGTGTTGGGATACACCACCCCCGGCGTGAGTGCGACCAACCTGGTCTACAACGTCGTGGCGATCCCGCTAGGGGTCTATCGGCACATCCGCGAGGGGCGGTTGGCTTGGCCGCTGTTCACCTTGCTCGTGTTGGGGACGGTGCCCGGCATGTTCGCGGGATACTACATCCGCGTCACCTATCTGCCGGACCCGGGGCATTTCCAACTGTTCGTCGGGCTCGTCCTCGGCTACATGGGGGTGCGGACGCTTTATGGTGCGGTCGCTGACCTGCGGACCCGCCGCGCCGCGGACGGCGCCCAGCGCCCATCACCAGGAGGCAGCATCACGGGCGGGCGGCTGACCCTCTCCGAGGCCGCCATCGATTTCCAGGGACAGACGCATCGGTTCGCCCCGGCACCGGTGTTTCTGCTGTCGTTGATCGTCGGCGTCGTCGGCGGGACCTACGGGATCGGTGGTGGGGCGGTGATGGCGCCCTACTGCATCGCCGTGCTGCACCTGCCCGTTGGGGTCGTGTCCGGTGCGGCGCTGTTGTCGACGTGGGTTTCGTCGTTGGCGGCCGCCCTGTGCTACGCCTACGTTCCGGTCGGCGGGGCGCCGAACGCCTCGCCGGATTGGTTGCTCGGCGGGCTGTTCGGCCTGGGAGGCATGGCGGGCATCTACGTTGGGGCCCGATTGCAGCAGCGCGTCCCAACCGTCGTGATCAAGTTCATCGTCGCCCTGGCGATCTTGTTCATCGCCGTCAGGTACACCTGGCCGAGCGCGGCCCAACTCCTGGGTTAGCCCTTGGGCAACGCTGCGGCGAGCCGGTCGCCGATCACGTTGACCCCAGTAGATGGGCCAGAGCTGCGTCGACTCGGTCGTACTGGAACGGGAACTCCCGATCGATGGCGACCTGTGGGATGGCCCGTTGGCTGGCCAGGACGGTGTCCGCGGCCTCGCCGAGGGCGGCTCGCAACACCCATTTCGGCGCCCGGAGCATCGCCGGACGACCCAACGCGCGACCCAATGCGCGGGCGAATTCCCGGTTGGTCACCGGGTTCGGCGAGACGCCGTTGACGGGTCCGTGGAGCGTCGTGTCGTCCAACCCCAGGCAGAACAGCCCGAGCAGGTCGTCCCGGTGGATCCAGCTGAACCACTGCCGACCCGATCCGACCGGGCCGCCCCCGAACCGCCTGAACACCGGCAGCATCCTGGCCAGTGCACCCCCCGCCGGATCCAACACGACGCCGGTGCGGATGCAGACCACGCGGGCGCCATGGTCCGCCGCAGCGGCTGCCTCGGCCTCCCAATCCGCACAGACCTGGGCCAGGAAGTCGCGGCTGGGGCCGGCCATCTCGCCCAAGCGCTCGTCGCCGCGAGAACCGTAGTACCCGATCGCCGACGCGCTGACCAAGGTCTTGCAGTTGCCGTTGGATCGCCCCATGGCGTCGACGACGTGGCGGGTCGCCAGAATGCGGCTGTCGCGAACGCGCCGCTTGTGCTCGGCGCTCCACCGCTTGGCCATCAGGTTCTCGCCGGCCAGGTTCACCACGGCGTCGCAGGTGGACAACCCTTCCTGCCAATCGCCGGGCTGCGCGGGGTCGCCTTGGATGGTGGCTACCCGGTCGTCGACCGATGGGGGGGGCGCTGCAGAACGACTCAACACCACGACATGATCGCCACGGTCTGCCAATCTTGAGACCAACCGACGTCCGATCAGTCCCGTGCCGCCCGTGATGAAGACACGCATGTCCCGCACCTCCGACAGCCTCGCATGGCTCGCCAAGCGCCGATTGCGGGGGTGATCTGCCCCCCTATAATAACCTCCGTCCACCCGGAGGTGTGTATCCATGCGGCTTCGCGACGGCGTGTTGATTTCGACCCGACACCTGCTGGCGGTCGGAGGGCTGCTCATCGGTGCAGCAACACCTCCCGCGTCCGGGCAGGTGCGCTACGAACAGGTCAGCCGATTGAGATACGAAGAGCGCCGGGCGGAATCCGCCTTGGCTCGATTGCTGGGCGAGCGTGGACGGGTGACCGGGGCCTCGGCCAGGGCGTTGGAGGCCAGAATCAACCTTCGCGTCTTGGTCCATCTGCTGTACAGCCAAGCGGCGGCGCAAACCGACGTGCGGCTGAGGTGCCTGATCGGGGCGCGCGCCGACATCGCGCGCGAGGGGCTCGCCGACATGGACCGTTTGGTCGACCTGCTGGGGTCCTGGGAGGACGACCTGGCCAAGCTCCCGAAGGACACCGGCAACGCGAACGTTGCCAAGCAGCGCCAGACGCTCCAGGCCCGTCTCCAGGGCGTGTCGTTGTTGGCGGACATCGCTGGGGAAAAGATGCCCGAGAAACTCGCAGGAGCCGCCGAGGCCACCGAGCTGACGAATCAACTGGCCCGGTCGGTGCTCTTGATGGCCGTCCCCGACCACGTTGGGCCAAAGCAGCTGAGCCTGCCGGGGGCGTGGCCCGAGCGTGACCACGCCGCTAAGCCGACGGGGGAGCCGCCCGCGGCAGCGAAGCTGGACTTGGATCAGCTGGCGGCTCGGGTCGAGGCCAGCGGGTTGTCGGTGGCCCTTCGGTCGCAGATGCTCGACTTCGTGCGACGCGTCCGGGTCGGCCTGCAGGATCCGAAGCGCCGGGCAGAGGCGACGGCGTTGGGGCGCCTCACGGAGATCCACTTCGAAACCGCCCAGACGATTGCTCAGAGCAAGCTGATCACCGAATCCGCCAAGACGGCGCTGGAAGCGCAGATCCGGACGGGGCTGCTGTTGTACAGCGACCCGAGAACGCGTCCGTTGGGCCTGAAGCGACTCGATCTGGCGTCCCGCTCGGCCAGGGGGTTGGCGGGTCTGGCGAAGGTGCCGCTCAAGGACAGCGTCCGCGGTCCGCTGGCAACGGTCATGCGCAAGGCGCTCGACGGCCTGGCGAATCCGCTGCTCGAGGACCAGAGCATGCAGTTGCTGGCCGGCCTCGACAGGCTGACCGGTCTGATCCTGCGACTCCGACGGGAGTACGACGACGTCCGCGTCGCCAAGCCGTTCGATAGACCGTTCGACGAGACCCGGGCAGCGTGTTTCGCCTCGATCGACGCCGCCCTGGCCGACCTGGCCAACGAAGACCTGGGTGCCGTCAACAAGCGCATCGGAACCATGACGCGGTATGCATCGGACCTGGACCTGATCCGGTTGTTGCCCGAAGCGCTCGAGCTGATGCGCCGGGTCCTTCCGAGCCGATCCGTCGCCCTACGGCAGCGTCTGGTCAAGACGTCCGAAGCGCTGGCCGGCGACGACAAGGAGCGTGGGGACGCCGTTCGCTTCTTGCGTTCGGTGCTGCTCGCCAAGTCGCTGATCGATCGGTTCAGCGAGCTCGCCTACGATCGACAGCTCTACAGCGACATGGACAAGATCACCGGAGGACGGATGAAGTCTCTGCGGAAGCGCGGGGACACGTTGGCAGCCGCGCTGGTTGCCGGGCTCGCGACGTCGCCCAAGAAGGGCGAGGGCGCCAAGGCGGGGAAGGGACACAAGCTCAGGGAAATCAAGAACGCCCGCGCGTCGATGTCGCAGCTTCTCAGCGTGTTGTCGGCCACCCGCGCCCTGGTCCGGCTGGATCGTCTGGATTCAGAGGTGCAGCGCCTGCAGCGCTGGCGCGCGTGGCCGCTGCAGACCGAATCGGCAGATGAGATGATCGAGCGTCTCGCATCGTCGGTGGCGGCCGCATCACGTGCGGTAAAGGACGAAGACGCAAGCCTGGCTACCGCGGTCCAAGCGGTTCGGGGCTACGCGCCACTCGCCGAGATCCTCGTGGCGCTGGGCGAGCAGTACGGAGGTCGCCTGAGTAAGGCGCCTGAGGGCGGGTTGGGCGTGATCTCGAGGCTGTACGAGGACCTGCGACATTCCTTGACGCCGGCCGAGCAAGCTGTCCTGCGCATCTGCTACGAGATCAACGAAGCCGGTTACGCCGACCAGATGGGTCTGCCCGAGTACGCGGCGCGGCACCTGACCGAGGCCCGGAAGTTCCTGAAGGCCGCACTGCGTCCGTAGGGACGGGGGGTATGGCTATGGCAGAGCTTCTCGTGTTCGCACCCCACCCGGATGACGCCGAGCTCGGCATGGGCGGTACGATCGCCAAGTTGCTGGCGCGAGGCGTCGAGGTGGCCGTCGTGGACATGACCAACGGCGAACCGACGCCGCACGGTTCACCCGAGATCCGCGCAGCCGAGACCCGACGGGCGAGCGAAGCGCTGGGCTTGCCGCCCCATTTGCGGGTGCAGCTCGATCTGGTGAATCGGGAGGTCGAACACGATCTGGCCTCGCGTCACAAGGTGGCGGTCGTCATCCGGAAGTTCCGGCCGCGATGGATCTTCGCTCCCGTCTTGCCCGATGCGCATCCGGATCATGCGGCTGCCACCCGCATCGTCGAAGACGCTCGCTTCGACGCCAAGCTGACGCAGACCGACATTCCGGGCGATCCGTGCTACCCCGAACGCGTGTACTACTACTACTGCACGCACATCCGCCTTCACGCCGACCCGCGGTTCGTCGTCGACGTCAGTGACGTCTATGAGAAGAAGATGGCCGCTTTGGCGGCGTATCAATCGCAGTTCTACGTCGGACGCGGGGACCAGGCCGGCGAGGTCCCGAAAGTGCTCCGCAACCGCGATCGGTATTATGGAGACCGCGTCGGGGTTGCGTATGCCGAGCCGTTCACCTGTCACGAGTTGGTCGGGCTGCGCAGCCTGGATGATCTCCTGTAAGGCAGAGGTCCGTACGTTGACCCGGGCGGCGGCGGTCCGGTACGATGCAAGTGGCGACCCGATGGAGCGCAAGGCGTCCATGGATACCCCGACGCATATCCCCCTACATGACGATCTCCGTGCCGTCGTCGGCGACGACGGCTTGATCACCCAGCCCGAGGAGCTGCTGCCGTACGAGTGTGACGGTCTGACGGTGGCGAGGGTGCAGCCGTCGGCGGTGGTCTTCCCGCAAGACACGGCTCAGGCGGCGGCGGTGATTCGTGTGCTGAATGACCACGGGGTGCCCTTCGCGCCGCGCGGGGCGGGCACGTCGCTATCGGCGGGGACGCTGGCGCTGCGGGGTGCGGTGCACATCAGCACGTCTCGGATGAACCGCGTTCTGGAGACCGACCTGCGCAACCGACAGATGCGGGTGCAGGCGGGGGTCATCAACCTGCACGTCTCGAACGCGGTGGCGGCCGACGGATACTTCTTCGCGCCGGACCCGTCGAGTCAGCCGGCCTGTACGATCGGCGGCAACGTCGCCTACAACTCCGGCGGACCCCACACGCTCAAATACGGCGTGATGGTCAATCACCTGTTGGGCGTGACGCTGGTGACCCCCGAGGGCGAGATCGTCGAGGCGGGCGGCCCGGCCGAGGACCCGGTGGGCTACGACCTGACCGGTTTGATCTGTGGGAGCGAGGGGACGTTCGGGTTGGTCACCGAGGTGATCCTGCGCCTGATGCCGTCGCCCGAGGATCATCGCACGATGCTGGTGGTCTTTGACCGCACCGAGGACGCCATCAACTGCGTCAGCGACATGATCGGCGAAGGGATCGTTCCGGTCGCGCTGGAATTCATGGATCAGATGATCACGCGTGCGGTGGAGGATGCGTACCACTTCGGGCTGCCGCGGGACGCCGAGGCCGTGCTCATCATCGAGCTGGAGGGCCTGCAGGCCGGGCTGGACCGCCAGGCCGACCGGGTCGAGGAGATGTGCCAGCGGCACGGCGCGGTCCGGGTCCGACGGGCCAACAGCGAGCAGGAACGGCTCGAGCTGTGGATGTGTCGCAAACGGGCGTTTGGTGCGATCGGCCGGCTGAGCCCGAGCTACATCACGCAGGACGGCGTGGTCCCCAGGACGCGGCTGCCCGAGATGCTGGCCTACGTCGCGGAGGTGGCGCGCGAGTACGACGTCAGGATCGCCAACGTCTTCCACGCCGGCGACGGGAACATCCACCCCATCGCCCTGTATGACGAGCGCGATCCCGAGCAGACCAAACGCGTGCTGCGGGCCAGCGCGAAGATCCTGGCCCGAGCGATGGCCTTGGGCGGCAGTCCGACCGGCGAGCATGGCATCGGTCTGGAGAAGGCTCGCCAGCTGGCCATCATGTACAACCCGGACGATCTGGCCGCCATGCGACGGCTACGCGAGGTGTTCGATCCCGATGAGCGGGCGAACCCGGGCAAGGTCTTCGGCGGCGAGGGCGTGCCGGAGGTCTTTAACGAGATGGCGATGGCTGGCGACTGATCCTCTCTGTGAAGGGATCTCTCCAGAGGGCGACGAGGACGACGGAAGGGCATGATCGACGACGACGCGGTCATCAAGCGTCTCGAGCGGGCGATCGGGCCGAACCGCGTGCTGACCGGCGACTCGGCCCGCGCGTACGGGACGAACGGGTTCAGTCCGTTCGTGGCGGTGGTGCCCGAGGACCGTGAACAGACGGCCGAGGTCGTGCGGATCGCCTCGGAGCTACACGCCGGATTGGTCGTTCGCGGAGGGGGAACGACGCTGGGCTGGGAACCTGCGCCGAGCGGCGTTGTGATGAGTCTGTCGACCGAGCGGCTGAGGGAGGTGGTCCAGCACGAGCCACGGGATCTGACCGTCACCGTCGAGGCCGGCGTGGTGTTGGGTGAGCTGAACGCTATGTTGGCGAGTCACCGTCAGAGGTTGTCGATCGACCCGCCGCACGCCGACCGCGCCACCCTTGGCGGCATCAGCGCCGCCAACGACAGCGGACCGCTGCGGCATCGCTACGGCACGATGCGTGACCTGACGCTTGGCATGGAGGTCATCGGCGCGGAGGGCGTGGTGACCCACAGCGGCGGGCGTGTGGTCAAGAACGTCGCCGGCTACGACATGCACCGGCTGCACATCGGGGCGTTCGGGTCGCTGGGTGTGATCACCGAGATGACGTTTCGGCTGCAGCCGCTGGCCGAGGCCTTCCGGCTGGTCATCGTCCGGTGCGGCGACGGCGAGCAGGCCGAGCAGTGCATCGCGTCCATCGTCGGTGGGCGGACACAGCCCGTGTTGATGGAGTTGGTCACGCCGTTCGGCGACGCGAAGATGGCTCGGGACCTCGGCAACGGTCTGGTTGATCCCGATGGTTGGACGGTCGTGGTTGGGTACGAGGACTGCCGTGAGGCGGTTGCGTGGCAGTGCGAGCACCTGGCCGACGGCGGGTCTGGGGCGATCCCCGCGACCGCATCGGCCGAGGCACTGGACGAAGTGGCATCGACGGCGTTGTATGAGGCGGTGCGCGAGTGGCCCGGGCAGCCTGCGCCCGTGGCGTTCAAAGCGACCATGAAGAGTTCACAGGTGACGGCGTTCCACGCTTGGGCGGGGGAGCGAGGATTCCGGCTGCTGTCGCACGCCGCCAACGGCATCGTGTATGGGCGATCCGACGATCCCGAATGCGTGGAGGCCGGCGAGGACCTGTCCGCTGTCGCGGCCGACGGCGCGGGTCAGCTGACCTGGACGTCCCTGCCGTCGGGTGCCGACGTCGAGATCTGGCGGCCGGCGCGCGGCGATCTGCCGGTGATGCGACGGATCAAGGAGGCGTTTGACCCCGAGGGCATTTTCGCACCGGGGCGCTGGCTGGACGTGATGTGATGGCGATCGAGCTGAACCAACGGCTGTACGAGCGATTGTTCGACTGCGTGCACTGCGGTCTGTGTCTGGGTCAGTGCCCGACGTACGCGCACGTCGGCGACGAGAACGACTCGCCTCGCGGGCGGATCCATCTGATGCGGGCGTTGATCGAAGGCCGCATCGAGCCAACCGAGCCGGTCATGCGCCACCTGTCGCTGTGCCTGGACTGCCGGGCGTGCGAGACGGTGTGTCCGTCGGGCGTTCGGTACGGATCGCTGATCGAGCATGTCCGCGGCGAGTTGGCCGGGAAGGTCGACGGTGCCCCCAAAACCGTCGTCGATCGGCTCGTGGACCGGCTGATGAACGACATCTTCCCCGATCGAGAGAAGATGGGCCGCGTGATGCTGCTCGCCCGACTGGGCCAGGCGGCGGGAATGGAAGAATTTCTGGCCGACAGCGGCTTGGGGGACGTCCTGCCGCCGATGCTCGCCCGGCTTCACGCGATGCTGCCGAGGCTGGGCGACCGGCTCGAGCCGATTCCGGCGCGGTCGGTCCCGGTTGGCACGTTGCGCGGTCGGGTGGCCTTCTTCATCGGGTGCGTGGGTGAGTCGATGTTCGGTCCGACCAATCGCGCGACTTTGCGGGTCTTGCTGGCCAACGGCGTGGAGGTGATCGCCCCGTCCGCACAGGTCTGCTGCGGAGCGATTCACTACCACAACGGCAACGCGGACGTCGCCCGACAACTGGCCCGCCGCAACATCGACGTGTTCAGCGCCATCGAGGACGAGGTGGACGCGATCGTGACGAACGTGGCCGGCTGCGGCGCGATGCTCAAGTCGTATACTGAGCTGCTCGAAGACGACGAGGCGTACGCCGAGCGGGCCGTCGGCTTCGTGGAGCGTGTCCGCGACATCAGCGAGTACCTGATGACGCTGGGCCTGCGTCCGCCGTCGCGCCCGCTACACCTGCGAGTCACCTACCACGACGCCTGCCACCTGGCTCATGCCCAGAAGATCCGCCAGCAGCCGCGTGACGTGCTGGAGTCCATCCCGGGCATCGAGCTGATTCCCCTGCCCGAGAGCGACTGGTGTTGCGGGGCGGCCGGGACGTACAACCTGACCCAGCCCGACATGTCCGACAAGCTGGCTGAACGGAAACTCGCCAACATCGACACGACCGGTGCCAAGGTGGTGGCCGTCGCGAACGCCGGCTGTATCCTGCAGATCGCCCAACACGCCCGACGAACGGGACGCGACCTCCGCGTCGTCCACCCCATCGACCTGTTGGCCGAGGCGTATGGGGACGAACAGGTCTCCTCATAGGCATACCGTCAACGCCGGTCCGAGTACAGAACCGATCGGCGGTTGTCTTACGCTGAAGGGAGCGGGGATTGCGGGACCTACTGTGGCAATCCGGCCAGGATTTGGTCGACCCAGGGAACGATGGCCTCGGCGGCAGCGGCATTGCCGAGACGGTTCCAGTGGGGGTCGTTGGGGTAGTCGTGCCGTTGGCCTTCCCGTTCGATCCGTCGCTGCAAGGCGTCGGTCAGATCGAGATAAGGGATCTTGCTCCGGTGACAGATGGGCTCGAGCTTCTCACCCATGTAGTATCGACGCTCGCCGAGACACGCCGGGTCGTGCTGGCGGTGGATCGGCTTGAAGGGCTTGCCCTGCCAACAGGCCGTCAGCTTGGGCTGCAGCCCCTGCCACACCACGCCGAACCGACTGCCGCGCCTGAGGCACTCGTCGTTCGTCTCGGCCAGCAGCTTCTCGATCAGAAGCCACGACTTGGAATGCCGTATGGACAGGTCGCCTGCCTCGATGGGACGGTGCGGGCCGAACTGCTCACGGGGCATCTCGCCGCCGTGCCCGGCGGCCACGAAGTGGTTGATCAGCCCAGCGTGGAACAGGACGTAGCGTCCGATGGCCAGATTCGTCAGCACTCGCCGCCAGGTGGGTAGCTCGAACGGCTCGACGGGCAGGGCCTGCAGCCGGCCGTCCTGCGTCAGGTTGAACGTGGGCACGTAGCGAGGAATCTGCGTCAGATAGGGCGATGTGTCGTAGACGTCGTTCACGATGAACAGCAGGACGACGACGTCTGGATTGTAATCCAACACGCGATTCTTGATCAGCCGGTACTCCTGGGCCGTGCCGAATCCCGAACAGCCAAACGCGTACCACTGGGACCTCCGCCCTCCCTCGGTCATCTGTCGCTCGGACAGGTTGACGAAACGATCGCGATTGGGGACGCGGAGGGACTCGACGAACGAGTCCCCGACGACGGCGACGCGGACGGTGTCCGGCGGCTTGATGGGCGTGTAGTCCCGGGTGTCGTTCCACCCCTGGGCGTTGAAGTGGTAAGGAACGCGGACGTTGTGGTCGATGTAGACCCCGTCCTGGTCGCGCTGACGAACCGGCCCGACTTCCTGATCCCATGTGTACCTGGGCACGTCGGTGACGCGTCCCGACAGTCTCAGGCCAAGCTCCAGCGCCCCCAGCGTGAGGACCAGGCTGGCGGCGACCGTCGCGACGCGGAACAGGATACGGCGGGCGGCAGGCAGCGGCGGACGGGCGATCTCCTCGGCGATCGGCACCTCGACCGTCGGGACGGCCTCGACGGGAACGTAGTAGTCCTGCAGGGCTGCCACTTCCCACCCGTGCTGCCGAAGCTGTGCGATTGCCCTGACGCAGGCCCGCGCGCCGGTGATGGTAGTGACCAACAACCGGTTGTGGGCGATCGCGGCGGAGCGAAGATGCCCCTCGTCGGTCTCCTGTCCCTTACGCGTCGGGGTGTTGATCAGCAGGTCCACCGACCCGTCCTCGATCAGGTCGAGCATGTTCGGTTGGGCGCCCTCCTGGATCTTGCCGATCAACTCGGAGGCAATGCCTGCCTCGGACAAGACGGCGTGCGTGCCCGACGTCGCCGTTAGCTTGAACCCCATGTCGGCCAATCGACGCGCGATCGGCACGATCAGCGGCTTGTCACCGTCGTTGACGCTAATGAAGGCCGTGCCGCGCGTGGGCAGTCGGCATCCGGACGCCATCTGGGCCTTGGCGAACGCGGCGCCGAACTGGCGGTCGATGCCCATCACTTCGCCGGTGCTTCGCATCTCCGGACCGAGGATCACGTCCACGCCGGGGAATCGGCTGAACGGCAGAACGGGGGCCTTGACGCTGGTGTGGCTCGGTTGGGGGGCGTCGTGCAAACCGAGCTCTTCCATCAGATCGTCGAGCGTCCGACCCAACATGACCTTGGTGGCCAGCTTGGCCCAGGGCACGCCCGTGGCCTTGCTGACGAACGGCACGGTTCGCGAGGCCCGCGGGTTGACCTCCAGCACGTAGATCTGACCGTCCTTGACGGCGTATTGGACGTTCATCAGGCCGCGGACCCCCAGCCGCATCGCCAGACGCGCGGTGTGGTCCTTGATCTGATCGACGATCGCGGGCGACAGCTCGTACGGCGGCAGGGCACACGCGCTGTCGCCAGAATGGATGCCCGCCTCCTCGATGTGCTCCATCACGCCGGCGACCACGCAACGACGCCCGTCGGCGATGCAGTCTACATCCACTTCCGTGGCGTTGAGCAGGAACTTGTCGACCAGGATGGGGTGGCGCCGCCCGTCGTCGCTGTCGCGATCGGTCGCAAACATGGCGTGCTGCATGTACTGCTCGAGGTTCTCCGGCGTGTTGCAGATCTCCATCGCCCGTCCGCCCAGCACGTACGACGGACGGACCAGCACGGGGTAGCCGACCTGATCCGCCACCCGCCTGGCCTCGTTGAGGTCGTAGGCGATGCCGTTGGGCGGCTGCTCGAGCCCCAGTTCGGACAGGATCTTGGCGAACTCCTGTCGGTCTTCTGCCAGATGGATCGACTCGGGCGGCGTGCCAATGATGGGCACCCCCGCGTCCTTCAGGCCCTGTGCGAGGTTGAGCGGCGTTTGCCCGCCGAACTGCACCACCACCCCGTGGAGGTGCCCGCTGGGTGCGGCTGCCGCCACGCCGGTGCCCGGACCAGAGGCGTCGTGCGGTGCGTCCCCCCCGACCACCAACGACTCGCCATTCAGTCGCTCACAGATGTTCAGCACGTCCTCATGCGTCAGCGGCTCGAAGAACAGCAGGTCGCTGGTGTCGTAGTCCGTGCTGACGGTCTCGGGGTTGGAGTTGACCATGACGGCCTCGTAGCCCTCTTCCTTGGCCGCCATGACCGCGTGGACACAGCAGTAATCGAATTCGATCCCCTGGCCGATGCGGTTCGGGCCGCCGCCCAGGATGATGACCTTCGGCTTGTCGGTCACCCGGATCTCGTCGTCGGGGACGTCTCCGGGGATCTTGACCTCCTCGCCGGTCGCCTGGTCGCGCTCGTCGTGCTTGACCCAGGTCTGCAGCTCCGTCGGCGGGTTCTCGTTCGACGAGTAGTAGTAGGGCGTGTAGGCCTCGAACTCCGCCGCACAGGTGTCCACCAGTTTGTAGACCGGGTCGATGTGCTCGGCCTGGCAGAAGATCCGGACCTGCGCCGCCGGGACGCCAAAGACGGTTGCCAACTGCACGTTGGAGTATCCCCACCGCTTGGCCTGTTCGACCACGTCGACGAGCCGATCGATCAGGCACTGATGGCGATCGTGCACCTTGGGGACCGCCTCGAGATCCTGACGGGTGACGCGGTCGGGCGGCATGGCGTTGATCCGGTTCAGCCCCGCCTGCATCTCGGCGTAGGCGGCGAAGCACTCGCGCAGCTCATCCCCGAACGCGTCCGCGACGTCGACCAACTCTCGTTCGAACTCCACCAGTTCCAGGATGTTGTCCAGGAACCACGGATCGATCTTGCTCAGTTCGTACACCTGCTCGACGGTCCAGCCCATCTTGAACGCGTAGCGGATGTAGTAGATCCGTCCCTGGCTGGGGACGCTGAGCTTGTTTCGTAGCACGGATTCGGGGATGGGCCAGACCTCGGCGGCAGCTTCGATGATGTCGGCCGGGGCCTCGGCCGCACGCGACCCGCCGATGCGGGGAGGCGCCGACACGTCTTCCGGGGGGGCTTCCTCGGCCCGGACGGCGCCGACCGTAGCGACCGCCTTCTCAGCCCGCAGCCATTTGTCGATTGTGTCGAGCCCTAGCCCGAACCGCTTGATCTCCATCGACCGGATGCCCTTTTGTAGGGACTCCTTGAACGTCCGGCCGATCGACATCGCCTCGCCCACCGACTTCATCTGCGTGGTGAGCGTCTCGTCCGCCTCGGGGAACTTCTCGAACGCCCAGCGCGGGATCTTCACCACGCAGTAGTCGATCGTGGGTTCGAAGCTGGCGGGCGTCTTCTTGGTGATGTCGTTGGGCAGTTCGTCCAGCGTGTACCCGATCGCCAGCTTGGCCGCCATCTTGGCGATGGGGAACCCGGTGGCCTTGCTCGCCAAGGCCGAGCTCCGCGACACCCGCGGGTTCATCTCGATCACGACCATCCGCCCCGTGTCGGGGTGCACGGCGAACTGGATGTTGCTGCCGCCCGTCTCGACGCCGATCTCGCGGATGATGGCGATGGCGGCGTCGCGCATTCGCTGGTACTCCTTGTCGGTCAGCGTCTGCGCCGGCGCGACCGTGATCGAGTCGCCCGTGTGCACGCCCATCGGATCGAAGTTCTCGATCGAGCAGATGATCACGACGTTGTCCCGCTTGTCGCGCATCACCTCCAGCTCGTATTCCTTCCATCCCAGCAGGCTTTCCTCGATCAGGATTTCGTCGATGGGCGAATACTCGATCCCCCGCTTGGCCATCGCCTCGAACTGCTCGGGCGTGTCGGCGAACCCGCCGCCCGTGCCGCCCAGGGTGTAGGCCGGCCGGATGCAACACGGCAGCTTGACCTCCTCCAGCGCCGCCTGCGCCTCGGCCCACGTGTGGGCGATGGCGCTGCGGGGGAGGTCCAGGCCGATTTGCTGCATGGCTTGCTTGAACTCGATGCGATCCTCGGCCTTGTGGATGACGTCTCGGTTCGCGCCGATCATCTCCACGCCGTGGCGGTCGAGGATACCCAGGTCGGCGGCCTGGACCGCGCAGTTCAGACCCGTCTGCCCCCCCAGCGTCGGCAGCAGGGCGTCGACGGGGCGGCCCATCTTCGCCTCGCGGGCGAGGATCTTGTCGATGGCCTCCGGGTTGATCGGCTCGACGTAGGTCCGATCCGCGAACTCCGGATCGGTCATGATCGTCGCGGGGTTCGAGTTGATCAGGACGACTTGGATCCCCTCTTCGCGAAGGGCCTTGCATGCCTGGGTACCGGAGTAGTCGAATTCGCAGGCTTGGCCGATGATGATCGGTCCGGAACCGATGATCAGGACCTTGTGCAGATCGTCACGCCTGGGCATCTGCTTGCTCGGTGGGCCTCGTATCTTCCATGACTGTGTGGGCGGACAGAATACCAGGATCTTGCGCGGGAGGCAACTGAATGGAAGCGGATGGCCGCTACTTCGAGCCGACCAGGAATGAATCGTTGTCGTCGCGGGGTCCCTCGGATCCCGTGTAGGCGTTCAGGTGTCCCGCCTGCCAGATGTTGTCGTCGTTCACGCCGACGTTCGGCGTCCGTCGCCACAACACCCGCCCGTCGGGGTACAGGACGTTCTGGCCCGCGTTGTCGCCGTGGGCCGACGAGTTGGCCGTCGGGTCGGTCACGCGCTCGACCCGACCGTCTCTCACCCGCAGATAGGGGGTGCGATCGGCGACGATGGCGAACAGCCGTTCGAGCTTGGACCGCAACATGGGCTTGAGCTGGACGTGCCAGCTGTAGCTGATCTGGTTGGGGGATTCGAAGTCGTCGAGGGCGTCGTATTGACCGGGCGACAGGGGGCCGTCTTCCGATTGGCCCGGGCAGATCATTTGCTTCGGGTTGACCAACCCCATCTTGACGACCAGGAACGGGTGCCGCGTGTTGCTGAAGCCTGCGGCGTTGGGGCTTTTCTGCGGCAGCCAGGAGGCGCCGGGTTGGGCCCCGGCGAAGGGCAGGTATCCGTTCTGGTTGGCGCCGTAATCGGCCAGGCCCTGACCGATGGCATTCATGTTTGCGGCGCACGTCGCCTGCTGGCTTCGCTGGCGGACGCCATAGTAGCTCGGAACGAACACGCACACGATGATCATGATGGCCGCGGCAACAGCCAGGACCTCCCGCACCGACATCAGAGAAGGCATCATCGAGGCCTCGGACCCCGAAGGCGGGAGCGCCGGCGATCGCTCGAGTCTGAGGGTCCGGCTGGCGGCTGCGATACGCCCCATAACAGACTGGGCCAGGTTGGGCGGGGCGGGGGGGGGCGTCCACGCGTCGAGGGGGGCCACGACGTCCGCAAGCCGGTCACGTTTGGCCTGCAGCGCGGGGTCCTTCGACAGGGCCTCTTGGAGCCGGTCTCGATTGGCCGGCTCGATCAGACCCATCTGCTCGTCGAACAACAGCTCGTCGAGATGATCAGATCGTTCGTCTGCCGACATCGCTCGTGCTTTCCCCTGGTCAGGTCCTGTGGGCCGTCACTCCGATACGGTCTCCGGCCGGGTGGCCTGACGATACGCTTCCGAAAAGGCAGCGACTGCCGCGTGCAGTCGGCTCTTCACCGTCCCCAGCGGGATACCGAGGATCTCAGCCATGTCCTTGTAAGGGAACTTGTGATAGTAGGCCAAGATCAACGTCTCCCGAAGATGCTCAGGCAGCTCTTGAACGGTACGTCTGACGACGTGTTCCCGTTCGGCCCTCTCCAAAGGCCGGTCCGGCTCAGCATCCGTGCTCGAGAGGAAATCTAAAAACCGCTGCCCCCTGTCCTGATCCTCGTCTACCGTGGCGTCGAGGGGTACTTCGGGCCGCCTTGCCCGACCCCGCATGATGTCGCGTGCCTTGTTGGCCGCGATCGTGAACAGCCACGGCTTGAACCGCCGCGAGGTGTCGAAGCTATCGGCCGACAAATGAATCTGCAAGAACGTCTCTTGCACCACGTCTTCGGCCGTTGCGGTCCCGCCCGTGAAGCGAACCAAGAAGTGATACAGCTCTTGGGTGTACCGCTCGACGAGCACCTCGAACCCGTCGGTCCGCCCTTGGGCGTAGTCGGCAATGAGCTGCTCGTCAGTCGGGTTCGTCACCGCTTCATTCATCCTTACGACGTTGGGCCTGCGACGGTTCGGCCGGCGTGCGATTTTGTGGATCATAGCACCCTCGGGCGGCAGGTCAAATTGGTCCTTGACATTTGGCATGGCTGAAAATATGTTCCGTGCCAACACTTACGGCGTTCTGGTGGGGCCTGACAAGTGCGACAACGTCGATCGACCTCCCCCGTCCGTTCCGGTCGGGTTCGTGGTTTCTGTCTAAGTCGATGCGTTTTGGCGGCCGGACTGACTGTCGGTTTCGGGCTGACGGCGTGGGGGCTGGGTTCCCTGCTGGCCGGGACCTCTGCCATGGCAGGCAACGCCGTCCTGACCGTGCCAGCCGCCCTCAAGGACCCCAGCGTCGTAGTCGTCAAGCATCAGCGCCTATTGCACCTTTTCGACGGGAACCGGCTGGTCAAGAGTTATCGGGTCGGCCTGGGACGCCGACCGGTCGGCGACAAGGTCCGGAGAAACGATGATCGCACCCCGGTGGGCAGGTTCTACGTCTGCAGCAAGAACCGTTTGAGCCAGTACCATCGGTTCCTGGGGATCAGCTATCCCAACGAGCAAGCAGTGCAGCGCGGGTTGGTGGAGGGGTGGATCTCAGCGGGCCAGGCCGAGGCCATTCGGACCGCCCTGCGACAACGCCGCCAGCCAGACTGGACCACCCCTCTGGGCGGCGGGATCGGTCTGCACGGCGGCGGAAGCGATCGGGACTGGACCGCTGGCTGCGTCGCCCTGACCGACGAGATGATCGAGGAGCTTGACGCCGTCCTTCGGTTGGGAGACCCTGTGGAGATCCTGCCGTAGTCGTCTTGGCGAGGCCCGAGAGGTCCGCGGGGGCGGCCCCGAGGCGTTTGGGAAGGGCGGCTTGTGGCGGACGCGACATGGATCCCGTGAAGTTGACACCCCGAACCCTGCCTCAGCGGACGATGGCGGCTCTGATCGAGGCGTCGACGGCCATCAACTCGTCGCTTGATCTGCAGGCGACGCTACAGGCCATTGCCCGTTCGGCCGCGACGGTCCTGAACGCCGAGGCGGGTAGCGTCTTGCTGCTCGATCGGCGCCGCAACAAGCTCGTCTTCATGGCCAGCGTCGGGGGTGGGGGAGAGGCCCTGCTCGGCGAGGAGTTCGACGCCGACCTGGGCATCGCCGGTCGGGTCGCCTCCACGGGCCAGCCCCTGCTCGTCACCGACGTCCATAGCAATGACAGTTGGTTCAAGGGCATCGACGACCGGAGCAAGTTCGAGACGCAAGGCCTGGTGGCCGCGCCGTTGGTGCACAAAGATGAGATCATCGGCGTGGTCGAGGTGCTGAACCGGCTCAGCCAGGAGAACTTCTCCGCGCAGGACGTCGAGCTGATCCAGATCTTCGCCAACCTCGCCGCCAGTGGTGCCATCAACGCCCAACGCCACGAACAACTCCGTCGCGAGAATCGCGGGCTGCGGGAGACCTTGCGGTCACGAGAGCAGATCGTGGGTCAGAGCGAGGCCCTGCGCAAGGTGCTGGACCTGTGCAACCGTGTCGCCAAGAGCAATGCCACCGTTCTGCTTTTGGGCGAGACCGGCACGGGCAAGGAGCTGATGGCCAAGGCGATCCACAACGCCAGCCCACGGTCGGAGAAGCCGTGTGTCGCCATCAACTGCGCCGCGCTGCCCGAGACGCTGCTGGAGAGCGAGCTGTTCGGTCACGAGGCCGGCGCGTTCACCGGTGCGGTCTCCCGCAAGCTTGGCCGGTTCGAGCTTGCCGATGGCGGAACCTTGTTTTTGGATGAGATCGGCGACCTGTCGCCCGCGATCCAGATCAAGCTGCTCCGCGTCTTGCAGGAGCGCGAGTTCGTCCGCGTCGGCGGGACAAAGACGGTGGCCTGCAACGTGCGGATCATCGCCGCGACCAACCGTGATCTGCAGCAGGCCATGAAGCGCGGCAGCTTCCGCGAGGACCTCTACTACCGGCTGAACGTCTTTCCCATTACGCTGCCGCCGCTCCGGCAGCGGCGGGAGGATATTCCCCTGCTGGTCGACCACTTCATCCAATCAGCAAGCGTCGAGTTGAACATGCCTCGTCCCACCGTCTCCGATCAGGCGATGGCCTTCCTGGTGGGCTATCATTGGCCGGGCAACATCCGCGAACTGCAGAACGTCATCGAGCGGGCCGTCCTGATGGCCGACGGCAAGCCCATCGACGCCAACCACCTGCCCAGGGAGGTGGTTGGGGATGCGGCCGCGCCCACTCCTGCGGAGGGGGACAGCAGCCTGTGGGGCTACGAGAAGGCCATGATCGTCAAAGTCCTCCAGGAGAATAACTGGAATCAATCCAAGGCCGCCCGCGCCCTGGGCATCAGCCGAGACAACCTCCGGTACCGGGTCAAGAAGTTCAAGATCGAACGCCCGAAGTGACAGCCGCGTTCCCCCCAGACCGGGACGGTCTTCCCACCTCAGCGCAACGACCCGAGCGCTCCTCCGTGTGCCTGACCCGTTGACGCGCGCTTGCACAACCAATCCCATGCGGTCTCCACAAGCTGGACTCCGTTTTCTCACTCACTTCCAGCTTGGCCGAGAATGCCCTTATCGGGCCTTGTCGTATCCACCTCCCGCTCTTCTGCGGATGCACGATGGACGTGTGCCTGGGGCGCCCCCGACAGGACGTCCCCGTCCCTGCCCCGCAAGGCGCCGGGTGTCCCCTGGTTCTGGGGAGGGGGGGCACCAGCCCTACCAGGGCTTTCCCTTGCGTTCTCGTCTCCCTGGTTCCGACGAGACAATCATTAATCGAGTTGGGGAGGCAAGTTATGAGAATAGGCCTTCTCAAGCGGCCTCACGGGTAGGTCGATACGTGGAATGCGTTTCTCGTCTCGGCGGTATCCCGTAGGGCTGGGCGACCACTACGACCGTCCGAAAGACGAGCTTGAGCCTGCGCCATAGCCTCAGATCCCGGGATCTGGCCCGGATGGGAGGGGGCTTTGGCTCATTGGGGTTAAGCGAACATGAGTGCTTGTCAGCGAATGATGTCCGTGGTCACGTGTGCGGTCTTGCTGGGTGTCGTCCTGGCGTCGGGGTGCGGCCTCTGCTTCGAAGGGTTCCTCTGGCGGTTGGCGCCGTGCGAAAGCGAAGAGTCGATCATTGCTGCCTTGCTGGAAGACCCCAACTCCTGTGATCCGAACTTCTACGATCCGAACCATTACGACCCGAACTTCTACGACCCGCTGTTCTACGATCCCAACCACTACGACCCGAACTTCTATGACCCGCTGTTCTACGATCCCAACGACTACGATCCGAACTTCTACAACCCGCTGTTCTATGATCCCAACGACTACGATCCGAACTTCTACAACCCGCTGTTCTACGATCCGAATCACTACGACCCGAACTTCTACGACCCGCTGTTCTATGATCCCAACGACTACGATCCGAACTTCTACAACCCGCTGTT
>CAYMLO010000027.1:0-27205 GCA_964390905.1 uncultured Planctomycetales bacterium | reverse complement strand
GAACTTCTACGACCCGCTGTTCTATGATCCCAACGACTACGATCCGAACTTCTACGACCCGCTGTTCTACGATCCCAATCACTACGATCCGAACTTCTACAACCCGCTGTTCTACGATCCGAATCACTACGACCCGAACTTCTACGACCCGCTGTTCTACGATCCCAATCACTACGACCCGAACTTCTACGACCCGCTGTTCTACGATCCCAACCACTACGACCCGAACTTCTACAACCCGCTGTTCTACGATCCCAACCACTACGACCCGAACTTCTACGATCCCAACTATGTGACGATGCTCACGCTGGCGGGGGTCTGGGAGTCGACACTCCAAGAGCGCACCACCAGCTGGGAGGACCCGAACGCCCTGCTCGCCCAGGCCTTCGAGGCACAGGGCAACCCGTTCAGCAGTATAGGCGAGGAAACGCCAGGCCTCCGGGATTTCGTGGTATTCGATTCGAACAATGCGATGGTGGCCAACTACCTGTACGATCCCAACGAGAACACCGTCTACGTGCGCCCCCCGGGCGATGACCCGTTCACGGGCGTGCCGTTTGTTCTCCAGGACGACGGGACATTCCGCCTAGAAGACGTCATGATGGAAGGCGACATGGGCAACGGGATCTACCTCAGGCTCGCAGCGGCCATCGTGATCACGATGGCTGAGGATGGGCAGTCCGTGCAGATCGAACAGGAGTTCACGGTCGACATCGAGGCGCTGCAGGAGATTCCCGGGTCCCCTGCGATACCTGCTGGTGAGGAGGCCCACTACCTCGTCTCGATGACGCACGTGGCTGATCGATCCCCATCGGTAGGCGTCTTGTTCCCGGATGCTGAATGGCAAATGGAACAAGGCGAGAGTTCGATGACGACCGGATACGTGGAGGTCACCGGCCCAAGCCAGAGCCAGATAGGATGGGACCCCAACTCCAACGCGCTGCTGGCTGGGATGGTCAACGACCCGAACAGCCTTCCGACAAGTGCCTTCGCCTCAGACCGGATCTTCGTTCTGTTCGATGAGACTGGGCGCTTGATCGCGACCTATGATTACTTCGAGGCCGGGCCGACCGTGGAGGTCTCCCGCCCTGAGGGGAATCCCTTTATCGGTACGGCCCCCGAGACGGTCCAAGGTGGATGGCGATACACCGCTCTCGCCGAGGCGCCGGGCAGCCCCCTGTCGGTGCGGTTTGGGGGAGACGTCATCATCTACGAGGGAGACCTGAGCGAAGGACGCCAGATCGTGTTCTCGATGCAGATGGTCTTTACGGCGTCGGTCGAGATTGACCTGGGCGGCGGGGACGTCATTCCCGCGGGAGCAACCGCGACCTACGTCGTCTACGAGGCAGGCATGGCGACGGCGTCCGAGTCGCCCTATGATCTGTTCCCAGACGCGGATTTCGTGCTTGCGCCCTAGTAGCGCTGCGTCTCATGAATGGTGCGACTACGGTGCCAGCTCCATGACAGGCGCGAGCGAAGCACTCGTGCACCGTCAGCAGTGATTCTGCGAGGACACTTCATTACCCGATCTAGCTTCTCAGTCGGTCGTACTCGGCCTGTAGGAAGCGGTCGGTCATGCCGGCGACGTAGTCGCACACCACCGTGTGGACGCCCTGGTCGTCGACGCGTGGGATGTAGCGCGACGGCAGCCGCGACGGGTCGGCCACGAACGCGTCGAAGACCTTCCCAACGAGTTGCCTGGCCCGGGCGTCCATCTCGGCGACGTGCGGATGCCGGTAGACGCGGTCGAGCAGAAACGACTCCAGCGCCGCCAGGTCGCCGGCAGTAGCGGCCGAAGGGCCGACCACGACCCGTCCCGCCGATCGAACATCATCAGGGCTTCGGGGGGCCAGCTCGCGGAGCCGGCGCCGCGACGCGTCGAGCACGTCGATCAGCACACGACGGATCAGCGCATCGATGACGGGCCTGCGGATCGCGAGGACAGACACGTCCGGGTGGGCGCGACGGATGGGCCCGGCCGCCTCAGTCCACAGGGGCAGATCCGCGAGATCGGTCTCCGTGATGAGTCCCGCACCGAGGGCGTCTTCCAAGTCGTGTCCGCCGTAGGCCAGCCGATCCGCGGTATTGGTAACCTGCCCTTCAATTGGCGGCATCCGTCCCGCGCCAGCCTCGCTATCGGGCGCGTCAGGATGGTCGTAGGGCGTGGCGTGGCTGGCCAGGCACTCCCGCGTCTCGGGCAGCAGATTCAGCCCGCGAAACGGGGGGTACGGGTGCTCGAGGTACTCGACGATGCGGAGCGACTGGCGATTGTGCTCGAACCCCCCGTGGTCGCGCATGCGCTCGGCCAGGGCCGACTCTCCCGCGTGACCGAACGGCGTGTGGCCCAGGTCATGGGCAAGGGCGACCACCTCGGCCAGGGCGGCGTTGACACCCAGGGCCCGCGCCAACTCCGAGGCCACGTGTGCGACCTCCAGCGTATGCGTCAGCCGGGTGCGGTAGTGATCGCCCTCGTGCGTGACGAAGACCTGGGTCTTGTACTCCAGTCTCCGGAAGGCCGTGCAGTGAACCACACGATAGCGGTCCAGCTCGAACCCGCTGCGGAGTGGATCGGGCGGTTCGGGATGGTCCCGGCCGCCGCCTTGGGCCGGCTGGATGGCATAATCCGCCAGGTCGGACGGGGATCCGTTCATCACCGCGCACTGCTGCCGGAGTTCGGCAGGCCCAACTCGTCGGAGATCTCGAGCATTCGCCTATAGACGGCGTCCAGGGCTTGAGGGATGACGCGGACGTCGCCCAGAACGGTCATGAAATTGGTGTCTCCGGTCCATCGCGGAACGACGTGGACGTGCAGGTGCTCGGGCAACCCGGCGCCCGCGCAGTGGCCGAAGTTCATTCCCACGTTCGTGCCCTGGGCGTTGACGGCCCGGCCCAGCAAGGTGTTCATGTCGCGTGTGAGCTGCATCATCTCTAGCATCTCGGCGTCATCCAACTCGTTCAGGCTTGCCTTGTGGGCGGCTGGGGAGATGAGCATATGCCCGTTGCTGTAGGGATACAGATTCATCACGACGTAGCACCGTTCCGTCCGCCACAAGACGCGGTTCTCGACGTCCTTGTCCGGCTCGTTCCAGTAGCGGCAGAGGAAGCAGCCGTCGGCGTTCCGTTCGGCGAGCGTGTCGATGTATTCCATTCGCCAGGGCGCCCACAGGCTGTTGCGGAACTCACTCATCCGTCGATGTCCTGGTCGATCTCCGTGTCGTCTGCGGACCCGCGCGACAACGCTCGCGGCAGTCTAGCCCGCGCCGAGGCCGCGATCAAGCAGACGTGCCCGCCTGCGAATCGGGCGCAGCGCTACCGGTTCGACCCGCCCGCCGACGAACCAGGTACGCTGCGGACGCCCCGGCTGTCAGGATGAGCTGAACGCACCCGACGACCATCAGCCAGCGAACCACTGCCCCCTTGCCGAACCCGTAACTGTGCAACCCGATCCCCAGGACGTAGTTCACGCCCACGTAGGCCATGACGACCAGCCAGAAGGCCAGCGTACTGCACAGGGCCGTGCCGAAGCCGCGGATCCACCCCGTCGCCCGTGCGTGGAGGAGCGCCACATACCCCAGCAATGCCACGAGCGACCAGACCTCCTTCGGGTCCCAGCCCCAATAGCGGCCCCACGAGGCCGACCCCCACATCGATCCGGTGATGATGCCCGCCGTCAGCAGAATGACGCCCACCTGGATGAAGCGATGGTGCAGCCGATCGGTCGCGGCGATCAGCTCCGTCCGGCCCGGCACGATGGCGACCATGCCTAAGACGGCCAGGCCGAAACCCATCGACATCATCAGGACCGAATACGAGACCATGATCACCGGCACGTGAATGGCCATCCACGCCGTGTCCAGCAGGACCGGGGCGACGGGACGGAGAAAGGGATCAATCGGCAGCACGTCGCCCAGCATCAGAGACACCGCCGCCAGCAACGACGCGATGAACGTGTCTATCCTGTTGCGGACAACCACGAGACAGATCAAGGTGGCCAGGCACAGGCCCCAACCCATGAAGATCACGGATTCATACATGTTGGCGGCGGGAATCCGTTCCGCCAATTGCCACCGCACGGCCAGGCCGTACGTGGCCATCGCGAACGTCCCGGACGCGACGAGCCAAACGCCCACGTCGATCCACCGCCGGGTCGCAATCATCGCTGTCAGCGCTAGCCCCGCCGCAACTGCCGCCAGCACCCACGACCATCGAAATGGATCGAGCGTGTTGTAGCGAAGTTCCAGCTCGATCAGCGCCGGATCGGGTCGGTGGGCGGCCGTGAGCTGCCCCAACGCCGCAACCAGAGCGTCGGCGGACGATTCGACGCGCGGCGCATCGCCGGACAGGAACGCCGCACGGACGTCTTGCCACTGCTCTCGGACCCGGCGGATTCGGTCGTCGTCCTGTCCTGCGGCATGGGAGATCGACGTCCATCGGCCCTTCGGGTCCTTCGGATGAGGCACGGGCCGGATGACCTCGTCGTTCAGCACCCGCGCCAGGGTGCCTATCGTCCCGGCGATCTCCTCCACCTTGCCGTCCAGGGCATCGACCTTGATCCCTTGCTGGCGTTTCCGCATTGCGGTCCTCAACCGATCGTCCAGCCCTGCGTGCGCCTGCAGGAACGTCAGGCTGAATCGGTCGCGGTCCAACGGCAGGCCGATCAACCGACGGACCTCGGCGCTGCCGACGCGAATCAGGGGGTGGCTGCGGTACACGTCCGGGCGAAACGTCCAGTCCAACAGATTCAGAACCGGATCGCGCCCTTGATAGCAGGGCGTGCCGGTCACTTGATCGACCATGTCCCGGGCGACGGTATCCAGCGGCGACCATCGGCCCTCGTGTTGGACGGCCAACGTGCGGACCGTCCGGAGCCCGTCCGGCCCGAGAGATGGCGGCGCCGACGCGCCTGCCGTCGACGCCATTGCGATCACAGCGATTCCTGTCAGAAAGCGCATCTACCTGGTCCTACCACTTCGGTCTGCCATTCTATGCCAGACGGGCCTCAGCGGCGAGTGGCCCCCACGTCCGGGCGTTTCGTGTAGAATGTGCCGAGCGCATTTGGGTCCTGTTATCCTGATCCGAGGTAATCGACGTGTATACGCTTGCCCCGCCTGCCGTCTACGTTCATGAGACCGTCGCGGACGACGAGCGCTATCGACGGCGTGTCGATGGTGTCGTCAATGCCCTGGCGGCGCCGGTCGAACCGGTCGTCTACCGCGACGAGGATCTGCCCGACCTGGTTCAGAACCAGGGGCTCCTCGACCGACGCGTGCCGATGGGGACATTGGCCGGAGTCAACGATCCGATCCTGATGTTCAACACCTTCCGGTTCGACGATCGGATGGACGAGAACGTCGCCCGCCTCGAGGAACAGGGCATCGAGTCACAGACGATGATCCGCGAGCTGTTGGGGTATCGAGCGTTCCACTGGGCCTGCTATAACCAGAAGGGCGATCCGCACCGTCACGACAAGGTCTGCCGCCCGTGTTGGCGGATTCACCTCCAAAACGGCTGCGTCCATCGCTGCACCTACTGCGATCTCGGCGGGCTGCTGATCGCGATGGTCAACGTCGAGGAGTACTGCCACCACCTCGGTCGGGTCATCGAGCGACACCCGTGGCAGAAGACGTACCTGCTGGACGACGACGCCGATCCGCTTTGCCTCGAGCCCGAGCACGGCTGTCTCGGGCCGTTGATCGAGTTCCTGGGCACGTTCGACGATCGCTACCTCGTGATCCACACGAAGAGCTGGAACACCGGATGGCTGGCGGATCTGGCCCATCGGGGCAACACCATCATCGTCTGGAGCATTGCGGGGGGGCGGCAGTCTCGCCTGATCGAGCCCAAGACCGGCACGACCGAAGAGCGGATCGAGGCCGCTCGTACGGCGCAGGATGCCGGGTACACGATCCGCTACAAGTTCAAGCCGATCATTCCCGTCGTCGGCTGGCGCGAAGAGGCCGCCCGGGCGGTCGATAGGGTCTTCGATCGGACCCGGCCGGACATCATCAGCCTGTGCGTCTTCATGTGGCAGGACGTCGACGAGATGGTTAAGCGGTTGGGCGAGGACATGCTCGACCCGGCCTGCCTGCAGGCGGCTCGCGAGGCGCGTGACGACGTCGAAGAGACGCGGACCAAACCATTCCCGCATCACGTCCGCGCCGAGATCTACGATCACTATCTGACCGAGATTCGCAGGCGCGACCCGGACATCCCTGTCTCGCTGTCGACCGAGAACTTCACGATGTGGAAGGCGTTCGCGCCCAAGCTGGGGATGACGGCCACCAACTACGTCTGCGGCTGCGGTCCGCAGAGCGTCCCGAACGCCAAGAGACTCGTTGACCATCCCTTCCAGACGCCCGTCCGCGACGATGAGGGGATCCCGGGTGTGGTCGTGGGCGTGTGACGGCCGTTTGCCCGGCTCGGTCTATAGCGTGTGGGTCGACTCACTCTTGGCGATGACAGCCGCGTAGACGTCGCGCACGCCGGCTTTCTTCAGGGCTCGCGACGCTTCCCACAGCGTTGCGCCGGTGGTGGTCACGTCGTCGATCAGACAAAGGGCGAGACCCTTCAGCCGGGCCCGGTCGACGACCGCAAACGCCCCCCGGACATTCTCTTCGCGCTGGTTCTTGCTGAGCCCTACTTGGGGCGGGTCGTATCGGGTCCGCCTCAGCACCTCTGCCATCGGCAGGTCCAAGGCCTTCTCGACAACTCGGGCCAGCGCGGCAGGGGGGGCATGGCCCCGCTCTAGACGACGCCGCCAGTGCGACGGGACGGGGACGACCGCGTCGAGGCGGTCACACCACGGGGCGCCCCGAATGGCTGCCTCGATCAGTCGTCCGAGCGTTCGATCTAACGGTGCGCGCTTGTACTTGAAATCCAACACCATCCGGCGGAGCGCGTCGCGGTGTGGGCCCACCCGAACCAGACCGGAGAGCGGCGCCCGCAGGTCACGACACTGGGTGCACCGCCCTTCGCGTAGCTCGTATGGGCCGGTGTTGCGTCCGCACAGCCTGCAGTACTCCCGACCGACGGCGCGCAGGATCCTCGGCGAGCACGCCTCGCACCACAGCGGATCGGGACCGGCGGCGATCGAGGCCCCGCAGGCTGGACACGTCGCTGGAAAGACGGTTTCCAGACAAACACGGCCGATGCACCCAATGGCGCGGATCGTTCCGGCAACGTAATGTCGTACAGGATTGCGTGATGACGCGACGTGGCCCATCACTGGGGTTCCAGCATGATGGTCTTCTGCTCGTGCTCATCGGCGTCGATGCAGAACTGGCGTAGCCGGCCGTATTCGGCTCGTGGCACGTCGGTGGCCTTGATGACCAGCCGCTTGTCCACGCGGAGTCGCCCTGGCTCGGCCTCGTACCGGATCTCGTAGTCCATCCACGGCGTCGTCACCCGGGCCGACGGCGGTGCGGACTTGACCTTCCACGTCGGCTTGAACCGGTACACCTCGCTGTATTCGATCGTGCTGGGCATGGACAGCCAGACGTCATAGTGACGTTCGGTTCGCGGCGTGTAGCGTTGGGTCAGGTTGAACTTGCGCTTTGAACTGAGGACCAGGTGCGGTCCGGCCGGCTCGGCGTACTGGCTGGCCTTGAAGTCGAAGCGGATCTCAGCCGGTCCGTCGCGGTCGGTCAGGTCGGAGAAGGCCATGTCCGACAAACGGCCTCCGGGCTGCAGACTGGTCACGACGGCCTCGAGCTGCTGCTGGCGTCGACCGACCCGTCGGAACTGCTGGCGGAAACCCGCTGCAAACTGACCCGAGGCCTGCCAGTTCACCCGGGCCTGTGCCGACCCGTCCTTCGACAGCGTGGCCTCGAGCACGAAGTTGACCGTGTTGTCCTTCGGTGACACCTGGGGCACGGTCTTGAAGACCATCTGGCCATTCGGTTTCCAGACCAGCGCCGACACGCCGCGGTCGCCCCACGGCAAGGCGTCCATTCCGTTGTACTCCGCGGTTGCGTCCAGCCACAGGCCGCGGTCGAAGTTGTCCGGCTCCGGAACGTAGACGATGGCGTGGTTGCATTGGTTGGACGGCAACTCCTCGAGGAGTCGACCCGCGCTGCGCGTGCGAACGGTCGCGTAGCAGGCCTTTATGCCCGCCTCGCGGAGCATCGCGATCAGCAGGACGGCCTTGCCCTTGCATTCGCCCCATTCGTTGGCCAGAACGTTGGCTGCTTTGTCAGGCTTGATCCCGAAGATCCCCGCGCGGTGCATCACCTTGTACTGGATCTTCTGAGCGACGAAGTTGTAGATCGCCCGCATCCGATCCGCTCGCGTCTTGCAGTCGCCGGTCAGTGCCTTGACCTTCTCGCGAATCGCCGTGTCCGACGCGAACTGGTCCTTGATCAGCGCCCATTCCCAGCGGGCGATCTCGTCCCAGTCCTCGATGGTGCTGACGCGGATCTGCTCGAGGATGTCGGCTTGCGGCGGTCGGGCCACCTCCGTCTCGAGCATCGGCACGTTGTCGGCCCGGAATGCATAGACCCGTTTCCCCTCAAACTCGCCGGGCGTCAGCTTGACGTGGTCGCCTCGGACCACGTGACGGACGGACCGTGCCTTAGTGGCGACCAGGATCCACTGCCGTCGAACGACCGGATCGGTGGACTGGAACGCCGCCAGATCCGTGTAATGCCGGCTCAGCCAGCTCGTGCCGCTGCGGTAGTAGATGACCTTGTACTCCAGGATCGACCCGGGCTGGAGCTGGGCGAAGTGGATCGCTTCGCCGGAGACGCGGGTGGCCTCGACCTCCGTTCCATCGGGCTTGATGACCGCGGCGCGGAGGACCTTGCGATTCTGCCCGCGGAGCGGGACCTTGGTGTACTTCCGCCGGCCTCGCTCGTTGAGGATCTTGCAGATCCCGTGCTCCTGGGAGGTCGTCGAGCCATCCTCAAACAGCTCGGTCACGCGGTGATCCAGCAGGATGACGGCAACGGCCTTGGGATAAGTGGCTTCGTCGGCGGGAGTCTCCTTGACGATCCGGGCCGCCTCGTCCGGGCCGACCCCGAACTTGGCGAACACCGGGTTCTCCTGCTCGGGTTGCAGGAATTCAAGGTAGTCGCGGAGACGCCGATCATCCGGCTTGTATCGCAGCGCCGCTCGCCAGGCCGTCATGGCTTCGGCCATCCGGCCCGCCCGTTCGTGGATCTCGCCCAGCTTGGCGTGGAATCCGGCATGTGAGGGGCAGATGGCCAACGCCTCCTTGCACAGGGCGATGGCGTCATCGTAGCGCTCTCGACGCAGGAGCAGCCCCACCCGCTGCATCCGGATTGCATGGCTCATCGGAACGAGCTGCTGGTACGCTTTGCAGCGTGCCAGGGCGTCTTCGACGCGGTCCTCCCGCGTGCTCAGGCGGATCAGCGCTTGGTGGGCCTTCGGGTCGGCGGCGTTTTGGGTGGCGGCCTGGGCCCACAGCGTCCGAGCCTGATCGCGATACCCATACCCGTCACAGAATGCTGCGTAGTTCGCGGTCAGGCTTGCCAGGTCGGGGTATCGCCCGTGGAGCATCTTGGCCTTGGCGTAGGCTTGGTGCGTCCAGCCGCGCGCCTGATAGACCTTCTGGAGGCCCAGGTGGGCGGTCATCGAGTCGGGCGCGACCGCGGCGGCGTCGTCCAGAATCTCCCGGGCCTGTTCCAGCGCATCCCGCGAGCGGTAGAACCGTCCGAGCAGCGACAGGGCCAGCAGGTTCTTCGGTTCGAGTTCCCGCGCCGCCTTGAGCTGCTCGAACGCCTTGTCCGGTTTCTCGTCCGCCCAGTAGGCCAGCGCGACCCGCATGCGATATTCGCTGCAATGCCGGTTCAGCGATACCAACCATTCGCACGTCTGCGTTGCCAGGGTCCGCCGATGGGCCGCCGACTGCGCCTGGGACAGGTAGTAGACCGCCGACTCGTTCTGGCGGTTCTCCGCGACCTGACGGTTGAAGTGCTCGAGCATGCCTTCGGCGTACTCGAATCCCGGTGCGGGTGACTTCGATGCGTCCGGTGTGCGCTGGACCTCATCTGAGGAGGTCAAGCTCTTCAGCAAGTTGCCGGCCGGATCCGTCAGACGCAACGCGAATCGCCAACTTCCGCCGCGGCGGCACACCTTCACGAGGATCTTATTCCACCCCGCCTCGAGGATCACGGGCGCGACGTGCTGGTCGAGGGCGAACCCCTTGTTCTGATCGTCCTGGACGATGAGCCGGTCGTTCAACCAGACCTTGACCGACTGCTCGGCCCCGAGACGGACGACGGCTTCGGTCCGTGCCGGTGCCTGAACGAACGTCACGGCATAGCCGAGAACTTGGTCGTTCGGGTACATCACGGCCAGCAGATCGCACAGACCCGCCAACGTGAAGTGCTCGAGCTTGCGCCATGACACGCGGACGCCGCGGCCCTGGTAGCGCTTCGTCAGGTCGATCTCCTTCTCCGGCCCCTGGACCAGGCCGAAGCCGGCGTTCGCCTCGTTATCGAAGGGCCCGATGACCCGCCAGGTCTTGATGAACCCAAGCCGGTCGTACGCCGCTCGGGCCTCCTCGGCCTTGCCGTCTGCAAGCAACAACCGCGCGAGTGCCCACCGCGCGGTCGCCCGATGGATCGGCCTGCCGGGGCCGGCGACGAACCGTTTCAACGCTGCGATTGCCTTCCGCCGTTGTGTGACGGTGACGTTCAGCTTGCCGATGCGCGATATGTAGTACTGCGTCTCGGGGCGGTCCTGGTCCATCATGGCCAGCAGGTGGTCCAAGACGTCGCCGTCGCGTCGCTGCATCTCCAGGATGATGGCGGCGATCTCGTGGGCCTTGTACTGGTTCGGGTCGAGCTTCAAGGCCTGGGTCGCGTGCCGCAGGGCATCGTCGTTGGCAGACTTGTATCGACTCAGCACCCACGCCAGGGCCGCGTGGTTGTCCGCGGCGGGGCGTTCAGCGAGGAGGCGGCGGTAACGAGCGATGGCTTGATCGCCCTCCGCGGCCTGCGTCGTCGCGAGCGCCTGCGGTCCTGCAAGCGCGCGAGCGCGCCGTCCCCCAAGAATCAACGTGGCCAGGACGGCCAGCACGACGATCGCGCACAGTCCTCTCCGCATGACGTCACACCTTGCTGATGTGTTCGGGGTGGGCACGAATGTAGGCCTCGATCCTGTCGGCATAGCGCTGCATGGCCTCGGCAACGAGGTCGGCTTCGTCACGGGAGGAAGCCGGGTCAACCAGCGGTTCATGGGCGATCAGCTGAAACCGGAAGCCGGGCAGTGACGCGCAGAAGAAGGGCAGGATGGTAGCCCCGCATCGCAGCGCGATCTGCAGCGTCCCGGTCAGCCACTGCCGTTCCTGGCCGAAGATCCGCACCGACTGGCGTCGCAGGTGCGGCGCCCGTTCGCGGTCGACGTCCAAGGCCGCCCCGAGGATCTCATTCCGCTTCAGACAGCGGAAGAGGTTCCGCGGAAATTCCTCGGCGAAGAACCACCGGATCACGTGTGTTATGGGACAGCGCCTGGCGAAGACATCCTGCATATGCAACCGCATCGCCCCTTCCTTGCGGTCGCGGACGCCGGATATCCCATAGCCCAAGGTGGCCAGCAGCAACGTGGTGATGTGATGTGTCCCTGCGTGAGAGGCGCTGAGAAAGACGCCCTTGCCGCGCGCCAACCCCTCGTCGACGTAGTCCCGGCCGACAAAGTCAATGCGACTGAGCATGTCGGCCTGAGGGACCCGGTCGAAGACTAGGTAGAAGATCTTGTCGCAGCGGACCCGCTGGAACCACGCGCGGGTCAGACGGCGGACTTCCGCCGGGCTGAATCTGTCCGGGCCGAAAATGAACGCCAGCCGCTTGCGATACCGTCGCCGGAGCTTGTAGTTGATCAGCGATTCGCACGTCCCGAAGAACCGTCCGAATCGGTAGAGCCCCGTCAGGCCGGAGCACCACAGCCCGCCGGCCAGGAACGCCCGCACCAGGCCGAATTTCGCGCGCGTGTACCACGACACGCGACGGACGCCTTCAGTCGTGCTTCTAGGAACGTGATGGAGCACAGCAGCTGGTCGATTCATCTCGAATAGCAGAGTATAGCCGCCCCCTCGCGTGCGTTCCAGCGTCCCACGTTGCCGTTCGCGCGGCGTCGACGTGGGCGACCTACCTGGTCCGTTGGTGATCCGTCGCGAGGCAGCGGGGGGATCTGCCCCATCCTGCAGTTGACAAGGGTCCAGGGGATCAGCATAATCACAAGTAGTCACGGGCATGTTGCATCGTAGCAGCCGAGGGACGGCGGCGTGAAACGTACGTTTCATCCAGCCGCGGGGATTGGCTGCCGTGCTTGTTCTCTGGAGTCGTTCACTGGTACCCAGTCGCGCGAATGGATTCGCTCGCTTCTTCGAACTGAGCTGCGGGCCAGTCGGCCGGGTCGTGTGCGCCCTGGTGTTGTGCCTGCAGGACGAGAGGGAGGACTCTTGCCATGGTAGGTAGCCGATCCCAGCCCGGCCGCAGCAGCGGCATCACCACCGTGCACATCTGGCTGATCGTCTTCGTCGCCCTATGGTTGGTCTCGACCGTCATCGCGGTGTTGCTCTACACGGAGCGAGCCGAACTGCAGGACGCACTCGTCGCCGCCGAGGAGGATGCGCAACGGTACATGGGCAAGGCCGAGGAGGCCCATTTCGGCAGCTATCTGGAGCAGGCCACGGCCAAGCTGAGCCTCGCCCGTGTCCTGGATAACGAGCGGGCGGCGCTCGCGCAGCTGATTGGCATGAACGAGGCCGTCGGTGCCGCGGAGACCGAACAGGAGATCAACGCGCTCATGGCGGAGCTAGCCGAAGGGGTGCCTGAAGGAACGCTGCTGCACAAGCTGCCGGGGAGCGATCTCAAGACGGCCATCAAGCGATTGGGAAACGCTTGGAAGGAGCAAGATGAGAGCTTGGACGAGGCCAAGAAGGAGCTGGCCGCCGCTCAAGAGAGCTTGAATCGCGAAAGAGCCGCTCGTCAGAAGGACGCGAAGGGCTTCGAGAAGGACCTGGCCAAGCTGAGCAAGGAGAACGCGGACCTCAAGACCGCCAACGCCGCTGCGCTCGCCAAGCTTGACACACAGATCAAGGCGCTTCAACGACGGATCACGCAGACGCAGGACCGTCTTGGCAAGAAGCTGGTGGCCAAGGAGAAGGAGCTGGGCGACGCGGAGGCGGAGCGGGTGAAGCTGGAGGGCAAGGTCGCTCAGATGCGGTTGGAGCTGATGGCGTTTCGGCCCAGTGTGCCGCGGATGGGCTTGGCGGCCGAGGCGGATGCCCGGGTCGTTCGGGCCCAGGCCGATGAGGATCTGGTCTACATCGACCTCGGGAAGCGCGACAACCTGACGCTGGGGCTGCTCTTCGAGGTCTTCTCTCCTGCGGCCCACGTCGAGCTCGTCAGCGGCAAGGGGGAGGGCGAGACGAGCGAGGAGGGCGGCGCCGAATCGGGTCGGGAGGGTACGGCAGCGGGGCAGGACCAGTCCCGCAAGGCTGCACCTGGCGACAACCTCATGCGGGGCAAGGCGAAGATCGAGGTCGTGGGCATTCACGCCAGCACCTCGGAATGCCGGGTGGTCGAGACGCGAACGGGCGAGCAGATCGTTCCCGGGGATCTGGTGCTCAATCCCGTGTATGACCGGCACCGGAGGTACAAGTTTGCCGTAGAAGGAGGGTTCGACCTGGACGGGGATCGGATCGCGGATCCGCAGGGCGCTGAGCAGATCAAGGCTTGGATCGAGGCCTGGGGAGGCGAGGTGGTGGCGTTGCCGCAGACCGTTGAGGAAGTGCCGGCGGGTGCTGGCAAGGGCCGGTCGCGTCTTGCATCGGGATGGGGGTTGGAGACGGTCGATTTCCTCGTTCTGGGCGGATCACCCCCCAGGCCGGCGAAGGACGCCAAGGGCGCTCGCCAGCAGGATGAACGCGCCGCCTACGATCGGTTCCTCGCCATCAAGAAGGAGGCACAAAGCCTGTCCCTGACTCTATTGACCCAATCGCAGTTCTTGCACTTCGTGGGCCGGGCCAAAAGGGGAAGCCCGGGTGCAAGCGCCGGCGGCGGGGGACGAACCATGATGGGACAGTAGCGGCCCCCGGGGTGTTGCGGTCAGCAGACCCTCAAGGCTTCGGATCATTGCCTGCGACACGTCAAGGTCGAGCAGCCTGCGTGCTCAGACGCCAGCCAGGCCCGCCAGCCGCTCGATCGTCTTGACGATGGCTTGCGTGCCTTCCCTTCCTTCTCCCGCCGCCTGGTTCGCCGCGAACAGCTGATGGACCAGGGCCGTTCCCGGCAGAGGCACGTTCAGTTCGCGGGCGGACTCGTGTACGAGACGCAGGTCCTTTTGCTGCAGATCGATCATGAACCCCGGGGCGTAGTCGCCGCCGGCCATCTTGGGGCCGAGGTTCTGGAGCATCCAGCTGTTGGCGGCCCCGGCGGAAACGGCCTGAAGCATGCGATCCAGGTCCAATCCGGCCTTGCGGGCCAGCGCGACGGCCTCCGCGGCGGCCAGGATGTTGAGCACGCAAATCACCTGATTGCACAGCTTGGTTTGTTGGCCCATGCCGTTGGGGCCGCAGTGCACGATCGTCTTGCCCATGGCCTCCAGCACCGGACCGGCTCGCTCGAAGGCCCAGGCCGGACCGCCCACCATGATCGACAGCGTGCCGTTCCGCGCGCCGACGTCGCCGCCCGAGACCGGCGCGTCCAGGAAGACGGCGCTGGCGCCTTCCACGCGCCCGGCCACCTCGCGTGCCGTTGCCGGCGCGATGGTCGACATATCGATGCCCAGCATGTCCGGCCGCAGCGCCTCGACCACGCCGTTCGGGCCCAACCATACCTGCTCGACGTCGGGCGAATCGGGCAGACAGCTGATGACGACGTCAGCCTGCTCGACCGCCTGTGCGGGCGAGTCGGCGACCGTCGCGCCGTCGGCCTGAAGCGCCTCGGCCTTGGCCCGCGTCCGGTTGTGCGCGACCACGGCGTGCCCGGCCCGCAAGAGATTCCGGGCCATCGGGTCACCCATGATTCCCGTTCCGATGAAGGCGATGCGTTTGTCGTCCATAATGAGGCCAGACCATAATCCACCGGCCCCGGCCCGGCAAGGCGCGGGGTGCCTGTGATTCATTGACGGCCGCTACTTGTGCTGCTGAGTCAGGCCGAAGAGGCGCTCGGCCGTGACGCTGCATCGCTGCCCCAACTCGACGGGATGCAGATCGTGCAGATTGGCCAGGAACCGACAGGTGTGCACGATGTGGGCGGGCTCGTTGGGGCGGATCTTTCGGATCGGCTCGGGGGAGCAGTAGGGCGCGTCCGTCTCGATGAGGAGTCGGTCGAGCGGGATGGCCTTGGCGGCTTGGCGGAGGTCCGTGGCGTTCTTGAACGTCACGATGCCCGACAACGAGATGTGCCAGCCCGCCTCCAGGATGCGGATGGCTTCGGCTCGCGTGCCCGTGAAGCAATGGAACACTCCCCATGCCGGACGTTGGCTGTGTTCGGCCAGCACGGCCAGGGCGTCGTCGACGGCCTCGCGACAGTGGATCACCAGCGGCAGCTCGTAGCGCTCGGCAAGGGCGATCTGACGGGCGAAGGCGGTCCGCTGTGACGCCCGGTCGCTCAGATCGTAGTGGTAGTCGAGCCCCGTCTCCCCGACGGCCGTCGGCCCCTGCGAAAAAGACTCCTGACACCTTTTCTCGAGCAGCTCCGCCAGGCCGGACCAGGTTGTTTCGTCGGCCTTGCCCGCCTCGTGCGGATGGACCCCCGCCGTCGCCCAGACGTTGTCGAACCGACGGGCCAGCTCGATCGCCGCCCGACTATCGGCCAGGTCCGTCCCGACCGTGATGCATCGACGGACCCCCGCCGCACGGGCGCGATCCAACACGGCATCAACCTGGTCGCCCAACGGGTCCAGGGTCAGGTGGCAATGCGAATCGATCAAGTCGAGCTCGGGTTCAGCCATGGCGTCCACCCTGCGGGGGACGAAATGCATCGGGCGTATGACGGATGACGGGCTTGTCGCCCTCCTGCAACGTGACGGAGACGACGTCGAAGCGCCAGGCGTAGGCGTCGGCCCGCCGCTGTGACAGCCAGTGCCGCGCGACCTTGTGGATGTTGCGCTGCTGGGCCGGCGTGACCGCGTCCTCGGGATCGGCGTGCTCCGTTCCCCGACGCGTCTTGACCTCGACGAAGGCGATCGTGCGCTCGGTCAGCGCGATCAGGTCGATCTCCCCAATCGGGCACGTATAGTTCTTGCACAGGATGCGGTAGCCCTGACGCTTGAGGAACCGCCGCGCCAGCTTCTCCCCCTGGCGTCCTGTTCGGAGCTTGTCGACCACGACAGGCTATGGCCGCTCGTAGGCCCTATTCGGTCGTCTCTTCGACGGTTTCGTTCGTGTCGGCTTCGTCGCCGGGCTCGGGCGTGTCGGCGGTCGCGCGAGCGGCCGACAGGGTCCGGCGATCACGAAGGCGCCGCGCCTTGCCGACGCGGTCGCGCAAGTAGTACAGCTTCGCCCGTCGGGTCTTGCCGGAACGAACGGTCTCGATGCCGACGATCTTCGGCGAGTCTATCGGGAAGGCCCGTTCGACCCCCTCGTTGTTGACGATTCGGCGAACGGTGAACGTTCCCCGCGTGCCCTGGCCCCGCCGGGCGATCACCACACCCGTGAACGGCTGGACGCGTTCCTTGTCTCCCTCGACGATCCGCTGATGGACCGTTACCGTATCTCCCACACGAACCGCCAGCGGCTTGTCCCGCCGGAAGGATGCCTCGACTGACTCGATCAGTTCCTGGCTCATCACCGACACTCCTCTACGCTTCATTCAGCAAGTCTGGGCGGCGCTCTCTTGTCCGATCGATCGCTTGCTGCTTCCGCCACTCGTCCACACGCGCGTGATCGCCCGAAAGCAGAACCTCGGGCACGCTCATGCCGCGAAACACCCGCGGCCTGGTGTATTGACCATACTCCAACAACCCGTTCGAGAACGAATCCTCCCCGGCCGAATCCCCATGACCCAACGCCCCGGGCAGCAGCCGCACGACCGTGTCGACCACGACCATGGCCGCCGCCTCGCCGCCCGACAGGACGTAGTCGCCGATCGATATCTCCCGCGGCGCCAGACCCAGCCGGATCCGTTCGTCAAATCCCTCATAATGCCCGCAGATCAACAACAGCCGTTCGTGTCCGGCCAACTCGGCCGCATCCTTTTGGCAGAACGTCTTGCCCTGCGGGGTCAGCAGGATCCGCGTGGCCCGGCCGGGCGGCTTCGCCTCCAGATATTCGACGGCATCGAAGATCGGCTCGCACATCATCACCATGCCGGGCCCGCCGCCGAAAGGCCTGTCGTCTACGCTGCGGTGCCGATCAACCGCGAAGTCCCGGATGTTCGTGCACACGATGTCGGCGAGCCCCGCTTCCCGCGCCCGCTGAATGATGCTGACCGAGAAGAAGGCGTCGCACACCTCCGGGAACAGCGTGAGCACATCGATACGCATCGACATCCCGACCCGTAGCCGGCCTGCTGCGCCGGCAACGTCGACCAGGTCGGCCTCAGGGCCGCACGGCGATCCCGTTTCGCTTCAGCAGATCGCGAACGGTGTCCGTCGGCGTCGCGCCCTGGCTCAACCAGTATTCGATCCGTTCACGCTTCAGGCGGACCTGCTTGGCCCCGTCCTGCTCCACCGGGTCGTAGAACCCGAGCTCTTCGATCACCCGGCCGTCGCGCGGACTGGCCGAATCCATCGCGTTGAGGCGATAGAACGGACGATGCCTGCGACCCATTCGCTTCAGTCTCAACTTCACTGCCACGGCTTGCTCCTACGATGTTGACCTTGTCCTGATCCGCGCGCGAAACTCCACTTGCGCCGCTTGCGCGGCGTTCCGCATTAACGTTTGCGGCGGCGTTTGCGTTTGTCCTTCTGGCTCAGTCGACGTTTCTTGGTCGTACGCCCCTTGACCTTCAGCTGGGGCATCTTGCCCCCCAACGCCGACATTTGCGCGAACTGCGTGCCCATCTTGATCCGGTCGGAGAAGTTCATCCCCGCCATGGCCTTCATCACGTCACGGGCCTGCCCGAAGCTCTTGATCAGGCCCGACACGTCTTGCACGTCCGTCCCGCTCCCGCGGGCGATCCGGCGGCGACGGCTGGCGTCGACCATGTCGGGGTGGTTCCGCTCCCTCGGCGTCATCGACTGGATGATGGCCTTCATCCGCTTGACCTCACCCTCGTCGACGTCCATGTGCTTCATCTCGCTGCCCACGCCAGGGATCATCTTGAGCAGCTGACGCATCGAGCCCATGGACTGCATCTTCTCGATCTGGCCCATGAAGTCGTCCAGGCCGAACGACCCCTTGGCCATCTTCTCCTGGAGCTTGGCCGCCTCCTCCTGCTTGACCTGCGACTGGGCCTTCTCGACCAGCGTGACGATGTCGCCCATCCCCAGGATCCGGCCTGCGATGCGGTCGGCGTGGAACTCCTCCAGATCCTCCAGCTTCTCGCCGATCCCGATGAACTTGATCGGCTTGCCGGTGATGGTCTTGACCGACAACGCCGCCCCGCCCCGCGTGTCGCTGTCGAACTTCGTCAGGATCACGCCGTCCAGTTCGAGCCGATCGTTGAAGATCTTGGCCGTGTTGACGGCGTCCTGCCCGGTCATGGCGTCGATCACGAGGTAGATCTGATGCGGCTGGATCGTCTCGGCGACCTTGCTGACCTCCTGCATCATCTCCTCGTCGATCGCCAGCCGGCCGGCGGTGTCGAGGATCACCACGTCGTGGCCGTTCTTGCGGGCTTCGATCAGCGAGCTGCGACAGAGCTTGACCACGTTCTCGTGGCCTCGCTCGGCGTAGACGGGCACGTCGATCTGCTGTCCGATCACCTCGAGTTGGTCGATGGCCGCCGGGCGCTTCAGGTCGGCCGCCACCATGAGCGCCTTCTTGCCTCGGGCCTCCACGTACTTGGCGAGCTTGCCCGACGTTGTCGTCTTGCCCGAGCCCTGCAGGCCCGCCATCATGATTACGGTCGGGGCGGGTGAGACGAACGGGATCCGGGGGTCCACCGGACCCAAGAGCGACACCAACTCGTCGTGGACGATCTTGACCATCAACTGATCGGGGTGGAGGGTCTTGATGACCTCCTCGCCGATCGCCTTCTCGGTTACCTCGTCGCAGAACTTGCGCGCCACCTGGACGTTGACGTCGGCCTCCAGCAGGGCCATCCGCACGTCGCGCATGGCGTCCTTGATGTTGGCTTCACTGATCCGACCCCGCCCGCGCATCTTGCGGAAGACGTCGCTGAATCGGTCTGTCAACTGGTCAAACACGGAACCCTACCCCTAATCCGCACGGGGGCGCGCACTACTAGAACCCCATAGCATAGTCTGCCTGGCGTTTCGGTTCAACCACCCTCAGGCGATTGAGATGGCCGTGATGGCCGGCAGGCCTGCCCTCGAGGCACGCCTGGGCTCTGTTGTCGGCTGGCTCAGGGCCAGACTTTGGCCCAGTTGAACTTCGCGGCGCTCAGCGACAGGCCTCGCTGCGCGTGGAGATGTCGATCGACGAAGTCCTTGAGCGCCTTGACCGCGTCCGCCTTGGGAAGCCTGATGGATCGGCCAGGTAGGGGGTCGAGCTCGAGCGCGACATGCCCGTCGTAGAACGCGGCGCTGCCCCGTTTGACGGCGGGCACCTGATCGCGGGCCGCCTCCGGCACCGTCTGGCAGGGGAGCTTCGAGCCGTGGTACTGCCCGATCTCGTTCCCCCAGACGCCGAAGACGCAGTCCGCCGCCATCCATTGCTCTTGGATCACCCCCGCCAGCATGCCGCCGCCCGCCTTCTGGAACTGCTCTTTGGGCGCAGCGCAATGTCGGTCCCACTGCTCGTCCAGCAGCATTTGCAGCTGCGACGGGGCGTAGACCTGGCTCGGCTTCAGGATGGGGCCCGCCTGGCCGCACCAGTTGTCCGACGCCGAGGACGTCACCCATTGCGAGCCAAGCTTGCTGTCCTTCTCTGCCTTGTGCAGCCACATCCGTCCCAGGATCGACCGGGTGAAGTTGAAGACGTTCTGGGATTTCTTCTTGAGGGCGGTCCGCTGGAACACGGGACACAGGTACAGATTCTCGAACCGCGTATAGGGGAACAGCGTGCCGTTGCGAATGCCGGCGTCTTGGGGCCATTGGGTCTGGGGCTTGAGCCAGAACGCGGGCATTTTCGGCATGAGCCACGTCTCGGCCGCAGCCCATTGGCCCAGCGTCTTGCCCGAGCCCTTGGGCCAGACTTCCTTGCCCAGCCGTTCCGTGTCGTCGCAGTCTTCCCAGCCCCGGCCGATGAACGGTGTGACCTCCTGGTAGTCTTCGGCGTACAGGAGCGTGGCCTTGCACAACTGGGCCAGCCGGGACATGCACAGCGTCGTTCGTGCCTGGGCTCGGTCCCTCACCATCGCTGGCACAAGGACGAACATCACCAGCACGATAACCACCAGCACCGTCAGCAGATCGATCGGCGTGAACACCCCCCGCCGTCGTCGCCGAAGGTTCGATGATCGCCTACCGCGGGTGAGAACAGGAGGAATGCACATGGGAGGGGCTCCGGTTGGGTGCCTGCACGGGAATTGTTCTGCTCCATTATTCGGACGGGAGAACCCGCAGGCAAGGGGCTACAGCCTCAGGCGGATGGTCTCGATACCGAACGCGTCGATGCGGAGCTTCACCGTGCCGTTGCTGACCTGAAGCGGGGCACGCTTCCGCTCGACCGAGTCACATCGCCACGCAGCCTTCGGCATGCCCAGTAGATCGCAGGAGAATTCGAAGCTGGTGGGCTTGCCGGCTACTTCCATGAATCTCAATACCAGCCCGTCGTTCTCCTCGGCGCGCTTGAACGCCGTCAGCACCACGTCTGGCGAGCTGATTCGACAGAACGACCCGGTTGCAGGGAGCATGCGGTCGCCACGCCCGGGCGGTGTCGGCTTCGAAGACCCTTCCGCGAGTACCGCGATCAACGGCTGGCCAACGCCCCAGCCGTGTCGCGTGGCTGCGGGGGTAGGGACGGTCTTGTCCGAAGTGATGGAGTACACAAACGCCGTTCGACCGCCCTGACCGGGCTTGTAGTTCGTCAGCCAGTAGTTGTTCATCACGTAGGCGAAGACGGTGCCGTTGGTCAGATCCAGCTTCTGCAGCCACTTGCCCGTGTTGATCGCACACAGCGAGATGAGCGGCGTGTGGACCGGTGACAAACCAATGCCGGCCTGCCCCGTGTGGAGCGTCACGGCGTTCTGCACGCAGAACCAGTCGAGGCACGCCCCGGGCAGCATGTCCCGGCCCGGATCGACCCAGCCCCCGCCGATCTCGAGCCGGAACCGCGGCTTGTCCGCCGCGAACGGGAACGCCACGTAGACGGCCTCCATGTCGTAGGTGAGCTCCTTGTTCAGGTGCACCGTCAGGTCCAGTCGCTTGAGCGATTCATACAGCGTTGCCTCGACGCCCACCTCGGGGAGCATCTTGGTCCGCGTGGTCGACCTGACCGAGGTCAGGACTTTGCCCTGACGGGTGATGCGCCAGGCCGCCCCGTCCGGACGCGAAAACTCGAACTTCGCCGGTGGCAGGCTCTTGTTCCACTCGATGGCGGTGGTGCCCTTGCCGCCCGACGCGTAGATGACCTCGCCCAGCTTGTAGGGACTGGCAGTGTCGACCAGTTCCTGCCCCGTCTGTTTGTCGATGATGCTGGCGATCCCCCCCGACCGCGCGTCCAGGGCCACACGGTAGAACCGGTTCTCGAGGCGCTGCGGCTTCTCGCCTGCCGGTGCGCCGCTTGCCGCCTCGCGCGGACCATCGACGAGGGCGTACCGCTTGTACCCCACGCCAGGGACGTTCTCTGCCAGGAAGCAGACCCGTCTGCCCTGAGCGCCGGTCGACATCGTCTGGCACGCGACGCTGCGACCGTCGGGGTCGAGCAACCGCGTCCCGGGCGGCAGCGTGACATGGACGACGTCCGTACGGTCCCAACTGAGTGGGTTGAACACCAGCGCGCCCCGGCCCTTGCCGCGAGTCCGCCGGGTCAGCAACGACAGCCCGTCGTCCAGCAGCGCCTTGGTATCCCGCCGGGCGTCCGTCGCGAAGGCCGCCTTCGTCGCCCACTGCGTGACGACGCTTTTGTGCCTCGGGTCGCGTCCCCATCGGCGCGAGCCCCAGGTGTGTTCGTCGTAGAGCAAGATGTTGTCCCAGGTCCTCCCGACCAGCGCATGGGGGTAGGCTCGGTCCGGCTCGAGCGTGGACAGGACCGCCTGAATCGTCTCGGCCGCGACGATTCGATGGTGGTTGTCCCGGTTGATGGCGGTCTGGCGGGCCGAGCTGGCCGCGCCGTCTTCCCAGTAGCACCCGCCGCATCCGCGGACCGTCGGGAGCTGGCTGCCGAAGCGCGATTCGATATATGCGAAGAACTCCGGGAACGTCGCCAGGGTGATCTTCGGATAGGCGTACCTGGCGTTCCATGCCGCGATGGTCTCGGCGAGGGCCGGGCTGGTCGTGCGGTTGTCGCCGTACGCGCCGTGGATCAGGATGGCGTCGTACGGGTAGTCGTCGCGCCGGGCCCATCCGGCCAGCCAACCGGCCAGCTTGTTCTCGACAGCCGCCAGGTTCTCGGTCAACCCGACCTGATGGGCATCGACGTACCCGCGTGCGTACCAGGTCAGGACCTTGCTGCCGTCTGGCCCTTCCCACCAGAAGGGAGACTTGCGGTCGATCCCGCCGCGGAGGATCGGCGCGCGGGTGGCGTTGTTGTTGACGCCGACGCTGAGGTACTTGACGCCCGCGCGGTGCAGGACGGTCGGGAGCGACCAGACGTAGGAGGGCGTATCGTTCTGGGTCGCGCTCTCGAATGGAATGCCATACCGACGCGCCAGACGCGCAGCTGTGTACAGGAATCGGGTGAGTTCCTCGGCCGAGCAGAGGCCGGTCAGCATGTTCACGTAGTTCACCGAGACGCCGATGCGACGCTGCCGGGCCAGCTCGGCCAGCTTTGCCATCTGGGTTGGACCGCGATCCCGTTCATACATCTGCGCCGACCAGGCGCATTCCACTTGGTACTTGTAGTGAGGGGACTTTCCACAGAGCTCAATGGCCCTGTCGGTGTTGTCGTTGTGGATCTCGGGAATCACGGACTGGTGGTGCGTGTAGCCGATGTCCGTGTGGACCGTCGGGACGACGTAGATCTTCCATTTCCTTGCGGCCGGCACGGCCATCGTCGTCGTCAGTGTCTCGGCGCCGGAGACGAGCTCGAGCTTCGCCTGCGCAGCCTTCTCGATCGGCGGAAACGTCACCTGCCGATGGTTGTCGCCCATCGGAACGCCGTCGATCTTGTGCTGGACGGCCTGGCCGTCCACGGAGATCCGCAGTCGCCCGCCCGCCTGCGCTGCTGGTCCAGCCACCTGGAGGGTTGCCAGGCGCTGCAGGCCGGTCTTGGTGTCAACGAATCGGTTCGTGGCCGAAGCGGTCAGACGACTCGACGTGGACGTCCCGTAGCTTCCCCTTAGCAGGGCCAGCACCAGCAGCATGGCCAGATACCCGACCGGTCGGTTGGCGTAACACATGGCTTCTTCCTCGGCAACGGTTTCTGAGGGACATCCGGTGCTTGCGCGCACAGTTGCGGGTCACCGGGTCTTATATGCCAGAACCGCCCGCCACGCCATGGGGAGGGGAGACCCCGGCGACGCCCTCGCAATCTGCCGAGAGGCCGATAAAATGTCGGGGGGAGGTGCTGGGCACCCGGATTGAGGGACGCAATGGGATGCCGGGGGCCTGCGGATCCACAACCGGCCGGGCGCGGGTCGCCAGACGCCTGCGCTCGAAGCGAGGAGCGAAGGTTGGCTGCCATGGGATCGATCGACGACGTGGAGGCACGCGAGTTCGACATGGTCGTCATTGGGGGTGGGTGCGTGGGGACGGCCGTTGCGATGCTCGCGGCCCAGGCGGGGATGTCGGTGGCGTTGGTCGAGAAGGACGACTTCGGTGCGCGGACAAGCGGCGCGTCGTCGGAGATGATCCACGGCGGGCTGCAGTATCTGTCCAAGATGCAGTTCTCGATCGTCCGCAAGTCGAACCAATACGCCGGCCGAATCATGACCTCGCTGCGGCACCTGGTCGAGCCGGTCGCCATCGTGTTCCCCTACTACGAGGGCGGGCCGGTCTCTGCCCGGGCCTTGCGGATGCTGTTCCGGACCTACGAGCGGTACAACACGCGCTACAAGCACGCCCCCGACGGCCAACCCCTCGGCGCAGCGCAGATCATCGAACGGATCCCCGGGATCCGGCAGGAGGGCCTGGCCGGCGGGACGCTCTACTACGAATGGGGCATCGACGCGCCGCGGATGTGCCTGACCAACGCGATCTGCGCCGTCGAGCACGGCGCCTTCGTTCGAAATCATGCGACCGTGACGGAATTCGAGCGCGACGGCGATCGCGTGGTCGGCGTTCTGATCGATGACGAGCGCACGGGCGAGCAGATCCGACTCCGCGGCCGGGCAATCGTCAACGCAACCGGGCCCTGGGCGGACCGGCTCTGCAAGTTGGCCGACGCCGGCGGCGGGCCCCACATCCGGCCGACCAAGGGCGTGCACCTGATCCTACCGCGATTCGGCAATACGGGGCTGGTCCTGCACTTCATCGACGATCGGTTCGGGGTCATGATCTTCCGGGGTGCCTACACGCTGATCGGCACGACCGACGACGACTACTACGGCCCGATGGACCACAACTTCGTGACCCAGGACGAGTTCGGCTATCTGCTCCAGGGGGCGCAGCGGTTCATCCCCAGTCTGTCGCGAGAGGACGTCGTCGATACGAAGTGGGGGGTCCGACCGACGGTCTTCGCATACGGACAGATCGAGGACAAGCTCAGTCGGGACCATCGCATCGTCGATCACGAGGACAACGGTGCACCGGGGCTGTGGAGCATCTATGGCGGCAAGCTGGCGACGCACACCTGGATGGCGGAGGACCTCCTCGGCCGGATTGCCCGGAAAGAGGACCGCAAGTACGAACCGCCCGAAGACTATCAACTGCCCGGCGGGCCCGACCGGCCGGTGGACGACTACGTCACCGAGGTGGCACCGGACGCAGCCACCCGCTACGCCCTGTCGCCGGAGGACATCGACGCCATCATCCGACGCTACGGCACGCGGTATGAGGCGGTCCTGGATCTGACGTTCGAAGACCCGTCTCTCAAGCGGAACCTCTGCCGGTGCGTGAGAGATGGTCGCCCGGTTCGACGCGTCCTGGCGGCGGAGGTCTTGTACGGCGCGCGACACGAGATGGCCCTGACGCCCGAGGACGTCGGCCGTCGAACCGGTCTCAACGTCGGCCTCTGTCATCGCAACCGCTGCGTCGATGCCGCCGCCGAGGTGTTGGATTCGCTTCAGCTCAAGACGACGCCCGCATGATACGCAACGATCGGATCAGCGAATGGGCCGCATGGGGACGGCCGGAAGACGCCCCCAGTCTGGCAGACCGACCCGCCTTGCTGGCCTATCTGGACGAGGAGCTGGGCAAACTCGATCCTCCCGTGCCCCCCCTGGATCTCGAACTGGTCAAAGTGCCCGCGTCGCGACTGAGTCCTGCGGCCCGTCAGGCGTTGGTTGACGCCGTTGGCGGCAATCGCGTGGACGATTCGACCTCCGAACGCGCCGCCCACTCGGTGGGCAAGAGCTACCGCGACATGTTGGCCGCGTGCACCGGCCGGCTTGCCTGTGTCACCGATGCCGTGGTCTACCCACGCGACGAAGCGGACGTGTCGGTTCTCTTGACGGCCGCGTCCGATCACGATCTGGCCGTCGTGCCGTTCGGCGGGGGGACGAGCGTGGTGGGGGGGGTCGAGCCGCGATGCGGCAAACACCAGGCCGCCATCACCTTGGACCTGATGGATCTCAACGGGGTGGAACTGGACACGACGTCGCAGTTGGCGGAGATCGGGGCGGGAGCCTTCGGCCCCGACATCGAGCGCGGACTCACCGCTCAGGGCTACACGCTCGGCCACTTCCCTCAGTCCTTCGAATTCAGCACATTCGGTGGGTGGGTGGCGACACGCGGCGCCGGGCAGCAGTCCACCGCCTACGGGAAGATCGAGGAGATTGTCCAGGCGGTTCGTATCGCTACGCCTCGCGGCGTCATTGCCACGCGGTGCGTGCCGGCCAGTGCCGCCGGGCCGAGCGTCCTGCAACAGATCGTGGGCAGCGAGGGCACGCTGGGCGTCATCACGTCGGGGACCGCCCGCGTCAGATCCTTGCCTGGCTGTCGTCGGTTCCGGGCCTGGTTCCTGCCGGACTGGTCCGGGGCGGTGAGCTTCGTCCGCGACCTGCTCCAGGCAGGCGTTCGACCCACGGTCGTCCGGTTGTCCGATTCCGAGGAGACGCGCTGGCTGCTGAAGACGGCGTCACAGACGGGGGGCCTGATCCGACGGATCGGCAAGGCCTACATCCGCCACGCCCTTCGCGCGCGACGGTTCGATCCCGACCAGATCTGTCTGTGTTTGCTTGGTTTCGAGGGGACCGACGACGGGGTCCGCCTGGCCTGCCGGTCGGCGGCGCAGGCCGCGGGGGAGTGCCAGGCCATCGGGCTGGGGTCCACCCCGGGTCGGTCTTGGGAACGGGATCGGTTCACGCTGCCGTATCTCCGCGACGAACTGATGGCCCGCGGCGTGATGGTCGACACGCTGGAGACGGCCACGACGTGGCGGAACCTCGAGCACCTCGATCGAGCCGTTCGCGGTGCGATCACCGCGGCGATCCAGGCGTCCGGGTCGCGCGGTACGGTGATGGCGCACGTCTCGCACGTCTACGCGACGGGTGCGTCGTTGTACTACACGTTCCTCGCTCGACGGCAGGCCGGCAGCGAGCTGGACCAGTGGCAGGCCGTCAAGACCGCCGCAACCCAAGCCATCGTCGACAGCGATGGCACGCTGAGCCACCACCACGGCATCGGCTACGAGCACCTCCCGCTGACAGCCGAGCACGGACCGCTGGCCGTCGAGGGGCTCCGAGGGCTCAAAGCCGCGCTCGACCCGGACGGGCTGATGAATCCCGAGAAGTTGGTCTGAGACGGGCGCAACCGGTCGTCCGCCTGACGCAGTCGTGCCTGAAGAAAGGGGTCAGGCATCTTGCGCCTGGGAGGCAGCCTTCGGCAAGATCGCCGCCCGGTCGCGGCGAAAGAAGCCAGACCCGAATGGCATGAAGCCAAGTCATTTCTGTTTGTAAGGCGTTTCTTT
>CAYMLO010000026.1:0-78201 GCA_964390905.1 uncultured Planctomycetales bacterium | reverse complement strand
GGAAGAGCAAGATGTCCAAAGGACTCTGCTGCTGTGAGGGAACTCCATGGCTGGCGCAGCTGTAAGTGAGGAACGATGCAAATGATCAGTCACACACACGAACGATCCGGATGGGTGTTGTTGGGGATTCTGGCACTGGCGGCGCCAGCGCATGTGGCACACGGACGACCGAACGAGGACAGCCGGGAATACAACGGCTGGTATTCCGGTGCGTATCTCAACCGGGTGGCCTTTCCGCTGGGGGGCATAGGCGCGGGGATGGTCTGCCTCGAAGGGACCGGTGCGATCTCGCACGTGTCACTGCGCCAGAAGATGGAAGCCTTCAATGAGCCCTGCACGTTTGCGGCGCTCTGCGTAAAAGGCAAGAACGGCAATGTCGCGAAGGTGCTGGAGGGTCAGGTGCCGGCGTGGAAGATCTTCGGCAGACCCGGGACCGGCAATGGGGCTGGACACACCAGCTACGGCTTCCCGCGATTCCTCCACAGCGAGTTCCTGGCGCGATTTCCCTTCGCGACCGTCAAGCTTGCACATCCCGACATCCCCCTGCAGACCAAGATCACCGGCTGGAGCCCCTTCGTTCCCGGCAACGCGGACGAGTCCTCTCTCCCCGTCGCGGCCATGGAATACACCTTCTACAACCCAACCGACGAGATCATCGAGGCGGTCTTCTCCTACAACACCAAGAATTTCATGGCCACCAGACGGGGCGGCGGTAGGGTCCTGCCCTACAAGAACGGTTTCATCCTCTGGCAGGAGGGCGCCAAGACCAACCCCGAGCGCGAGGGCGGGTGTGCGATCTTCGTCGACGGCGACCAGGCCGTCGTGGATCACTGCTGGTTCAGAGGCGGATGGTGGGATTCGTTGACGATCACCTGGGAGAACATCGCCTCGGCCAGATTGATGGACAACCCGCCGATGAAGGCCTCGTCTCCAGGCGCGTCGCTCTTCGTGCCGCTGAAGGTCGCGCCTCGCCGGCAACAGACCGTGCGGCTGATGCTGGCGTGGTATGCGCCGCAGACGAAGCTGCGCCATGGCGAGACGCGCGTCTCCGGGCCGGCGTTCGGCTCAGCTCCCTCGAAGGGAACGGCTCCCGCGCAACAGGCGGTGACCGGTTTTCTGGGAAGGGGGCTGGTCAACACCTTCGACCCTCAAGGCGACGGTCTGACAGGAACGCTGACATCTCCGGAGTTCGCGCTGACCAAGGACAACATTCAGTTCCTGATCGGCGGCGGAAACCGTCCGGACAAGGTCTGCGTCAATCTTCTCATCGACGGGAAGGTCGTGCGGACCGCAACGGGCAGAGACGTCGAGAAGCTGGCGTGGACGCATTGGGACGTCAAGGAGCACAAGGGCAAGAAGGCGAAACTCCAGATCGTCGATCACAGCACGTCGGCGTGGGGGCATATCAACGTCGATCACATCGTGATGACCGACAAAGTCGGCCACACGCCTTCGGAGTTGAAGGGCGCCGTCGTCCTGAACGATTTCGAGTCGGCAAGCTACGGCAAGTGGACTGCCGAGGGACCTCCTGGCTCCTGCTGTCCGGACGGCAAATGCGCCGACACGCCGAAGTATCACGTCCCCTGGTACGCAGGACGGTTCTCGAGCGTTACTGACGTGGCTGACTACTGGCGGCGCGAATACTTGGCACTGCGCAAGCGGAGCGTTCTGTTCCGTGATACGTTCTATGACACGAGCCTGCCGCCGGAGGTCGTGGAGGCTGTGGCGGCCAACCTGACGATTCTCAAGTCCCCGACGGTGCTTCGTCAGAAGGACGGTCGCCTCTGGTGCTGGGAAGGGTGCTGTGACGCCAGCGGGTGTTGCGCCGGCTCGTGCACGCACGTCTGGAACTACGCCCAGGCGATCTGTCATCTCTTCCCAGACTTGGAACGGTCGCTCCGTCAGACTGAGTTCCACGAGAGCCAGGCCAGCGACGGGCACCAGACCTTCCGGTCCGCGCTCCCGATCCGACCGATCACACGGAGGTTCCACGCCGCCTCCGATGGGCAACTCGGCGGCATCATGAAGGCCTACCGCGAGTGGCGGATCTCCGGCGATGCCGAGTGGCTCGGCAAGATGTGGCCTCAGATCAAGCAGAGCCTTGCCTATTGCATCAAGACGTGGGATCCCCGGCACAAGGGCGTCCTGGAAGAGCCGCATCACAACACGTATGACATCGAGTACTGGGGTCCCGAAGGCCATTGCACGAGCTTCTATCTGGGCGCGCTTGCAGCGGCAATCAGGATGGGACAGGCGGTCGGGGACGACGTCTCTCTGTATGAGCAACTCCTAAGGAAGGGACGCTCGTTCCTCGAGAGCGAGCTGCACAACGGCGAGTACTTCTTCCAGAAGATTCAGACCAAAGGCTTGAACCACAAGTTTCGCCCAATCCGTGCCACGGGCAACGGTCGCGGGTACCGCGATATCGTCGAGGCCCTCAACACGCAGGGCCCGAAGTACCAGTACGGGACGGGATGCCTGTCGGACGGCGTGTTGGGCTTCTGGATCGCTCAGATGTGCGGCCTGGGTCAAATCGTCGACCAGGCCAAGGTCAGAAGCAACTTGAGCGCGATCCACAAGTACAACTTCAAGCGCGACCTATCCTCTCACGCGAATCCACAGCGACCGGCCTACGCGTGTGGGGCCGAGGGCGGTCTCCTGCTCTGCACGTGGCCAAAGGGAGGGCAGTTGTCTATCCCGTTCGTGTACAGCAATGAGGTGTGGACGGGCATTGAGTACCAAGTGGCCTCGCACCTGATGCTCGAAGGGATGGTCGAACAGGGGTTAGACATCGTCCGGGCCTGTCGCGATCGATACGACGGTCGAATCCGGAATCCCTTCAATGAATACGAGTGTGGTCACTGGTATGCACGTGCGTTGTCAAGCTACGGATTGATCCAAGGCCTGACCGGCGTTCGATACGACGCGGTCGAGAAGGCCCTGTACATCGACTCGCAAGTGGGTGATACCTTCAAGAGCTTCCTGGCCACGGCCGCAGGCTACGGCTCTGTCGGCTTGAAGAACGGCAAGCCCTTCGTCGAGGTCAAGAGCGGGACGATCGACATCAAGAAGGTGATTGTCGGAGGGAAATCGGCCAAACTGTAGGTGAGGCGAAGGAGCGCCGCAAACGGTGCTGAACGTAGATCGACGGGCGCAATGGGGAGGCGTTATTGGGGTAGGGGGGCTTTCCTGCCCAAAGACGACGCCCCATAGTGGGTGGCTGATCCCTATGTCCAAGTTCTATGTCCTGTCGGAGGAAGCATGAATCGGTTCGGTTTGATCGCTAGCTTTCTGTCGGTTCCATTCGTCGGGTCGGTCCTGGGCCAGACAGGGCCGGTGACCCAAGACGTCTCGTTCGTCGCATCGTGCGACGGGACGACGCAGCGTTACGTCTTGCTCTTTCCCCCGGACTTCAAGAAGGACCGTCCCTGTGACGTGCTGATCGCCCTTCACGGCCACGGCTCCGATCGCTGGCAATACATCAAGAACAACCGTGGGACGTGCAAGGCCGCCCGCGACGTCGCGATGCGACATCGGATGATCTTCGTCTCACCCGACTACCGGGCCAAGACGTCCTGGATGGGCCCGAAAGCCGAAGCCGACCTCGTGCAGATCATTGCGCGCTTGAAGGACGAGTACGCCGTCAAGAAGGTCTTCCTGACCGGCGGGTCGATGGGCGGATCATCATGCCTGACGTTTGCCGCCCTTCATCCCGACCTGATCGACGGCGTCGCGTCGATGAACGGCACGGCCAACCATCTCGAGTACGCGAACTTCCAAGACGCGATCCGCAAATCGTTCGGTGGCACGAAGGCCGAGATCCCGCTGGAATACAAGAAGCGCAGCGCCGAGTATTGGCCGGAGCGGCTCACGATGCCTGTCGGCATCACCGCCAGCGGCAAGGACGAATCGGTCCCGCCGCATAGCGTCATGCGCCTGGCCGACGTGCTGCGAAAGATGAACCGCAAGGTGCTTCTCATCTACCGCCCGGAAACCGGGCACATCACGAGCCACGAGGACGCCACCCAGGTCATCGAATTCGTGATACGCCAAAGCACAGCGACGCCCGCGTCCGCGAAGTAGCTGCCTGTCCTTCCCGAAAACGGCATCCTGGTCCATTCAAGGAGACTTGCGCGTTTCACCTTCCCAAGCTCGCCTCGTCGGGATGGCCCCTTCGCTCGGCCCGTCCTGAACGGGTGATTCGCTCTTCACCCGAGGGAAGCCCAGAACCGCAGAAACAGGGCTGAAGAGGCCGCCCACTGTGGCGTAATTGTGGCTCGCCGTTGCCAGAGCAGCCAGCTCGGCGCGGGGGACGCGCGTCTCCCTCACGGCATGCCGAATGGCAATCACACGAAGCGCCAACGCTGCAAGGCGAGGGTAGGAAGGGCGGCCAGGCTTGGTCAGGAAGGCCTACTTCTTGCGCTCAGGATAGCACTGACGCCGGTCCACGCTAATAAGTAAGCCTGACCCCCTTTCCCCCCGCTCCCGTCAATGGGACGCAGACCTCGACATCGCCGTTGGGGACCAGGCTGCAGCTTCTGCCGCGCGAGTCCTTCACGTCGGCCATATGCCAGACCGCCACGGCACCGTCAAACAGCGACGGGACGTCCACATCGTCAGTTGCTCGAGATTCCACTGTTTCGAGTCCTGTCGTCGATGCCACGAGCATCGCCACGCACGACGCGATACGCAAGCGATCAGGTCTCTTCCGTTGTGTGTTCATGGGGACTCCACACAGGGGCATTTCAGGGCCGGCCCACCGGTCACAGCGTCGGGCCACCAGGTCTGACCTACTCCCACCGATGGTACCACTTTCTATGCTAGCCCGTTTCCCCTCCAAGAAGTACCCGGCCTTGCCCTTCCCAGTGCTCCCCGGGGGGGTGAAACCGGAAGATGGGAAAACGGGGGACAGTCAAATACTTGATGTCCCCGGGGCGGGGTGTTGCCGATCACGGGCGTTGAGAACAGAGCTTCCGGACCGTCCTCTCAGAGAGTCTCAAGTCCTCCGTCGGAGTGCGGGGTACAGCTTGAGTCGGGCTTCCTCGTGCGCGGGAAGGGGGTCACCCATTAGGCCTCCCGGGTCACCCAGGCTTACTTATTGGCGTGGGCTGGGGTCAGTGCTATCCTGAGCGGAAGAAGTAAGCCTGACCCCCTTTTCTCCCCTTTTCCCCCTTTTGACCGACCCCCTTTTGACCCTAATGGGTGACCCCCTTTTCCCCCGCTTTTCCCCTTTCCCCTGGGAACACGCTACCTGGCGGAGTTGGTGGGTCTCGGTGTCGGCCCGATCTCGAAGTGGGCCACCTCCAACAAGACCTCCAAGACCTGTCGCCGGTGCGCTCGCAAGTGGATCTCAGCTGGACTAGCATGACGGCCTGGCAACCGTCTGCTGAATTGTGCTTGGCGGGCGGCGCGGTTTGACTACAATACGGACCCACACCATTACCTCGTGTACCTGAATTGCGACAAGCTGATCGATTACGAGGATCTGGCGTTGGACGACCTGCCCCGAAGTTGCGGACGTTGGGTTTCAGGGCGCACGACTACTCGATCCAGTTTAGGGGAACCGGCGCCGACTGCTGGAAGAAGTCCGGCGAGTCGAGGGGCTGAAGACGGCGTTCAGCGATAGCGCGGAAACGAGGGAAGAAACCTGATGCACAATCTCAAGGCTGAGCGCTTCTACAAGCCCAAGATGATCAACGGGCGAATGGCCGCCAGCGATGGGCCGATCAAGACGTTCCCGCTGCGGGGCATCAAGGACTCGCCGCCTTACATGCACGACGGTCCTCTGCTGACGCTGGAGGACACGGTTGAGTTCTTCAACCTGATCCAGCAACTCAAGCTCACGCCCGAGGAGAAGGCCGCCCTGGTCGCCTTCATGCGGGCCTTGTAGCGAGGGGAAGCGCATCGGCCGTGAAGACAAGGAATCGCGGCCCATTCGTGAGGCCCAGACGTGATGACGTGGGCGAGGGGTGGGCCGTAAGGCAATTCGATACCAGGAGGACTCGTGAGTAATGGATGAACCACTAGACAAACCGCCCATGATCGGTGAAGACGCTCCCTGCTTCGAAGCGGAGACCACGCAGGGCCGGATCAAGTTCCCCGATGACTTCAAGGGAAAGTGGGTTATCTTCTTCTCGCATCCGGCGGACTTCACGCCCGTCTGCACGACGGAGTTCATGACGTTCGCCAGCATGCACGAGGAATTCCGCGCGTTGGGAGCAGAACTGCTCGGCCTGTCGATCGACAGCACGTTCAGTCACATCGGCTGGCTGCGGACGATCAAGGAGAAGATCGAGTACAAGGGCATGAAGGGCCTGGAGGTCAAGTTCCCGATCATCGCCGACCTGACGATGGAAGTCTCCCGGAAGTTCGGCATGCTGCACCCCTCGGCGAGCACCACGCAGGCGGTCCGGGCCGTCTTCATCATCGATCCCGAGGCCAAGGTTCGGGCCATCCTGCACTACCCGATGGCCAACGGCAGGAACATGGACGAGGTCAAGCGATTGCTGCTCGCGATCCAGCACGCCGACGAGCACAAGATCGCCACGCCTGCCAACTGGCAGCCCGGCGACGACGTGATCGTTCCGCCGCCGAAGTCGACGGACGCGGCGGCGGAGCGCGTGGCCAAGGCTGGTAAGGACTACACGTGCCTCGACTGGTTCCTGAGCCTGAAGAAGTGCCCGCACGGCAAGTAGCCGACGGCTGAACCGCCTCGCGAAGAGGTCCTTCGCGGAAGACGACCTGGATTCGATCCGCGGCTTCTCCTGCGAGAGCGGCGGCGACGATGACCCGTTGGAGCTCCCGACCTGCTGATCGGACGAGCTTGCCGGGGAGAGTTGCCGCCATGTGCCCGATGCGCCCAACGCCAACAGAAGGAGGATCGAATGCCGAGGAAGCCGCTCCACGCTGCGTTCGTGGCCGCATGCTTGATCGCCCTGGTCGGCGGGGCGAAGACCACACGTGCGGACGACGCCAGTTCGAGTCCGAGGGTCCTGGTCCGATCCGGTGGCCAAGTTCGGAAGGTCCTGGAAGAGCTGCTGCCCGTATTTGAGAAGCGAACGGGCGTCCGCGTGAGGTACGCCACGGGAGGCTCCGGTGAAATGCTGACCGCGGCCCTGACGAACCGGGACGCGGACCTGTATGTCGCGGCGGACCTTCGCCATGTCCGCCGGGCCGAACAGCAGGATGCCGTAGCCGCCAAGCTGCCCCTTGCCACACTCCACCTCGCTGTTGTGGTCAAGAAGGGGAACCCCGAGCGGATCGCCAACCTGGCGGACCTGACGCGTCCCGGGATGAGGGTCTACGTGGAGGACCCGCAAGGCTGCCAGCTAGGAGAGGCGACCCAGCGCTTGCTCCGAAAAAACGACATCGGCATCGCGGCCCCGGACGTGACCATGAGCGGCGGTCCGCCCACGCTTCGCACCTTCGTGCGGTTCCTTGAAGCTGGTCAGCTGGACGCAGCCATCGTCTGGGACGCGACGGCCCGGCAACTGGCCGACAAGGTGGACACGGTTCACATCGCGGACGCGCAGGGCGTTGCCGTCAACGTCGTAGCCGTCGTCTTCCGGTTCGCACCGCATCGCGAGATCGCGGAGCGGCTGATGGTCCACCTCTGGGGTGACGGGAGCCGGGCCACCTGGGAGCATCACGGGTTCCGTACGGCTCGAGCCGACGGGTCGTCCCACTCGCCTCTGGCGGACGCCAAGCTGAAGCGGGCGGCGGAGAGGATGATCCGTGCGAGCCGGGACGTGCTGGCCCCGGTTTACGCGCCTTTGGCCGATCAGATCGTGCGGGAACTGGACCTGGCAGAGAAGACGGGCATCGGCATCGACATCGGTAGCGGGCCGGGCGATCTGATCGTGGAGCTCTGCGGACGAACGCGGCTCCACTGGGTTAATGCGGACATCAACCCCTACTTCTTCGGTCACTTCCTGAGCCTTGCCACGCGTCGCGGCGTGGGACACCGCGTCAGCGCGATCTGTGCGGACGCACGCGTGCTGCCCTTCCGTGACAACTACGCGGACGTGATCGTCTCGCGGGGGTCCTACCACTTCTGGTCGGATCGAAAGCGGGGCTTTGCGGAGATCCATCGCGTCTTGAAGCCGGGCGGCGTTGCCTACATCGGCCGGGGGTTCCCCAAGAAGCTGCCCGTTTCCGTCGCACGGCAGATCCGCAAGAAGCAGGGCGGACGCATCAAGTACGATCGTAAGAAGGAGGCAAACGATCTGCGCAGGATGCTGGACGACATCGGCATACAGGGCTATCGCATTCACCTGCCAGATCCCCCGAATGGTGACGACATGAACTACGGCGTATGGGTGGAGTTCAGGAAGCCCGCTACTGGGTCTTCCCGGTGACGGCTGAGGCCTTGCCCCACACGATGCCGTCGAAGTTGGTATCCTGCTCGGCGTGTCGCTGGGCGGAACTGCCTGCCCCCCTGAGATCGCGGCGAGGAAACGGGCCATAGAGCCCGGGACGTGTGCTCGGGAAGGACCACCGAGGAATGCGAACATGGATCTGACCGCTCTTTGCCTGCTTGCTGCCGCCGCCGCAAGTCACGTTGGTGTGGCCGCCGTGCCCTTCGAAGACCGCTTCAGCACGCTGGCACACTGGGACCTGCTCGACATGAAGGGCGACGCTCACATCGCCGGTGCCCGGGACCCCACCGCGCCTACGGGCTACGGGCCCGGCGTGCTTGCGATCGAAGGGGATCATGTCATCGGATTGGCCAAGGGGGTGCGCCTGGATACGGGCACGATCTTGGTGCTCTACCGGGAGCGCGATCCGCGTGGCAAGGACGCGGACGGACTCCTCGTATGTCATGCGTCCTACGGCGATTCGGTGCGCGAGGAACACAACACCAAGAAGGTCCACCCCCATGTGTGGTTCGAGCAGGACAACGACGCGGGCCTCCAATTCCGCTCCTACCGCGCGGATGGGACCGAAGCGCTCCTCGCCGAGCGTCCCGGCCAGGGCCTGATCACCGAGGATTGGAACGAAACGAACTGGATCTGGCAGAAGCTGCGTTTCGAGGGAAGGCGTCTGCGCGGCAAGTACTGGCCGGCTCACAGGCCCGAGCCGAGTGATTGGGCGATCGAGGCCCGATACGACGGCGCTGTGGGGGGCCGGGTCGGGTTCCGGCTTGGTTCGGGCCGGGTCCACATTGCCTACTTCGCCGCCGTTGCGGACGATCTCTCGGTGCAGCCGCCGGACTACTGGCTTTTTCCCCAAAGGGAGGCCTTCCTCGATACCGCGATGCCGGCCTTCACCCTCTACACCAACGGTACCGCGCGTTCGCTCGCGCCGCGGTGGGCCCTCGGCCCTGGCGATACGCCCATCGATGCGCGGCCGAAACGCCTCGAGATCCCCGCCGGCCCGCACGCATTCCGCGTCCGAGCCGACAAGCGCCTCGACGGCGACGGCGTCGTGCGCCTTGCCCTTGCGCCAGCGTTGCTGCGCCCGAGGATGACCTTCGTGCTGCGCGATGCCGACGGCACGGTTCTGGCTGAGACACGCGTCCGGCGCGTGGACATCAGCGATCTGCGTCAGCGCATGGCGGCGCTCGAGCGCGTCGTGCCCGATCCGACCTCGTCGCCCGACGCCGAGGCGGCCCTGGCGCTACTCGCCCGGACCCGCCGCCTGCTTGCGGCTGGCGAATTCACGGCGGCCAAGCGGTCCTTGACCTATGCCGAGGAGTACCGCGGGGCCCACAGACCCGCTCCGAAGAAACCTGCCAAGGTCGCCACGCGGCCCTTCGGGCCGCCCCTGGCCGCGGCGTCCGTTGGGACCCGCGACGGCAAGATCCTCGTGAATGGCGAGCCGTTCATCGTTAAGGGCTGCAACGTGCACAGCCTCGATCCGGCGAGCAAAGCGCGAACGCGCAAGATGCTGCAGATCCTCAAGGATCGCGGCTTCAACATGCTCCGCGGCGATTACCCGCCCCGGTGGCAAGTGGACATGGCACACGAAATGGGCCTGGCCTGGTCGGTGCTCGCGCCCTTTAGCTGCTGTTCTACGGACGAGATCTTCGCGCGCCAGGACGGACCGCCCATGACGACGGCCCGCGCCACCACCGCCGCCTTCATCGACGACTACGTGGATTCGCCGGGCGTGCTGATGTGGAATTCATGCAACGAAATCGGCAACGATACCGCTGATTTCCTCACGGCCGTGTATCCCGTATACCGTCATCGCGACCCCTACCGGCGGCCTGTGCACTACGCCAATCTCTACGGCCAGGACCGCTGGGAAGGCCAGGACATCATGGGCGTCAACTACTACTACGGCAAAGGCCAAAGCCCCGAGGACCGCCAGCCCATCATCCGCCGGAGCATCCGAATCGCCCGCAAGCACGGGCTGCCGATCATCTTCACCGAGTACAACTCCTATCTCGGCCCCATCCCCGAGACAGGCGTGCGCGCCATCTACGGCATGTTCCAGTGGGGCCTGGAGAACGGCATGAGCGGCGGGTTCTTCTACATGAAGAACGACTCGAAGGATCATCCCGGTGTCTTCAACGACAAGCTCGAGACTCATCCGAAGATGGACGCCGCCTTCATCGATGTCTTCGCCGATGCTCGCCTCGACGGTGTGACGCGTAAAGGCGACGCCTTGCACTTGCGCCTCGTCAACAAGCGATCCTTTACGCTACGCAGGCTGTGCCTGAGCGGGAGCGTCAACGGTGTTCGCGTCGCCGCCCCATCTCTCGCTGACCTTCCCCCTCATGGTTCGCGCGACGTGCCCGTCTCGTTGCCGCGGGAAGTGGGTCCAGAAGCTGTCTTCGTAGGCGCCCTGGACTTCGTCACGCACCACAGTTTCCCCTGCCACGTCCCGCTTCGCGGCAATGCGACAACGCGAGCATCTGAATGAAGGTTGCTTCGGGTGCGTGACAATCTAGGCGGGGGGTGGGGGACGGACTGGCGCCCGAACCGTCGCTCGCCGCCCGATTCCGTCCCTCACGCTTCGCTGCCGTCCGCGTTCCGCGAAGGGCAGCGAAGAATGGGGGACCCCTCCGACAGCCCGCCCAATCTGTCACGGCGCGGGAAGGGCGGGAAGGGGGAAGGGGGGAAGGGGGTCAGGTTTGCTTATTGGCGTGGGCCGGCGTCAGTGTTATCCCAAGCGGAAGAAGTAAGCCTGACCCCCTTTTCCCCCCAAGCGGAAGAAGTAAGCCTGACCCCCTTTTCCCCCCCCTTTTTCCCTTTTCGCTCTGCGGTGCGCCAGCAACCCATCGGCCGTCAGGGCGATCAAGCCTGAGGGTTCCGCAGGTCAGCGACGAGGCGCTTGCAGGCCTGATAGTAGATGGCCGTGTCGACGGATAGGGCGATGAATTGTACCCCAACATCGATCCATCGGCGGGCCGTCTCCACGTCGTCGGCATAGATGCCGACGTGGCGGTCGGCCGCTCTGACCTTTTCGACAATCTGTTCGACGGCCTGGAGGACGTTGGGGTGATTGATCTCGCCGGGAACCCCCAACGACTGGGACAGATCGTAGGGGCCGACGAAGATGACGTCGCAGTCGGCAGCGGCCAGGATCTCGTCGAGATGGCACATCCCTTCAGCCCCCTCGATCTGCAGGGCGAGCACCGTGCCTTCATTGGCCTTCCGAAGATACTCCTGCTTGGGCATGTGTCCGTACTGGGCGGCGCGGGCATAGATGTCCATGCCTCGCTCCCCTTGGGGTCCGAAGCGCGAGAATCGGATGACGTTCTCGGCCATCGCCGCGGAGTCCACGTGGGGGACGATCAGTCCGGCGGCTCCCTTGTCGAGCGGTCGCATGATCGCCGACTCGGTGATTGCCTCTACGCGCACGATCGGGGCCAGGCCAACACGCTCAGCCGCAAGCACCTGGTGCTCCAATGCCTCGTAGGAAAGGGGGCCGTGCTCCATGTCCAGGATCGCGAAGTCGAGCCCCGCGTAGCCCATGACCTCGATGAGGGCCGCGCTGCCGGCCTTTAGAAACGGTCCGACACAGAAGTCCCCCGAACGCATCCTGTCCTTCAGGTTCATCGATCACTCCTCGGGGTAGAGCAGCACCTTGAGTTCTTTCTTGGCGAGCACGCCTTGGAACGCCTCTTCCCATCGGCTCAGGGGCAGCCGATTCGTGATGAGCGGGCGCAGGTCGACCAGATCCTGTTCGAGGAACCGCAGCGTCCGTTCCCACGTCTGCCACCTGTGGCACATGGACCCCTGCAGGTGCACCTGCTTGACCACCACCTTGTCGAGGTCCATCTGTAGGGGCTTGCCGAAGATGCCCACCTGTGTGTATCGACCCATCTTCCTGACGACGTCAAGACACAGCTCGGCGGACTCCGCCGCCCCGGAGCACTCGAATACGACATCGGCCCCGTAGCCTTGCGTGAGGTCCTGGATGATCGCCCGAGCGTCCTGCGTCTCGACGTCTATGACGTGATCCGCGCCGAGCCCTTGCGCGACGGTCATTCGATCGGCGTCGCCGGATGTGCCCAACAGGATGACGCGGGCGCCGCGCGTCTTGGCCAGCATGGTGCACATGATGCCGATCGGTCCCGGCCCGGCCACGACGACGATCTCGCCAGGTTCGATCAGCGTGAGCTCGACGACCGCCTGCAGGGCGCAGGCGAACGGCTCGCACAGTGCACCGGTCTGGTCGTCCAAGCTCTCCGGCAGGGGGTAGACGATCTCCTGTCGCACGCAGCAGTACTTGGCGAAGCCCCCGTTCATCCCGCTGCCAACCGCCGACCGGTCCACGCAGAAGAACGGCGCGCCGATCTGGCAGTACCGGCAGTTCCCGCAGAGCTTCCCTGCGGACGGATTGACGGTCACCCGGTCTCCCGCCTTGAAGCGGGTGACCCCGGAGCCGACCTCGACGATCCCGCCGCACAGCTCGTGCCCGAGGATCACCGGGGGTTTGATCACGTATTCGCTCTTGTAGATGTGGAGGTCTGTCCCGCAGACGCCGGCGTTCTGGACTTCGATGACCACGTGGCCCGGCCCGGCCTCGGGGTCCGGCATGTCGATGAATTCCACGTTCCCGGGTTCGGGACGCGTCTTGACGACGGCTTTCACTGCCTCAGCTCCTTCATCTGTCTCCTAGCGCCGGACTCAACCGACGCCGAACCTGTGGTCGAGCTCCTGGAAACGGGCCAAGCGAACGACTTCAGAGAACTCCGAATACGTCAGCATGCGATCGGTCAGGGCGTCCGTGGTGCCGTTACGCTTCAACCCAGCAAGCACATCTCGGATCGCAGCGGCACCGGCAAAGAGGGCGGACAGGGGATAGAGGGCGAGGGCGAACCCCATCTGCTTAATCTCATCAGGCGTTAGCCTCGCGGTCTCGTTCCCCTCGACCACGCTGATCATCAACGGTCCGCCGAGGGCTTGTGCCACGGCTTGAGCGTCGTCGATGCGCTTGATGGCGTCGATGAACACCACATCAACGCCCACGTCGCAGTAGCGTTGCGCGCGCCGGATTGCCTCGTCCAAGCCGGCGGCGGCCAACGCGTCAGTCCGTCCGATGATCACCAGATCGTCGTCGCCGCGAGCCGCAAGGGCGCATTCGAGTCGGCGCACCATGTCGTCGACCGGAACCAGCCTCACGCCGGCCATGTGGCCACACCGCTTGGGCAGGATCTGGTCTTCGAGGTGGATCGCGGCGACACCGGCCTGCTGATACTCCTTCACCGTTCGTTCGATGTTCGCCGGGCCGCCATAACCGGTGTCCGCGTCCGCGATCACGGGGACGTCCACGGCGCGGACGATGTTCCGCGCGTGCGTGGTCATCTCGGTCTGGGTCAACAGCCCGACGTCGGGGCAACCGATCAACGTGGCTGTGGCGCCGAAGCCCGTCATGTAGACGGCCGGGAACCCGGCCTGCTCGATGAGGCGGGCCGTCAACGCATCCGGCGCCCCCGGCGCCATCACGAGTCTTTTTCCGTTCAGTAGCCCGCGCAACGCTTCTCCAGAACGCATCGTGCCCTTACCTCCGGCAAGCCGCCTCGGCGGATTCCGGGGACATCTTGCCTGTTTCGCCCCTCGGCTTCGTCGGTCACTATCCAACCGACCTGTTCCAATTGGCCCCCTCCTTTGCTTCTGCGAGGCCTACGGTACCGAACCGGCGTTTCGTGGGCAACCGCGGACTGTGGAGTCTGGCCTGGTTTGAATGGGCGATTCGCTTCCCACACGGAGGAGGCGAAGAACCGAAAGAGAAAGGACTGACAGCGCCAGCCACTGTGGCGTGCTGCTTCAAGAGCGGCCAGCTCGGACGGAACGACCCTACGGCTTCGCGCGCTTGTAAACGACGACGGCCGCCGAGCCCGCGTCTTTCAGGCTGACCAGTAGTCCCTTGTCCATCAGTTCGGCCCCAGAGGCGCGGCGCGGTTCGGGGTGGTCCAAGTCCTCGAGCGTATACTCAGCCTGAGGGTCCAGTCCCTTCAACCTGAGCCTGGCGGACTCATAGACGCTCGTCTTGCGATGGAAGACTTGGATTGCCCCCTCGCCGATGTCGGGACGGTCATACTGCCAGGCCATCCAGGCGTCCGTGGATTGCGTGTAGGGCATCAGCGGGTAAAAGTCGCCGAAGAAGTAGTTGGCGATCCGACGCCAAGTGTCGAGCACCCGCCGCAGCCGCTTGAAGTCCACCACCTTCAGCCCTTCTGCGCCGGGGCCGAAGGTGTACTCGGCCACCATGGAGCTGCGGGACCAGTACTCGTCCTTCTCGTGGATGACGCCCGTGCCCTGGAACGGCAGCCACAGCGACATGCCGTAGGTCTGGCACTGCTGTCCCGAAGGTGACCAGTACCAGTCGCTGCGAAGCAGTGGGACGGCGCGGCGCATCGTTTCCAGATCGTTTCTCCGCCCGCCGGAGGCGCACGAGTCGATGGGCATGTCCGGATGGCGGCGGATCAACTCGTCCCAGTAAGCGAAGTAGCCCTCGACGTGACGGATCTCGGTCATGCCCTGCCGATCCGGCGCGTCGCTGCCCCTCCAGAATCCGAGCGGATCGATGTTGAAGTCCTGCCGGTAGAAGTCGATTCTCTGCTCGGTGATGAGCTTGTCGATGTGCTCGGTCAGCCATGCGCGGCAGTTCGGGTCATGGAGCTTGAGGAGCCCGCCCTTCTTGCCCCCATGGATCCACTCCGGATGGTTCTCGGCCAGCCACGTCCCGGCGTGGACGCGTTCCGGCTCGAACCACACGAGCGTCTTGATGCCGTGCGATCGCGCGAAGTCCCCCACCTCACGCAGCCCCTTGGGGAACCGGACGGGGTCCACGTCCCATGTCCCGGTCTTGGGCCAGGCCACGCCGTCACAGGGATACCAGCCGGCGTCCTGCCACCAGTAGTTGACCTGGATGCCCTGCTCGACATACTGGCGGATGAAGGCGATCTCCTGAGCGGCGTTGCTCATCAGGCCGGGGTAGTAGTTGCCCGTACACAATGACACCTGCGGGCGGATGGGCCGACCGCCGATCTTGCGCAGGTTGTGGGCAACCATCCACCGCCGCCAGATGTTCTGCCCGCGGAGCCAATCGCCCTTGTAGAACTCGAGGACGGCCATCGGGCTGCGGACCTCCTCGCCCGGATGCAGCTTGAAGTGGGTTCGCTCTTGTCCTCCTCGGAATCTCAGAGCGTTGCCTTCATCGCGCACGAGTTGAGCGGCCCACTGGCCGGCCCAGCTCAGGACGACGATGACGCCTTCGTCCCCCATCGTCAGGTTGTAGTAGGGGAACGCGCCGTTGGTCGGCCGGCCGCCGGCGGGCGCGAAGCTCAACGTGGCCTTGGGTCCCAATGTCGTCTGAATCGGCGCGTAGGACATCGACGTGCAGTCGTCGCCGCGGTTGTGGTGCAAGACGAACTCCGTCTGCCCGCCGCGCTCGAAGACGGTGTCGATCGCCTGGATGTCGGACAGGATCGGCGAGTCGGATGTCCCGTTGTTCTTGAAGTAGAGGGTCCACTCGACGCACGGGAAGTCGCGGTATTCGACGGCAACGCAGCGGACGGCCAGCTTCGATGCCGGGTCTGTGTACGTAACTGTCCGCTCGGTCCGGAGCTCGTCGAGCTTCCGGCTGCTGCGTTCGAGGCGCCACGACTCGAGCAGTTCGCCGGACGGCCTGCCGCCGTAGACGAACGAGAAGGGGGGATCGAGCGAGTACGGTCGCCTGTCCTGGACCACGATCGGCATGTCGCCCAGCCATAGTGTGCCGCCGCTTGCCAGCGTGACCTGGGCATCGACCCAGTCTGCCTGATCGCAGCCGATACCATCGCCGGCCTCACCGACCTCGAGCGTGAACTCCGTCGCCCCCTTCAGGTCGATCTGAACCGGCACGCCGGGCATTCCCTCTCGCATGACCCCGGTTCGAAGGGCCTCCTTGTCGCCCACGACCACTCTGAAAACGACGCTGCCGCGCCCGCCGGACGTCTGATCGTTGGTGTCGACGCCCGCCACGGCGCTAAAACACTTGCCGGGCGAAGGCAGGCGGACGACGACCTTGCTGACCGCGTGGCAGTAGAGGCCTCGCGTGTACTGCTTGTCGACGATCTTCATCGGTCTGCCGCCGCGGGCGTTCTTCTGGACCACACCGTGATTGGCCAGAACGACCAGCCCCGGCGCTATCGGCCGGGTGGGAACCACCCCCTCGAACTTGGCGGCCACCCAGGAACGGCATTCTGCCAGGTCTTCTGCCCGAGGCGCCTGGGACATGCCCCCCCGCATGCCTGCAAGAAGAAGTACTGTCGGTCCGAACGTCAGACAGCTCAGGAACATGATTCACCTCAGCTTGCCATTTCGGGAGTACGGGCGCGACACGCCGGGGGTCGGGAACACCATAGTTGTTTCTTGCGTTGACGCCAACCTGATTCTGGGATGGGGTGCTGTCTAAGCAACGCTCATCCTACTTGCCCTCGAGTCCTCTGAGCAGTATTGCCACAACCGCGTCGACGATGGATCGCAGTGCTTGTGGCTTCAGCTGGCCCGCTTGTCCGTGGACCAGTTCGGAACTCGCGGTGAAGAGCTTGCCGGGGCGGGCGTAGCTCGTCCTCCGGAGAGACCCGTTGTCGAAGCTCTCCTCGGGAAGCGCCACGGCCTCAGGGTCCGCGTAGGGTTTGCTCGTGATCTGGCAGAGGATGCGGTCGCCTCGGCCGGCGTCGGCCAGCACGACGGCTGGGCGAAGCTTGGACCGTGACAGGTCCGAGAAGGGGAAGGGGATCAGGATGACGGCGCCTGCTGGAGGTGGGACCACGCCTCGTCCTCCTCGGGACGGTTCCAGTCTTCTGCCAAGGCCTGTTCGCTGAGCAGCGCTGATTCGCCTGCCAATGTGGTGGGGACCTCATCAAGCACGGTCACCAGTGCACGCCGGGCCTCGGGGAGCTCGAGCGACTCGAGCAGGCGAACCTGTCCGTGTTGGTCGATGACGGCTTCGAGCGTCCTCTTCATGGCAGCCACCTCGTTGCTGGCAGTCATAACAAGGCGGGTGGAACCCGCCCTACGTGACTTCATTCTACACGAAAGGTGGCTACTCCTTCACCTCAAACTCCGCATCGATCACGTCGTCGTCCTTCTTCTTGCCGTCGCCGTCGGGGGCGGCTTCAGCGCTGGGGGCGCCTTGGGGGCCCTCTTCACCGCCGGGGACGGCGGTGCCACCGGCGGCGGCTTGGGCTTTGGCGGCTTCTTCGTACATGATCTTGCCGATCTCTTGGCTGGCGGTCATGACGTTTTCGATCGACTTCTTGATCGCGTCGAGGTCGTCGCCCTTCACCGCCTCCTTGAGCTGGTTCAACGCGCTTTCGACCTTGCCGCGCTCGTCGGCCGACACCTTCTCGCCGTGCTCCTTGAGCGTCTTGTCCATCTGGTGGATGACCTGGTCGGCCTCGTTCTTGGCGGTCGCGAGCTCGAAGCGCTTCTCGTCGTCCTCGGCGTGGGACTCGGCCTCACGCTTCATGCGGTCGATCTCTTCCTTGCTCAGGCCGCTGCTGCCCTGGATGGTGACCTGGTTCTCCTTGCCGGTGGCCTTGTCCTTGGCCGACACGTTCAGGATCCCGTTGGCGTCGATGTCGAACGTCACGGCAATCTGCGGCAGCCCGCGGGGGGCCGGCGGGATGCCCTCCAGCCGGAACGTGCCCAGCAGCCGGTTGGCGTCGGCCATCTTCCGCTCGCCCTGGAAGACGCGGACGTCGACGGCGGTCTGGCCGTCCTCGGCCGTCGAGTAGACCTTCTCCTTGCTGGTTGGGATGGTAGTGTTCCGCTCGATGACGGCGTCGAAGATCCCGCCGAGCGTCTCGACGCCCAGGCTGAGCGGCGTGACGTCGAGCAGGACGATGTCCTCCTTGTCGCCCGCCAGGATCGAGCCCTGGATGGCCGCCCCGACGGCCACCACCTCGTCGGGGTTGATGCTGCGGTTCGGCTCTTTGCCGAACACGCCCTTGACCAGCTCCTGCACGGCGGGGATCCGCGTGCTGCCGCCGACCATGACGACCTGCTGGATGTCGGAGGGCGAGAGCTTGGCGTCTCTGAGGGCCTGCACGACCGGTCCCCGCGTCCGCTCGGTGAGGTGCTCGGTGAGCTGCTCGAACTTGGCCCGCGTGAGCGTCATCTGCAGGTGCTTGGGCCCGCTCTGGTCGGCCGTGATGAAGGGCAGGTTGATGCTCGTCTCTTGTGCGGTGCTCAGCTCGCACTTGGCCCGCTCGCAGGCCTCTTTGAGTCGCTGCAGGGCCATCGGGTCCTTGCGGATGTCGATGTTCTCCTGCTTGCGGAACTCCTCGGCCACGTGGTTGATGAGCTCCTCGTCGTAGTCGTCGCCGCCCAGGTGCGTGTCGCCGTTGGTGCTGAGGACCTCGAAGACGTTGTCGCCGATGTCCAGGATGCTGATGTCGAACGTCCCGCCGCCCAGGTCGTAGACGGCGATCTTCTCGTTCTTGTTTCTGCTGAGCCCGTAGGCGAGCGAGGCGGCGGTGGGCTCGTTGATGATCCGCTCGACCTTGAGCCCGGCGATCTCGCCGGCCTCCTTGGTGGCGGTTCGCTGGCTGTCGTTGAAGTAGGCGGGGACGGTGATGACGGCCCGGTCGACCTTCTCGCCGAGGTAGTCCTCGGCCGTCTTCTTGAGGTCCTGCAGGACCATGGCCGAGATCTCGGGCGGGGCGTAGGTCTTGTCGCGAACGTCGACGCGAACGAGCTCGTCCGGGCCGCCCTGAAGCTTGTAGGGCACCATCTTCTCTTCGGTCTCTACCTCGTTATGCCGTCGGCCCATGAACCGCTTGATGCTGAAGACCGTGTTGGTGGGGTTGGTGACCTGTTGATGCCTGGCCACCTGCCCGATGAGCCGCTCGCCCTTGTCGGTGAAGGCGACGACCGACGGGGTGAGTCGAGAGCCCTGGGCGTTGACGAGGACCTTGGGCTGGTCGCCCTCCATGACGGCCACGACGGAGTTGGTCGTGCCGAGGTCGATGCCGATGATCTTGGACATGGTATGCTCCTCGCTATCGTTCTGGCAGTATTGCCTGTCCACATCGTCTGAGAACACACGGCGCGCAGGGCCGAACACGCGGCCCCCGAACGCCATCAGGCCGAAAGGCAAGCTGCGTGCCAGGGGGGTGCCGGGCTCTGTTGCTAAGGTAAGCCCTTTAAAAGAAATGCATTATGAACAGGTGTGCTTGCGGCGTGCCCGGGCGAGCCGCTGCCAGACTGACAGGCCCCGCCGCTCTGGCAGGCAGCCGGCAGCCCGTGGCCGAGCGTGGGAGACGGTTCGCTTTGGGGGCGTCGGCGCGGGCTGGCGTGACGGCTCCGCAGATCGAGCAGCCTCAAGCGGCCGATGTCCGCCGAGCTTCTCGATTCCGTGGAAGGCGAAGACGAGGTTTGACGAGCCGATAGATCTGTTGACGGTGTCTGGAGCCCCGGCTAACGTGACGCTACAAGTTGAGCTCGAACCGACCATCCCAAGACCGTCCAGAAGGCATGCCTCGAAGCGATGGCCGATCCCGGCGCGTGGTGTGGGCGTGGGGGATCGTCATCGCCGGCCTTGCCGTCGGCAGCTATCTTCACACCCTCGGCAACGCGTTCGTCTTTGACGACCGGATCATCGTCCTGGCCAAGGCGCGGAAGTGGCAGGACGAGTCCCTGTGGCAGGTGCTCAAGCACGACTACTGGGGCGATCAGCGGATGGACGCGCTGTACCGGCCCGTGACGGTCGTTTCGCACGTCCTGAGCTATCGCGTCTGGGGCGATCGGCCCGGGCCTCATCGCGCGGTCAACCTTGTCCTGCACGCGGCTTGTTGCTGCTGCTTGTTCGGGCTGACGTGCGTGGTCTTCGGGGACCGACGGCTGGCGGGGATCGCGAGCGTCCTGTTCGCCGTGCACGCGGTGCACGTCGAAGCGGTCGCGCAGGTCGTCGGGCGCGCTGAGCTTCTGGCGGCGTTGGGGACGATCGTCGCCCTGTGGCTGTACGTGAGCGACGCGCGGCTGGGACGGCGTCGGCCGACCTGGCGATATGTGGTCGCGCTGTTCGTGGCCGCCTTGGCCATGCTGAGCAAGGAAAGCGGCACGGTCGTGATCGCGCTTGCGGCGTTTTACGACCTGTGGTCGATGCGGTTCGGCGTCCCTGGGCGGGGGCAGTCGGGGGCGGTGCCTGCCGGGTCCCGTTCTGGTTCGATGCGATGGTCGACTGTGGTCCGTCGGTTGGCGCTGCAGCGCTGGGTGGCGTTGCTGGTGGTCGGTCTGATCGTGTTGATCATTCGACAGCAGGTTCTGGGTCAGTTGTTCCAGGACCGCGGGGTGATCGACAAGGTCGACAATCCCATCGCGCACGCCTCGGGCGTCGGACGGGCGCTCACGTCCGTCGTGCTGTTGGGCAAGTACGTGGGTCTGCTGATCTGGCCCCATCCGTTGTGTCATGACTACTCGTACAACGCCTTGCCGATTTGCGAGACGCCCGTCGACGGGCGGTTCGTCTGGGGGATGGTGTGTCTGGCGGCGATCGTGGTGGGGGGGGTGTGGTCGTATCGATGTCGCGGCGGCGTGCTGTGGAGCATCGCGTGGTTCCTGCTGACCTATGCGCTGGTGAGCAACACGGTGGTGCTGTCCGGGACGATCTTCGCCGAGCGCCTGATGTACCTGCCGTCGTCGGGGTTCTGCTGGCTGGTGGCCGTGGGCGCCGTGGCCGCGGGCGATCGGTTGTCAGCGCTGCGTGGGGATCGACGACGTGGCTGGTGGATCGTTGGGGGCGTGCTCGTGGCGCTGTGCGCGGTCCATGTCGTGCTGACCGTCCAGCGTGGCCGGACGTGGCGTGGCGAGCGGAGCTTGATCACCTCAGCGTTGCGGCTCACCAACGACAGCGTTCGGATCCAGATGCAGGCCGGCGCCTATGCGCGCCACGACAAGGACGTGGCCAAGTCCATGCGACACTTCGGACGTGCCGCGGAGATCCTGGACGACCATGCGCCCGCGCACTTGCTGCTCGGCGAAGACTACCTCAGGCTGAAACAGCCCGAAGGTGCGATCCCACACTTGCTCAAGTGCGTTGGGAACCTGCCGGCCGAGGCCAACTACCGGGCTGCTGACTATCTCTTCCAGGCCTACCGCGCCATCGGCAAGCCCCAGGAGGCCGAATACTGGCGTGGCAAGGCGGAGGAGTTCAAGAAGGCCTTGCGCTGACCTGCAGCGGCGTGTCCGCGTCACGCCCCCTCGAGCTTGGCCAGCCCGCAGAGGTTCATCAGCTCCGGCATTAACTCGAGGCCGATCAATTGCCCCAGCCCTCCGCAGGTGCACGCCCGTTCGCCGAATGCCTTGACCTTGTCGACGCGGACGCCGGGGCCGTTGATCAGAACCGGCACGGGATCGCCCGAGTGATCGCCCAGGGCGCAGGGCGTGGTGTGGTCGGCCGTGAGGACCAGGAGCGTGTCGGTCATGTCGAGGACGGCGGCCATCGCCGCGTCGACCTTCTCGATGAAGTCCTTCTTGCCGAGGGCGTTGCCGTCGTGTGCGAACGCGTCGAAGGCCTTGATGTGGACGAAGAGGAAATCGTAGGTATCCAGCGACGAGCGGGCATGCGTCAGCTTGGCGGATACATCCGTGTTGGCCTGACCGGTGGCGCCCGCGACGGACAGCAGATCCATCTCCAGGAAGGCGCCGATCCCCTTGTACAGCCCCCCGCCGGCGATGCACGCCGCCTTCAGGCCGTGGTATCGGTCGGCGAACGACGGGATCCCGTGGTAGTAGCCGGCGCCGCGGACGAGCAGGTAGTTGGCGGGCATCTGGCCGCTCGCCCGCCGCTCGGCGTTGAGGGGATTGGCGTCGAGCTGTTCGTGCGCCTGGGCCAGGAACTTGGCGAGGACGCTCGCCGTCCGCTTCGCCTCGTCGCTGTCGTCCAAGGGCTGGGGATCTCGAACCTTGAGTTTCACCGCGTGTGGGTCGGCGTCAGAGATGTTCGCGCTGAGTCCCTTGCCGCGCATGATCACGCCCGCCCGGTGGCCCGTGCCGGGCCGGACGATGAACGTGACGTCGTCGATGGTCGTGCCGTCGAGGTCCTTGACGAAGTCGGTGACGTCGGGGATCCGGCTGGCGCGGCGATCGACGATGACGTCGTCGTCGTCCACCGTGCCGAGGTTGCCGCGGAACGCGACGTCTCCGCCTTCCAGGGGGATGCCCAGGCCCCGAACTTCAATCGGCCCGCGGCCCGAATAGTAGGTATCGGGGTCATAGCCGAAGATGGCGAGATGCGCGACGTCGCTGCCGGGCACCCGGCCTCGGCCGAGCGTGTGCATCATCCCGGACGCGCCGGTCTCGGCCAGGCGATCCATGTTCGGCGTGGCCGCCGCCTCCAGCGGCGTCTTGCCGTTCAGCTCGGCGATGGGCCGATCCCCCAGCCCGTCCATGATCACCAACATGACTTTCGCTCTGAGTTCGCTCATTGGGTCAACATCCGTCCGTCTCGCCGCCCGCGTTCCGCAGGCGATACGTCCTCGACTCTCGGCGCCTCGCCGACGCGCGCGATGACTACGTTAGTTGTCGCGGATGGGCGGGTCAAGCCGGTTGCGGTTCGCGGGGAGGAAGTGAACCATAGGGGCGTTCGCTAGGCTACATATGGGGCAAGCCCAGTTGTCTTTCCTTTGGTGGCCAGAACGTCCCAAGTACGAGCCATTCGTTGTAGGGGTGTCGCGTGCCCATGAAGAATTGAGTGTCACGATCCTGACCGCACATGAGCTCGAAGAAGTTGTGCCGGACGCTCTTGATCGCGGCTCCCTCCGAACCGTGTCTGCGGCACTCCTTCAAGAACAGGACTCCGAGCTCCCAATCCTCGTTCATCACGTTGTGCGGCTTGCGACTATCACCGCACTCGAACACGTACTGGAACTTGTACGGGATCTTGCGGAGCGGCTTCTGCTCTCCGAAGAGAAGGAGTTGAGACCAGAGGGACTTGTACTTGTCGGGCCATTCTTGCGAGACAGGGGTAACCTTGAGATCCAACACCCTTGTTGGGCGCACGACCCCCAGAGAGATGCGCTTGGACTCGTACAGACCCTCGAGTTGCCTGACCGTATGATGAGGGAGGCGGTTGACGATCTCGCATCGCGCTTGCCAGTTGTTCTTCGTGGACAGCGGCTTCCCGAGTATCCGGAGTGTGGAGAGATCGGGCTCTCTGCTCTCGGTCCGCTGGTCGGTACCATGGGCGTGCGGAGCCAATCCTATCTCGATCCATTGCCACTTCCTGAACTTCTGATGCTTGGGGCGATACCGGTAGTCTACCGGGTAGAGACGAATCCACTCTCCTGATTCCGTGATGCAAGCAGTGCAAACCGTTTCCATGTACTTCTTCGAGGGGTAGGGGTACGTCATGACGGTAACGAGGAGCCGCGTGAGTTCAAACCCGGGCTTCATGGGTTCTTCCCAAGTGTCGTATCGACAGGGCCGTCTCTTCTGAGATGGCCTTCGCTATGCGGCTACGATGGCATTGCGAGGGATCGCGCTCCGTGCACATCAGGGCGCTTGGCTTCTCGGTCATCAGGGCCGCGATGTTCCTGAGGACACTCGTCTCGCGCCTGAGGATGTCTCGCTCGTAACAGGCAAAGAGAGTCTTGTAGTCTTCGGGGGCCTGCAGATTCTGCCGGAGTTGCGACGGTATGCCAAGTTCAGGGAAGGGGACGTACTCAATCTGCAGCTTCTCACACAGACGTCTGAGTGTGCTGCCATGGAACCCGTACTGCCGCGACACGGGGTTTCGGCGAACGTCGAGTAGCCTTTGGACACCGGCTCGGAGTAGCAGGTTCAAGAACCCGTCCACCATCCAACTCGAGTACCCCACCGTGAAGACGGCCGGTGCGGCAATTGGTCTGCGTTGCAGCTTTCTCTTTGCGCTGTTCACCGTGAACCAGGAATAGCGTTCGTAGACATCGTCCAGCAGCCTGTCCACCGGCGTTTGCCGTAGGCGGTCGACCGTCGCCGAGATTTCGCGTCGGAGACCCATTGGCAAGACCCCCGGCGGCTGCGCGCTATCTCGTCCAGTCTGCCACGCCTCACGCCGACCCACGTGAGCATCGAGGACGTAGCCATCTCGAGTTAGTGCCTCGACTTCCCTATACAGACAGAAGGAGAAGGGCCCATGTTGGTACGGGACGAACTGGTAGAACGACTTGCCTCCCCCAGATGGTGTCTCATGTGCCAGGAGGAACGACCACTTGACCAGTTCCAGGCGCAGAACTGGACGCCCGGCACACTCGAGCATGTGGATAAGCGCCTTTTGCCTGTTCAGCACGCTAGCACCATATCCGCCATGGCAAACTCACGTGGCAGCGGGCAAATGCCCCACGTCTCCAACATAATCTATCGGCAAGACGTCCTCAACTCCCGTTGGCGAATCCCGCGGACGGCATGCTGGACTTGGGGATGTCTTTCGCTCGCGTGTCCACTCTTGCGCCCTTGGGAGGCTGAGTAGCCGGCTCCCCGGGCTTCCGGCAGAGCCCTGCTGACTCGACAGTGGTTCCTCAAGCGTGAAATCCGTCGAAGAGCTGGTGGCTGACGGGCACTAGGGCGGGGTAGAGCTGTTGGTAGATCTCGAACCATTCGGCGTAGCGGGGGGAGAGCTTGGGGTCGGGCTCGAACGTTGTGCCGGGCTTGTAGACGCGGTTGAAGGCGTCGTGTTCGTCTTTGTAGAGGCCGACGCCGATGCCGGCGAGGATGGCGGCGCCGAGGGGGGTGGATTCCTGGACGTCGGGGACGTCGATGGGGCGGCCGATTACGTCGGCCTTGTTCTGCATCCAGAACGCGTTGCGGACGGCGCCGCCGACGGCGATGAACGTCTCGAGCTTGCGGTCCAGGGCGGCTTCCATGGCGTTGACGATCTCCAGGAATTGATAGTCCAACCCCTCGATCATCGCGCGGAGCACGTCGCCGGCGGTCGCGCGGGTGCTCATGCCCACGAACGCGCCGAGCGATTGGGGGTCCTCGATGGGACAGCCCGCGGCCGACATGTGCGGTAGGAACATCACGCCCCTGGCGCCAGGGGGCGCCTCGGCCGCCCCGGCCATCAGGTGGTCCCAATCCATGCCGCCGGACGTCTGGGCCTTGTGGGCGGCCTCGAAGCCGAACTGCTTGCGGAACCACTCCAGCGATTCGCCGGCCACCGATCCGCCCCAGGCGCTGTACATCCCGCGGGCGACGTGGGCCTGGATCGTCACGCCCATCTCGCGGACGCGCGGCGTCAAGACCGGCTCGGGGACGATGGTTTCCACGCACTCCCAGGTCCCCGTGACGTCCAGGACGATCCCCGGTCTGAACGCGCCGACGGGCAACGCGCCGCACAGATGGTCATGCCCGCCCAGGACGACGGGCGTGCCCGCGGGCAAACCCGTTGCCTCGGCGGCTGTTGCCGTCACCTCGCCCAAGGGCGTGCCGCTGGGATAGACATCGGGCATGAGCGCTCGATCGATGCCGGACAGCCCGAGCATCTCGTCCGACCAGTCGAGCTTGCGCTGGTCGAACAGGAGCGTGCAGGAGGCCATGCTGTAGTCGGTCGCCCGCCGGCCGCAGAGCATGAAGTTCAGAAAGTCCTCGATGAGCAGCCACTTGTCGGTCCGGGCCATGATCTCCGGTTCGTTCTCGGCCACCCACAGGATGCGGAGGGCGGAGTTGATCGCCCACAGCGGATTACCGCCGATCGAGAAGACCTTGTCGGCCCCGATGTTGGCCTGCCACCATTCCAACTGCTCCGTGGTCCGCGGGTCGTGCCAGCTGATGAACGGGTACAGCCACCGGCCGTCCGCATCCATGGGAACGCCGTCCATGCCCATGCCCGTGACGGCGACGGCGCGGATCTGCGTGGGATCGTCCAGTTGGGTGATCGCTTCCTTGATCGCCTCGGCCGTCCCGCTCCAGATCTGCGCGGGGTCCCAGACGGTCCACTCAGGATGCTCGGGGTTGGGGTTGAAGCGCTCGGTCGGACGGCTGCCCGAAGCGACGATGTTGCCGTCCAGGTCGTAGATCACGCCCTTGAGACTCGTCGAGCCCAGGTCGATGCCCATCAGATAGTCCATTGGCCGTGCTCTCCATGTTGTGATCGTCTGCGAGTGGCATGTCACGTTTCCTCGTGACGGTCTCCGGACCCCAAGCGGGTCGCAGGAATGCTCGAACCGTCAACACAGGTTAGGTGCCCCACCTCTTCAGAGGCGGGGGACACAAATCCGAACGGGAATTGGCGTCCCCCACGGCTGAAGCCCTGATTCCATGAAAGGACGGTCCTCCTGGGAGAATGAATTGATACGGCGTTTCTACTGGGGATCGCCCAAACGGCATTCTCTAACGCAGGAGAACCGTCCCGTGGTTCACGTCGGAATCGGTTTTCACAAACGCCATTTGACCATCTCGGTTCAAGGCGAGCAAGGCAGTGTCGTGGCTCGGCACAACGTCCAGACGACCTGGTGCCAAGTGGAACGCTTCCTTCACGTCAAGGTCGTCCATCAGCCCATCGATCTTTCGTGGGAGGCGAGACCCCTACTCGATCCAGAAGGAGTACAGGTTTGCGGCTCGCAGCGCAAAGCGTATCCGACAACCTTGCTCGATCGTTGCCTTGTGCTTCCAGGTAAGCGGCGCCCTGATCGAATCCCCCTGGAACGCCAGACAGTCACGTTCCCGATGGCCCGCAAGCGGGTTGCCTGCCGCGTCGAGGATCTCGGCCTTGACGTACCCGCCGGGGTCAACCTGGGCGTTGATCCACAGCTTGCCGCGCTCGAAGGCGAGCGGCTTGGTGAGAACGTGCCCGGGCGTGCTGCCGGCCGTCATCGCGGCGAATCCGTCCAGGCGGAGCGTTGCCATGCCGATGTCGATTCGCATATCGACGGTCGTGTGGGGGCGGTCTGTTTGGCCGTAGAACAGCAGGATCTTGTTCTCGAGCACGACGAGCGAGCTGGCCAGGCGGATCTGCCTGGAATCCGGGCTGCCCTTCGGCCCCGGTGGGACCAGCGGCGTGCCGACGAAGACCCGCTGCCACCGTAAACCGTCGCGGCTGGAGGCGAGTTCGGGCCAGATGACGCGACCGCCCGCGGCCTCGGACTGCTGGTCGAAGATCCACGGGGTGCCGATGTAGATGCCCTGATAGGGCGTCACGCCCATGCTGTAGAGCGATCGGACCGGGGTTCCTTCGAGAACGACCTTCGGGTCAGACCAGGTTTCGAAGTCGGCGCTCTCCATCCGCGCGACGCTTCGGCCGTTCTTCGTCCGCGCCCTGACGTACGCTACGTACTTGCCGATCCGCTCGTCCCAGAACGCCGACTGCGTCGTATCGCTGAGCATGTCCGAGAACGGCTTGTCGGAGCACTTCCAGTGAATGCCGTCCGGGGAGTAGCCAACGTACATTCCCGGCTCGCCGCCCCCCGGTGGCAGCTTGGCGTTCTTGTCCCGGCAGAGGAACTGACCGCGGTGCGTGTAGATCCTCGGGATGCCAAGGTAAGCGGTATCGGGATAGCTCGATGTGAACAGCTTGTACCGCTTGGCCGGATCCGTCTCGTGGTCATCGCGGAACACGCAAGGCCCCGCAAAGACCCGGGCCGGCGGGAGCAGTACCAGGTTCGTCCGTTTGTGCTCCTGGTAGGGAATCATGTCGAGCTTCGGCTTGACCCAGGTCTTGCCGCCGTCGAGCGACTCGGCGTAGGCCAGCCGGTCTTCGTGTCCGTTCGGCACGTTGTTGGCTGAATAGAACAGCTGGAGCCGCTTGTGAACGGGATCGTAGACCGCGCTGCCGTAGAGGTCGGTTCGCGAGGCGTCCCACGGTTTGTCGCGGCGGATGATGGGATTTCCGGGGTGCTTCTGGACAACCCCCGGCTCACGTCGGACGTTGCTGGTCTCGGCCATCACCCAATCGTCCAAGAAGAGCTGGCGACGCCGCACGGGGAATGCGCGGCGGGTCGCTGAGCCCTGGGCGCCCTTCGCCGAGCTAGGTGACGATCGGCGCGGAAAGGGGGGGACCTCGTCGACGCACGCCGACGCCCGTTCTGCGCCAGCGGACGTGGCGCTTGGTAAGAGCAGACAAGCGGTAGCAAACCAGCGTCGCATGGCCGGCGCACTATAGCAGTGCCCCCAGATCAAGCCAAGGCAAGCACTTGCAGCGGCGGTGGCCTCCGGGTTGTGAGTTGCGAGGTCGCGCCAGTGCATCGCCGGTCTTGATGCGGCCGACCTGATGGGATACGTTGGTCGCCGTTCGGCGTTGGGACTCGTGACGAGCCAGCGCTTGGCGGACCCTCCAGTTCGATGGCGACTTACGAACGAGTAGACCAATGCGAGGAGAAGCGATGCGAGTCAACCGCAGGAGGTTTCTGGCGGCAACGGTCGGGTCGGGCGCGGTGGCCGTGACCGGGAGACGTCGCGCCGCGATCGAAGCGGCCGAGAGCGCGCGGCCCCGGTCTCCCAACAAGCAGTTCGGCATCGGCGCCATCGGGCTGCGTTACCAGGGGTCGGTGATTACGGAGAAAGCCGTACCCTATGGGCGGATCATCGCGCTTTGCGACGTCGACCGGCACATCCGCGAGATGGGCCGGGCGTGTTTCGGAAGCACGCCCAAGATCTTCGAAGACTACCGGAAGCTGCTGGACCGGAAGGACGTGGACGTGGTCATGATCGGCACGCCCGACCACTGGCACAGCAAGATGCTGATCGACGCCTGTCGGGCCGGTAAAGACGTATACATCGAGAAGCCGCTCACGTTGACGATCGACGAAGGCAAGCACTTGTGCAAGGCCGTCAAGGAGACGAAGCGCGTGGTGCAGGTCGGCACGTGGCAGCGGAGCGACGTTCGATTCCGCGAGGCGTGCGAGCTGGTCCGGTCGGGACGGTTCGGCAAGCTGAAGAAGTGCATTGTCACGATCGATGGGAACCCGACGGGCGGGCCCTTCAAGAACGTGCCGACGCCTAAGCACATCAACTGGGAGCTCTGGCTGGGTCAGGCGCTGCGCGTTCCCTACTGCGAAGAGCGCTGCCACTACACGTTCAGGTGGTGGTCCGAGTACTCCGGGGGAAAGATGACCGATTGGGGCGCCCACCACGTTGACATCGCCCAGTGGGGTATCGGGGCCGATGCCACCGGGCCCGTCGAGATCGATGGGAAGGGTGACTTCCCGAAGATCAAGAACGGCTACAACATGCCGGCCGAGTTTCACGCTGATCTGAAGTACGCCAACGGCGTCGAGCTGGAGATCCGCTGCAAGGGCACGATCGGCGTTCGGTTCAAGTGCGAGAAGGGCGACGTCTTCGTCACGCGCAAGAGCGTGGAGACCGACCCACCGAATCTCCTGAAGGACCTGGGCATGGATCGGTCGGCGTACAAGCTGTACGCCCACGACCTGAAGTTCAAGCCGAAGGTCGGCAAGCTCGCGTCGATCGAGAACCACATGCGCAACTTCTTCGACTGCATCGAATCGCGCCAGACGCCGATCTCCGACATCGTCAGCCAGCACCGCAGCGTCAGCACGTGTCACCTGGCGAACATCTCGATGCGGCTGGGCCGCCCGTTGCGGTGGGACCCGGACAAGGAGCTGTTCGTCGGCGACAGCGAGGCGAACCAGCACCTGAGCCGCGAGCAGCGCAAGGGCTTCGAGATCTCTTGAAAAAAAGGGGACATTCTACTTTTCTGTCGACGGAGCAACCTCACAACGCTCTGCGCCCTAACACCTTGTGGCTGAAAAAGTAGAATGTCCCCTTTTTCTAGGAGTGGCTGGGTGAGGCAGCTGTCGGTCAACATTGACATTGGAGCGACTATGGTTGCGATTTCCTGGTTCCTGGGGCTTGTGGCTTGCGTTGTCGCTCAGGAAGGTACCGGCGCGAAGCTGGAGTGGATGCAGAAGGTCTATGGCGACGGTCGCCACAATGCGTTCACCGACCTGGCCTACTGGAGGGATCGCTACTACGTCTGTTTCCGGCACGGTGCATCGCACGGATCGGTGGACGGTGAGATACGAATCATGCGCAGCGGCGACCTCAAGGCGTGGGAGCCCTGCGGACGGTTGAACACCCTCGGCGATGATCGGGATCCCCATTTCACCGTGACCGACGAGACGCTCTACGTCTACTTCGGCGTGTGGGACCTCGACCATCAGCCTGGCTCAAGGCCCGTCGGCCGGGGTTCCGTGCGCTCCGGCTTCGCGTCCAGCAGGAACGGAACAACGTGGTCGAAGGTGAAGGCCGTTTACGAACCCGGGTTCTGGCTGTGGCGCGTCCGCCACCATGACGGGGCCTTCTACAGCCTGGCCTACACCGCCCACCGTCCGAAACCCGCCGTCCGGGAAGTCCGGCTCCTATGTTCCGACAACGGTCTGACCTGGGACGCCATCAGCACTGTCACCAACAAGCGCGACTCCGGTGAGTCGGACATATGGTTCAACCCGGACGGGTCTGTGTGGTGTGTACTGCGGACCGGCGAGCGTCCCGGCCACGGTTGGATTCACCGCAGTGATTCGGCTCGGAGAAAGTGGACCGACGTCGACACCGGACAATTGATCCACAGTCCGGTGATCGCGAACTGGAAGGATCGCTTCTTCGTTTCCGGACGCGGTCGCGCCGAGGGTAAGGGGTATGTCACGAAGATCTGGGAGCTGATCGATGACAAGGCCGTCGAGCTCATCACGCTGCCTAGCGGCGGCGACACCGCATATCCCGGTCTGATCGTGGATCGCGCTTCGTTGGCGGAGGGCCAGCCGCCCGCCCTGTTCGTCAGCTGGTACTCTCAACACGACAAGGAAAGCGAGACGCATTCCACGAAGGCGACCGCCTCTGTGTATGTCGGAAGGGTCGTCGTGACGCGGAGATAGGTCCTCAGGCGGATCGGGCTCCGTTGCGGGGCAAGATAGGAAGGAGAAGGGAACCTATGCATTCACGTCATCCATTTGCCGTTACGCTTGCGGCAACCATGGCATGGGCCGTCTGCGCCCGGGCCGACCACGGTGGCATGCTGAGCGATCTGGCCCGGATCCGCCAGAACGTCAAGAGCAAGCGCATCAGTAGCTACGACCGTTCCGGCGGCAACAACGACCGCTTCGAGAACATCCCCAGAGGCAAGACCCGCGTGCTGGCCGAGATCAAAGGCGCCGGGATGATCAACCATATCTGGATTACCATCGCCGACAAGCCGCCGCGATTGAGCCGACACGACATCATCCTGCGGATGTACTGGGACGGCCAGAAGCACCCCAGCGTCGAGGCGCCGATCGGCGACTTCTTCGGCCAGGGATGGGACGAGACCTATCCGTTCAGCAGCCTTCCGCTGGCGGCCGGCCCAGTGGACGGAAACGCATTGGTGAGCTACTTCGTCATGCCGTTTTCGAACGGCGCTCGCATCGAAATCGCCAACGAAGCCAACCGGCCCATCCGCGCGTTCTATTACTACATCGACTACGTCGAGATGGACAAGATCCCGCCTGACATGGGCCGCTTCCACGCCTGGTACAACCACCAACTGACCGACGCCCATCCGGAGGGCGAGAACGAGTGGAGCACGCTGGGCAAGACCGGCACGAACACGACCGGCGCCCGGAACTACCTCATCGCCGACATCAAGGGCAAGGGCCACTTCGTCGGTGTTAACTACTATGTTCACTGCCCGACGCCTCTGTGGTACGGAGAAGGCGATGACATGATCTTCATCGACGGAGAGACGTGGCCAAGCAGCCTACATGGCACGGGGACCGAAGATTACTTCAACACGTCGTGGTGTCCTAAGGTGCCCTTCCAGCACCCGTACTACGGGTACGCACGACTGAACAACGACATCGGCTGGCTGGGCCGCACCCACGTCTATCGCTTCCACATCAGCGACCCAATCTACTTCGATAAGTCCCTCCGATTCACCATCGAGCACGGCCACAACAACGTCCTGACGCTCGATCTTTCGTCGGTGGCGTACTGGTATCAGACGCTGCCGAGCAAGCCGTTCCCGCCCATGCCGTCGAAGAAGGAGCGCGCGGTCAAACCAATGATCAATGTGCGCGACATTCACCGGTGGCGCCACGAATGGCGGAAGAGCCGCGGCAACGATCCCAAACTGTGGGGGAATGAGAAGTAGCGCCGGGCCGATGTGTGCTACTGGCGAGGCGAGGAGCACAATTCCATAGCAGGAGTCAACCATGAAGCGACGCGAGTTCTTGAGCGGAGTGGCCGGGGCGACCGTGGCGCCCTTGGCGGCGAGTGCGGTGACCAGCGAGGGCTTTCGACTGCGCTACGTCCTGGCCTCGTGCATGTACGGCTACATCGACCTGGAGACGATCCTCCCGGAAGTGAAGAAGACCGGCGCCGACGCGATCGACATCTGGCCCAAGCGTCACGGCTCGCAGCGCGAGCAGTTGGAGGTGATGGGCGAGGAGCGCTTCGGTGTGCTGCTCCGGAAGCACGACGTCAAGCTGGCCGTCATCACCCAGTACAAACTCGGGCCGTTTGGCCTGAAGGATGAGATGCGGATGGCCAAGCGACTCGGTTGTCGTACGATCGTGACCGGGTGTACGGGGCCAAAGGGCCTGAAAGGCGATGCGCTGAAGACGGCGATGAAGGGCTTCGTCGAGAAGATGAAGCCGCACCTGGACGTCGCCGAGCAGACCGACGTCACGATCGCCATCGAGAACCACGCCCACAACCTAATGGAATCTCCCGACGGGATGAAGTGGCTGGCCGAGTTGGCCCCCACCCCCCGACTCGCCGTCGCGTTTGCGCCATACCATCTGCCTCAGGACACCAAGCTCCTGGCGGATCTGATTCGGGCCCTGGCGGGTCGGATCCAGGTCTTCTACGCGTGGCAACACGGCGAGGGCTGCATGAAGAAGCTCCCGAAAGATCAGGAGCTCCTCCAGATGCCAGGCCGAGGCCCACTGGATTTCGTCCCGCTGCTCAAGGCATTGAAGGAGACCAGCTTCAAGGGCCACACGGAGATCTTCATGCACCCCGTGCCCCGCGGCGTCTCCATCCTCGAGCCCGTGAGTGCGGCCACCGGCGAGATCAACCGGGCGAGGAAGTACCTGGGGGACTGCCTGGCCAAGCTGTGAAGGCGGGCAGAGTCATCGCAACGAGAATCGGAGGACAGAGAGGAATGGGTCAAGTGGACAAGGAGATGATGGCCAAGTGCGGCGCGTATTGTGGCGACTGCGATTGGAAGGAGAAGACAAACTGCCCAGGCTGTCAGGAGGCAAAGGGGGCGATGTTCTACGGGCAATGTGATGTGGCCGCGTGCGCGACCGAGAAGAGGCTGTACCACTGCGGTCTATGCGCGGATATGCCGTGCAACACGCTGCAGCAGTGCTTCGACCATCCGGAACATGGTGACCGCGGAGAGCGACTCGCCAATCTCAAGGCATGGGCCAGAGGGGAAGAAACGTACCTGAAGCTGCGGCCGCTGAAGAAGGACGCCGGCGCGTAGCCGATAGCAGGCAAGCGGGTCCAGAGGATCCGCCCTACTGGCCAACTGCCCCAAAAACGGGCCACGCATTTGCGAGGAAAGACTGACTATGAGCAAGGTTCTGATCGTTGTCGGTGACGCGACGGAGACCGTCGATACGTTGTACCCCTACTACCGCCTCATCGAGGCCGGGTTCACGCCTGTCGTGGCCGGGCCGGAGAAGAAGCGATATCAGATGGTCATGCACGAGGTCAAACCCGGGTGGACCATCACCAAGGAGTGGGAAGGCTACACGATCGAGGCCGACGTCGCCTTTCGCGACGTGAATCCCGAGGAGTACGTCGGCATCTTCTTCTCCGGCGGCCGGGCGCCCGAGTACATCCGCTACGACGAGGCCCTCGTGCGGATGACGCGGCACTTCTTCGAAACCAACAAGCCCGTCGGCTGCGTCTGCCACGGCGTGGAGATCCCCGCTTACGCTGGCTGCGTGAAGGGACGCCGGATGGCCACGGTGCCGAAGTGCAAGTTCGATCTGGAGGTCTGCGGCGGGACGTTCGTCGACGAGCCGTGCGTGATCGACGGGAACGTGGTCAGCGGTCGGACCTTCCACGATCACGGGCATTACGTCGGCCACTGGATCAAGCTTCTGGAAGCGGCCCGGGAGGCCGACGCCTCCCCTTCGTCGTAGGAAGTCGCCTCGATCGGCGGACAACAGGTAGGGTGGGTCGTCTCGACCCACCTCTTTCTGTTTGCGAACGGGAACGGTGGGTCCAGAGGACCCACCCTACTGGTCGAACGCGGGTGCTCAGGATCCCGCTTCTACCCAAGCGGCATCCTGCAGTGCTTTCGGAGGAACGCGATGTTCTTCACGGTGACGTCGACGACGTGGGCACGATCCTTGTGCCTTGACTCGAAGACGTACCAACCCTCGTAGCCAATCTCGTTGAGTGCCCCAAGGGCAACCTGCCAGTCGACCAAGCCGGGCTCGGCGATGGGTCGGTCGGCATTCTTGACGTGAACCTGGCAGATCCGGTCCTTGCCCAACAGCTTGATGCCGGGAATGGCCTCGGTCGCATAGCCGTAGTGGGCCATGTTGTGGGGGTCGTAGTAGACCTTGACCGAAGGATGGCCGACCAGATCCACCAGCTTCCTGTTGTCGGCGGGGCTCAACGAGTTCTCCAGCCCGAGCGTCACGCCCGCTTCAGCGGCACGTGGGGCTACGCGCTGGAGCAGTTGCACCACCGGGCCGTAGGACGATTCGTCGCCCATGTCCGGGGCGTTCCGCCGGAAGAACGCGACCAGGACCACGCTGGTGCCCAGGAACTCGGCGACCCGAATTGCCTGCTGGAGGTTGGGCTCGGCAGCGGAGGAGCGCAGGATCGAGACGCCGCGATCCCACACGCCGGCCACCGAGGGGATCATCATTCCCCAACGATTGGCCTCTCGCTTGTAGCGACGGACCGCGTCCCAGTCCCGTAGATTGGGCTTCCCGCTCGCGACCTGGAGCTCCACGCCCATCAGGCCCGGCATCTGCCGCGCCAGCTTGAAGACGCCGAAGTCGCCGACCGCTTTCATGCTGGCGGCCCGGTGTCCGATCTTCAGGGGGATTCTAGGGCCGCTCTGGCCCGCCTTCCTCTCCGACGGATGGGCGGTCTGCGTCGTCAGCCCCGTGCCGACGGCCACGGCCCCCAGGGACACCCGCCGCCCGAACTGCCGTCGAGACATGCCCGGGGCCGAAGACAAGGAGCATTCGTCAGGCCTGATTTCCATTTCGCCGACCTCCTGACAGTGCGCCAGACCGTTGCGAGCAGTCGCGTTCCTTCGACACGGTCTCAAGTAACCTGCGACGCCTTGATGTGGCGACCTTCCGCCTGAGACATCAGCGAGGCTCGGGCGATCAGCACCGCGGGCAGGTGATCTCTCGCCGAGGGGAAGGGGCGTTTCTTGCCTTGCACCGCCTCGAGAAAGTGACCGTACTGCAGCGTTGAGGGATCCACGTTGCTCGTGGGTAAGGCGATGTCCTTGGTCTCGCCCCGGCCCCCGCTCTTGCCGTACGGGCGACAGTAGTTCTTGGTGCGTATCGTTGCCCGGCCCGACCTGCGCGAGCCGATCTCCAGCGTCGACTTCTCGCCAAACAGGACGTCTGGACCCGCCCCGCCGCAGGAGTACAGGTTGGCGCCATAGGTCATCACGGCGCCGTTCGCATAGCGGACCACCAGACCGGCGTGGTCCCACGAATCCCGCTTCTCGAGCCGCTTGTTGTGGACCCCGCCCAGACACGTGATCTCCGCCGGTTCGCTGCCAATAAACCAGTTGAAGACGTCGAAGGCGTGGACCCCCATCTCGTAGACCACGGCTCCCCCTTCGCTCTGCTTCATCCGCCAGTTCTTCTTAGAGTCTTCCTCGGGATCAGGATAGAGCTTACGCCAGTCGCCGCGGAATTGCTGGGACCAGCCGTACAGAACCGGGCCGATCAGTCCCCCGCGTAGCTTCTGGGCCAGCGCGGCGTAGCCTGGAACGTGACGGCTCTGCGTCCCGACCTGCACCATCCGTCGGGTCCGGTCCGATACCTCGATGATCGCCTTGGTGTCGGCGAGCTTCAGCGTCAGCGGCTTCTCGCACAGGACGTGCTTGCCGGCCTCGAGCGAGGCGATCGTCCCGGCGCGGTGCAACGTATTGGGAAGGACGATGGCAACGGCGTGGAGGTCCTCGCCCTCCTTGAGCATCTTGGCGTAATCCGTGTAGAGCCGAGGCTTGCCGGCCGTGACCAGCTTCTTCTTCTCTTCCAGCATCTCGGGCAGGATGTCGCAGAGCGCGGCCACCTCCATCTGTTCGGCATAGTGGTTGACGGCCGCAATATGGGCCCGGCTCCGGTTACCGCATCCCAGGATGGCGACCCGAAGCTTCTGGCCCGGGCCTAGCTCCACCGGAATGATGGGGGCCTTGGGACTCGCCTTGCCGGCGCGAGCGCTACTCGCGAGCCCAACGCCGGCCGAAGCCGCTAGGCCCTTCCCCAGAAACGAGCGACGTGTCAGTTCCTCATTATGCATTGCGTTGCCTCCCAGTCATCTTCTGCTGTCCGCAGATCACCGAGGATCGACTGCAACCGAGTGCCCCGCTCCCCGTCTTTCCTGCCAGGACTGTACTTCCACGCCTGCCGGCCCACAAGTGAGGCCCCGATTGGGCTGTGTCCCGTCACGCGGGCTCGGAAGCCCGCCGTTCAGCATGCGTGCTCGACCTGCTTCGCTGATTGAATCTCCCCTCGCAACGCACTGGGGTGCATCGTACCATACGCACACAATCGAAATGGGCGTGTCCCGAAACTCAGACTCGCGTAAGCTGACAGGGATCACGTGCCGACGGAGGAATGACATGGTCTTGGCCAATCACTGGCTTCAGCATGTGTGCGCAATCCTGTTGGCCCTGGCGGTCTTCGCTCCCGGCCGCTCTGCAACAGCTGCCCAGACCAAAGACAAGGACCTGGTCGCACACTACGACTTCGAGGGCGGCGGGGAAGCGATCACCCGCGACAAGAGCGGCCACGGGCATGACGGCAAGATACACGGCGCCAAGCGGGTGAAGGTCGAAGCGGGATCCGCGCTGCGATTCGACGGCGTGGACGACCACGTCGACTGCGGCACCTCGCCCGCGCTGAAGTTCACCGGGAGCTTCTCTATCGAGCTATGGGTCAAGCACGGCAACGATCTCGGCTGGCAGGTCTACGTCGGCGATTACATCGGCGGCAAGACGGGATACGTCATCGCCCAGAAGGACGGCGCCCTGTACTTCCACAATGGCGGCCTGAAGCCATACACCTTGTACGACGAGGAGCCCGTCATCCAGGCCGGCGTGTGGCACCATGTCGCGGCCGTCTACGACCAGCCCGGAGGGAAGCTGCTGACCTACGTGGACGGCATCGAACGGGCATCGGCCGACGTGAAGGGCGTTCCGAAGCCTTCCGCGTCGATTCCGCTTCAGATCGGGCGCTACCACGACGGTCGTGAGTACCTCAACGGCCTGATCGACGATGTCCGGATCTACAAGCGCGTGCTGTCCGAAGCGGAGATCATGGTCCGCTACACATCGCATCAACGGTCCCAACAAGCCATGCCCGATCGTGACGGGCGCCCCCCCTCACTGGCAGACATCCCCGGTGGGGTTTTGATGGGCATGGCCCTGAAGCGCGTCAAGCAGGACAACACGGGCATCACCGCGGTCACCACCGGCGCGGAGTTCCTTCTGGCCAAGACCGGCCAGATCCGGTGCTTCCAGCGGATCCCCGTGCGTCGCGAGGTCGCCCGGCTGACGATCCCGGAAGCCTATCTTCCCCTGGAACTGAAAGAAAAGGACGACTTCGCCTGCAAGATCGCCGGCAAGGGCATCGCCCTGACCATTCAGGGAGACTCCTTGCTGATCCTGCAAGCTCCCAAGGGGATGAAGCTCACGTTCGAGGGCCTGTTTCGTCCCGCCTATCACGCTCACAAGGACGGGAGGTACCTGTTCATCGACCCGCACGGTGGATTCGGGGTCTACCCCGCCCACGGACAGAAGACGACCGCCCCGTCGCTCGCCAAGCCGCCCTGGTCGGTCGCCTACGATCTGAAACGGCGGGAGGAGATCTGGGTCTCGGTGTTCCCCCCGAGACCTCACAACTGGGAACGGTCGTTCGAGTCGCTCGCGCACGAGGGCGGGCGGAACCCACTCGAGAAGTACGCCTACCCGAGCGATGAGCTGATCCGCGACACCGCCCGGTTCTGCAAGGTCTTCGCGGTTCACTCGTACATCTTCCCAGGCGGAGACAAGCCGCCGTGGCTCATCCCCGCGTTCGTGCCTTCCGACATGGCCAGGTTCCGGCGGATGCGAGACGAGATCCACCGTTGCGGCATGAAGCTGGTCCCCTACTTCAGCCCTTATTACTACCGCGGCCCGGACTTCTTCGCCGAGATCCGTCGCGGCCTGGACGAGCACAAGATCGACGGTCTCTACTTCGACGGCGTCTCCCACGACTTCCGCAAGTCGTACCGCATCGTGCGAAGGTCGCGGCAGATGCTGGGGGACGATCGTGTCCTGTACATCCACGCGAGCACCGATCCGTTGGGCAGCATACAGATCTACTGTCCTTTCATCGACACCTACGCGGACTACATGCTGCGCGGCGAGGCAGGACGGGGCGCGCTGGAGCGCGACGATTTCCTGAGGTGGATCGTCAGCGGCTACAACATCAGCAACGCAGTGGGGTTGTGGTGCTACTACGGGTCCACCGGGGCAGCCGGCTATGTGCACAAGGTGCCCGCCTCGGCGGACATCGACGCCGCGCTGAAGAACCACGTCAGGCTGTGGCGAACCAAGGTGGCGTGGGAGACCCTCGGCCGCGGGGACGTCGATGCCTTCGACAAGGAATACTACACCAAGTTGGCGAAGTTGCGCACGAAGGTGCTGGGTAAGTAGAAGGCCCGGGTGCTACTTGGGTGACCAGAACATCACCGGGCCGGTGATGCCACCCGTGCCGATCTCGCTCAGGCGGCGGTTGATGATCTTCACGGCGATCGTGTTGGGCCGGTCGAATCGGACCAGGTCAGTGACGCGGAAGTCGAAGGACTTGAACGTCCCCGCCGGCTTGACGAGTCTGCCGCCTTCGAGGTTGCTCTGCCCCAGCAGTTTGCCGTTCAGCCAGACCTTGGCGACTTCGTCGACGCCTCCGAACCACAGGAAGAGCTTTCGGTTCTGGAACCGGCGCGGAATGGCCACGTCCGTGCGATACCAGGCCAGCCCCTTGTAGTAGTGCAAGCCCTGATCGGACCACGAAGCGGTCTTGGTCTTCATCTTCTGCCAGTTGCCGCCGATTGGCCCGTCGCGGAACCACTGTAGGGGCTCACCCACGTCGGTCGTGTCGATCAGGAAGGCCCACTCGTCCGGGGCACCGGCAACGAAGTCACCGTTGGTGACGACGTGGTGATAGGCGGTCTCGATCGGCTCGGTCCAGAAGCGGTTCAGGTAAGACCGTCCGGCACGCGGCCAGAGCAATCGGGCGTGATGGCTGTTGCTGCCGTGGTAGCCCGCGCCGTACGGCGGGGCGTCGGACGGATACAAACACCATTCGATCATCGTCGTAATGATCCCGCGCAGCCGCTCGAGCGCCACAGAGGCGGCGGCGAAGTCGAACGCGTTCCGCTGTCTGAGCATCTCCAGGAACGCATCGAGTTGATCATAGTTGAGGCGGAAGATGCGGACGCGCTTCGCGATGATCTCGTCGGTGGCGGCCAGCTTCGCAGCTTCGGCCAGTAGCCTTCGGGCCTGGGTCATGCGCTTGGGCGGAAAGAGCCTCGGCATGCAGAAGCTGGAGCCGGAGTGCACGTCCGTGTCGCGGTACGCCCGGTCGACGAGCACGACATAGGCATGCATGGGCTCAGCGGCGGGTCCGAAGGACTTTTCGGAGAACTCCGCGATCAGGGCGTCCACGTCGGTCTTCACGTCCCACATCAGCCGAGACGCCACGTGCAACGTCAGCCCGTGCGAGGCCCACGAGGGCATGCATTCGACGCACCAGCCCGTCATGCCGAGCTTGTGGGCTTCCACGGTCTCGTCGCGAACCGCCTGTATCTTGCTGAACGGAAACCCCGGGCAGGCCAGGTTGAAGTAGTACCCGCGCTCATACATCTCGGCCGATATCCGCGCCCAGTCGACGATGACCCTTCGGTAGAAGGAGCGATCGGGACAGATCGGATTGGACATCCCGTGCAACCGGCACTGGGTGATCGGTGCGAACGCCGGCACGATGTGCGGATTCGGCCGATGATTCTTCGGCGTGAACTTGCGCGAGTCGTAAGCGTAGAAGCACAGCTTCTTGCCGGGAAATCGCTCATGCACGGCGTCGAGGATCTGGTTGAAGAACCAGATGTAGCGGTCCGTGCGAACGAGCCTGTTGGAGATCGGATCGACCTGGCCGGTATCGAGCCGGCGGCACGATTCGCATTCGCAGAACTCACCGTTGTCCTCGGGCCCCATGCCGATCCACGGGGCGTCAGGATGCTTCTCGAAGTAGGCCAAGGTGGCCGCGATCGCCCGTTTGAGGACCTCCGGGTGCGTCGTGCACAGTTGGGTGGGCCGGCGCTCGCCGTCGATCAGCGCCCACAGCTCGGGCTCCTCCTCGAACTTCGATTCGGGAAGCTGGGGAACACCATGGCAGCCCGGCAGGAACCGACCGCCGAGGCGCTGGCGACGATACCAGGGCAGGGATTGTCCCACGGTAATCAGATGCCGGTCCTTGAACGATGGGGCCTGAAACGTCTCCTGCATCGGCAGGGCAACGGTCGACGCCTTCGGCACGACCGTTCCCAGCGGACCGGGCAGATACCAACGGCAGCCGAGTTGTTCCAGTAGCTCGTACACGGCGTATAACGTCCCTTCGGCCGAGTTGCCGGTCAGACGGATTCCCTGGGGCTTGACCGACAACATGAACGCTCCGGTGAACGGGCTGCGTCCGGCGACGCGTTCTTTCAGGTCCGGCGAGAGCGCTGAACCGATGCGCACAGGGAGCATTCCCTGCTTTGGACGATCGGTCGTGATCGCAAGTGTGGCACCACTGATCTGACGGATGTGGCTTTGCAGTTCCCTGGCGGCGAGTGACTCATCATCAAGCGGGTCGGCGGGAAGGACGAGCACGACCCGAGGTCGGCCGGCCTCGACCAGGACGACCCGCTCCGCGGCCAGCGAGGCAACGCCCGCTGCGAGAACACATATACTCAGAAGCGCCTTGCGCCACATGGACCTTGCCATCTTGTTGCACCGGACCTTTCATGTGCTACTTGGGCTTCGGCGACCAGAACATCACGGGCGCCGTGATGCCGCCGGTGCCGATCTCGCTGAGTCTGTGGTTGATGATCTTGACGGCGACGGTGTTGGGCCGGCCGATCCGCACGATGCCGTTCACGTCGAATTCAAACGGCTTGAACGCGCCAGCGGGCTTGACGAGCCTGCCACCCTCCGCGTCGCTCTGCCCCAGAAGCTCGCCGTTCAGCCAGACCTTCGCCGCCTCGTCCATACCCCCGAACCAGAGGAAGACCTTGCGCCGCTGGAACGTGTTTGGAATCGTGACCACAGTCCGATGCCAGGCCAGGCCTTTGTAGTAGTGCAATCCCTGGTCGGACCACGTGCTGCTCTTGGTACGCAGGGGCTGCCAATTCCCACCGATCCGGCCGTCGCGATACCACCGGAGACCTTCGCCCACGCCGGTCGGGTCGATCAGGAAGTCCCATACGTCGGGGAGGCCGGCGACCAGATCACCCTTCGCCACGGTCCGTTCGTACCCGGACCGCGTGCACGGCGCCCAGAACCGGTTAATGTACGAGGGCACGACGCCGGGATACAGCAGCCACGCCTGGGCGAACCAGACCTTGTACGGCATGTCGGACGGTTTCTGCTTGGCGGCTCCCGGCGGGTGGAGGCGGTAGTTGACCATCACGTCGCTGATCTCATACAGCCGGTCGAGCGACGCATTGGCTGAGGCAAAATCGAACCGGTTGCGCTGCTCGAGCATGTTCAGGAAGGCTTCCAGCCGGTCGTGGTTCAACCGGAAGATGCGACCGCGCTCGGCGTATGTCTTCGCTTCAGGGCCGCCGGCCAGACGCGCGGCGCGGTCGAGCAGCGTTCGACCGCGCGCCATCCGCGCCGGCGTGAAGACCTTGGGCATGCAGAAGCTGCTGCCCGTGTGGCAGTCGGTGTCGCGAAACGCGTGGTCCACCATTTCCAGGTAGTCGCCCATCGGCTTGGCGGCGGGGCCAAAGAACTTCTCGCACAACTCGATCATCAAGGCATCGACGTCGGTGTTCACGTCCCACATCAGACGCGCCGCCACGTACAAGGTCAGCCCGTTCGACGCCCACGACGGCTTCGACTCGACCCGCCAGCCCTTCACGCCGAGCTTATGCGCGAAGGGCGTCTCCTCCCGTACCGCGTGGATCTTGCTGAACGGAAACCCCGGGCAGGCCAGATTGAAATAGTAGCCCCGCTCGAACGTCTCGGGGACCACGCGCGTCCACTCGACCATTGTCTTCTTGTAGAACGAGCGATCGGGGCAGATCGGGTTGTTGATCCCGTGGATTCGGCACTGCGTGATCGGCGCGAACGCGGGCACGAGGTAGGGACTGGGCTTGACCTTGCGGGGCGGGAACTTCAGCGCATCGTAGCCGTAGAAGGCGATCTTCTTGCCGGGATACTTCTTGTGCACGGCTTCGATGATCTGGTTGAAGAACCAGACGTACCGGTCTGTACGAATCCGCCGGTTGGTGACCGGGTCGACGTCGCCGCTGTCGAGCTTCTGGCAACGCTCGCATTCGCAGAACACGCCGTTGTCGCGGGGGCCCATGCCAAGCCACTGCGCGTCCGGATGTCGGTCAAAGTAGTCCATGGCCGCGGCGATCGCGCGCTTGAGCACCTCGGGGTTGCTCAGGCAGAGCTGCGTGTCCTTGCGTTCTCCGTTGACCAGTGCAAACAACTCCGGCTCGGTCTTGAGGTTTGCCTTGGGCCGCAGCGAGATGCCGTGGGCGCCGGGGAAATACAGCCCGCCGAGCCGCTGGCGGCGATACCAGGGCAGGTCGAGCGAGATGCACTGCAGGTGCCGGTGAGGGAACGAGGGCACCTGGAGGGTTTGCCCCAGAGGCATGGTTACGGTGACGCGCTTGGGAATGACCGCCCCAAGCTCGCCCGGCAGGTACCATCGGCACCCGAGTTGCTCGAGAAGCTCGTACGCGGCGATCAACGTCCCTTCGGGGGCGTTGCCGGCCAGCGAGATCCGGTCGGCCCTCGCGTCGATCAGGAACGCACCGGGATCGTCGCTTTGCTGGAGGATCCTGGCCTTGGCCTCGGCCGACAACGACAAGCCGATCCGAACGGGCAGGAGGCCTTTCGGCACATCGCCACGAACGATCGTGAGCCTCGCGCCGGACATCTTGGCGATGTGGATCTGGAGTTCCTTCGCGGCAAGCTCTTCATCTTCGTGGGCCTGGGCCGGGAGGACCAGGACCGCCCGCGGGGTCCGGCTCTCGACGAGCAGCGCACTGGCGTCAGACACGCTGTAAGCCGTTCCGAAGAAGCACTGGCCCAGAACAACGAGGCCCATTTGGATCATTGTCACCGTTCTCCTTATTCAGACGGTCGCGCGCCATCCTCTGTGGGATTGCCGCCGTCCGTTCTGGCCCCTCCGGCCTTCGAACCGTCATGATCAGGTCGCCCAAATTCGTAGATCCGCCTGATCCGGTCGGTCGACAGGGCCGTCTGGAAGACGCGTAGATCGTAGTAGTTGGCTTGGCCATAGCGGTTGGTCGGCCGCCAACCCAGGGCAATCGTCGTCTGGCCGCCGTTGGGTAGGGCGAACCGATCGTCATGGCCGACCTCTTCGCCGTTGACCAAGACGGTCAGGTCGAATCGATTCCAGACTACGCCGACGTGGTGCCACTGGCCCTTCTCCCACGAAACCGAGGGGCTCCTGATCGCCACCATCTCCCAGGCGCGATGGTCGTACAGGCGGGTCCACAGGTCGCTCTTGAGCATCATCAGGTCAAGCGCGTTGGTCTGGCGGGCGTCCGAGCCGATGTAGAGCAGTCCGCGGAGTTCGCCGTACCAGGGCCACGGTTTGCGGTTCCAGCGGGCGGCGTCCCTGCGGACCCAGAAGCAGACCGTGCCGGGCGTCTCGAGGACGTCCTTGGGGGCCGGGAAGGTCACGAAACCGTTGCGGTAGGTTCGCAAGACCCTGCCGAATGGGCTGTCCGCCCAGAGGATCTCCCCGTGCGCCTTGCCCTCGATTTGCCCTTTGGGCGTCCAGGCCCTCAGGCCATCGTCCGCCTTCAAGCTAGCGCGGAGGACCTCCCGTTGGATGATCCGGTCGCGGTTCGCGCGCCAATCACGGGGAAGCATGGAGACGAGCGGAAGTGACCAGAGCTGACGGCGCGCGAACTGGCGGTTGCCGAATCGCTTGGCGTAGTCATGGCCCAGGTTGTCCATGCTTTCCAGAATGGGCGTCAGGTAGAAGTCATTGCCTGTGACCCGCGCGAGGTAGGCGAAGGGCAGGCCGAGCTCCGCCGTCGCCAGTTCGGTGGCCGTGCCACGCCTGGGTTCTCTGGGCACGGCGTTCTCGTACTGCATGTTGAAGTCGAACGGCGCGCCGAACATGCCCCGCCAGGCCACCTTCTGGCTGTCCCAGAGGTTGTAGATGTAGAGGTCCAAGGCCTTTCGAAGCGTCGCCAGGGCCCGCGGGTCGCCGGTGGCCATGTGGTAGCGGACCAGAAGCTCTCGAACGTGATAGCACATCTCGTTGGGGTTGATCCACCACATGTGGAACGGCGGCTCTCCTCTCAGGTCGTTGCTCACGTCACCGGCAAGGTCGTTGATGGCGTCCGCCATCCGCTTGACCGGCGCGAGGTGATTGGGGTCCCGCGTCAGGTCATAGATGGCGGCCAGGCAGATCCCGGCACGAGCCAAGCTCCGCTCGTCCGTCGTCAGCACCCGTTCTCGGGCCTTCAGACCATAGCCTCGCAGCGCCCCCGCCAACCGACGGATGCCTCTCAGGCTCCGGCGATCGCCGGTGAGCATGTAGTGGTTGACGATCCCGCCGATGTAAGGATGCCCGGACATGTCGACCCGCACGGGCTCTTCGTGATAGTCGCCGCCCGCGGTGTAGCCGTGGAAGTGAAGCTCCCCGGTGGGATGGACCTGATCGACGTCCATGAAGTGGCGGGCGCAGACGTCGGCCCATCGCAGATAGTCGGGATTGCCGGTTCGCGCGAACTGCATGGTCAGACACTGCGTGGTGTCGTATTCCTGGTCATCCGTGGTCGACGGTACGGTCTTGTTGTAGCCGAACGAACACTGGTCGTCCCCGAAGTGCAGGAAGCCATAGCGCGTGGCGTGCCTCTGCCAGTTCTCGAACATGTCGAGCAGGCCCTGCTCGAACACGGGCAAGTTGCTGTCGCTTGCGGCCAGCCACACGAACGGCAGCGCGCGCGTCGAAGCCAGGTATCGCGGGTCGACCACGGGGATCAAAGGGCGCCGGTGCGCCGCGAGTGTATCTATCTCGATCTGTTGGCGATCGGCCTTGCCGAATAGGTACAGCACGTCGGTGGTCTTGGCCCGGCCCTGTCCGAATCGGAATGGCCCACGCCGCACGGGGCCTGTGTATCCGGTATCGGCCAGGAATCGCTTGACGACCTCCTCGATGCCGCCGTCCAGACCGGCCGACCAGCGCGCGAGCTTTGGATGTTTGGAGTAGTCGGGCGTACGGGCCCGAGGCGGGCGGGGCTCGCCTGGCTTGGCCTGCCAATGGGCATAGCACTCCACAGCCAGCGAGCCGTCCGCACCGACGCGAAGTGCCTTGGGACCTTCTTCCCAGAAATCGCGGACCGCCACGCCGACGGATCGCTCTGCCCCGGCGGCCCAGAGCCAACCGTCGGCCCTCTGCCCCTCGGCCATCGCGCGCCCGCCGTTCGTCGTCAGCGCGTAGCCGAAGTCCGCCTCCAGCACCACGAATCTCACCGGCTCGGCGACGCCATCCGGTCCGCTGCCGCTCTCGTGCCAATACGCACAGGTTTGTTTCAGGCGCGCTGTCTGTCCCGCTCGCAGGCTGCCGGGGTGGGCGCGCCCCTTGCCAGCGAAGACGTACTTAGAGACGTCGCTAATGGCCTTCATGTCCACCACGATGCCGTCCACGATGGTCACGCCGTCCTTGGCGCTGCCCACAGCGACGACGGTGTGCTCGGCGAGCACGCGTCCCAGGCCCTTCCAGAAATGCAGCCGAGTCTCGTAGCGGAACAGCTTGTCAACCCCGGGCTCCTTGCCCTTCATCGGGCCGGCAAGGAAGACGGAGGCATAGAGCGGACCGTTCTGCTCGAGATCCACCGTATCGGGGCAGGCACAGCGGTGCGCCACGCCTGTGGGGGAGTAGAGCACCAGCTGTGGCCGCTGCTTCAAGAGAGCCTTGCCGTCGCGGTCAGTGACCAGGAAGGTCTCACAATGCGCCGCCCCCACGACTGCCCGTATCGCTCCGGTATCCACGACCAGGTTCGTGGGTGTCTTGCTGACAAGATTGGGGCCGTGCATGGCCGAAGAACCGACCCCGCGTCGGACGACAAGGGTGATCTTGCCGTTCGCCGCCACGTCGACGAAGAACCTGGCGAGCAACCATCGGATTGACTTGTCGTCCCACCGGGCGAGGACCTCGAATTGGGCCGGCACAGGGCGCCCACTCGGCTCCGCGAGAGACACATCGGACGCGTCCTTAAGCACGCCAACAGCGAAAGGTAGGCTGACCCGCGTCGGCTCCCCGCGCCGTGCGATGCCAGCCCGCTCGCGGATCGTTACCGTGAAGGAGGTGCCCCGAGGCCCCGGCTTCTCCTGTCGCGCCTCGTCGGCATGAGAACACGCGCACCAAAGTGAAAGCGCCAATGGAAGGGCCAACAGCAGCGCCCGCGGCGCACCACGTGGGGTCATCTCGAAGCGCCTCCAACAGTGGGCAGCGATGTCCATCCTGGGGGCACCGTATCATGGCCGGAATCCGGCGGAAAGGTTTCATTCTTCTCGGGCCAGGTTTCGGTGGACGGACGATGGTTCGTGATCCTTACATCTGGCGCCGAACGTGGTAGGATCCGCGGGCATGAATTCTCCTTCCCGGGGCCGCTCCGGCCACAGGACTTGCTCGGAGAGCGATGATGACACTCGAATCCCCTGGGCGGTTCCTCGAAGCCGCGAGGCGAGGTATCGACTGGATCTGCGCGCGACAGAGAGCGGACGGATCATTCTGCGACGGGGCAGACGGCGTCGGAAGCTACTACAAGATCCCGTACGCCTTGTCGCTGGGTGGCCGGCAACGAGAAGCCCTTCGCCTGCTGGAGTGGGTCGCCGAAAACCACTTGACGCCGGAGGGCGATTTCCGGGCGCCCGAGCGCAAGGCCCTCAGCTCGTCTCACGATGCCTGGCCGGTCTATTCGAACGCCTGGCTGGTCCTGGGAGCGCAGCGGGTTGGGCGATGGGATATGGCCTTGCGGGGGGTCGACTTCCTTGGCCGCTATCAGACACCGGCCGGCGGGTTTTACGCACTCGATGGCGACACGCGAATCCATGAACCGGTCTGCACGTCTTGGGGCGGCCTGGCCGCCTTGGCGACGGGCCGTCTGGCTGAAGCCTGCCGCGCGGGCGACTTGCTCGTCAGGCTGGTGGAAAGCCAGCCCGATCCGACACGCTTCTACGCCCGCATGGACATCGATGGAAATCTTGTTACCGACGTGCCGCCTGGAGAGGAGTTGTACTACTACGTCGACGCAACGCGCAAGCAGCAGATCTACTATAACCCCGGCATCGCGCTGATTCTCCTGGCCCATCTGTACCGCGCGACGGGGCAGACGAAGTACCTGAGTGCCGGCAAGGAGATCGTCGCGTTCGCCGAACGTTGTGCGGACGACGTCTACCGCTTCCCGCCCAGCGGGAAGCTGGGCCTGGGCTGCGCGCTGATGTACCAGCTGACGCGTCGCGACGAGGACCTGACCGGCGCAATCGCCGTGGCCGAGTATCTGACCGAAACGCAGACCGCGGAGGGATTCTGGCGACTACCCGACGTCGAGCCCTATACCCCGCGCAGCGACTTCGACGGGACGGAAATCTGGCTCGACGTCACCGCTGAGTTCTCCACGTTTCTCATGGAGATCGCGTCTCGACTTGGAGCCGGGATCGAGACGTGACGCTTGGCGCAGGCCTGATCAAGTCTTCTCGCGCTGGCTGGGGAGCTCGTGGACAACAAACATCTTCCTGGCCTCCTCGATCATCATCGACAGGCCTACTGCCCGCCGCCCTTCAACACGGCTTGGGCATGGCGTGCGTGGTGTCCGCGGAAGTCCTTCGCGTACTCGCGGAGGATCTTCTCGCCAATGCCCTTTGAGTCCCCGCACCGGTACAGCGCACGCGCCAGGATCAGTTCTCGCAGCGAAACATCCCGCGACCGGTTGGCGTCCGCGTGCTCGGCCGAACGCTTGGCGTCCTCGATCGTTCCCAGCGCATATCCCGTCATGCCGGGCTTCATCAGGAGGCCCGCCAGCGGGACGGCGGCCCTGGTGTCGCCGAGCGTCTCGAGGGCCACGGCCACCGCGCGGTGGTGAGAGAACGCCTGCTTCGGCCCCAGGCGCATGACCTTCTCGAGGATGGGCGCCACCGCTCGCCTGTCCCGCGTCTTGCCCAGCGCGATGATGCGGCTGTCGAGCGGACTGAGGCTCGCGCCGAACTGGCCCCCTCCCTTGAACGACCACCCTGCATCCCAATCGCTGGCGCGGACGCTCTTGATCAGGCACGCAACGCCCGTCGCGTCCCCCATCATGCCAAGGATGTGCGCGTAGACGAGCCTGGCCTCGTCGGTCTTCGCTGCCGCATGGGCCTTTCGTAGCAACGGCATCGCGTCGCGCGGCTGGGCGAGAATCAGGCCGAGCCCCTTCTGCCCGTCGACGACGCTCGCCACAGCGGCCGCGATCTTCTCCTGCGGCAAGGGGAACGTATCCCTGTCGGTCAGCACGCTCTTGGGCAAGCTTCCCTTCTCGATGAGGTGCTTCTGCAGCGCTCGGATGTCGATCTGGCGTGTGGTCTTCCCGGACCGCGCGGCCATCGCAGCCGCTACCCCGGCCGCATACCCCTGGTTCTGGATGTCGGGCTGCATCCGTAGGACCGGCATCGCGTCCCGGTGCGCGCTGATCCCCAGACCCGTTACCAGGATGCCGTCCAGCCCCTTGGGCAAGAGGGCGCGATACGGCGTGTAGGCCTGCACGCCCTTCTTGTTGGGCGGATTGAGGCTAAACAGCGGATGGACCGTGAACCCGTGCGTGTCGAAGTTGCTGTACGAGACGCCCACGGTGTCCAGATACGTGCGCCCGTTATAGAGGTCGAGCGGCGAGATGACGAAATCGCCCACGATCCGCCGCCGCTCGCGCGTGTCGATGATCTGGCCCAGGTCGTAGGCCTGCTTGTATTTCTCCCTCGCCACCACATACGTCCGCCACATGTCGACGATGTCCGCGTCGTCGGTCAGCGTGTAGTCGGTGTTCGTGTAGGACGCGCCGGGTTTGCGCGGCGGCATGCCCGTGCCCTGAACCGCGACGTGGGAGCCGTCCGTGTAGATGCACTGCGCACCAGCAGCGGCAGCGATGTCGGAGTTGCCGGTGGAATCGATGACGACTTTCGCCAGGACGACGCCCCGCCCCTGAGGCGTGGCCACCACCACGCCCTTGACGCAGCCATCCTCAACCAACGCGCCGCAGCCCAACGTCCCAAACCAGATGTCCGCGCCGGCCTTGCGGACTTCGCGTCGGTACCACTCCATCTTCCATTCGACGTTCCACCCGAGCGTGGCAGGTTCTTTCTGTCCGCCCAGATCCGCCACCCCGCGATCGATCTCGGCCGTGAAGCCGTGTCGGTATCCCCAGTAGTACTTGCCGATCAGGCCCAGCGTCCCCACCCCGCCCAAACCGTTGAGGTACTCCAGGACGAGCGTCTTGGCCCCCTGCCTGGCGGCGCCGATACCGGCCGGTGCGCCGCCCGTCCCGCCGCCGACCACGACGACGTCATAGTCGCCGAGCACGGGCAAGACGCGCTCACCTGCAGGCACGGTCGGCAGGCCTCGCTGCGTGGGCCGAACGCCTACCAGCGTCTCTCGAACCTGGCCCCCCGCCGACGCCTTGCCCTTCACACCCGCCACACGGACGCCGCTCAGCGCCAGCTTCTCCCTCTTGCGCGGCGGCAGCAGCGGGCGCAGCTTCTCCGCCACCAGCGAGGCGATCGTCTCCTCGCCCTTGGGAGTCGGGTGAACGCCGCAGGCGCCGAAGGTCGACAGATCGCTATCCAACGCCCGGTACAGATCGAGGCCCGGCACGCCCAGAGATTCGGCAACGCGCAGCGCGGCGTCGCGATAGCGCAGCAAGACCTTCTCCAACCCACCTTCGGCGTCATAGTGGGCCTTCGGGTGACGCTCGAAGTACCGTTCGGCGATGACCGGCGGCAACGTGCAGACCACGACCGTCGCGCCGCGCCCCACGCATCGCTGCACAATCGCCCGCAGGTTGCTCTCGTACTCCTTGACCGGCGTCTTGAAGCGTCCCGGTCCCGTCAACACGCTGTCATTGGTGCCGAACAGCACGACGACGGCCTTGGGCGCATGGCCCAGCACGTCGCGGTCCAGCCTCGCAAGGCCCTGACCGCTGGTGTCCCCTCCTGCCCCGGCGTTGATGACGTGGTAGCCGTCGAGCTTTCTGCCCAGCTTCGCGGGATAACCAGCCGCCGTGATGCTATCACCCAAGCAGACGACCCGCGGCCGCGGCGTCACGTTCGCATCCGCCGCCGCTGCCCGGCCGATACGCCTTCCCAGCGTCATCAACGCCAGCGGTCGAGCGAGCTGACCGGCCGCCTTTCGGGACACGTCCGCGCACCCGCCCACGACGTACAGTCGCTGCTCCTGCGATGGACGGAACGCGTCCAGATCGGCCTTGTCCGCGCCCGGCCACTCGCCTGACAGGTGCTTGGCGCCCTTCATCGGGTCGGGCGGCACCTGGTACAGGACCTCGGACGCATCGACTTGCCCACGATCCCATGTCCGGTCGCGCGCGATCTGCTCAGCCCGGGCAAACGACGCAAACGAGCCGTCCTGCATGGGAATGTCGAGCGTGTACGCGATGGCGGTGCGGCAGGCGGCGGTCGCTGATCCGCGGCGCTCCAGGTGGACCGATGCGGGGATTCTCCGGGCAACCGCACCCGCGCCTTGGTGGACCTCCCCGCCGATCACGACCCGTCTGAACGTCTGCTCGCCGCCGGGATACGCTGCGAACGGGACCCCGGCGATCCGCGCGACGTCCGCCCGCGGCGTCGCATCGATGATGACCCTGGCCTTGACCGCCTGACGCCCGGAACGGTTGGCCATGACGACGCCGGCCAGATAGCCGTTGGCGTCCCGCAGCACGTCGGTTGCGTAGCATCCGTACAGAAACTGAACGCCCCTATTCAGCAGCGCCTGATCCAACGCACGCTTGACCTGCATCGGCATCGGCGGGACGCGCGGTTTACCGACACGTTGAGGGCGACTGTCCGCGCCTGCTGGCTCGATCACCACCTCACCCAGAAGCTGCCGCTCCACCTTTCCGCTCTTCTTGGCAACGACCTTCAGATACCGAGCCTTTCCTTTCAGCGGCGCCGACAAACAGAGGGGTGCGTCAATGTAGTCGCCCTGGCGTAGCTCGGTGTTGTTGATCCTGGCCGCGTACCGCCAACGCGCCTTGTCCTTGCTGATAGCGACGGTCACCATCGCCGTCTCGATGTCGCGGCGCCGCTGGAAGGCCATCACGTGGATCTCGCCGAGGGCTACGTCCTTCTTCAGGTCGATCGTGATGGTCACGTCCCCGCCGTATTCCACGCTCTGCGTGTACGCGCTGGCCCACTTGCCGTCCGAGAGCTTCGACGGCTTGGCCGTATCGGGGTGCCTCCCGCCCGCGGGGATGTCCGTTTCGTAGCTGAACGGCACGCCCCGCCCGACCTCGACCAGCGCCGGCGGCTCGGCGAACATGGCTCCGGCAAGCGGGGTCGACGGCTCCTCACCCGGTTCCAGCCACAGCCGATACGCACCGCACACGTCCTGCCCCAGATAGGGTCTCTGGGCGGCCAGGAAGACGTCCGCTCCCCCTTCCGCCGCACCGACAGCCGCCGCAACGCCCCCCGTCGTTCCCCCGACCACCACGACGTCCACGTCGTAGGCGACCGGGATCGACCGGGCCGACTCGCGCACTGTGTCCGCAAGCGCTGCCGATACCCACGCTCCCCAAACCGCCAAGACGAGTGTCCCCAACCGAGATACATTCATCGCCAACCCATCCTTATCAGGTCATGTCACACTGTCGCGCCCCGACGCGCAGACGGTGATGGTAGCCCACAGGCCCGGCGACATCCAGTCGTGCTACGGCGTCGACCGCGCCGGCAGGCCCGCCAGCCAATCCACCAACGCGTCGTTTGCGACGGGTCCCGGGGCGAGACGAAGTCGGGCAGACTGACCCCGTCTTTCGTACGACTTCCGGGCCCACTCGTAGGTCACCGAGAGCCGCTCCGTCGACGCGCTCGAGAAACTCATCGTACTTGTCCGCCATGAACCGCCACAGGTCGGGCGCGCACGGGCAGTACCGTGCGCCCTTCCCCACAATCGACGGGTAGCACTTCGGCATCTCGGCGGGGATGTGGACCTCGTGATCCCAGAGGTACACGCCTACGCCCTGCTCACGGGCCTTGTCGATCAGTTCGTTGAGGCGCCGCTGCTGCAGCTCACGGTCTTTGAGGCCGCGATCCTTGTAGATCCTGTGCAGCAGCGGCCACTTCCGGTAGCTGACGAACGTGTGGATCTCGGCGTAGTTGTGCCGGCCCATCAGGATTAGCGCGTTGGCCTTGTACTTCGGCGCCTCGCGCAGCACCATGTCGAGGTAGTTGAGGTAGAACGGGTTCTTGTACCAGTACGTGCCGCCGCCGCGCGACCCGCACCAGAGCCCCTCAACCATGGTTTCCCAGCCGCGAAGCTTGAAGAAGGGCTCGCCGTCGTCCGCGGCGAGGCAGACCGGCGCGACCGATATCAGCAGGACGGCAACCGCCGATCGCACGACGCCCCGTCGTTTCCAGTCGGTGGTGAACATGCGGACCTCTCCGAATCTCCGTCTGACGTCTCTTGACGCAGCGGGGCCATGGGGATGCTAGAATACCTCATGACCATCGCGGCGCGAATTCCGCAGATGACGTCGCTACGCGGCTGACACGGCATCATTGCGTCGACGCCGAAAGAAACGAAAGCGAGGGCGGACCGCATGCCCCTTCCCCAGCTGCCTTCACAACGAAACCAACCGGCGCGAATGTACCTGGCAGTGGCGCTGCTGGTGGGCGTGCGCACGGCATGTGCGGCCCCCAAGAACCTCGCACCGAACCCGTCGTTCGAGACGTGGCGCAACGGCGCACCTGCTGAATGGACGTTCCGAGAGGCGGCCGACATCGCCTGCGACCCACGACTCCGCGGCCAGCGGAACCGCGACGACAAGACGCGCCACTCCGGAAACGCCTCAATCCTCATGTCGGCACTGCGTTCCACCGTCGTCCTGACGTCGGTCGAATCCATGCCTATCAAGCCCGGCGAGGTCTACCTGGTGTCGGTCTGGACCAAGGTGCGGGGCGGTCTGCACTACGGGTTCATCAAGCCGAACATCGAATGGTTCGATGCCGCGGACCGTCCCGTCGGCAAGATCCCGTTGCAGCAGGCGCTGCAGCGATACGCGGATCACGACCGCGGCCACGACTGGGAGCGGCAAATGGCCGTCGTGCAGGCGCCCGCGAACGCCGTCAAGGCGCGCCCGGCTATCGTCGCCCGCACGCTGCTGATGGACACCGTCTGGCTGGACGACGTCGAGTTCCGTTCCGTCGGGCGACAGTCGGCGGCGCGCGTTTGCCTGCAGGTCTTCAGTCCGAAGCCCCGCCGCTCGCTCAGGAAGCTTCTCGCCAACGGCGCGGACACCGCCCTCCTCGTCGGTCGCGTGCTGGACGCCAACGGTGACGTTGTCGCCGACGGGACGCCGGTCACCTGGACGGCGGGCAGCGGTCGCGTCGCGCCCGCGGAGGGCGTAACCGAAGACGGTTTCATTGAGACAACCTTCACGGCCGGAAGGCGAGGTGGAACGGCAACGATCACAGCAACGACAAGCACCGCAACGGGCATGGCGACGCTGAAGCAGCTCATGGTCGGCCGTTTCCACGGACAGGTGAGGGACGCCAAGACCGGCACGCCCCTCGCGGCACGCCTGCGCGTGGTGCTCGCCGACGGCAGCGCGTTCAAGGGCTCGGGGTTCTGGGTGGACGGCCAGTTCGACGAAGCCCTGCCGGTAGGCAAGGTGACCGTGAAGGCCACCCGGGGACCGGAATACGTCCCACGGGTGGTCGCTGCGGAGATCCTGTCCGACCGCCAGATGCTAGCGCTGGATCTGCGGCTGGAACGGCAAATCAACCTGTCCGCTCGCGGATGGTACAGCGGCGACATGCACGCCCACGTGATCCACGGCGAGCGGTACATCCCCGACGCAACGATCACGCGTGGTGCGATCGGCGCTCGGGCGGAGGGACTCGACTGCTACTTCGCGACGCACGCCTGGGACGGTCCGGAGCGAGAACCCTCGTACCGGGACGATCTGTGCAGGAGGCTGTCCAGCCAGAGATTCAAGGCCGACTGGAATTGGGAGGTCAAGTGGTTTCCGGGCGGACACTGTTGGGAGATCAACACGCACTGGGCCGATCCCCGCAAGGCGTACCCGATCGGTCCGCGGCCCCACCCGCGCGGGTACTCGGCCCAGTTCGAGGCCCACCACGCCATCCACCAACGCGGTGGCGTTGTCGGCTACACCCACCCCAACGTCAGTCACAATCCGGCGACAGAACTGCCCTTCGACCTGCTGGCAGGCCCCACGTTTGACGCGATGGACGTGATGACGTCCGGGGTCAGCGGGACCAACGAGCGATCCTGGTACCTCGTGCTCAACCACGGGTACGTCATGCCCTGCACGGGCACGTCGGACACCTGTCTGGACAGAGCGTGGGCGCCGCGGTTGGGCGCGTGCCGGACATACGTTTACCTGGGCAACGAACCCCTCTCGATCGCCAACTTCGCCGCTGGCATCAAGGCGGGACGAACCTTCACAACGTCCGGACCTCTCATCGACTTTGCGATCGACGGCAAGCGACCCGGCGCGGTGCTCGCCCCCGGACCGAAGCCACGGACGGTCAAGGTGTGGGCCCGGTCTGAGGCCGACCCCCGGCTGGGCCTGACGCACGTCGAACTGGTGCGCAACGGCGAGATCGCAAGACGCCTCGACGTCTCCGCCGACGACAACCAGGCGTTCACAGCCGCCTTTGACATCCAGGAAACGGACAACGCCTGGTACATCGCCCGCTGCATCGGTGGACCGAAACGGGTAGCCATCACAAGCCCCATCTACTTCCGTCGCCCGGACGCCAAACCACCGCGGCCGGTGCTGGCCAATGTGACGTTCGAGATCAAGGACGCCCAGTCCAAACCCGTTACGGCCCAGGTTGAGGTGGTCAACTACGGACAGGTGCTCAGAGCGCATACGGCACCGGACGGACAGTTGACGTGCCAGGTGCCGCCGACGGCCTGGTTCGCCATCTCAGCCCCAGGCTGCAAGCCCGTCACCCGTAGCATCTTCTTCGATACCGACGTCTTCGCCGCCAGCACGCACGCCGGCCTGACGCTCGAGCAGAAGACTGAGTTTTTGACGAGTTGGGAACCCTACGAACGCGTGCGCCGTCTTCTCAAGGACGTGAGATTCAGCGTCAGGCTTGAGTCGCAGTGAGCGATCCGCGGGCAGGACCTGATCGAAGGGATCTGGCATGTTGCCTACGATGACAGCCGTCATCGTCACGGCGTGGGGCGCAGGCGCGGGCGATCCTGCGCTCGCACCCCGGCGCGCGCCGCTGCCGCCCACCACCGTCCCGCCGTTTGAAGGAACGCGCTACGAGATCCTCGTGCCCGACACGCTGGACCTGGCCGAACGCATGAAGCTGTCGATCAACGGGTTCACCCGATGTATCGGCGGACCGCCGGCCAAGCCGTTTCCCCCGACCGACCACGTCTGCAATCACTTCATCTCCCTGAAACCGTGGCCCCAGGTTCTTCGAAACGTGGTCCTTTACGGCAAGTTCATGGAGTCGACGCTCCTGGCGCGGATGGCCACCGGCTGTACGGACAACATCTCGGTGGATAAGGACTGGCGGCGGGCATGGCTGGCCTGGTCGCAGATCAACCCGGTGATGCATGGTCCGGAGGGGGGGCGGCGGCTGTGCTGGATCGCCGCCAATGCGCTCCGCGAGCGCGACCCGCGGTGGACGGCGCTGGGCCGCCGGGCGCTGCGACGCCTGCAAGAGGTGGCCGTGCCCTACAGGGACGGTGCCTGGATCCACGTCGGGCTGCAGGTGACGCCGCCCGATGACGGTTGCGCTGACGCCGCGCACGCCTCGCCCAACCCGACGGACATCCAGTCCATGAAGGCAGCCGACCGTCGTCAAGCAGCGTGTGGCTGGAACGCCACCTTCATGGGCTGGACGCTCCAGGGCCTTTGTCGCTTCTACGAAGTGACGCGAGACCCGGCTGCGCTGTCCCTGGCCGGACGACTCGCGCGGTATCTCAAGGACCACGCGGAGGTCTTCGCGCCGGATGGACGCTTCCTGGCCGGACATCCGCATTCCTGGCCGGTCGTTCACTGGCATCACAACTGTATCGTCGCCCAGGCGCTCCTCGAATACGGCATCGCTGCGGACGACCAGGAGTACGTCGCCTTCGCACGGCGTGCCTACGACCACGTCATGACCTTCTGCTCGCGCGACATCGGCTTTGCACCCGAATACTGCTACGGCAAGTTCCCGCGTCGGCAGTCGATCGACAACACCGAGGCCTGTTGTTCCGCCGATCTGGTGATGATGGCGCTGTTGCTCACCCGGGTCGGCGCGGGCGATTATTGGGACGACGTTGACCGCTTCATCCGAAACCACATCGCGACGCTCCAACTGACTGACACGCGTTGGTTCTACGACCTGCCGGAGAACCGTACACGAGGACTGACGTTCCCTGACGCGAAGGTCGAAGAGGCGGTTGGGAAGCTCACGGGCAACTTCGGCGGCTGGGCGGGCGTGAACGAATGGCACCTTCCCGAAATGGGGCCCGGCATCATGACCTGCTGCATCAGCAACTGCACGCGTGCGTTCTACCACGTCCACCGGGACATGGTTCAGCATGACCGCGGAGCGCTGCGCGTGCATCTCCTGCTGAACCGGGCCTCACGGTGGGCCGACGTCCACAGTCACATCCCTTACGAGGGCAAGGTCGAGCTGCGCATCAAGCGGAAATGCGCGCGGGTCCTCGTGCGAGTCCCCGACTGGGTCCAAGCGTCGGACAACACCGTTACGTACACGGTTGACGGAAACGCCAGAACCGTCGTGTGGCAAGGACGCTACCTCGACATCGGCGAGATGGGCCAAGGGCAGTCCTGCGTCTTGCGCTTTCCGATCGGCATCAAGCGGATCGAAAGGGACATCGGCCGGGCACACTACGTGTTGACCCTCAAGGGCAACACCGTCGTGGCCATCGACCCGCCTGGCTCGCGAATCCCGCTCTACAAACGACAGAGGTACCTGAAGAACACCGCCCCCGTGCGTCGCGTCAGTCGGTTCATCCCGGACGAGCCGGCAGATTCGCCGACCAGGTGACGTCCCCGGCGGCGGGCGAGGCCTGATGCTGACACCGCCAGCCTAGGAATCCGGGCCGTCGCCTGGTCCGTCGAGCGGAATGATCGAGTCCAGCCCTTCGGCCAAGGGGAGGTAGAACCGAATCGGCTGAACCGTCCCGTCCCGCCGCTCGATTCGCTCCACGAGCTTGCGGATCAGGACCGAATGCAGGATGTCGACGTCGGGTTCGATCGTGCACCCGAAGATGTACGTCGTGCCCTTGATGGTCACGTTGTCGCCGACCACGACGGGCCAGTCGTCGCTGCCGGTCATGATGACGTTGGATTCGATCCGCACGTTGTCGCCCATCGTGACCTGGCCCTTGACCATGTCGCCACGCATGATCGAGCAGTTGTCGCCGATGACGACCTTCTGGTGAGCGTAGCAGGTGACCAAGGCGTTGTTGCCGATCTCGACGTTCCGTCCGAACCGGACATGGCCGTCGATGATGGCGTCGCGTCCGATCACGACGCCGTAATTGAGTTTGGCCCCTTTGTGGACGCGGGCGCCGACGTCGACGACGATGTCCAGCGGCTTGCCCTTCCGGTCCATGCGGACCAGGTCGTCCACGACCTCGTCGGCGACAAAGAAGTTGTCCTCGTCGCGGATGGTGATGATGTCGCGCAGCCGGTCGTAGACGCGCCGCCGGGCGATGGCCTCCATCTCCTTCAAGACCGTCTTGTTGTTGAAGCCGAGCGAGACCGCGTTGTCTCGGGCGACATGGGCGACGACGCTCAAGCCACGCCGGACGAAGATCTTGATCAAGTCGGTCAGGTAGATCTCGCCTTGAACATTGTCGCTCTTGATGTCGTACAGGTGCCTGCGCAGGGGATCGGCCCGGTAGATGAACACGCCTGCGTTGAACTCCCGGGCCTCGAGTAGCTCCTTGCGGCCGAAGGCGTACCGCCGCCCGTTGTACTGAAAGACCCAGCGGGCCCGGGGCTTCATCTTGAGGATATCCTTGTACTCGACGATGCCCAGGATCTTGCCGCGATCGGGCGATGTATCGGGCACGCGTATGATCCGGCCGAAGTAGTTCTTGTTTGGGTCCCCCTCATATCGGCCGGTCAGAACGGCCATGTCGGCGTGCGCGCGCTTGAAGGTTCTGCGCAGGCTCCGAACGGTCGCAGCGTTCAGGAGCCCGACATCGCCCGGACTGACCAGGATGCTCCCGCGATAGCGCCGCTTGCCCAACATCTCCATGGCGCACTGGACCGCGTGCCCCGTTCCCCTCTGTTCGCTCTGATAGGCGTAGACGGCGTGCGGCCCAGAGCCGATGGCCTTGGCCACCTCGACGGCCTTGACGCCGGTTACGGTGATCAGGTTGTCCGTCCCAAGCCCCCTGCAAACCGCGTTGCTGACACGCTGGACCGTCGGCACGCCCCAGATCTCGTGCAGCATCTTGGACGTCTCGCTCTTGATCCGTTTGCCATGACCCGCGGCCAGGACGATCCCAACCGCCGGCGCACGCAGATCCAACTTCCCGGACAGGCCGGTGAGTACCTTGAGGATGGCCTTCGTATCGGTGTCTGCCATCTCGGCGCAAGCTCCTCGATTCCCTTCAATGCCGCAAGGGCGGATATAGATCCCCGACGATTCGCCTCAGAGCAACCCCATGTTAGCATCGTCCAGATCGCGACGCCAGAAAGGCCTGAAGCCTACCGCTTGATCCACCCGTAGTATCGCCCCATCCAATACGGCAACAACCAGTGCTCGCCGGTGTTTTCAGTCCATCCGTCGTGGCCGCGGATCAGGCCCATGCTGCTCCCGTCCCAGCGGATCACCCCACGCTCGCTGGCGGGCAGGACCCGGGTCGCCTGCGGTTCGTGCAGGCCAGCCGTCCGGTCGATCGTGATGTCCAGGCGATGCCGGTTGTCGAGCGTCCATTCCACCAGGTCAAGCGACGTGTCCCGGAGGAACGCGACACAGCGCTCCAGCTCGAAACGGCAGTCCAGCTGGCTGCCGCAGACGAAGTTGTAGAACGGACTGGACTCGTGTCGGACGATGTCAAGCCAGCGAAGCACAGCCTTTCGATAGATCTTGCGCAGCTTCGGCGACGTCTCCAGCCGCAGCAGGTGATAGCAAACCAACCCGTTCAACTCGTCCTGGATGTGGTTCTGATCGCTCGGGTCGGCGGGCTTCATCTCGAGCACGTTCTCGGCGTAGCCGTGCTCGTCGATCAAACGCTGGTACGCGTCCAGGTATCGCTGTTCGCCCGTCAGGTCGTGTGCGACCCGCAGATGAGACAGGATCTCGAGGCTGTTGCCGGCCCGTTCCGGCCGCCAGGCAGGATCGTCGTTGAGATCCTGTGGTCCCCAATGGGCCCACCGCGTCGGCTCGCCGTCCACGTCGCGCAGCACGTAGCCGTTGTCGATGATGTGGTCCATGATCCGCCGAACCAGCCCGGCCACGCGTCGCTTCTCCTCATCGTCGGCCACGAGGGCGTGGTAGATCGGATACCCGAACAGATGTCCGGCGATCTCGTCGCTGCTGGTGTCGTTCTTCCACCACCATCGTCCGTCTTCGCTCAGATGCCATCGCGGGTTGACGTTCTTCCACCGCGGATCGTTCCGCCGGCGCTCAGCCGCCTCGACCTCGTCGGGGTACACGTCGTCGTGCATCCGCGTCCACGTGCTGGGCACGACGCTTCGCGCGACGAATCCCGGAATCGGGGTGACGGCCTCGAGGAACTCCAAGGCACGGTACGCCTCGGTCGCGTTCGCCTTGGCGTCCTGGGCCCCCGTGACGGCATAGCGGAAACACTCGGCGGCCAGATACATGGCCGTGTACTGCCCGTCGTTGTCGTCGTCCTCGTCCTGGTGGCTCTCGGGCACGCCACGATCGGCGAGCCGACAGCGACCGACCAGCCCGGGAGACCGGACGTGGCGCGTCCGACAGATTTTCAGGTAGTGCTCGGCCTTGTCGCGCAGCGTCATCTTTCGCCGACGGATCGCGCTGACCCCCTTGGACGTCGCGATCCAGGCGGTCATATCGCTATCAACGGCGATGGCGCGGACGTCGTCGCTCAGGACCCATCGTTCGCTGTGCCGAAGGATGAACTGCTTGCCTTCGTAGCGAATGGCGCCGTTCGGCGTGCCAAACCACATCGTCTCGCCATCGGGCGCCGCCGCGATGGCGCGGACGTCTTCAAACGGCAAACCGTTCTCGCCGCGGAACTGCCGTCGGGAACGACCGCCCGTCAGCACGTCCAGCCCAGCGTTGCTGCCGACCCACACACGATCCCTGCCATCCACGGCGATCGCGTGGGCGCAGTTGCTGAGCAGTCGATCGCGGCCGCGGATCAGTTCGCCTTGGTCGCCCTTGTACCGCCACACGCCCTCCTCCATCACGCAATACAAAACGCCCTTGCCCGTGGCCGCCATCCCGTACATCCCGCCGGACCATCGGGCGGGCATCTTGGTCCAGTCACCCGCTTCGCACCGCCAGATCCCCGCCGCCCCCCCGCACCAGAGCGTCTCGGCGGACCGCGCCAAGCAGTTGATCGGGCCCGTGACGGCGGATACCTTCTCGCGCCGTCCGTCCCTCCAGGCGTACAGTCCTTGCCACGTCCCCACCCACACGGTTCCCCGCTCGTCGTCGAGGACCCGGTACGCCAGGCCAAGCCCATCCGTCCCGGGCGGGACGACCCACCGGTCGTCCTCGAGCCAACGGACGCCGGTCGCCGTGGCGATCCACACACGACCCGACGCATCCACGCTAACCCCCCGGACGTCGTTGGCCTGATCGTCATCGTGAATCGGGTACCGGAGATGCTCGTCCTGCCAGAAGGGTTGGTCCCTGATCGGCCTGACCGGATGTCTGGTCTTGGGTTCGCGGCTGGACAGTCGGCCCCGCCGCGGCGAGGCCCGTTTTGCCTTCGTGACCTTTCGTTTGCCCATCGATGTCCTTCCCTACCTGGACGCTGCCAGCGACTGGACGGCCCGCTCGTCGCCCCCCCGGATCAGGACCGACTTGTTGGCTGACGTCGTGCCCCGGATCACCTCGATCTGGTTGGCGTGGAGCCCCAGGGCGCCGGCCAGCAATCGAACGACAGCCCGGTTGGCCTTGCCCTTCTCCGGCGCAGCCGCCACGGTGACCTTCAACGCTCCGCCCAGCTCACCCGCGATCCGATCGCGGCTCGCGCGGGGCACGACCTTGAGGCGAACGACGATTCCCTCAGGCGTTCTTGTCGTATCAAGCATCGCTCTGAACCGGAAGGGCTAGTCGTCCCCTGCCTCGGGACCGGCCCTCACGAACCGCATTTGAGCATCCGCGCGAGACGGCGACAAGGCCGGGCCACCACACACGTGCAGGAGGTAGATAACAACAGGGACCGGCGACAGTCGCCGGTCCCTGTTGAGCGATCATTCAGAATCGATCCAAGACAACACGACCGTTGCGCTACCGGTCCTGGATCGCCAAGCTGACCGGTTCGGTCATGGTCGGATCATACAGAATGACGTCCGCCGCCTGGTTGTCCACGATGCCCGCGGCATCAAGGTACCCATAAACGCCGGGCCATCCGCCGCTGGCCACCCAGAGCGAGCCCATGAAGACACCCATGCCCTGGCAATCCTCGACGCCGACCAGGTCGCTTAGCGAGGCGATTGGAGGATTGCCGTCCACGAGTGTGGCCGGGTTACCATAGCCACGGACGCCAACGTCGTTGTCGGCGCAGCCGACGTACAACCGATCCGCAACGCCAACTGCAACCATGGGTTCGCTCAGCCCCGAAGGCCCAGCCAGGATGAAGTCGGGTGCCTGGTTGTCGCTCAGGCCGTCAGCCGGACTGTAAGCGGTGATCGTGCTGTTACCGAGGTTGCAGACGTACAGCACGTTGTCAATCACGAACAGCTTGGTGGGCAGGCTCAACATCGAATCCGCCACGTTGAGCGTGACGTCTGGCGGCGTGCCGTCGACGAGCGTCGTCGGGTCGTTGTAGATCGTCACCGCGTTGACGTTGGCCACGTAGACGGCCGAATCGGTCACGAACAGCCCCATCGGCGCAATGATCCCCGAGCCCACCGCGTTGAGAATGACGTCCGGCACGTCGCCGTCGGTCAGCGTGCTCACATCGCGGAAGATCCGGACCGAGCTGGGCTGCTGCTCGGTGGCGACGTAGAGATCGCCCCCGTGCACCCGCAGGTCCGTCGGCCGGGTAATCCCCGAGCCGGCGTTGTCGAGAATCACGCCTGGTTCGTTGCTATCGACCAGGGCCGTGATGTTCCGGTAGATCGTGACCGTATCGCCCGCATAGTTCGCGACGCAGAGCGTCTCGTCGGCGATGTCCATCGCCACCGGATCGTCGATGCCGGACGCAAAGTGATCCAGAACCGCGTTGGGCTCCTGGCCCGTCGGCGCGGCGTGGACGACGTCCAGATAGACGTAAACGGCGTCCGAACCCAAGTCGCCCATCGCAAGATCGACGACCTCGCAGACGTCACCGATGCCGTCGCCGTCTGTGTCCGTCTGGTCAGCGTTGGCGATGTTGGGACAGTTGTCGCACACGTCGCCGTAGCCGTCCCCGTCGACGTCGGCCTGGTCGGCGTTGACGTCATTCGGGCAGTTGTCGCACACGTCGCCCACGTCGTCGCCATCACCGTCGGCCTGGTCGGCGTTGACGTCATTCGGGCAGTTGTCGCACACGTCCCCCACGTCGTCGCCGTCACCGTCTGCCTGGTCGGCGTTGACGGCGTTCGGGCAGTTGTCGCACACGTCGCCCACGTTGTCGCCATCACCGTCCGCTTGGTCGGCGTTGACGTCATTCGGGCAGTTGTCACACACGTCGCCCACGTCGTCGCCGTCGGCGTCCGCCTGGTCGGCGTTGACGTCGTTTGGGCAGTTGTCGCACACGTCGCCCACGCCGTCGCCGTCGCCGTCCTCCTGGCCGGCGTTGGCCGTATCGGGACAGTTGTCGCACGCGTCCCCGATGTCGTCCCCGTCGGCGTCGGTCTGGAGCGGGTTGGCGGCGTTCGGGCAGTTGTCGCACACGTCGCCGACACCGTCACCGTCGACATCGGCCTGGTCGGCATTGGCCGTCCCCGCGCAGTTGTCACAGACGTCGCCGACCCCGTCACCATCCGCATCGGCCTGGTTGGCATTGGCGGTCTGCGGGCAGTTGTCCCTCCAATTGACGACCCCGTCGTTGTCTTGGTCGGGAAGACAACCGACCACGAGGAAGAACACGCTCGATACCGCGATCAGCGTCGTCAAGCGTCCTGGCCGGCCCAGCACTCGTCGATACATGGCACACTCCTTGTCAGCCACAGGTCCCACCAGTTCCCTTCACACGGGAACACCGATCGTCGAAGCCGCCTGGCGATTCGCGTCCGCCTTGCCCTCCATGAGGCGCTCGCCCACGGCGCAAACAGCCCGCAAGACATCGACCGGGAAACCCAACGACTTGTGTCAGCGGCATGGGGTCAGGGACTGCCCAAGCTCGAGACGAAAACACTGATTCCCGGCGCCATGGGGAATCGCAGGCAGACATCGACTGCCCACTACGGCTACGGTCTCGGCCAGCAGCTGTCAAGCAAAAACTCCCGGTCCCGAAGAGGCAATCGCCCGTCGGACGCTGGCTCGCCGTCCGGGGCCGTGCTAGAATGCGATGTCGACGGTGATGGTCGGGCGCGCGTCTCCCGAACGCCGACCGATCGTAGCCTCAGGTTGCGGGCTTCTCACTGTGCGTTTGTCTGTCCCACGGGCTCCAGATGCTGACGGCTTGAGGCGCAGCGGAGGTCCGCCGTGAAACGCATCCCCCGTCGGTTCTCTGGCATCACACTTCGGGCGCTGGCCCTTGCCATGTCAGGCATCCCTGCGTGCTGCCTTTCTGGAGGCAACGGGAACGGAGGCCCGACGAACGGGACCACTCCCCCTGACTGGAACGTCACAACACCCATCGCCGGCGAAGCGACCTTCACGCTGCCCGTCCCGCTCACGATCGTCTTCCCCAACGACGCCAGCGGGCCCGTGCCCGTTTCCGTCGGTGTGCCTTTGTCGACGGGCAGCTTCTCGACCGACGCCTTAACGGTCGTCGGCCCAGCGGGACCTGTCCCAACCCAGCTGCGGGAGGTGGCCCGCCTCGGCGGCGATCAAGGGATCACGTGGCTGCTGGTCGACTTCCAGGCCCTTCCCGACGAGGAATATGCCCTCGACCGCGGCACGCCACCCGTTCCGTCGCAGTCGATCAAGGTACTCCTCCGCGGGGCGGGCGGGTATCGGGTCGAGACCGAGGCAGGATACTGGGGCGTGCCGGAAACCAACGAGCTCCTGGGAGGAGCGGCCGACGCCAACGGCACGCTTCTGATCCGAGACGCAACCTGGCAAGAGCGTTGGCCCGCGGCACTCGAGGTCGTGGAGGACGGTCCGCTGCGGGCGATGATCCGCATCCGCGCCCAACAGGCCGTCGCCGGCCTCGATCTGGTTGCCCGATGGCACTTCTACGCCGGCCTGCCGTACGCCAGGCTCCGCATCACGCTGACGAACCATAGCGACTGTCCGCTCGGCAGCACCGTCCCCTACTCGGACAACGGTGCATGCGGCATCGAAGCGGCTCAGCCCGCCTGCAACGGTTTGTTGAGCGAGGGACGCATCGAGGCAGAAGACATCACCTGGGCGCTGAGGCTCGCGAACGTCACGGGGGCCAGCGAGGTGATCTACCAGGATTCCAGCGGAACGGACCGTTGGGACTACTACGTCGGGCTCGGCCCGCGGATGCAGTCGGGCGTCACCTTCCGCGGATTCCTGCACACGCAGGACGGCGTCGAGACTGCCCGCGGTGATGCGGCAGCCGGTGTCTTGTCCGACGGCGGCGTGCGGGTAGACGTCCCCTGGTTCCGAGAGCTGTTCCCCAAGGCGCTGCGGGCGCGGAACGGCCGGTTGGAGATCGGCCTGTTCCCGGGCGAGTTCTCGATCCGACACCGGTTCCGGGCGGGCGAGCAGAAGACGCACGACGTTTGGGTATGTCTCGACACGTCGGCCACGCCGCCCTGGCCCGTCTACGCCTCGCCCGACTTCGACTGGCTGCGGGCCAGCCACGCGCTGGGGTACATCGGCCCGCGCGTCGCGGGCAGCTTCACCGCGTACGAGAACTACCTCGACGATCAATTCGATCCCAATCGGCACGTTCGCGACGACTGCAACAACGACCTGGACGAATGCGCGTCGAGCATCTTCGACGCCCGCCGCCTATGGGATTACTACGGGTGGACCGACTTCGGCGACGTGCCGACCGACCACGAGAACCCGCGCAGCCCGCTCAATATGAAGTACGATCTGAACCTTGGCTTCCTGAGCCAGGCGCTGCGAACGGGCGACCTGCGGTGGTGGGAACTGGCCCACGCGGCCAACATCCATTGCGCCGACGTCGACATCCTCCATGCGCGCAAACGCGGTTATGGCGTAGACCGTGCGTGGTACGAGGGGGGAACGTGGGGGCATAGCCAGCACAACGAGGATGGGCTGACCAACCCGCACAGGAACTGCGGCAACCCCGCACCGGATCTGTATTATGGCGGCGCGGGGATGTCGGCCTGGGTGCTGCTGACCGGGGACGACGTCGTCCGCGAGGCGGCCGTCGAGTTGGCGGATAACACGTTGTGGCGGGCCCTCAACACCTCCGACACCGCGTGTGCCCGTCAAGCGTGGGGCGGGGGCAACGGTGAAGGATACACCGTCTGGCAGGACGCCACGCCAACCGCGCGACCCGTGGCCAATACACAGCGAATCTTGACGTGGGCGTGGCGCCTCACGGGGGACAACGCGTATCTGGACGGGGCCGCCGGTGCCGCGCGCTGGGCGCAATGCGAAGCCGCGGGGTTCACCTGCAGCAGCTGGCCCGAGGCGCTGCTGGCGCGGAGCATGGGCGAGTACATCGCAGCCACGCGTGACGCGAACGTCGCGCTCGACGCCGCGGCCGTCCCGGTACTGGGGGTGCTCCTGCGAGATCTGGCCACTCACACGACGCGACAGGGAGACCGTGTCTGGCTCTCCGGGTGCACGGGCAACGAGATCAATGCCTGGATGTTCCTCGCCGCCGACGCGTTCGCCTACGGCTATGCGGTCAGCGGCGATAAGGCTTGGTTGGACGACTACGCCGGCCCCAGCTTCAACACCGCCGCCCAAGACCCCTACTACGAAGGCGATACCAGCCAATACCACACGAGCAAGGAGCTAACCAACACCGTCTCGGCCGGGACGGTATTCCTGCACTTCGCCCAGAAGGGCCCGCCCTGACGCAGACACTTGGCCGGAAACGCTGCTTGGCGAGCCTTGCCGCTGGACGCCAACGGCGGCCCAGGCCACATACTTGCCGGCCGCCACGATCGGCCCTCAACGCGGCGCACTCGGAACCGGATGCCGTAGCCTACTCCGCGTCAATGACCGGCGGGGAAACCGCTGTAATCAGGTCTAGAAGGGCGGGTCCGGCAGATACCTGCTCTCCGGGTCGAACCCGCGCTGAGCGAAGATGAGGTTCTTCATGAACTCGACGATCGCCTGGTACTCGTGAAATGCGCGCCGCTGACCATAGTCCATGCGGAACGGCCCGCCGGCCGGGTTGTTCCCCAGCGAAAACGTCGGCCAGGGATCGCGCATCAGTTCGGCGTGACCGTCGTAGTACGCCACCCCGCCCCGCTTCCACAAGAACGGATCGTAGTAGCGGAAGTGATAGGGATCCTCGTCGTCGTAGTCCAGGTCCGGACGCAGGCCCGTTGTCGGTGTGCCGTGAGACATCGCCACCACATTGTCGGGATAGAACCCGTAGTCCGTGCAGTTGTACCAGGAATCGTTGTCCCCCCACTCGGCCACCAGTCCAGCACAGGCCACATGCCGGTTCCACTGCTCGTCCAGGACCATGGCCACTTCCGCGGGGTTGTACACCTGGCTGACCTTCAGGATGTGCTTGACGTTGCCCCAATAGTCCTTCCAGCCAGTCTCGATGGGCAGCACCCAGTATCGACACCAGACGGCCCGGGTGTAGTTGAACACGTTCTGGCTCTTGTCCGGGTCGCCGATCCGCTCGAAGTCGGGGCACTTGTAGAGGTTCTCGAACCGCGTGTAGGTAAAGAGTCTGCCGCTGCGGGGAATGTCCGCGGGCCTGCCGAGCAGCCCTTCCCACTCATTCTCCCACGCGTGGTGGATGACCTCGATCTCCTCCCCGCTGGCGAGCCAGTCCTCGTTCGGATCCGGGCCGCTCAGACCGGAGTAGGCGTTCATCTTGGACATGAAGGGCGGCGTTTCCTCGTAGTCCTCGCAGTACGTCAGGAAGCCCTTGACGATCTGCGCGATCCGGGTCAAACACAGCGTCGTTCGTGCCTGGGCCCGCGCCCGGTTCAGCGAGGGCAGCAAGATCGAAATGAGCAAGGCAATGATGGCTACGACGACAAGCAGTTCGATAAGGGTGAAGCCCCGTAACCGTTTCCCCCGCACGGTTTGTCTCGACATGGTTCTGACTTTCATCAAATGCATGTGCTGGTCCGGCCGTTTGGATCACGGGCGCGAACACGGCCGCTCAAGCACGCCCCTCGAAAACCAGATCAGATCCCTGCGACAACCGGGTCCCGCGACGGCCTGCAGTTGCCTGATCATGCGGATGTGATCCTACCCCCTCATTCTACACGAACCTGCCCGGGCCGAGCAACATGGGATCGAGAAACCGCTCCGGGCAAGACAGCTTGGGACGCCTGCGGTAACGCGCCGACCCTCTTGTCAACGGTACGGACGGGCGCAGACCGATCTCGTTGACGCGTGGGAGCGGCGATCCCTATAATCGTAGTTGGAGGTGCCTGTCTTGGCCGAGGGACATCGGGCGTGAACGGCTGGAGCCCTCGGCGTCGCCAAGGAAGCGTCCATCTTGGAGGACCTGAGTCGAACAGAGCTGTCGGTTCACCGCGAGCGTGCCGTGCTCGTCGGGGTGATCCTGCCTGACAGCCTCGTGGATTCGCACGAGCCGTTGGCGGAGTTGGCGTCGCTGGCCCGAACCGCCGGGGCCGTCGTGGTCGATGAGGTGGTCCAGCGTCGATATCGGGTCGACCCGGCCCACTACGTCGGGCGAGGCAAGGCCGAGGAAATCGGGCGCCGGGTCGAGGCCCATGAGGCCGATGTCGTCATCTTCGACAACGATCTGTCGCCGGCGCAGATCCGCGACATCGAGCGGCTGACGCAGCGCAAGGTGATCGACCGCAGCGAGCTGATCCTGGACATCTTCGCCACCCGTGCCCAGACCCGCGAAGCCCGTCTGCAAGTGGAGCTGGCCCAGCTGGAGTACACGGCCCCGAGGCTGCGGGGGATGTGGAAGCACCTCGAGCGGATCGCCGGGGCTGGCGGCGGGACCGGTGCGGGCGTGGTCGGCGGGATCGGGACCCGGGGACCGGGTGAGCGACAGATCGAGATCGACCGCCGCTTGGTCAGCAAGCGAATCACCCAGCTGAGGCGTGAGCTAAGCCGGATCGACCGCCGACGCGTTCGCGAAGTCCGGGCGCGGTCCGACCAATTCACCGTCTCGCTCGTGGGCTACACGAACGCGGGCAAGAGCACGTTGATGAACGCGCTGACCGACGCCGGTGTAAGGGTCGAGGACAAGCTCTTCGCCACGTTGGACACGACCACGCGACGGTGGCAACTCGGTGACGGCCAGGTGGCGCTCCTGAGCGACACGGTCGGATTCGTGCGCGACCTGCCACACCATCTGGTGGCGTCGTTTCGGGCGACGCTGGAGGAGGCCATCCACGCCGATCTGCTGCTGCACGTGGTCGATGCGTCGAGCCCGCAAGTCGAGACGGAAGTCCAAGCCGCCCAGAACGTGCTGGCAGACCTTGGCCTGGCCGACAGGCCGACGCTCCTGTTGCTCAACAAGATCGACATGACTGACGACGAAGCCCTGGTTCAGATCCTGGAGAAGAACGCAGCGGCCTCCCTGCGAATATCCGCCCGCACCGGGATGGGGCTCGACGAACTGGTGGAGTTCGTGCGAGGACAGATGAGTTGCGACAACGTTCGCGTGGCCATCGAGGTAGACGCCGCCGACGGACGGACGCTATCCCTGCTCGACCGTTGCGGACGGATCCACCGGCGGGAGTATCGGGACCGGGCCGCACGGCTGGACGTGTCCATCTCCCGAGCCGATCTGGCCCGACTGTGTAGCGGCGGCGGCGCGATCAGAGTCCTCGAGTAGTCCGGGGTCGCGGGGGGATGGCGCGGAGAGGAGGGACTCGAAACACGACACGAGCGCTCGGGCAACCGGAACGGGCTCGGCCCGGCGGGGCGGCATCACTGTCGTCTCCGTCCGGGCCCCGCCCGAGCGCTTCCCTTCCTTGGGAGTCGTGTCCCTTTATCCTGGCGTTGGCTACCACATGTCGCGCGGATTCCTCACACCGGACCGATCTTCCGCGCGGGATGAATCCCGCGGCTCGGGTGAAGGGGCGTTCGCAGAACTCGGACCTGCCACTATTGAGGAGCTGCACCCGCCATGGACACAAAGGACGACCGGCACGTCGAACGATGGCATGAACACATCCGGGTCCTGGCCGAGGAGATCGGGCCGCGCGGATCCACCACCGAGGGGGAACGCCGGGGCTCGGAATACTGCGAACGCGTCCTGGCCGGTTTGGGCCTCTCGGCGCGCCTCGAGGGATTCACCAGCGCCCGTTCGATCTACCATCCCCATCTGCTCTCCGGATTGGGCATGCTGATTGCGTTCGGCATCTATCCATGGGCGGGGCCATGGAGCGCGGCCGGCGCGTTCGTCATCACGCTGGTGGCGCTCGTCTCGGAGCTGATGGAGCTGGGGTTCCGCGACAACTTGCTCCGTCGATGGGTCCCGAAGGGCACGAGCCAGAACGCCATCGCCACCGTCGCACCCCGCGGGGACCCCAAACAAGACCTGATCCTGATGGGCCACGTCGACAGCCACCGCACCCCCATCATCTTCAGCTCGGACCGGTGGCTGACGGCGTACGGTGTCTTCATCGCGGTGGCGTTCGCGCTGTTTGTGGCGCAGCTGGTGCTGTACGGGCTGGGCACCGTGACCCAATGGTACTGGATCTGGCCGGCGACGATCCCGAGCGCGGTGGGCGCCGTCCTGCAACTGGCGATGTGCATTCAGGCGGACCGGACGCCGTTCAGCCCCGGCGCGAACGACAACGCTACGGCGGCCGGCATGGTGCTCGCCCTGGCCGAACACCTCCGAGCCGAGCCCCTCGAGCACAGCCGCGTCTGGCTGGTTTGCAGCGGGTGCGAGGAGGTCCAGCATTACGGGGCGGTCGACTTCTACCGGCGTCACCGCGACGAGCTCCGGAATCCGACGGCCGTGGTCCTCGAAAGCCTGGGCTGCGACGGGCCTGGCTGGCTGACGAAGGAGGGCATCCTGATCCCGTTCCGCGCGGATGCAGAACTGGTTTCGCTGGCGGAGCGCCTCTCCGAGGAGCATCCCGAGTGGCGGGGTTATCCGACGAAGATCTTCGGCGGCAACACGGAGATGGCCGACGCGCTTCGCGCGGGGGTCCCCGCGATCACGATCTGCGGGATCACGGCCAAGGGCCGGTTGCCCTACTGGCATCAGCCGGGGGATACCGTCGACAAGATCGATCCGGAGGTCCTGGCCCGCGTCTACGCGTTTACGTGGGCGTATCTGCAGGCACTCGACGTTCGGGCGCAAGGCGCATAGCGTCCCGAAGGTATCTTCCATGGGCGTCGCGATTAGGCAGGGTTGCATTGCATCGGGGAACAACTAAGCTGTTGGATGAGAGCTAGACGACGGTGATTGCTGGCCTGTGGCGGCATGGCGAGCCCGGGGACGCATGGGAGACGGATGGTTATGAACGAGGATCACATTACCAGGCGACAGTTCGTCAAGAACGGATCGAAGGCAGCGGCCGGCATGGCGCTCGTCGCGGCGGGCTGTGAACAGCCCCAGAAGGGCGAACCAGGCAAACCGTGCGAATGCCACGACAAGGCCAAGGCCGAGGCCCCCCCTGAACCCAAGCCGCGCAACCACCACCCCAAGATGCACTACCGCAAGCTCGGCAAGAGTGGCCTGATGTTCAGCGAGCTGAGCCTGGGCGGTCACTGGAAGAACCGCGAGGGCCACCGGTACTGGGCAACCTTCGCCGACGACAAGTGCCCGGAGGACGTCAAGCAGAACCGGACAGCCGTCGTGAGCAAGTCCATCGAGTTGGGCATCAACTACGTCGACCTGACCACGCCGGCCGAGGCGCTCGCATACGGCGAGGCGGTCAAGGGACGGCGCGACAAGATGTACATCGGCTACTCCGACCACATCCTGTGCATGCGGAATCCGGCGTACCGAAACGTCAAGGCGCAGATGCACGAGATCGAGGAAGGGCTCCGCCGGCTGCAAAGCGACTACATCGACATCTTCCGCCCGCAAGCGAGGACGGACGGCAAGCACACCGACGAAGAGATCGTCCCCGTCGTCGAGGCGTTCGAGAAGGCGCACAAGCAGGGCAAGGTCCGGTTCTTGGGTATGTCGAGTCACAACGGGCCGTTCCTGCAGCACGTCTTCGAGACGTTCCCCGAGTTCGTGATGGTCATCATGCCGCTGACGCCGAAGAGCAAACTCAAGAAAGTCACCATTCACGGCAAAGCGGCGCCGAGCTTCTTCCAGGCCGCCAAGGCGGCCGACGTTGGGGTGGTTACGATCAAGCCGTTCGGCGGCGGATCGCTCTTCCGGCATGGCGCCAAGTTCCCCGTCACCACCGAAGGCGACAAGGGCGACCATCGCAGCGCCGCCCTGGCCATCCGCAAGATCCTGAGCAACCCATACCTGACGGCAATGGTCCCCGGCATGACCACGGTGGACGAGGTCGAGAGGAACGTCCAGACCAGCTACGACAAGACCCCGCTGACCGACAAGGAACTGGCGGAGGTCGAAGCCGACGGCGATTTCATGTACGCCAATCTGCCGCCGGACTATCAGTGGCTCAAGGACTTCGATTGGGTGTAGTCGTCGGCGGTTCCGGTCGGACACAAGGGGCACGCGCGGCGGCGTCCTGACGGCGCGACAACCATAGAGGATGAGGTCTGGGTTCATGGTTCGAATCGGCATCGGATTGACGTGCGTGGCCGCGGTGTGCATTTCCGTGGCGTCTGCAGAGAAGACCGAGCAAACCGGCTGGATCGATCTGTTCAACGGCAAGGACCTGAGCGGGTGGAAGCCGGTCGGCAAGGGCAAGTGGGCGGTCAAGGACGGGGTCCTGATCGGCACGCAGGATGAGCAGGGCCGACCGGGCGACCTGATGACTCGGCTGCAGTACGAGGACTTCGAGCTCGAGGTCGAGTTCAAGGTGGTCTGGCCCGCCAACAGTGGGATCTGGTTCCGAAAGGCGCCCGGCAAGATGGGGTGTCAGTTCGACATCCTCGACTATCCAGAGGCCAAGACGGGCAGCATCTGGTCGAACGGGTTCAAGTCGAAGGTGCTCGACGAGAAGCATCTCAAGAAGAACGACTGGAACACCGCCGTCATCCGCTGCGTGGGCGATCACATCATGGCGGCGTTGAATGGGCACAAGGTCGCCGACTTCAACGACAAATCCTTCGCCAAGGGCGCGATCGGGCTGCAGACGCACGCCGGGGACGACTACAAGAACATGAAGATCATGGCCCGACGCGTGCGGCTGCGCAAGCTGGGCAAGTCCGCCGGCACACCTGCGTGGATGAAGCAGGTCACGAACGAGTACTGCAACGTCTGCCACGTTGATCTGGCCGGCGAGGAGTTGGTCACCACGCACCTGAAGGCCAAGATCAGCTGCACCAAGTGCCACGGCGAGTCGATGGCGCACGCGCAGGACGAGCAGGGGATGACGCGCGCGGACATCAAGTTCGGCCGGGCAGAGGTCGCCAAGTTCTGCAGGACGTGTCACGACGATCACAAGCATCCGGACAAGGTGAAGGTATTCCGGGCCAAGTGGCTGGGCAAGACGCGTCCCAACGGGCGGCCGATCACCCAGGACAGCATCTGCACCGACTGTCACGGCAAGCACGTCGTGCTCAAGCAGACCAAGCGCGCAGCAGCCCCGGCGGGTTGATTCCTGACCGCCCCGTCCGTGTCTGGCGCGCTTCGATTGGCCCCGCCGCCATGTGGACGCCCACCGGCATCAGCGTTTCGTTTCGCTTGATATGCGGCACCATCTTGCCATCCTACTGCCGCGATACCTCAGGCTGATCCTGTCTGGCCACAAGACGGTCGAATGCCGGATCGCCCGACGGCCTATCCCACCGCACGGCACGATCGATCCCGACGACATGATCCGGTTGAAGCAGTCTGGCGGGCCGGTCTACGGGGTAGCTCAGGCGGCGCGGGTGAAGACGTACGACGACCTCGACGCGGCGGATCTGCAACGGCTTCGACGGAAGAATGGTCGGGCGATCTGTGCCGAGGCGGGGTTCTGGCAAGCCCATCGCCGCGCCCGCTATGCGACACTCATCTGGCTCAAGGACGTTAGGCCGCTACCGCCGTTTCGCATCGAGAAGACCGACCGGCCGCCTTGGGTCGTGCTTCCGGGTCCGCTCGTGCCTCGCTTCCCATACAATCCCTCCGGCAAGCCGTCCTTACTCGAAGTCCCTCGGCCATGACGCGTAATGCCAACGACTAACCCGTCCAGCCGGACGCCCCGCGGCGCCGTACGCGCTGGGGGCAGAAGTGGCTGCTTCTGATCGGCTCGTTGGTATTGTCGCTCCTGGGGGGCCGACATCATGCCCCATGGTTCGTCGGGTGGTCCCAGTCGCAGCCCGCCTCTGACATGCCAAACAGCACGCCCGCTTCGCGATCTTCGTCTGGCTAAAGGACTTCCGGCCCCCGCCCCAGATGTATGTGGCCGGATTCTGCTTGATATGCTGAAAGGAAGCCACGAGGATCATGTCCGATCGCGTAATCAGAGGTCATGGCGCTGCGGTTACCGCGTAGAACGAGGAAGCAGCCACGCACTTGAACCACTGTGAGCGACTCTGTCGTCGCAGTCGGGGTCGTGTGAGATCGGAGACGTGAGATGGGTTGGCCCGGCACGATTCGCAAGATGATTGTGGGTACCATCATGATGACCATGGCGAGTTCGAACGGCGCGGCCGGTGCGGACGCGCCCGCCCCTCAGACGCTGTTGGTGATCGAGCCGAGCAAGCAGTACCCGCGCAACAGCGAGGGCGACGTGATCGAGCTGAAGGGCGGGCGGCTGATGCTCGTCTATACGCGCTTCACCAGCGGCGGGGCGGACAACTCCAAGGCCGACTTGTGCGCGCGTACGTCAGCCGACGGCGGCAAGACCTGGAGCGACGACCGCATCGTTGTCCCCAACGAGGGCGCCGAGAACGTCATGTCCGTCAGCATCATTCGGCTGAAGGGCGATGAGCTGCTGCTCGGCTATCTGCGAAAGAACGGTTGGAACGACTGCAATCTGTATGTCCGCCGATCGCGCGACGAATTCGGGACGGTCAGCGAACCCGTACGGGCAACCACAGCCGACGGCTACCACGTCGTCAACAACGACCGCGTCGTTCAGCTGAAGGACGGACGCCTGTTGATCCCCGCAGCACTGCATCCGGCCCCGGACGGAACGCGGAAGAGCTGGTCGGGCCGCGGTGTGCCTCGCGCGTTCCTCTCCGACGACGGTGGCAAGACCTGGCAGGGCGACAAGACCGTTGTCGATCCGCCGCCCTACCGCAACCTCACGCTGCAGGAGCCCGGCATCGTCGAGCTCCGTGACAAGCGGCTGTGGATGTGGATGCGGACGACCCACGGCTGTCAGTACGGGTGCTATTCGACCGACCGCGGCGAGACCTGGTCGGCCCCCAAGCCCACCAACATCAAGTCGCCCTGTTCGCCCGCTACGATCGAGCGGATGCCGTGGACGGGCGACCTGCTGGTGGTCTTCAACGACCACTCGGGGCTGCATCCCTATCCGAAAGGGCGTCGGACGCCGCTGTGCGTGGCCGTCTCCAAAGACGACGGCAAGACGTGGTCCAAGAGCCGCGTGATCGAGTCTGATCCCGACGGCCATTACTGTTACATCTCGATGACGTTCGTCGGCAACCGGGCGATCCTGAGCTACTGCGCCGGCGACAAGAAGGTCGGTGGCCTGAACCGGCTGAAGGTCCTCGCCCTGCCCAAGGAATGGATCTACCCCGGCAAGTAGCGCTGCCCACGCCGGATACGCCAGCCAGGTAGGGCGGGTCGTTTCGACCCGACTTCCCCTGGTACGCAGCCCCTGACTCGCCGCCAAGAAGTGGCTGCCCAAGTGCTATGCGTATTGGGTCGATGAACCGTCGCCAGAGACCTACGACAAGGTCAAGGAGGGCATGGATCTGCTCCACCGTCACTGCCCGGGCCTTCGGACGCTGCTGACGTTCAACCACGACAAGGCGCCCGTCCCCTCGTTCTACGGCCTGATTGACGTCTGGGTGCCGCTGCTGAGCCTGTACCACCATCAGCGGGCCCGGGAGCGGCAGGCGCTGGGCGAGCGGGTGTGGTGGTATGTCTGCTGCGAGCCCAGGCACCCGTATCCCAACAACTTCATCGATCACCCGGCCATCCACCATCGCATTCGCTTCTGGATGATGGAGAAGTACCGGGTCGACGGTTCGTTGTACTGGTCGACGACGTACTGGCGGAACAAGAACCCCTGGCAGGACCCGATGAGCTACCGCCCCAAGAAGGACGGCACCTGGGGCAACGGCGACGGCTATCTCCTCTACCCCCCCGTCCGCCAGCCCAGCAAGACCCCGGTCCTGGCCGCCCCCATCAACACGATCCGCCTGGCCCTCCTCCGCGAGGGCCTGGAGGACCGAGAGTACTTCTGGCTGCTCAGGCGGCACCTGAACGGCAAGGACCACCCAGCATTGCACCTGCCCGACCAGCTAATCCGCACGCTCACCGATTTCGAAACAAACCCCCAACGCCTCTACGCCGTGCGCCAAACCCTAGCGCGTGCTGTCGAGGCAGCCCGCGATGTCGCAGTCCACGATCTTGGGGGCTTGCAAAACCCTAGCGGGCAGCAATAATAAGTGCGACAGCGTGGCTCCGCTTTGGCTTAGAGGACGGCTCCCCTGCCCCGGCCGGTTACGGTTCCTTTCGTGGCCACAAGGCGTTGGACCGATCGGTCAATGTGGGTTGGGATGGCGCTGCCGAAGCAAGTCGGATTCAACACCTTGGGGGAGTCCGTTGAGCGCGGCCTCGTGGGATCTGGTAGGATACCCGAAGGGGTTTTCAATGAATCCGAATACAACTCCCGTGAGGTGCGTCCTGCCCCGATACGTCGGGCAGCGAGAGTTAGCACTACAGCGCAAAGTAGGCTCAAGAAACGGGCCGGTCAAGTTCGATAACTCCTGTCAGGGAGATGGATTCCGTTCTTTGACAGGAGCGAGACATGGATGTCGCGAAGATTCGGCGAGTGGGGCATGGGATCAAGAGGTACTTGGCGGAGTTCTCGGATTGCTTCGGGCGGTGTGACACCGAGTCGTATCTGGGGGTTTACGTCGAGGGGCAGAACTCGGATCTGCAACGCAAGAGTGCTGAGCCGATGGCCCTTCGGGCCGGGATTGTTCCCCGTTCCCTGCAGGTGTTCCTGGGCTCGGCGAGTTGGGATGAGGAGCGGATGATCGATCGTGTCCAGGAGATCGTGGCTCGTGATCACAGCCCCCCCTATGCCATCGGCCTGATCGATGAGACGGGATCGGCCAAGAAGGGAATGCATACCGCGTGCGTTCAGCGTCAGTGGAATGGGAATCGGGGCAAGATTGACAATTGCGTGGTCAGCGTTCACCTCGGCTATACGGCCGGCATTTTTCACTCTCTGTTGGACGGCGATCTATTTCTCCCCAAGAGTTGGGCGAACGACTGGGAGCGTCGAGAGCGGGTCGGGATTCCCCAGGATGTCATCCACCGCTCGAAGCCAGAGATCGCCTTGGCTCAGATTCGGCGTGCGCTTCGCAACGGCATTCGGGTAGCGGCCTGGACGTTTGATGAGCACTACGGGCAGAGCTATGCCTTTCTGGATGGTCTAGACCCAAGATAAGCGAGCGCGGAGCGGTTTTCGAGGGTTGAGGCGCCGG
>CAYMLO010000025.1:0-78641 GCA_964390905.1 uncultured Planctomycetales bacterium | reverse complement strand
TACTGGCAGACCCGGTCCGCCTATCCGAGGGCCGCCTAAAGTGTCACGCACCCGTCGGCCAGAACCATGTGAAGCCGCACGCGACGACGCCCCCGTGATCGAGTACACTTCGAGCCGAGTTTCATTGGGTCCGTCCCCAATGCGGGAAGGCATCTTCAACGACGATCAGAGATGGGCGACTCGAATCGCATCACACGACTGCAGACGGAGCGGCTCTTCCTCCGCGCCTTTGAGCTTGGCGATGCCGGCGACGTCCAGCGGCTGGTCGGCGACCCAGAGGTCGCGCTGATGACGGCCAACATCCCCCATCCCTATCCGGACGGCGCTGCCGAGGAATGGATCGCAGGCCACGCGGCCCAATTCGAGGCGGGCGAGCTGGCCCCGTTCGCCATCACGCTTTGCGCGGAAGGAGCGTTGATCGGCTCAATCAGCCTGGACATCGACCAGCGGCACGCCCGCGCCGAGCTGGGGTACTGGATTGGCAAACCCTGGTGGAACCACGGCTATTGCACCGAGGCGGCCCAGGCGGTCCTCCACTACGGATTCGACGTGCTCGGGCTGAATCGCATCCATGCCTGGCACTTCCGACGGAACCCCGCCTCGGGACGCGTGATGCTAAAGATCGGCATGCGACACGAAGGATGCCTGCCGCAGCACGTTAGGCGCGACGGTCGTTTCGAGGACCTCGAGTCCTACGGCATGCTGAAGCGCGATCACAAACCGAGCTAGCTCATCTGCGGTAGGACGCTCGGACTTCCCGACCACGGTGCAGACCGAGAAGGGCTACCAGCAATGTGCGACACCATTGTGATCGTCCGAGACGACCGTGTCCTGTTCGCCAAGAACTCGGACCGCGAGGGCAACGAGGCACAATTCCTGGATTTCCAGCCCCGTGGCACGTATGCGAAGGGCACGTCGCTGCGATGCACCTGGATCGAGATCCCGCAGGTCGAGCAAACCCACGCGACGCTGCTCAGCCGCCCCTTCTGGATCTGGGGCGCGGAAATGGGCGCGAACGAACACGGGGTGGTGATCGGCAACGAGGCGGTCTTCACGAAGCAACCGTACGCCAAGTCGGGCCTGACCGGGATGGACTTGCTCCGGCTGGCGCTCGAGCGGGCCGACACGGCCGCACGGGCGTGCGAGGTGATCGCCGAGCTGCTGTTCGAGTACGGCCAGGGCGGCCGTTGCGGGCTGACTAGTCGGTTCACCTATCACAACAGCTTCATCGTGGCCGACCCGCGCAGCGCATTCGTCCTCGAGACGGCCGGGAAAGCGTGGGCGGTCGAGGAGGTCCGGGGCGCCCGGACGATCTCCAACGGCCTGACGATCTCGGGGTTCGCCGAGGAGCATTCGGACGCGCTCAAGACGCGGGCGTCCGCGTGCCGAGTGCGGCAACGTCGGACCCAGGGGTTGGCGGAACAGGCCGCCGGGGTGGCCGATGTGCTCGCGGTGTTGCGGGATCACGGTGAAAACCGACGCGAACCCGCGTACGCCCTTCTGAACGGGGGAATGGACGCGCCCTGCATGCACGCCGGTGGAATCGCCACCGCTGCGCAGACCACCGCCTCCTGGGTGTCGGACCTCCGCGGCCCCGACGCCGTCCATTGGGTGACAGGCACGGCCGCCCCCTGCATTAGCCTGTTCAAACCGGTCCGTCTGGACCGCCCGCTGGACCTCGGCCCGACGCCATCCGACACCGCCGACGACGCGAGCGTGTGGTGGCGCCACGAGCGTCTGCACCGGACCGTCTTGCGAAACCCGACTGAGCTATGCCCTCTCTTCATCCCCCAACGCGACGAGGTGCAAGCACGCTGGCTCGACGACCTGCCTGATGGCCACAGCGCCTTCGCCCAAGCCGACGAGTTGCTGGATCGATGGATCGAGGCGGTGTCGTCACATCCCGTCAAAGACGTCAGACCCGCTTGGGTCCGCCGATATTGGGCCAAGCAGTCGCGGCGCGCGGGAATGTGAGACACCGAGGCTCCAGGTGCGCCTGGGTGGGCGCGAAGCACGCAGCACAGGCTCCTGCGCCCCCACCTTCAACGCCTGACTCGGCAGGAGCCGAGCACTTCATCGTCGATCGCGTTGATCGCCTCAACGGTGTACTGCCCAGGCTGGTCGGGCAGCTCAGCCGGTCCGCTCAGGTGATTGCGCGTCGGCGTCAGCCAACGGCTGTTTCGGATAGCGACAAGCTGCGTCTTGACCACGCGGCTTGATCCATCTCGCCAAACGAGCCGAAACCGTGTCGCACGGTCGCCGGGCAAGACGGGAATGACTTCACCGGCCTTCAGACCGAACTCGAGGCGAACCGAGGCCCCGCTCTCGGAGTCTGGGTCCTGCACGATCAGGAGGCGCGCCTCGTTCTTGCGATCGTTGAGCGACCGACGTTCCGAACCGCCCAGCGCATAGAGAACGTCAGACTCGTGTCGCTGAACCTTGCGAAGCTCCGAACAGTCCCTCGTCGAGAGGACCGTCTCCTCCGGCAGATGCGATTCCCGCACCAGCACGTATCGCACGCCGAGCGCTCGCAGATAGCGGAGCGTCCCAGTCGAAGGGAAGTGCGCCATGACGGGACGGAGCTCCTCATACAAGCCGGGCGAATAACTCGCGTACCCGTTCACCAACGGCTGCCACGTGTGGATCGTGCTGAAGATGTAGAGCCCTTCGAGCAGGTACGACTCGGCCCCTATAGGAACGGGCACTTCGATCAGCGGTGCATTGGGATCGGTCTGGGCCAGGTACTCATAGAGAGGATGGACATCGGAAGGCGTGGATCGGGCCTCCCACAGGTTCAGGGGAACCCATATGGATTCGGCCAGCAGCAACACGACCGCGCCCAGACCAATGAGCCCCCTGCCCCACCGCGTGGCGGCGCGCTCGGCGCACCGCTGCAGACCCAGCCCGGCCAAAAGGACGGCAAAGAACTGCCCGAAGACAAAGAAGCGGTACACCGACCGCACCGAACCGAACGGCGGTAGGACCCAGGACAGCAATGCATAGGGCCCGGGGATCTCGAGAGACCCCAGATGGATCGACGAACCCAACGACAGAACCAGGCCGGCCGCACCGGCGACCACACAGAAGCGACGGACAAGGCTCCGATAGGCGTCGCCCTCGGCACTCGCCCGTCGGCGGACGGCCGACACCGTGCCGACAAGGGCCAGCAGCGTAATCGTCAGGCCCGGGAAACACACGTTGTTGCTGGGAATCTCCAGCTTCTCGCGGTACCGGATGCCCAGCACGTCCCGGTAGAGGCGCTGGTCCTTAGCGGGCAGCAACAGCTCCGACCAGGTCAGGGGGATGGTCTCGGTCCTGGAGAACCCCATTTCCCGGTGCGTGGCCTTGACGGTCGACAACAACGCCCAGGCGGGGACGGCACACACAGACCCCACGACCAGGAGCTTGTACCACAACCGGCGCCACCCCAGACGTCGCGCGAACCACGCCACCCACAGCACACAAAACAGGGCGCAGAACAAGGTGTACTGATAGCACGTCGTCAGCAACCACAACCCACAGACCCCCACCAGGATCGCCCCTGGCCAGCTCGGGCGGCGGATCAATCGGTGGAGCGCCGCCAACAACAGCGGGACGGGATAGAACTGCAGCATGATCGGGCAGTAGATCTCGTGGAGCATGAAGGGGCAGAAGGCCAACGCCCCGCCCGCCAGCAGGGCGAGCCGCCGCGAGAGGCCGAACTCCAGGGCGAACACGTACGTGCACAGTCCGTTCAAGAAGAACGCGCCCAGCACGATCAGGTTGTAGCAGAGCGTGGCGTTCCGGGTGGCCAGATGGACCGGCCAGGTCGCCACGGATGGCACCAGCAGGCTCTCGGAATAGGTCAACGTCCGCGGATGCGGGTAGAAGACGTTGGTGTTCCAGTAGTTGTCCAGGCCTTCATCGAAGACGTGGTGATACCATGCAGACACGTAGATGTGGTGGTAGGAGACCAGAAAGGAGCGTCTGGGGTGCAGCGCAATCTTGGTGGCCATCTCCCGAGTGAGCGGCCAGGTCAGCGCGACGGTCAGCAGGAGGAAGACGGCGACGGCCAAACCGTGAAACCAGCGTGACCCCGACGGGCGCGAATCACCGAGTTGCACAGCGGCGGAATCCATCCCTTCGTCTCCGCGCCCGACCTGCGTCAACTGTCCAGGCATCCCTGCGAGCCGCTCAGGACCTACTGGAGGTAGCCCAAGGACTTCAGCTGCTCGATCTCCTTCTGCGAAATCGCGCCTTCCCGCCGTGTGGTTTGGACCTTGGGATAGCGAGCCTCCCACTCGCGCAGGTAGGATCGCAGCGCGTCAGCCACGGCCTGCTGAGAAGCGATTCTGTTGGTCTTCGCGCCGTTCTCCTTCACGCCGATGGGCTGCAGCTCCAGAGGAATGTATCCCTCATAGCGATTCTTGCCGGTCTCGAGATTCTCGATGTACTTCCAGCTGGGACTGTGCGCCGCGATCTTGTGGGATGAGCGAAGCTCCGTCTCGGTCACGAAGTGCTGCGGCAGGTCAATACGGTCCGTTTCCCCACGGATCAGGGGCAACAGCGAGATGCCCTGCACCGGTTCAGGGATCGGTATGCCAACGTAGTCCAGCACCGTGGGCATCAAGTCGAGAAGCCGGACACGCTGCTCGATCGTCCCAACCGGCAAGCGTCCGCCCGGGTGATAGAGAATGAGCGGCACCATGACCTGGGACTCATAGAGATACCGGCCGTGGCCGACCGAGTACCAGACGTCCGGGTGGTCGTCCAGGCCCTCGCCATGGTCGCTCGTGAGCACGAACAGCGTGTTGTCGAGGCCCGGCAGCGCTCTGAGCGCCTTGATGAAGTCATCGATGTCCTTCGATAGCTGTCGAAGCGACTGGAGGTACTTGCTGTTGGGCGTCCCCGGAAACATCAGGGAGAATGGAGGGCGCAACAAGGATCGATCGGGTTTCTGATACCACTCGTGGACCTCCATGACGTTGATCTGGATGTAGTACGGTGTCTCCTCGCCGGAGCCGACAAACTCCAGGGCCTTCGAGAAGAGGTCCTTGGCCGAAAGGAGCTTGTGCTCCTTCAGAGGCAGCTGTCCTGCTTCGGGCTTCATCCACGGGAAGACGACGGTGCTGTCGACGTAGTGATCGAAGCCCTGGTGGAAGTTGTACCCCTTGTTGAGATTCGGATTGGCGGTCAGCCCGATGGTTCTGTACCCCTGGGCCTGCAGCGCCTCGGCCAAGGTGGTGAATCGGTCGTTGAGACTGTCGTTCTCCTCCTTGTAGATCCCCAGCGTCCTCGGGTAGAGGCCGGTCAACATCGAGCCGATGGACGGCCGCGTCCAGGAACACTGAACGACCGCCCGGCTGAACCGCACGCCCTGTTTGGCGATCGCGTCGAGTTCCGGCGAGGTGTTGGCGCCGAACCCATAGCAGCCCATCTTGTCGGCCCGGAGTGTGTCCATGATGATCAGGACGATGCTGGGGCGCGAGCCGAACAGCCCTGCGAAGCCCCCCGTCGTCCGGCCCCCCAGGTGCCAGGACGTCAGGAGGATTCCCAGGCCCAACAGCCCGCACAGAACGAAAAGAATGACACGCTTGTTCGACATGTCCCACGCAAATGACGTTCAGGCCCATGACCTGAGCCCGCAAGCCTATTCTAGGCCGCTTGTCGGCTCTACGGAAGCACGGGCGCCACAAGCGCTACGCGCCTTAGCGCTAATCCTGCACGCCGAGGGCATCGCCGCACACGTGCAACCCCATGCGGCGGATGGCCTCTACTGGCGGGACGATGGTTGACAGCGCGGTTGTAGGCGCGCAGGATGGCCTGCATCTAGGCAGAACGGACCTCGTTCATCTTCATAGATAAACGGGAGAGAAAGGGCGTGTCCGGTTCCGTCGGTCGCCCAGGTTCACGTTTGATGGAGCGTGGCATGAAGACAAAGCAAGGTGGGCGTCATCGACGGCCCCGTGGACGGGCACGATCCGATGCCGCGATTCGCAAGGCCGTTCTGGATCTCGACGCCACCAACAGCGGCGATCTCCGCCAAGTCGTTCACCGCCTGGCACGTCTAGGCCATCAATCCGCTAGAGATCGCGAACTGGTCCTGGCGAAGCTATCCAGATTCATCGAGGAGAAGGAACGCATCCTTTACGATCCCACTCCCGATGGTCTGAAGCGCGGACAAAAGCGCAAGTATACTGCGATGATTCAAGGGGCGACGAAAATACAGGCCTCCATCCAGACTGTGCTGCGAATCCTTGGCCCGGCCGCGCTCCTGGACGACCCGCATTGGCTCAATCAGGTTGACCGGTCTGGCATGCTCGGTCGGCTTGGCAAGTGGCAGGATCATGTCCTGACGATGTGGGCCGAAGCCGCAAAGAGGGCACGGCATTTCACCGAAGTCCACCGCCGGCGGAAGCTGAACGCCGTGAAGATCTATGGGCTCGGCGGCAGCGCAGCGCCACATGACATCGCTCGAGAAGTCATCGACAACTTTCGCAAGTCTAGCACACCTATCGAGGTCGTCCGCGCGGACGCGCCCAACCCCGATCATGTCACACGCAACACGCTGGCGATCCTCGCAAGCTTCTCCGGCAACACCGAGGAGACCTTGAACTGCCTTCGCGTTGTGAAGAAGCGGACCTCATTGCTCGCGGGCATCTCCCGGGGCGGAAAGCTGCGCACATCGGCACGTCGACTCGGAATGCCCTTCATTCAGCTGCCCGACAAGCCCGCCCATCCGGCGTATGTCCTGCAGCCGAGGGAAAGCGTGTGCCTCCAGATGACCGCATCCCTCGTCTTCTTGGGGAAGATCGGATTGCAGCCGGGATCGCGCGGTCGATTCACGCCGGCAAGCCTGCGCCGCGACCGTCTCCTACAGCTTCTCGACCGTTGGCGAAAGCGTTTCGGCCCATCCGTCCCTTTCGGTCGGAACCCCGCGAAGCAGCTCGCATTCTTCTCCTTGTATGGCGCCCAATGGGTCGATCCCGGGCCCCGGAAAGCGCCACATCTTCCCGCAAGGGCACTTCCCTACTTGCTGGGCGACCGCAATCTCAGCGCAGTCATCCACGAGGCCGCCACCCAGTTTCGCGAGCGCTCGAAGATGAACGTCATCGAAGGCTCAGCACCGGAGGACCTACACAACTCTGTCGAGTCAATCCGTGCCAATGTCGAAGCTAGACGCGCGAACCTGGAATGCCCTCGCCTTGCCTGCATCTTCTACGATTCTGTCGACTCAGAGCCAAGGATCGACGTGCGGCTCCAAGTAACCCGTGACCTGGTCATCGCTAAGACGGCAACCTACGCCGTCGTTCAAGCACAAGGCGATACGCCCTTTGAACGCAGCCTGTTCTTGACGTACTTCAATGCGCATGCGTCGACCTATGCAGCCATCCTCAACGGCCACGATCCCCTTCCCGTCCCCACCATGAGCTGGCTAAAGGAAGTGATGGGGGCTATCCCGCGGAATGCGAACACGAAGACGCCCGGCGCCCGGCAGCGCCGTTCCGTCCTCCGATTTTCGCGCCGTCGCACGGTGCGCCCCTGAGCCCCTGGCTTACACGGCGTACGTAAGCGATTCTCGCTCCCGACAAGGCGAGCGTTGGCGGCGCGGCCTCGGGCTGCGGCCACTAGATACCTCCGTTGGCCGATCAGTGCGATCTCGTCGAATAACCGCACGAACGACACGATACTCGTGTGCGGAGCGTCATTGCGTCTTTTCGACGCGCCAGACCTTCTCCCATTGGCGCTCCTTGGCGAACTCCAGGGACGTCTGCTTCGCGATGTTGTCCAGAAGCCGCTGGAACAAGGCAGGATCAGCTCGAAGACGCCCGCTCTTGGTTGAGCTGTGTTGGCGCCAGGTGATCTGTCCGACCTGTGCAGCGTCTGCCCGGTTGACGATGCGCACTCGGGCGTAACGCCCGACGTAGTTCAGGAATCGGTCCAGGTTCCCTCCGCCGCCACCGCCACGGATGTTGTCCGGCGGATCGGGGGCCTCGACGTACAGCTGGATGTCAAACTTGCCGTACTCAGACCCGAGCGGGCGCAGGTTGAAGCGGCCTGTGGCAACGAAGATGTCTCGTTCCACCTCATCGGGGACGAAGCGTACGCGCATCTTCAGCTCATCATTCAGGATCCTCTGAAGCGCCGCGAGAAGATCTTCGCGTTTGGCGCTCGGGCGCTTGATCCAGTCTCCCGAGATGCCTCGCTCCAGAAGCTGCGTGGCGCCCACGAATTCCCTTTCGTCGAAGCCGAGGTATCGTAGAAGATAGACGAACCGCTTGGTTCCGAAGTCCATCCCGCCCTCTGCCTGCTTCTCCTGCTCATTCCAAACTAGCCAGGCGCTCTCCGGTGGGCGCGGGATCATGCGCGTTGGCACGTTGAAGCTCCCCCACCGCGTGAACTGGCGGAAGAAGAAGTCCTCGCGCTCGGGGATATGGCGCCCTGAAACGCGACGGAGCACCTCACCCTCTTCCAGGCGGTAGACCTTGTCGAATCGCTTCCGCCACGCGGGTCGCTTCGCTCGGACACCCAGGACGTCTTCAAGACCGGCGATCATGTCGTCCAGTTTAGGAGCGTGGAATCTCCCCAAGACCTTGCCATCCGGCCCGATCAAGACGGCGGTTGGGAAAGAAGTGATTCCGTACGCGGCCGTGGTCGCCCCTCGGGCGGAGACATCGGTCCCCTCGATCTTCGTATCCCCCCCACCGTCGATGGCGACGGGATACCGGATGTCGCGGCCCATCCAGATCTTCTCCCGCACCCTCGACAGCTTCTCGTCCATCTCCTTGACCGATCCCACGGTGTCGTTGTGGATCCCCACGACCATCAGCTTGTCTTCGGGAAAGGCCTTGGCGATGGCCATCAACGCCGGAACGTCGCGGACGCAGGGCCCGCACCAATACCCCCAGAAATCGAGCAGAACGTATCTGCCACGCAGCTTGGCCAGCGTGAGCGGCTTGCTGTTCTTCCAGGCCTTGATCTTCTGGAAGTCCGGAGCGGTTTTCCCGACAAGTCTCGCCAGATGCTCCGGCGGGTCGACGAGGATGCCCGAGCACTCCCCCACCTGGGCGGATCGCCCCGGTGACGTACAACCCTCGGCGAGAATGCACACTGTGATCAGCAACGCCGGCGCTATCCCCTTCACGATGGGATACCTCCTGCAGCCCCCCTGCCCGATGGTTGAACCGCTTGCGCTATCGCCGAGGCGACGTACTCACGCAGGTTGCCAGCCGGCTTCCAGCCGGCGCCACCGTTAGGCGCGGGCTTTAGCCCGTGCATGTCTGTCATGCCCCCGACGGCAACCCACCAGGACCAATGCGAGCATCATTGGTGTCCGCTGTTGCGCGACTGTCAAGCGCTGAGGTCATGCTGGCGGTCCACGGCATCTCCCGCGGACGACGCGCGCCACGGCAAAGCATCACGCCCCTTGACGCCAATCCTGGGCGTGGAGGGCGGCGCGGTAGAGGTGCAGGCCGACGTAGCGGACCGGTTCGATGGGGATGGAGACGGGCTTGCGACCGACGAAGAAGGGCGTGGCGGCGTTCTCGGGCGCGACGTGGCCGGACAGGACGTGCGGGGTGATGACCTTGCCGGCGTAGTTGCCCAGCGCGACGCCGTGGCCACTGTAACCGGCGGCGTGGAAGATCGTGCCGTGCTTGCCGCCCGCGCCGAACGTGGGGAACATGTCGAGCGTCACGCCTAGGACCCCGCCCCACCGGTGCGTGATCTTCACGTGTCCGAGGGACGGGAAGTACTCGCGGAACCGCGCCTCGAGCCGGTGAAACGTCGGGGGGTGCTCGTCGAGGAGCTTACCGCCGTAGAAGAGGGTCGCGTCCTCGCCGCCGAACAGGATCCGGTTGTCGGCCGTCAGGCGGAAGTAGTGGATGAAGTTGCGGGCGGTCTCGAGGCTCGTTCGCTTGGCGCCCCAGCCGATGGCGCCCAGGTCCGCGGCGGCGAGCGGCTCGGTCAGCACGATGTAGGTGTGGACCGGATAGATCCGAGACGGCATGAAGCCGAGGGCGGCGCCGTAGCCGTTGACGGCCAGGACGACCTTGTCGGCGCGAACGGTCCCGCCGGGCGTTCGCAGGACGACCGGCTGGCCGTCCGTGAGCTCGTCGAGCGGGGTCTGCTCGTAGACCCGCACGCCCGCTTCCTCCACCAGCGTCTTGAGCCCGCGCGCGAGCCAGGCGGGATTGATGACGGCCGGATGAGGATCGAACAGGCCAGCGGAAAACGCGTCGCTGCGGATGTGCTCGTCGAGGTCGGCGCCCTCGAGCCATTGGCGATCCAGGCCAAGGCGACCGGCGACCTCGAGCTCTCTTCGGAGACGTTTCGTCCGCGCCGGACACGTCGTAAGCGCCAGATAGCCCGTCTCCTCGAGGTCGCAGTCGATATTGTTCTGGCGGATCGTCTGCTTGGTGTGGGCAACGGCGTCCTCCATGAGGCGGACCGCCTCAGCGGCGGCCTGGTCACCCAGCTTCTCGACGACGTGCAGGAGGTCCCAGCCGATCAGGGACATGACGAACCCGCCGTTGCGACCGCTGGCGCCGTGCCCGACGACGGCCCGCTCCAGCAACACCACCTCCAGGGCGGGCTCGGCGCGCTTGAGCTCGTACGCGGTGGACAGCCCCGTGAACCCACCGCCGACGAGGGCCACGTCGCAGGAAACGTCGCCGGCCAGGGCCTCCCCGGGCGTGATCGACACGGTCTCTTGCCAGTAGCTGGCGGGCTGGTAGGCACCAGTGTCAGACACCGGGGCAGCCAGGGACGCAAAGGGCGAATTGTCTGCCCGCAGATCCATGGTCGTGTGTTGATACACGCCGAGTCGGGCGTGTAGGCTATCGGGACGAACAGGGATGCTATCAGACGCAGACGCCTCTTGAAAGGCCGACGACATGGGCGAAACGAACGTGGTGGGCATGATCCCGGCGCGGTATGCCTCCACGAGGCTGCCAGGCAAGGCGCTCAAGCCCATCCTCGGCAAGTCGATGATTCAGCGGGTGTACGAGCGTTGCGTGCAGGCCGACGTGCTGGACGTCGTCTATGTCGCCACCGACGACGAGCGAATCGTCCAGGCCGTCGAGGGATTCGGCGGGCGGGCGATCATGACCTCGCCCGATCACGCAAGCGGCACGGACCGGCTGGCCGAGGCCGCCGAATCCGTGGACGCAAACATCATCGTCAACGTCCAGGGCGACCAGCCGTTCATCGATCCGCTCATGATCGACGAGGCGACCCGTCCGCTCCTGGACGACGCGTCGCTCGAGATGGCCACGCTCATGCACCCGATCCACAAGCCGGAGGATCTCGACGACCCGGGCGTGGTCAAGGTCGTGGTCGACCGGGCGGGAATCGCGCTGTATTTCTCGCGATCGCTGATCCCCCATCCCCACAAGGACGTCCCCCACCAGGTGTACGAGCACGTAGGGCTGTACGTCTACCGGCGGGATTTCCTGATCGAGGTGGCCCGGCTGGAGCCGACGCTGTTGGAGCAGGTCGAGTCGCTCGAGCAGCTCCGCTGGTTGGAGCACGGGTACCGGATCCGCGTGGTGGAGACGGAGGCAACGGACAACGCGTTCAGCGGGTTCAGCGTGGACACGGCCGAGGACCTGGAACGGGCCGAGGCGATGCTCCGCGAGCGCGGGCTGGACTGACCGGTCCTACTGATGACGGAGACAGCATGATGCCAGTTGATTTGCAGGCCGTAGCCGCACTGGAAGACGAGCTCGAGCCAGAGATGCTCCTGCGCGTGGTCGAGGCGGTGGATCAGATTGTCGCGGCCAAGGAGCGCGGCGGCCGGGTGGTGGTCGTCACCGGCAGCGGGCCGAACGTCCATGAGGGCGTGACGACATTGATCGCCGAGCTGATGCGCCTGGGCGTGGTAGACGGGGTGTCCACGAGCTCGGCCGTGGTGGCCCATGAGATGGGCGGCGTGCTGGACAAGGTCCGCCGCGTCGACGGCAAGGCGCTCGGCATGGATACATCGATGCTGCCCCATGGTGGGACGTTCGAGCTATCCCTGCTGGACGAAGACACGCTGTCGGCGATCACGGGCCAGATGCCGCTCGACCGGGGCCTCATGAAACGGATCGAGCAGGCGGACGGCGATGTGATCATCAAGGCCGCCGGCAATCTGGGCTATCCGATGGGGCTGTACCTCGAGCGGCTGGCTGCCGAGATCACGTCGATCGCACGTTGCCAGGGAACGACGTTTGAGGAGATCGCGGGGCTGGGCGGCGACGAGCGGACCATGATCGGCGTGGGCGCCAGGCGCGGCCTGCCCGTCCTGGTCACGATTCCGCAGTTGGTCGGGGGCGGCGCGGTGGGGTTGGCCATCGGCGACAGTGTCAGCATCACGGAGCGGGCGGCGCGGCTGGCGAGGATGCTCGGCGGAGCGGATGTGATCATCGAGTCGGCCGTCGCCTTGACCCAGGAGGTCCACGACGGCCCGTTCGAAACGTACACCGGCCATGGCCTATGGGCCGCGTGGCAGGGGCACGCGACGTATTCCCTCGAAGGGAAGTCGCTGATCCGCATCGACTTGGACCCGGCGCTCGAGCAGGTCTGGCAGGCCGAGCGGCAGGACAGCGCCGTTCAGGCCGCCATCGACAAGGGCCTGCCCAAGACCAAGCTGTTCAAGGTGCCGTTCCGGATGGAGATGTCCGGCTTCGCCCGGCTCGAAGGAAGCGTGGCCGTCACCGGCGACATCGGGGTGGTCTGGCCCATCCTCGCCCGACGCGTGACCGAAGGTCTGGGCCTGACGCCTGAGTTCATGTCCTATCCTCAGCAGACGCCTCAGGGCCAGACGATGCGAGAGTGGATCGTCTCGCAGATCCGTCCCCTGGATCGAGATCGGATGGTCCAGGCCGTCTGCGACGCCGACCGGCTGGCGTGATTCGGCCGTTTGGCCCGGCAGGTGCTCCCGAGGTCGTCAAACACGACCGGCAGAATGTGGCCGCTTCGCGGGAACCAGACCGTCTTTGCTGTGTCTAATCATGATGACACGGGGGTGATAGGGTCTGCGCTGACGGGCGCACAACTGGGATCGGGGGCAAGGAGATCGGTGGAATGCTCCGAAGCTCGGACACGTCGACGCGTCTGCTGCTGACCACATGTATCCTTGGCCTGCTGTCGGCGAATGCCGCACCATTGATTACCGGGGGGCGTGGAAACGAACCCATGGAAAACCGCGGCTGGCCGCTCGGGGCCGAGAAGGTGGCCAACCTGGCCTGCCGCGTGGCCTGGTGGGAGGGCCCGCCCTACGGGGGCGGACAACATGTCTTCGAGTATCGCAGCAAGGACACGGCCGAGTTCAACGACGCGCTGAAAGCGTTCGCCGCGATCCGAACGCCGAAGCTCGAGCTGATCGTCCAGGATGGACCCCACAAGAGCTTCATGGAGCAAGAACAGGTGGACTGGACGTTCATCGTGTGGCGGCCGGAGAGCTGGCACTCCCTGTACAACAACCCCAAGAGCACCTTCCCCCGCAGAGGAGACAACACCGGCAAGCCCGTACCCCCGCCCAGCCTACACGCCTACGTAGGCGGCAAGGGGGCGATTGTCTGGGAACAGGTCGAGGTCCCGCCCAATGTCCACGTCATCGATCGCCGCGCGTCGGCGGCCAAGGTCAAACCGGTGGGCGGCGGGATGATCCATGCGGACGTCTACGACATGGCCACCGGCCAAACGATCGCCGGCGCCGAGGTCACGGTGGCCAAACGCAGGGGGCGCGATGATTGGGACGAGACGATCCGCGGCAAGACGGACCCGCTGGGCGCCGTCGAGATCCAAAAGATCCCGCCGGGTCGCTACGAGATCCGCATCCGTGCAGCCGGCTACGCTTCCCGAGGACAGGGCACGTACAACAATGCCGGCAACACCTACCACGAATTCGTGGTGGAACTGATGCGCACGGCCAGCATCAGTGGGAAGGTCGTTGACACGAGCAGGAAGCCGATCGCCCAAGCGATCGTGACAGCTAAGGGCACGTGCGGGATCGACGGAAGGTCCTATCCTTGCATCGACGCCAAGCCCGCCACGACAGACAGGGACGGCGCCTTCAAGATCGAAGCACTACCGAAAGGCTTCGCGCAGCTCCGGGTCCGTGCCCCGTCGCTCTATCAGGTCACGTCCAGCACGGTGCTGTACCAGGTGCCACCAGGCTTCTGGGATCCGCCCGACGGGATCGAGATCAGGATGACCCCCACCGGGGTCGTTCGCGGCAAGGTGGTCGGCGCGGCCGGCCAAGCCAAGTCGGGCAAGGTCCACGTCCACATTCACCCGCCCGGCCCCAGCCGCGTCGGGCAGTGGGGCGGCTCGATGCAGTGCAATGACGATGGCAGCTTCGAGTTCAAGAACGTCCCGCCGGGCAGCTACCTGGTCGGCACGAACCCCGTCGTCGCGAGGGGCGGCAAGGACCCCGACGCCAAACAAGTGATCGTCAAACCGGGTAAGATCGTGGCTGTCCAGGTGACTCACAAAGGCCGCGAGGCGCGCCGACGGAGGCCCCAGAAACCGCTGGGGCGTCCATCGTTCTGAACGATCTGCCTGCCCAGGTCTTTCTGGATCAACCGGCGATCTCCGGCCGGGCCCCTTCGCCTATCCCAGCAGCTCTCGCACGATGCCAAGCAAGGCCGATGCGGGGTACGGCTTCTGAATGAAACCCGCCGGCTTCCTACCGGGGATCCGGTCCCTCACCTCCTGTTCGCTGAAGCCGCTGGACAGGACAACCGTCACGTCCTCGCGAATGCGGCGAAGCTCGCCCAGCGCCTCTTGCCCGTCCATATCCGGCATGGTCATGTCGAGCAGCACGAGGGCGATCTCGTCGGCGCGTTCTGCGAAGACGTCAACGCCCTCTTGGCCGCTCGCGGCCGTCAAGACAGAGAACCCACCACGCTCCAGGCACGCCCTCGCCACGGAACGGACGTTGTCCTCATCGTCCACCACAAGGACCAGACCGTGGCCTAACGATGGCACTTCCGGCGCGCGGGCTTCCTCCCGGTCCTCGAGGGATACTTCGGATGCGGGGAACAGAATCGTGAAGGTGGTCCCCTCCCCGACCTTGCTTCGAACGTTGACGGCACCGCCGTGGCCTCGCACGATGCCAAGCAGGGCGGCAAGACCAAGGCCTCGTCCGGCGAACTTCGTCGTGAAGAACGGATCAAAGATCCTCGCCTGCGTCTCGGCGTCCATCCCGGAGCCGGTGTCGGAGACTTCGAGACAGACGTAGGGTCCGTTGCTCAAGTTCTCGCTCAGGAAGGTCGGCGCTGGATAGGATCGGTCCACGTGTACGGCGCTCGTGGCCACCGTGATGACGCCGCTCTCCTCGCCAATGGCCTCGGACGCGTTGGTGATCAGGTTCATGACGACCTGGCGGATCTGGGTCGGGTCGACCTCAATGGCGGGCAAGTCGCAGGCGAAGTCGTAGTTCAGGACGATTCTCTTGGAGATGGCGCTCTCGAGCAGATGCCCCATCTCCTCCACGAGCGTGGAAAGACTCGTCGGCTGAACGACGAACTTCCCCCGGCCCGAGTAGGCGAGCATCTGGCCCGTCAACTCCGAAGTGCGCAAGGCGGCCTTCTCGATCTGCTCGAGACTGTATCGTGCGGGCGCGTCTTCGGGTAGATCCATCAAGGCGAGACTGGCGTTGCCCAGGATACCCACGAGCAGGTTATTGAAGTCGTGTGCGAGCCCGCCGGCCAGGACACCCAGGCTTTCGAGCTTCTGGGCGTGCCGAACCCGGACCTCCAGCTGTCGACGGTCCTCCTCCGCGCGCTTGCGCTCGGTGATGTCGCGGGAGTTCACGACGACACCCCCGATCGCCGGGACCTGCAGGAAGTTGCTGCCGACGGACTCCACGTGGACCCAAGAGCCATCCGCGTGTCGGAAACGATACTCGACCGGGGCCATGGCACTCGGATCTCGGAGCGTGTTGTCGAATGCAGCTCCTACCCTCGCAACATCATCCGGATGGATGTAGTCGAAGACATTCTTGTCATTCAGTGCTTCGGGGCCATAGCCAAGGATTCGCTCGATCGAGGGGCTCTGATACTTGGTGGTGCCGTCGGGCGCGAGGATCGAGATGATGTCCGATGAGTTCCTGACAAGCGAGCGAAACCGTTCCTCGCTCTGGCGCAGCGCTTCCTCGGCCCGCTTCCGCTCGCTGATATCCAGTGCGGTGAACGTAACACCGGCCGAGGGGTCGGCCGGATCGAGAGGGGTCGAGCTCAGCAGGATATCGCGCACCGCGCCATCCTTACGGACCCAGCGGGTCTCTACCGTCCCCGTGTCGCGCTCGGCGATCTGCCGATACTTCTCGGTGCCGACGAGCTCGTACTCCTCTTGCGTCGGGTAGAGCACTCTCGCGTCCTTGTCCAGCAGGTCTTCGGGGCAACACCCGACGATTTCACACAGGCGGTCGTTGACCCGCTTCAGAACCCGGTCGCAGACAACGCCGATCCCGATCGGCGCTGCGCGGAGAATGCTGGCCAGCGTCGCCTCTCTTTGTTTCAACGCCTCCTCCGCCCGCTTGTGCTCAGCGATGTCCTGAACGGTGGAGCGTACGCCGATGATGCATCCCTGCCCGTCCCGAAGCAAACGGTCCTCCATGAGGACCGGAAGCGCCGTTCCGTCCTTGCATCGGAGGGTCCGCTCAAAAGCCCGGCCCGGCGGCGTGGCGCCCTTCAGCTTCCCTTTCGTGGCCTCACGTGACGCCTCGGTTGCCACCACGAATTCCCACGCGAATTTGCCGAGAACCTCCTCGGCGGCGTAGCCAAGCATGTCCAGTTCCGTGCGGTTGACGCGGGTGATGCGCCCCTCCGCGTCAAGCTCGTGGTACCCCAGCGGGGCTTCGTCGAACAACTGCCGGAACCTTGCCTCGCTTTCGAGGAGCGCTCGCTCCGTCCGTTTGAGCCCGGTGATGTCCCGAGCCGTCCCGACGAACCCCGCTACGTTCCCCTCCTCATCCTTTAGCAACGTGGTGGTCATCCACGTCGGAAAGGTCGTGCCGTCCTTCCGTACGTGCCCGATCTCGCCTTCATGGGCACCGGCCTCCATGACCCGCTCATTGAAGGGGATCACGTCCTCCCGCATCTGTTCTTCCGTATGGAAGATGCTCAGATGCCGCCCCAACAGCTCGCCCGCCTCGTACCCGTGCGTCCGCGCCCAGGCCGGATTCACGAACTGGATGACGCCCGACACATCAGCCACGGCGATGCCATCCACTGATTGCTGCACCGCCCTCTCCAAAATGCGCAATCTGCCTTCGGTCCGACTGCGTTCGGCCTCTCCTTGCTCTAGCGCCGCGACGCGAGCGCGGAGGGTCTCCAACTCCTCCAGGAGTTGGGCCTTCGTTTTCTCTGCGTGGTTCATGACGCAACCGCCTGCCGGAATGATCGGTTTCTCGATCGTCTCTCCACGCGGGCCGCGGGAGACATCAGCGCGCGATGCAAACGTCCTCCTGACGAAGGATGCCGTCCCTGGATTCGGTCAGGCCACCCGACGCCAGCAAGGAGCCAGCGCTTCGCGCACGCACCACCTGCCCGCGCGCGTCTTCCTCGGGTAGTCCACACGTCAGTGAGGTGCCCATACCACCGGGGGCCTCTAAGAGGGATCGCCCCGACGAGATGCTCCTGAAATACACTACGGCATTCCGATGCCCAACGCAAAGCACCGCGGAAGCCGGTTGTTGTGCGGCTGCGTTGGCAGCAGGTGAACTACTCGGCGCTCGGAGGCCGACGACTACCCGCCGAGCCGATGCTGCTTCAGTTTCCGCTTCAAGAAGGCCAGCCCCTTCCGGGCCAGCTCGTCGCCGTCCTTGGCCAGGGGTCGCCAGATGGCAGCCGCAGCGGCCAACTCCTTGATGGCCGGGACGAACGACTCGATCGTCAACCAACCGTCGTACTTGATGGCCTTGAGGGCGCCGAACGTGCCGTCCCAGTCGACGTGCCCCGTACCCGGGATGCCACGGTCGTTCTCACAGGTGTGCACGTGGCCCAGCAGCTTGCCCAGCTTGCGGAGCGCCGCCACCGGATCACGCTCCTCGATGTTGGCGTGGAACGTGTCGTAGTGAACCTTGACCTTGGGGCTGCCCACCTCTTTGCACAATGCCGCAGCGTCCGCCATCACGTTCAGGAAGTACGTCTCGAACCGGTTGATGGGCTCCAGGCCGAGCATCACACCGGTGGATTCGGCCACGCGGGCCACCTTGCGGAGTGACTTGACACACCGGTCCCACTCCTGTTGCGTCCGGCCCCGACCGACGAGATGACCGACCGGCGCGTACTCCGGGCCGGACACGCCGTCCGCCCCAAATGCCGCGCCCGTCTCGAGCACCCTGCTCAGGAAGTCAACGCCCGCCTGACGGACCTTCGGGCTCTTGTCGATCAGGCTCTGGTTGGGCCCCAGTACGGTGCAGATCGTGCACCCCAGTCCGCTGTCCTGCAGGGCCCGCGCCGTCCGCTTCACGTTGACGATCTTCTCGTTGAAGATCGGCAGCTCCACGCCGTCGAAGCCCATCCGAGCCACCTTGTCGATCAGCTTCATGTCCGTCCTGGAGTTGAAGCTTCCCGTCCACAGCATCAGGTTCACGCCCAGTCTCATCTTACGCCTACCTCCCATTCGGGCCTGACGGCTGCCCACCTGCCAACACACGAGATCCCCTGTTTCGGCTCGCATTATATGGGCTTGCCGCCACCCGGCAACCCAATCCCGCTCAGGGCGCGCCGACGTCTACTCCACGGTCGCCTTCACGGGCGACGCGGCGCGGGCCTGGTCGCGCTTGGCGAAGTCGGCGCTGGTCGCGCCGGAGTGGAACACGTACCGCATGGCGATGCCTTTCGTCGCCTTGGTGACCAGCCCGATGCCGCCCCAGTTGACGTCGTCCCAATAGCAAACGTGGTCGAATGCCGAGAGCGCCACGCACGAATGGGCCCAATCGGCCGCGAAGACGGCAAACCACTTCGGGTCCTTACCCTTGCCGTAGATCCCCTCGTCTCGCCCCTGGCCATCGATCTTGCCGCGGGCATCCTTGTCGTTGACGTACGTCGCCTCTCGTAGATAGAAGCCCCGGCTGTACAGCCCCCCGGCGCCCTTGTTGACGTTGATGATCAGATCAAACCACCGCGGATAGAAGGTGTAGGTCTTCTCGTACACCACGCCGGCCGCCAGGGCCTTGCGGACGAAGACCCGGGTCCGGACCGGGCCGGCAAAGCGGACTTCGAAGTCTCTAAGGCTCCCCGGCTCGTCCACGAAGCCCGTCTCCTTGGACGAGACCACGAGCTTGGCCAGGAATGGCTCATCGGCCACACCGTCTCGCCTCGTCGCCAGCCGGACCAGCGCGCCATCCTCGAAAACGACCCGGTAGTTCGCGCCCTCAATCGCACATGCTGTTGCGTCCCACATGCTGTTCGGCGGCGAAAGCACCGCGCCAACGCGCCGCTTGGCGTCGTTCCACAGCACCCAGAACCGTCGCGTGGTTTGAGCAGGCGCCTTACCGACCATAAGAAAGCACAGCTCGGTCCGTCCGTCCTTGCCGACGTCGAGCTGCGCTGGCACGAGTGCCCCTGGGCGGCCTTGCGCGTCGCACGTGGCCACCCGAACCGACCCCGGATCGACCCCGGGCAGCTCGATCGGGACGATCACGGGCTCGTCCTCACGTGCCAGCCCGCCTGTCTCGACGCGGACTTGACGCCGCCTCGACCAACGCCTGATGTCGGACTGGACCTCGAGACAGCAGGAGCGCGTGTTGTTGCGTTCGCAGAGCTCCGGGACCTCGTTCGCCGGGTCGGCGACCACGAGGATGCGGCGCGGGCCGTCGATCGACGACGTGTCGATCTTGACGGCGATGGTTCGGGTCTCGCCCGGGGCGATCCCCACGGCCTGGCCCGTCAGTCTGCGATCCCACCGCACACTGTCGGCGTAGAAGCCGATATCGACGTCCGCTTCCGCCCCGCCCACGTTCAGCAGATCGACTCGGGCGATGACCTCTTGCCCCTGCTTCGGTCCACTGGGCGTCAAGGCGACGCCCGTTGGACCGAAGGCCAGGTCGGCAAGTCCCGCCTTGGATCCACACACGACGTCAAAGCAGGTTGTCTCGGGCGGCGGCGTGATGGCGACCCGGCCATCCTCGAAACGACGCCAGGCAGCCTGATCGGTCCGCTCACCGGCAGCGTCAAGCGCGTAGACGCGCGTGCTGGCCAGGTCCCAATGGGCGGCAACGTCCGCCGGCCGAATCGCAATCGCCCTTGCCCCCCCTGCCACCCGGACACGCAGGCGATCCCGCGCCACGGCCCGAAGCGTCGTCGCCACAGCGCCGCCGTCCGTGAACCGGTATCGCCGCGTCTTGATGCTCGCCACGGGCTTGCCGTCCACCAACGTAAGCGACTGCTCGATCAGCGGACCCTTCACCGCGAACCCGTTCTGGGGCAGTGCATAGGCCCGGCCACCCACTTCGGCCGTGTAGGGCTTGGCGCCGAAGTTCACGACGACGTCCGTACCATCCGAGAACCGCGTCCGCTGCACGGCGTGATCGGGTGTCACGAACGCGTGGCTGAGCATCTCGGTGCCGGCGATGGCCTCATGCAGCTTGCAGGTGTTGCGATACGTGCGGAGAAACGTCTCGCGGTCGGCGTGCCAGGACCCCGCCTTGTTGGCCCACATCATCGGGATCGTGCCGTAGAGGACGTTGAACGCGTCCTTCTTGGCCGTAACCTCGGGCGCCGCCTCCAGCAACCAGTCGCTCGCGTCGCCCCAATACCACGTGCTCACGATGCAGTCGTGGAAGACCAACTCCCACAGCGGCGCCCGCCAACGATGGCCCATGCTCCACGTCTCGTACTGCTCCCACCGAGCGAGCTTGCCTCCCCACGGGCTGGTGAACGCCTGGTCCTTCGTCTTGGGGTGAATCAGATGCCCGGCCGGCCAGGGGTAACACCAGGGACTGCCGCTCATCATCCCCTCGATGTAGTCAAGGTGCGGGACGGCCCACCAGATGCCGTGCTCGCCGCCGACGACCAGCCGCTGCGAACGAACATAACTCAGCAGGTCCATACCGCACTGACGCTTCTGCGCCTTGGTGAGGGGGTGCTTGGGGTCGAAGCACTCATACAACCCCTCGGCCGTGGTCACGTCGATGAACCGCCCCAGATACGGGTACTCGCGGAGCACCTTGGGCACGACCACCCGGGCCGTCTTGACCCACAACGACGGACACCGCTTCATGTACTGCCGCTTCTTGTCGAACGTCAGCCACGCAGTCATCCGCTTGCCGTCGGCCTTGAGCACTGCGCTTTCGGGCAGCGGAGCGTGTTGTGCGTCGATCTCCCGGCCCTTCTCGAGCGGCAGGATATCGGTGTAGTTGTCGTACTCACTGGTCAAGAACTCCAACTCGTTGATGCCGCGCGTCTGTTCGGACGTACTGCGACCGTGGACAAGCATCTTGTCGACACCGGCCGCCTGGGCCCGCCGGGCGAACGCCAGCGTCGCATCGCCCCAGACGTCCGGCGCGCCGAACAGTCGTCTGAGGTTCGGATTTCGCTCTGCCTTCTGGGAGAGCGTCACGAGCAGCCCCCTATCCCGGGCGTAGGCTCGGAACGCCTTGGCCAGCGCGACGTACCCTCCCTTGGGCAGAAACCGGTGGATCAGCCGCCGCGGGTAGGCGAACTTGCGCTTGCTCGAAACCCAGATCACCTTCGGCGCAGCCAGCTTCTTGCCGCCAATGTCGTAGTGCTTGAAGTGGACATGCGCGTTGTCGCTGGTGTCGATGATCATCAGCCAGCCGAACCCGCGATCCAGATCGCACAAGCCCACCCACGGCATGTCCAGCCGGTCGGCGGCGTGGTAGGTATGCGTCGTTGGATACCCGTCAACCGGATAGACGTGCCCGTTGCAGTAGTCGGCCACCGCCATCACGCCCCGTGGCGCGTCGAGAACGAACGGGTCGAGGAACGGCATGTGGTGCGCCTCGATATCGCGATCAGGCATGTCCAGCGTGACGATGAGGGTGTCCGACCCGGTCGGCACAGTCAGCGAAACGGTGCCCGCGTTCGGACGTCCAGCGGTCGCGCCTAAATCAGCCTCAAACGCAATTCCCGGCCCCGTTGCGCCGCTCGCCTTGGGATCTGTCGGCAGGCCTCGAACGCGCCGGAACTTCGGCGCAGGCGCCTTCCCGTGAGTTGCAGGAGTACCGCGCTTCTGCTCGGGCTGCAGCCACTCGTACCTGCCGACCTTGTCGAGCACGCCGATCGATCCGCGGATCGGATCCACCGACACGCAGATTCGGTCGCTCTCGATCTGCCAGACGTCTCCTTGTCGGCGTGTCGTCGTGGCGGAGGCAGCAGCGACTGTCGCCATCCACGCGACGAGGAAACACCCGCCCGTCACTCGCATCGTCATCGCGTCGTCCCCTGAGCGACGATGGTCAGAACCGAAGGCCGCAGGAGGGCGGTCGCCGAAACGGCATCTCGTGTCAGGCCGGGCGGTCCAGTTCCATCCGACGGCGCTGGTCGTCGGTCCAGCCGGCCATGCCAGAACGCGTCGGGAAATGGAGGGCCAGAAACAGCACCATCGCTATGCTCACGCCCAGCGCCAGATGATTCCTCTCGACCAGATAGGCAACCCCCAGGAACAAGGCAGGCCCCTCGATGAGGGAGCATCGAATGACGGTCTTGGTGTAGAAGAGCCTGTACAGTTCCCCATCGACGATCGCGTCCGGGGACGCCTCTGCGAGGCGCTGCGCGATCTTCCGTCGCCCCGCCGTCACGACCAGATTCGACACGAACGCCCGCGCAAACAGGGCACTGATCGCAGCCGCGATGGCGACGTACGTTACGACAGGCGCTCTTCCATCCTGTTCGGGCAGAGGTTTGAGCGTCGGGCCTGCGACCGCGGCAACTACAAGGAGGATGATCACGCCCAGCACCATCGCCACAACGATGATCTGCAGGGCCTGGAAGGGCGGGACTGGCTTGCTCTGCGGGTCAGAATCAGACATCACGTGCTGCCTCCCCTTCGGGCATTCGTTCTGCGTCTTGAACGGATAGCGCCTCGAAGCCTGCGCGCCGACGATACCTCATCGGCCTTGCCTGTCAAGCACACGACGGCGCAAGCCCTGCGCAGGACCCCGCCGCTTGTGGCACCGCACCGAGCCCGGTAGCATGCCTAGCCGATGGATGTGCGGGCGACGGATACGCCCGTGTAACGCCAACCAGCGAAGGCGCCAGGGCCCAACCGGAGAGCGCGATGCCCGTCGATTTCTTGGCCGAGCTGCAACGTCGCGACGAGCAGGTGGTGCGATACTTCCTGGACCCGCGCTTCCGCGAACGCTTCCGTCCGGCGCATCTCCAGCGGGCGGTGTACGCCTACCTCGAGCGCCCGGGCAAGCGACTCCGACCGGCGGTGTTGCTGTTCTCGTGCGGTGCGGTCGGAGGCGACGAGCAGGCGGCCATCCCCGCGGCGGCGGGCATCGAGGTCTTCCACACCTGGACCATCGTCCACGACGACGTGATCGATCATGACGAGAGGCGTCGCGGCGGCCCGACCGTCCACGAGCAGGGACGTCAGCTCGCACAGGACGAGCTCGGCATGGGCCCGACCCAAAGCGCCGACTACGGGAACGACCTGGCCATCCTGGCCGGCGACGTCCAGCAAGGGTGGTCGGTGTGCCTCTTCGCCGAGCTAGCCGAGCGGGGCGTGCCGCCCGACGTCGTCCTATCGCTGATCACGCGAATGGAGTCGCACGTCATCAACGAGCTCATCCGCGGCGAGCTGCTGGACGTACAGTTCGCCGGCATACCGCTTGAGGCGCTGGCCCCCGAGGCCGTCCTCGAGATGCTGTGGCTCAAGACGGGGATCTTGTACGAGTTCGCGGCTACGGCGGGGGCGATGATCGGGCTGGCGACCCCGGACCCGGAGCACCCGCTCGTCCAGTCGATCGGTCGCTTCGCGGCCGACTGCGGCACGGCGTTCCAGCTCCAGGACGACGTCCTCGGGCTGATCGGCGATGAGCAGACGCTGGGCAAGCCCGTCGGTTCGGACATTCGCGAGGGGAAGGGCACGCTCATCGTCTGCCATGCGTTGCAGCAAGCCAACGACTCCCAACGGGCGTTCCTCAAGCGTGTGCTCGGCCGTCGGGATGCCAACGACGATGACGTGGCCGAGGCGACCCGGCTCTTGAGGGATCTGGGAGGCGTCGAGTACACCAACAACCTGGCCAGGGAGTACATCGTTCGGGCCGGTCCTTGTCTGGAAGGGCTCGAGCCGTCTGCCGCCAAGGAGCTCCTGCTGGCCTGGGCCGATTTCATGGTCGAGCGGGAATTCTGATCCCGCGGACCGAGCCAAGGAGGTCGGATCAATGCGGTACTGTCGTTTCATCCCGGACCGGGCCACCGGCGCGATGATGGCCCTCGCTCTGGTCGTGGTGGGCGTGGGTGGGGCACTGAGCAAGCCGGTTGAGGCATCGGAACGAGCGCGCGCGCCGTCCGCGGCTGGACAGCTCCCGTCGAAGTTCGCCCTGGCGAGGGCCGTCCCCGCGGATGTCTGCCTGTACGTCCACTGGGTGGACAACCCGGAACGGGAGGTGGTACGTCGGGCATGGAAACGGTTCTGCAAGGAAGCCTGGGCGGCCAAGCCCCACGAGCCACTCAAGCAGCTGATCCTCCCGTCCGTCCGCCCGGAGAACCGCAGAGCATTCGAGCAGGGCTGGCGAAACGCGGTTTCCCGGTTCGCCGAGATAGACTGGGCCAGCCTGACACGGAACGAGGTCGTGCTCCTCGGGCGGATGAACGGCCTGACGCCCGAGCTGATGCTGATGTTCCGCGACAGCGCGGAAAAGGTCGAGGCCAACGCAAAAGCGCTGCAGGGGGTGCTGGAAGCCCTGGCAGAGACGAGCGAAGACGTCCAGGTGATCCCACTCGACATCTACGACGCCAAGACGGCCATCCTCGCGTCGGCCGAGTCGAAGGTGTGTCTCCAGATGGCCCGCCGCGGGAACGTGATCGCGTTGTGCTATGGTCCTCGGCCGCCGGACCTGATGGATGACGCGTTGAGCATGCTGGCAGGCAAGTCAAGTCATCCAGGCTTGACCAGCTCGGCCCGGTTCAAGCAGGCAATGGCCCCCCTGCCCGCGCCGGAAGACGACCTCGCCTTCGTCGACGTGCAACTGGCCGTCAAGCAAGTGGCGGCCCAGGAGTCCCGCCCTGCGGCGCAGCCAGCGGAGAGGTCGCAAGACGGCGGACGCAACCGGGCGATCCGGGGACTGGTTCAACTGTTGAACGTCTACGACGCCTGGGCTTCGGTCGGATGGACGGAGGGTCGGCGGCAGTACCACCAGAGCGTCACGGCGTTGGCGGCCGACGCGAAGCGCAAGGACCTCTTCCCTGCGGTCGCCGTTCAACGGCTTTTCGGTCGCTTCGATCGTTACGTCCCGGTTGAGGCGAACGCCTATCGGCTGTGGGGGGGCGTGGCCCCCTCGTCGCTCTACGACGCCGTCCTGGCAGTCGTCAAGGAGGCGGCCGACGACCCGGATCAGTTCACGGCGGAGTGGCTCGGCCTGCAGGAGGCGCTCGGCGTGTCGTTCCGGCAGGATCTGCTCGAATGGCTAGAGGGACGGGCCATCATCGTCAGCCTCCCCGACCCGCAGCAACCGGAGGGCGGGTCACACGTGACCCTCATGCTGGGCGTGCGAGATGCAGCCCGGGCTGAAGCGAAGGTGGCCCAGCTCGTCGAAGCGTTGTGCCGGGTCTCGTCGGGCTGGGAGCGTCCGCTCACAAGCCCCTCGGCCGTCGTCGCCGCGGGCGACAGCCGCGGCGGAGCGGGCCCGGCCAAGTTCTACTCCTTGGCTTCAGCGGGAGACGCACCAACCATGAGGCTGGTCTGCGGGGTCGCCGACCACTGGCTCATCCTCTCGAGCAGCCCGGTGGCCGTCAGCCGATGCCTGGCGACGGGTCGAGGAGAGCACCCTTCCATCCGCGCGAATCCTCGTTTCAAGAACGAAGGGCTCGTGCCGACGGGGGGCGTAGCATCGGCGTCGTATGTCGAGCTCAACCACCTGGGCAGCGACCTGAAACGTCTGATCAGCCTGCTGGCAGGCCTCCGCGAAAGGCTCCCTGACGGTCCGGAAACCAAGATGATCCCGGCTCTCCTGTCCCTCCTCGACCGCTTGGGCGCCTCGGTCAGCAAGCTGGACTTCTTCGCGTCCAAGTCATCCATGACCACCTTCGACGGCCGGCGCTGGACGACGAAGAGCGTGACAACGTACAACGCCCCCGCGCCGTAACCGGACCGCGGCGCCGCCCCGAGCCGAGCCGTCCGGAGCCGCGCTGTCCCCAGCCCGGCCTGACCCGCCTGAGGACAGGCGGGCTCGGTTCACACCGACGCGCGGCATTCATCGCCGCGCGCATCACGGCAGGGTCAGCCCGCCCGCCGATGCCGCCATTGATCCAGCGCGACGGCCGCGACGACAATAGCCCCCGCGATGACCTTCTGCCAATGCTGCTCGATCCCCACCAGATTGCACCCGTTGGCCAGGAAGCTCATCAGCAACGCCCCGATCACGCACCCCCCTACCGTCCCCATGCCCCCGCTGAGCGATCCGCCACCGATCACGACCGCAGCGATGACGGTCAGCTCCTCGCCGATGCCTTCCGTGGCCACGCCGGCGCTGAGCTTGGCGGCCAGGATCATCCCGCTCAGCCCCGCCAGCCCTCCGCAGATCATGTAGAGGATCGCCTGCACCCGCCGGATCCGAACGCCCGACAGCCGTGCGGCCTCCGCGTTCGACCCGATCGCATACGTGTACCGCCCCAGCCGCGTGCGTCGCATGATGTAGGTGAAGGTCAAGACGACGACGACCATCAAGACCACCGGCACGGGCACGGGGATCTCCAAGCCGGCCACCTGAATCGTCGTCAGATCGGAATACAGCCACCGCCACGCGGGCGCCTCGATGTACCGCGCCTGGCCGCCGTGCGTGACCGCCTCGCCGAGCCCGCGGATCGCCCACAGCATGCCCAGCGTGGCGATGAACGGCGGGATCCGCAGCAGCGTGATCATCCCCCCGCTAACCAGGCCGCAGGCCGCGCCCGCGCCAACCCCCATCAGGATCGCCACCGGCACGGGCACGCCGGCCGTGACCGCCAGCGCCCCCGTCACGCCGCTGAATGCGAAGATGCTCCCGACCGACAGATCGATCCCGCCGCTGACGATGACCATCGTCATCCCGGCGGCCGCGATGATGACGTAGCTGCTCCGCTTGATCACGATCGTGAAGTTGTCAATCGTCAGGAACGACTCGGAGCGGAGAATCGACAGGACCGCGAGCAGCACCGCCAACCCGGCATAAGGGAGCCCCGCCTTCAGCAACCGCCACAGACGTTGCTCGGAGATCCCGCCGTTCACGGACGCCGTCGACGATTCGGTCATGCGGCCGACTCCTCCAAATCACCGCCCACGGAAGCCAAGTGAATGATCCGCTCCTGGGTCAGCCCTTCGATCGGCAGCTCGCCCGCCAGCCGCCCCCGGTACAGGACCAGCACGCGATCGGCCATGCCCAGGATCTCGGGCAGGTAACTGGACACCATCAAGACCGCCCGCCCCTCAGCCGCGGATTCGCTGATGATGCGGAAGATCTCCGCCTTGGCCCCGACGTCCACGCCTCGGGCGGGCTCGTCGAGGATCATCACCTCGCTGTTGGCCGCAAACCACTTGGCCAGCACGAGCTTCTGCTGGTTGCCGCCGCTCAGTTCCCCTGCCAGCTGTTCGATGGACGACGCGACGATCGACAGGCGTTCCACCTGCTCGGCGGCCAACTGTCGCTCGGCGGCCGCCCGAACCCCCATCAGACTGCTGATCCGCGGCAGCGACGGCAGCGCCACGTTGTGCCTCAACGTCAGGTTCAGCGCCAAGCCCTGACCCTTGCGGTCCTCGGGCACGAGGCCGACGCCGGCCTCGATCGACCGCGTCGGAGGCAGGCCCGTCACCTCCCCGCCGCGCAGCCAGATACGTCCCCGATCGATCCGCTCCAGCCCGAACAGCGCACGGCACAGCGTGGTCCGACCTGACCCCACCAGGCCCGCCACGCCCAGGATCTCGCCGGCACGCAGCTCGAACGACAGGTCCACCAGCCGTTCGCCAACGGTCAACCCCTCCACGCGAAGGACCGGCTCGCCGATCTGGGCGGGCTGTTTCGGGAACAGCTCCTTGACCTCCCGGCCCGCCATCGACCGGACCAGACGATCGATGCTCGCCTCGGCCATGGAGAGGGTCTCGATCTTCACCCCGTTCCGAAGCACCGTGATCCGGTCGCCGATGTGCTCGAACTCCTCCAGACGATGGCTGATGTAGACGATCGAGACGCCCTCATCGCGGAGTTGGCGGATCACGTCGAAGAGGTGACCGATCTCGCCCTCCGACAGGGCCGCCGTCGGTTCGTCGAGGATCAGGATCCGACTGCGGAACGCCAATGCCTTGGCGATCTCGACGAGCTGCATCTGGGCCGTCCCCAGCGTCTCGACGATGGCGGTTGGCGGGACGGGACAGTTCAGTCTATCCAGGAGTCTGGCGGCCTCATCGTTCATCGCCCGGTAGTCAATCACCCCCGGTCGGACACGCAGCGGCTCACGACCCAAGAAGATGTTCTCCGCCACCGTCAGGGCTCCGGCCAGTGCGAATTCCTGATAGACCGTGGCGATCCCCAGCTCGAACGCGTCGGAGGGTGAATCGATCACCGCCGGCAGCCCGTCCAGCAGGATCTGGCCGCTGTCGGCCTGCTGCGCCCCCGCCAGGATCTTCATCAGCGTGCTCTTGCCCGCGCCGTTCTCGCCTACGACGATGTGGACCTCGCCCGCACGCAGATCGAAATCGACCCCGTCGAGCGCCTGCACGCCGCCGAATCGCTTGCTGATGCCCTGCATGTCCAGCAGCGAGGCCGCTGCCGGTCGGTCTGCTCCCATCGCACCGCACACTGTATCACCCCGATGCACGGATGAGTAGCCCCAACGAATCGGCGTCACTCCCAAGGGATCGACCTTTTGACGGTGCGCGCTCCCTGCGGTAGGGTGACTGCCTGCTGCGTGATCTCGGCTCGACTCGTACAACCGACGTCGTCTTCTTGCAGGAGGATGTCACATGCCGCGTAGACCGTACTCACTCGTCTGGATCGTTCTGCTGTCCGCCGTGGTGACCGGCTGTCAGACACAACAGGCCACGCTCAAGGGCCCCGACTACACGTGCCGCCTCGCGTCGGACGGCATCAAGATCGACGGCAAGCTGGACGAGCCGGCCTGGACCAAGGCTGACAAGATCACCCAGTTCCACCCCCTCCAGCCGAAGGACGCCAGCTACATATCCCCCACGATCGTCCGCATGCTGTGGGACGAGCGGTGCCTCTATGTCGCCTTCGAGTGCACCGACGACGACATCTGGTCCTACTCCAACAAGCCTGACGACGAGCTGTGGAACGGGGACGTCGGCGAGCTGTTCATCAAGCCCAGCGCAGCCGAACGCCCCTACTACGAGTTCGTGACGGCCCCGAACGGCGCCCAGTACGACGGTCGATACACCAGCCGCGGGTCGGGCGGCTACCACCGGTTCAAGGGCTGGTCGTCCGGCACGAAGATCGCCACGCGCATCGACGGCACGGACGGCGACGGACGCGACGACGACCGCGGGTATACGATCGAAATGGCCATCCCCCTCAAGGCCTTCATCGGCGCCCAGTCGCCCGCGGACGGCGTGACCTGGACGTTCGGTGCGTTCCGCTACGACTACTCCAAGTCGTTCGAAGAGCCGCTGCTGATCATGTCCATCCCGGAATCCCCCTCGGGATTCCACTACTACGAAGGGTACGGACAACTGATCTTCCAAGCGGCTAAGTAGCGCGGTCAATCAGATGGCCGACTGCTAGGTTGCCGAACATAGTCGTCGATGGTCGGTCGCTTGATGGGGGTGTAGGCGCGCTCAGGCGTGCGCGCGCCGGCGAGGACGGATGCGATCTCCTGGACGACCTCCGGATAGCCGGCCGCCAGGTCCGTCGTCTCCCCGATGTCGCCGACCAGGTCATACAGCTCGATCCGTCCCGCCCTGTTTTTGACGAGCTTCCAGTCGCCCCGCCTGACGGCCTGCGCAAGGGCCTTCCCGCGGCGGTATTCCCAGTACAAAAAGTCGTGGGCGGGCTGCTCACTCGAGCCGAGCAAGGTGGGCAAGAAGGAAACGCCGTCGGTCCCGTCGGGCGGCCGGACCCCGGCGACGTCCGCCAACGTCGGCAAGACGTCCTGGAAGCCCAGGACGTGATCGCTCGTCGAGCCGGGCCGGATGCGACCGGGCCAACGAGCGATCATCGGCACGCGCAACCCACCCTCGTAGAAGGAGCCTTTGTAGCCGCGCAGCGGGCCGTTTCCCTCGAAGAAATCGGTCATCCCGCTCCAAGGGCCACCCTGCCCGCCGTTGTCGGAACTGAAGAGGATGAGCGTATCCTTGTCGATACCAAGCTGCTTGAGGAGGGCCAGGATCTCGCCGACGCCGCGGTCCATCCGGCTGACCATGCCGGCGAACGTCGCGTATCCGTCCTCCGAGCCGATGTACCCGGGCCGCGGGTCGTTGATACGGACCTTCGGGAACCTGCCCCGATACGGTCCCTCCGAGTCCTCGGGCACGACCAGCTCGACGTGCGGGATGATGCAGGGGATGTAACAGAAGAACGGACGGTCCCGGTTGTCGCGGATGAACCGCAGCGCCCGCTCGTGTAAGACGTCGTGAACGTACTGGCCCCGCTGGTTTCCCTCGTTCTTCGGCAGCGGGTACTTCTCGTTGTCCTTCCAGATCCAATAGGGATAGTAGAAGTGCGCGTGGACCTGTTCGAGCTGTCCCATGAACGCGTCGAAGCCCTGCAGGTTCGGCTGGCCGGGCGTGGTCTCATTGCCGAGGCCCCACTTGCCGAACGCCCCGGTCGCATAGCCGCCCTTCTTGAGCACCTCGGCCACGGTCACGTCGTCATCATAGAGGTGTTTGCCGGCCCCGTTCGCGCGAACCGGCGTGTGTCCCGCATGCAGCCCGGTCATCAGCACGCTCCGTGACGGAGCGCAAACGTGCGAACCGGCATAGGCCTGCGTGAACCGCATCCCCTCAGCCGCCAGCCGATCGATGTTGGGCGTCCGGATCTTCTTCTGACCGTAGCACCCCAGCTCTCCGTAGCCGAGGTCGTCGGCCACGAAGAGAACGACATTCGGTCGTCGGCCCTGTTGGCGCAAGCCCGTTTGCCGCGCGGGCGTTCGCGCCGCGAGTGTCTGTCCTGCGCAAACCCCGGATAGCATCTGCAGAAAGCGTCTTCGGTTCATCGGGACAGGCCTCCCAACAGTTCTGAGGAGCGCTGCGATTCTACCCGATCCGTAAGCCGTTGGCCCACGCGCCTGCTCATCCCGTCCCACATCGGGCCCGACACAGCGCAAACGCCACACCGTTTTGACAGCGCCAAACCGGTCGCCTAGGATACGGCCCGCCGGTGCGCGTCCCCGTTCGCCGGGACGCATCGGCAAGGAGACTCTCCACATGAAGAAAGTACTGATCGCACCGCGCAAGTACGTACAAGGAAGGGGCGTCCTTAAGGAAATCGGCAGCTACGTCAGCATCATCGGCGCCAAGCCCCTGGTGCTGTGGGATTCGCGCGTGAAGGGCCTCGTAGGCCAGACCGTGCTCGCGAGCTTCAAGGAGGCCGGGCTCGACGTCGTCGACGTCGACTTCCAAGGCGAGTCCACCCACGCGGAGGCCGAACGGGTCGGGGCGATTGCCGCCAAGAACGGCTGCGACGTCTCGATCGGCGTCGGCGGCGGCAAGACGCTCGACGTCGCCAAGGCCGTCGGTATCGACAAGAAGATCAGAATCGTCACCTGCCCGACGATCGCCTCTAACGACTCGCCGACCAGCGCCGCGACCGTGTGGTACGACGAGAAAGGCAACTTCATCAACTTCGACTGCTGGCCCTTCAACCCGGACCTGGTCATGGTGGACAGCCAGGTGATTGCCAACGGACCGCCCCGCGCGTTCGTCGCCGGGATGGGCGACGCGCTGGCCACGTGGGTCGAGGCCAAGGCGGCCCACAAGACGCGGGCGCTCAATCTGGCGGGCGGCGTCTCGACGGTGGCCGCCATGACCATCGCCCAGCTCGGCTATGAGGTGCTGATGGAGCATGGCGTGGAGGCCAAGCGGGCGGTCGAGAACAACGTCGTCACGCCGGCGGTGGAGAAGGTCATCGAAGCCAACGTCCTGCACTCGGGGCTGGGGTTCGAGAGCGGCGGGCTGGCCACCGCACACATGGTCGCCAACTGCCTGCCGGGGTTCCCCGAGTGCGAGGGCTTCATGCACGGCGAGGAGGTGGGCTTCGGCGTGATCACCCAGCTCTGCCTCGACGAAGATATGGACGTTGACGAGATGTACGACATCGTTGACTTCGAAATCGCCGTCGGCCTGCCGGTGACGCTCGCCGACCTGAACCTGGAGGGCGTCACACGCGATCGCCTGAAGACCATCGGCGATATCTGCGCCGGCGAAGGGTCGCTATGTCAAAGCCACTCCTTCGAGGTGACGTCGGAAGGCGTCGTCGACGCGATGATCGCCGCCGACGCCCTGGGCCAAGAGCGCAAGAAGCTGCAGGCCAGCGCCTGACGAGCAGACGCCGTCCCCGGATTCAAGGTCCGCGGGTCGGCAATCGGGACACGATGCGCCCGAAGATGACACGCCAGGTCTCGCCGCTTGGACCCTAGACATGTGTGCGACCGACCGTCTCGTTCCTGTGCCGCGATTCGTCAGGCCGATCCGAATCCCCGAGAACGTTGAGTGCCAGGTTGCTGACCCGCCCGTCGCGCGGGCTGGCGAGAGGGGCAGGTGGTTGCTCAGGTTCATCTTGTCCGAGGCGGTGCCGGGCGGAACGGAACTGCGCCTCCTTTTCCATGGGGGCCGCAACGTCAAGGGCGCGTGGCAAGGCATTCAGATAGACAATCCCAGGACCGAGGGCTTCGTGGCGGTTCGACGACGTTCGGGCGAACCGATTGGGCCTCTGGCGATGCAGGCCCCCGGAGAGGTCTCCTTCCAAGCCCCCGCCGCCGGGCTGGCCAAAGACGGCTGCTTGGAGGTCCTGTTGGGAGATCAAGCCGGTATCGTGGCGCCCGAGCTGACACTGCCCAGCAAGATGTTTCTGCTCTTCGTGCCCTTGCCGCCTGAGGCCAGCAGAGCGCCGAGCTCGAATCCGGAACCGCCGAAACGCATCGCCGGCGCCTGTCTGATCCATGTGATCGGTGGCGATCTCGACCACTTGCGCGTCTACGCACCCAGTCAGGTGCAAACCGGGCAACCCTTCAATGTACTCGTTCGACCCGAGGATCGATTCGGTAACGTCGCGAGTCAGCGCCCCGGCGAGCTTCACGTGCAAAACGGCGATGAGTCGGTCTCCGTTGGCCGGCGCGCCGATTCGGACGCATCGAGCTGCTGCATGCTGGAAGGCCGGGTGCTGGACGATCCGGGCGTCTTCAGGCTGACGGTCGAGGATCGCGCCAACGAGCTTATCGCCCGAAGCAACCCCATTCGATGCGTTGAGAACTTGGACGCACTCGCCGATCTGTTGCTCTGGGGGATGATCCACGGCCACACGGAGACCTCGGACGGCACCGGTTCGCTGGACCACTACTTCGCCTATATGCGTGACGACTGTCTGTTGGACTTCGGTGCGCCGGGCGACCACGACCACGTCTTCGAGACGTCGGACGAGATGTGGCGCATGACTCAGGAGGCCACCTGCCGCTACGACGAGCCTGGCCGCTTCGTGACGTTTCTCGGCTATGAATGGGCCAAGTGGCGGAGGAACGGCGACGGCGACCGCAACGTCTACTTCCTGGACGATCACCGACCCCTCTACCGGTCCGACGAGGGCCATTGCCCAACCCCGGCGGATCTCTTCGCCGCGTTGCAGGGCGAGACTGCACTGATCATCCCGCATCACTCTGCCAACGCGGGGAACTTCTGCGACTGGAAGGACCACGACCCCGAGAAAGAACGCCTGGTCGAGATCTTCAGCGTCTGGGGATCTTCGGAACGAAGCGTTCATCAGGGCAACCTCCACCCCATCCGGCCTCAGGCAGAAGGTTCCCCCGACATTGACGCGGCGGAAGTCCAGTCGGGCTTCGTGCAGAAGGCGCTCGAACTGGGTTGGCGTGTCGGCTTCACGGCAGGCGGCGATGATCACCAGGCCCATCCGGGCGACGAAACCCAGCGAGGCACCCCCCCTTGGCGCTGGAAGGCGGGGCTCATGGCCGTGCGGGCGTCGGCGAAGACAAGGGAGGCGATCTGGGACGGCCTGTGGCGGCGCAACTGCTACGGCACGACTGGGCCGAGGATCATCGTGAGCTTCTCGCTCGACGGTTCGCCGATGGGCTCCGAGTTGACCTTGGGCGAGCGCCCGGAGCTGGCCGACCGCCGAACGCTCTCGGTGGCCGTCCACGGAACCGCGCCCATCGAGAAGATCGAGGTGGTTCGCAACAACATCGACGTCTACACGCATCGCGGCAGCTGCGAAGATGCGTCGTTCGAATGGGAAGACAGGAAGCCCCTCGCGCACGTCGCCCTGCTTCCGGCGAAGTACTGGGCCACGCCGTTCTGTTTCTACTACGTTCGCGTGACCCAGGCAGACCGTGAGATGGCCTGGGCCAGTCCGATCTGGATCTCGCCGTAATCATCGCAGACGGCTGGCGTGTTGCAGGACTGAAGAGGCGTTCTAGGTAACTTCGGAAGGCCTGCCGCAAGAAACGCGGCGGAAAGGTGTCAGAATCATGAGAGGATTGCTCGAAGAACAAGTCGCGATCATCACGGGCTCGGGTCGGGGGATTGGCGCGGCGGCGGCGACGCTGTTTGCCGAGCACGGTGCGAAGGTCGTCGTCTCCGACCGCGACGCCGAACCGGCCCAGGACGTTGTGAACCAGATCGAGCAGGCTGGCGGCCAGGCCATCAGCGTGCCCGGCGACGTCACCGACCCGGCCTTCCCCGAGGCGCTGACGAAGGCGGCCGTCGACGCCTACGGCAAGCTTGACATCCTGGTGAACAACGCCGGGTACACCTGGGACGCGGTGATCCACAAGATGACCGATGAGCAATGGCACGCCATGCTAGAGATCCACAACACGGCCCCCTTCCGGCTGATCCGCGCCGCCGCCGCCTACATGCGCGAGGCCGCCAAGGCCGAGGTGAACGCCGGCCAGATCCCCGAACCACGCTGCATCGTGAACGTCTCGTCGACGTCGGGCACGCACGGGAACGCCGGCCAAGCCAACTACTCCACGGCCAAGATGGGCATCATCGGCATGACCAAGACGATCGCCAAGGAGTGGGGCAGCTTCGGCATCCGCTGCAACGCAGTCGTATTCGGCTTCATCGAGACCCGCCTGACCCGGCCCAAGGAGGAAGGCCAGACCATCGAAGTCGGCGGTGAGCAGGTCGCCATCGGCGTGCCGGGCAACATCCTGTCCTTCATCCCCATGCTCACAGCCCTGCAACGCCCCGGCCGCCCCGAGGAGGCTGCTGCCGGCATCCTGCTGATGGCCGCCCCGTTGGCCAGCTACGTCACCGGACACGTCTTGGAGGTCACCGGCGGACTCGGGATGTAGTGCGACAGCTCGACGGGTTCGAGGGGTTTTCGGTGAATATGGCCTCATCTCCTCAGAGGTGAGGGACATGCTGCGCTTTTCCCCCACCTCTTGCCTTCGCCGTTGTCACTATTCCTGGGGCGCGCCCGTCTTGTAGGGTGAGGGGCATGATTTGACCGAGATCGGCCCACAACCCAACCGTCCGAAGGTGCGTCCAACCTGGACCAATCCGGAAAACGACGACGCCTTCGAGGCCCTGGTTCGTCGGCACGCCGCGGCTGTGATGGCCGTCTGTCTGGCCAACACCCACAGCCGACACGATGCCGAGGACCTGGTGCAGGAGGTTTTCGTCCATGCCTTCCGGAAGCTCCATAGGTTGCGGGACCGCGACAAGGCCCGCCCTTGGCTTCTGCAGATCGCCCGCCGCCAGTGCATCGACCACAGACGCCGACGGCGGTCAACGGGGCTGGTGCCTGATGACCTACCCGCGCCGTCCGAGGATCGGGATCCGCGCCTCGACCGCCTGCACGCTGCACTGGCGCAGCTTCCCGAAAACTACCGCGAGACGATCAGTCTGTACTACCTCGATCGTCGCAGCTGCGCCGGCGTCGCCGCCAGCTTGGGTATATCCGAAGCGGCTGTACGCCAGAGGCTGCTGCGCGGGCGCCTCATGCTGCATGACCTACTGACGAGGGATACGCAATGAGCGATCCAGAAGAATGTCAGGACCGCCGAGAGTCGATTGTCGCCCTCGTGCTCGGCGAGCTGGACGCAATCGACGTCGAGGAACTCAATCAACATCTCAACACGTGCGACGTCTGCCGAGGTTTTCGCGAGGCCTTGGCTGACGAAGAGACCACGGTTCGATCGGCATTCGACGCGATCGCGCGCGGCGTCGGGCCCATCGAGCACCGAATCGTCGAGCGGATCGACGACTCCGAGACACAACCTGGATCCCAGGCCGTGCCCAGATGGGTGCAGCTGGTTGGAGGACTCCGAACCATGAAACGCCCGTACAAGATCCTGGCCGCCACCGCCTCGGTGACCGTCGTGCTCACAGGGCTGGGGGCCTGGTTTCTCCCGGGAGACCACACTGCCGGCATCGCGTTTGCCGACGTCCTGGAGCAGATCCGCCTCTCCCGTCCCTACGCCTGCGTCAGCACCACGCAGTACGAAGGGAGGCGGCCTTCCACCCGGCGACTCATGCTGCTGAGTCTGACGCGGCGTCGAGAGATCTGGCCTGACGGCAGCATCCATGTGTTTGACCTTTCAGGCCAGGACCTCAAGATCCTAAGCCTCTATCCCAAACGGAAGATCGCCATCGAAGAGACGATCCTGGGCGCGGGACCCCGGCGCGATCCCGACCTTTTGGCCATCGTGGCCGCCAAGCGTGAGGCGAAGGCTGAGGATCTTGGAACAAGACAGATCAACGGTCGACTCGCACAGGGGTTTCATGCGCCAGGAAAAGCCAACGACTTCACCGTCTGGGCCGATGCGCGAACGGGGCTCCCGATTCGCATCGAGCTGCGTCAGGAGTCGCTGGGGCGAACGATCACGATGCACGCGTTCGAATTCGACGTCGACTTCGACGAATCGCTCTTCAGCACGACCGCCCCCGATGGCTACACGGTCAGGAAGGTGCAGCAGGACGCCGGCACCGCCACGCGGCCCGTCGCTGCGGATCTCGCGGAACGGATTCGCGGCCTCCATCCGTATGTCTGTACACGAACGGTCCAAGAGAAGGGCAAGCCCGATCGCACGTGCAGGATCATGCGGCTGAACCTCTCGCGTCGACGGGAGATCCTGCCCGACGGACGGATCGTCATCTGGAACCTGTCGAGGGACCCGACGCAATGCCTCACGCTGTTCCCGAAAGAGAAACGTGCTACCGAGACGACGGGGTCCAAGGGACCTTCAAAGGATCCCGATCTGCTGAAGATGGCGTTCACACTGCAAGACGGTACCGAGGAGGACCTCGGCGTGCGGCAAATCGAAGGCCGCAACGCCAGAGGCTTCCGTTCGATGTCCTGGTCTGGTAACGAGCTGACGTTCTGGATCGACGCAGAAACCGATCTCCCCGTCCGCCTCGAGATCGTCCACACGAACGTCGGGCGGAAGATCATCCTGAGCGACTTCGAGTTCACTGCTGACCTGGACGAATCGCTCTTCAGCACCGCCGTGCCGGACGGATACACCCTCCGCATCGCGCCACCATGGTAGACTCACGCGGACCCACGCGGGCTCATCGGTTAGCGAGCGAGGCAGATGGCTTCCCGACTACGTCTGGACTTCCGTCAGAGCCAGAGCGATCTCCCTCTCTCTTCGAGTCGGGTCCCAGTCGAGACAGTTCCCTACGATCTCGGCCAGCTCCGCCAGCGCGTCTGCGCTGGCCTGACCGAGGAGGGCGATCAGGCTTCGGCGACAGATCAGGTCGGTCAGGTGCTCGACGTAGTCGTGGGCGACGAGATGCTCGATCTCGCCAACCGTGTAATCCGGCAGCGACTTCAGGGAGGCCTCAGCGTTTGGGTCCGCATGTCGGGTGTATTCCTCGGCGGACGTCCCGTACCGACATAGGAGGACGGCCACCCGATCTCGATCCAGACCGGACTCGGATGAGACGCGTGCGATCCAGGCCGCCGCCTCCGTTTCGTCCGCCGGGAAGCCCCTTCCCCCGCCGATGGGGACGTGCTCGGTCGAGCAGGTCCGCTTGACGCCCAATCGCAGGAGAACCTGGTCGGCGGCCTGTTCGGCCAGGGCGCGGAACGTCGTCAGCTTCCCACCGACCAAACACAGAACGGGAAACGCGCGATTCTCGTCGGGCTCGATGGTCTCGATGCTGTGATCGCGGCTGATCTTGCTGGTGACGTCATCCTCGGCCAACGGTAACGGACGCACCCCGCAGTACTTGTAGACGATCTGGTCTCGGGAAATCTCGAGCTCCGGGAACACCCCTCTCAGCGTCGTCATCATGTACGCGATCTCATCCTCGCTGCACGTGACCGAGTCGGGGTCGTCGACGCGGATGTCGGTCGATCCCATGATGACCTTGTCCATGAACCGAAAGACGATGCAGACGCGCCCGTCCTGGTGCTCGTAGTAGACCATGCGATCGCCCAGCGCCTCGTAGAGCGCCGGACAATCCACCACGAGGTGCGAACCCTTCGTCGGGCCCATGAACCGCGTCTTTAGGCCCAACGCTGCGTTGGCGTGGTCGACCCACGCCCCCGTCGCGTTGACGACGATCTGCGGCGTGACCAACACGCATTCGCCGTTCGCCGCGTTCTCCAGCCTGACCGTCTCCCCCTCGGCACCGGCCACGCTCACGTAGTTCAGCGCGCGGCAGTTCGGATTGCCCGCTCTGGCGTCGTGGATCATCTCCAGGCACATCCGCTCCGCCTGCGTGACCCACGCGTCCCAATACGTGACGGTCGCGACGACGCCGGGGTTCAGGCCCGGGATCTCCCGCAGCGAATCGCGCTTCGACGTCAGGAAATGCCTCGGCGTCCGCCGGTTCTTCCGCGTGACGAAGTCGTAGAACCACAGCCCCATCTTGGCGACCAGCGCCCCGCGTCCGCCCGGCTTGACGGGAAGCCGCATCAGGACCAGCGGCGACTTGACCAGCCCCGCAAACCACGAGAACAGCGGAATCGTGGTCTTGAGCGGCGAGACGTAGTGCGCGGCGTTTTCGAGCAACAGGTTCCGTTCGCGGAGCGATTCTTTGACCAGCTTGAACTCGCCGTTCTCGAGGTACCGCAGCCCCCCGTGGATCATCCTGGATGACTTCGAGCTCGCGCCGGCCACGAAATCCGACTTGTCGACCAGCAGACAGTCGACCCCCTGCAGCGCCAGCTCGCGAAACAGACCAATGCCGTTGATGCCCCCGCCGACGATCAGGACCGGGACCTGGGAAGTCTCCTTGATGTCCTGCCAGATGTCCTCACGCTTCCCCATGCTGCGTTTCTCGACGGTGCCTCGGTCACACTCCTCCTACGCCCAGAACCCGTCCGTCGTCTTGCCCTGCCAGTGCTCCATCGAGATCGGGTAGTTGCCGTACATCCGCAGCGTGTGGAGCATCGCCAGGTAGTTACCCGGCTGGACCGACGAATGGATCGTGTTGCCCGACGAGAGGATGAACCCGCCGCCCGGGCCGGCCTTGCCAATGACGTCCTTGGTCTCCTCGATCACGTCCTTGATCGACCCGAACGTCAGCGTCTGGGCGCAGTCCACGTTGCCCTTGAGCGCGACGCGATGCCCGTACTTGGCCTTGACCTCCTCGATGTCCATCCCGGCGACCGGATCGATCGGATCCAGGCAGTCGATGCCCGAGTCGACCAGCATGTCGGCGATCGGCCAGATGTAGCCGTCCGTGTGCTTGATCACGTACAGACCGAGCTCCTTGAAACCGCCCATGACGCGTTTCAGGCCCGGGTTCAGGTACTTGGCGAACCAGTCGGGCGAGATGAAGGGCTGACGCGACGAGCAGTAGTCGTCGCCGGTGAAGACGAAATCGGCGTCGAGATCCGCCACGTGTTTGGCCATCTTCAGGTTGACGTCCACCGACAGCTCGACCAATCCCTCGACCAACTCGGGGCAGTCCACGAAGGCCAACATCAGTTCCGTAAAGCCCATCAGGTACCGCGGGATCGAGAAGACGTCGTTGAGGTGCACACCGATGGCCTTGTCGCCCTTGAACTGCTCGACGGCCGCCTGGATGCTCTCGTACCGACCCGCCGCGTCCGGGTCGGGCACCTCGTAGCGATCCAGATCCTCCATCGTCTTGATCGGGCTCTCGACGGGGAAGGTGTCCTCCTCCCCCGTGTACTGCCGCACGACGCCCCATTCGTTCTTCCACAGATCCGGGCCGACTTGCTCCTTTGCGAAGTTCGGGGCCACCAGGATCGCGTCCCAGTCCATCCGAACGACGAACTCCTCGTACGAGCAGCCCGGACAGAGGATCTCCCGGACCTTCCGATCGACCGCCCACTCGAAGTGCGGGATGCGGTCCGGCTCCTCCCGACGCAACGCCGCCATCACGCGCTCGGCCGACGTCATTTCCGACATGCAACTCCTCCCGTTAGCGTCTCAGGCTTGATGGGCAGGATACAGAAGAACGGCCTGCAGGTCCATGGAATCAGGTGCATGCCGTCTGATGCGACACGATCAAGGGTCCGAGCGACAACAACTTGTAGAAGCCCGTACGCGTCGCGTACGATGACCCCGCTGAAGGACCAACACATCCGTTGATCTCGAGGAGGAGATCGCACATGAGCGATTCAACGCGAGGGCGCGGATACGGCCATTGGACCCTCCAGGCCGTCCTCTATCGCCGTCTGCCAAGCTTGGGGGGCATGGGGGCAACGGTCATGATCTTCCTCTGCGCGGGCCCTGACACGGTGGCGGGTGGGGGCTATCCCAAGATCAACCTGACCGTCGGCTACAAGGTCGATCCCGACTGGCCGCAGCGGCCGCCCGACCTGAAATGGCGCTACGTGACCGGGATCGCCGTCGACGCCCAGGACCGCGTCTGGACCCTCAACGCCATCGCGCCGCACGTCCACGTCTACGCGACCGACGGCAAGCTCCTCGACACCTGGGGCGGCCCGTTCAAGAACCCCCATCACATCCTGGTCGACCGTCAGGGAAACGTCTGGATCACCGACTACGGCCTGCACGTGGTGCAGAAGTTCACGCCGAAGGGCAAGCTGCTGCTTACGCTCGGCACGCTCAACAAGCCGGGTGCGGACGCCTCTCACTTCAACCGGCCGACCGCCGTGGCGATCACGCCCACCGGGGACGTGTTCGTCACCGACGGCTACGGCAACAACCGCGTCGTGCACTTCGACGCGACCGGCAAGTTCGTCAAGGCCTGGGGCAAACTGGGCGTCCAGGCCGGCGAGTTGAGTCAGCCTCACAGCATCGCGGTCGACTCCAAGGGTCGGCTCTACGTCGGCGAGCGGAACAACTGTCGGGTCCAGATCTTCGACCAGAACGGCACGTCGCTCGGGGAATGGCGCAACCTGGTCAACCCGTGGGGGATCTGGATCACCCCCAAGGACGAGGTCTACGTCTGCGGCTCGGCGCCCAAGCGATGGGGCAAGCACAGCAACCTCGGCAACCCGCCGACGGATCAGCTGGTCATGAAGCTCGACACCGACGGTCGCGTCCTGGAGCTGTGGGTCTTCCCGCTGGCCGACCCCGAGCACCTCAGGCCCGGGGAGATCGACTGGATCCACGCCATCGCCGTCGATTCGCGAGGCGACCTCTACCTGGGAGACGTCGCCGACAACAGCAAGACCCACCGCGCCCAGAAGTTCATCCGTCTGCCGCCCGAGGGCTAAGCCGCTTGCATCAAAGACTGAACAGTGTATCTGCGGTGGATCTTCTCGGAGCGCCCCATGGCTTCAGCCGTGGGAAACGCTGATTCCCGTTCGAATTCGTGCCCCTCACCTCTGAAGGAACGGACCAGCCGAAAAGAGGTGGGGCCACCCAACCTCTTTCAACTGTCGAGGCATGCCTGCAAGCCGCCTAGCTCGCAACCATCAGGTCGGTATACTTGCAGAAGCCGACGCCCGTTCTGTTTGGGTACGGCGCGACCAATTCGGAAGACGGAGGAACCCCCGATGTCCAGACGCACACGACCTGCCGGGCGCGCGCGTTCGTGGATCGCCCTGTCTGCCGTCGTGCTGCTCAACGCACTGGCGGGTGTCTGCACAGCAGCCTCGGCCGACGACGCGGCAGCCGATGCGAAACGCGTCTTGGCAAGCAGCGGCGTCCGAGGCGGTTTGGTGGTCCACGTCGGCTGCGACGATGGGAAGCTGACCGCAGCGCTGCACGCGGGCGGGAGCTTCCTCGTCCACGGTCTGGATCGTGACGCGTCCCGTGTTTGCGAGGCCCGGTCACACATCCGTTCCGTCGGCTTGTACGGTCCGGTGTCCGTCCATCATTGGACGACGGCGCCGCGCCTGCCATACGCGGAGAACCTGGTTAACGTTGCCGTCGTCACTGCTGGACAGAGCGTGTCCCGCGACGAGCTGTTGCGCATCTTGGCGCCAGGGGGTGTGGCGTGCCTCCGGCAGGGCGACGATTGGACGACGATTCGCAAGCCGCGTCCCAGCAACATCGACGATTGGACGCACGTGCTTGGCGATGCGACCAACAACGCCGTCGCGGCCGACGCCGTCGTGGGCCCGCCGCACCACGTGCAATGGGTCGGTGGGCCTAGAAACGCCCGACACCACGAAGGCCTGGCCACCGTCACGGTAGTCGTCGTCGGCGGTGGGCGGCTGTTCTACATCGTCGATGAGGCCCCGGCCGCTTCGATCTTGCTGGGCCCGGCGTGGGCGCTCGTGGCACGCGACGCCTTCAGCGGCGTGGTGCTGTGGAAACGGCCCATCTCGACCTGGCATCCACATCTCCATCCATTCCGCTCCGGCCCGGTGGCATTGGCGCGACGGCTCGTGGCAACGGACCGATGCGTCTACGCGACCCTTGGCGTGCAAGCGCCTGTGACGGCGCTGGACCCCGCGACGGGACAGACTGTGGCTACCTACGAGGGAACGGAAGGAACCGAGGAGATCGTGCTGGCGGACGACGTTCTGTATATGGTCGTTACTCGTCCATCCTCTGAGGTGATTCGCAAAACGCCCGACCAACGGACGAGGACGGTCATGGCGATCGATGCGAGCAGCGGCGGCGAGCTCTGGAAGACGTCGGTGGTGGGTCTCCAGCCCGCCTCCTTGGCTGTCGGTGGGGGGCGTGTTTGCTACCTGGACGGCCGGGGTCTGGCCGCCCTTGATGCGAAGACGGGTCACCAGCTCTGGCATACGCCGCGGCGCGTTGCCAAGAAACGTCCCGGATGGTCCGCCCCGACGGTCGTAGTTCACGACGACGTCGTGCTCTGCGCCGACCGACAGGCCGCTCCCGCACCCAACTTGGACGAGAGTACGGGCAAGAAGATGGCCGCCTGGCTGGCCCAGGGCGGGCATCCGGGCGATCTTGTCGCCTACGCGGCTGTTGACGGAAAGGAGCTCTGGCGATGCCGGTGCGGCGAGGCCTATCATGCCCCCATCGACGTCTTTGTCGTCGACGGCGCAGTCTGGTACGGCCAAAGTCGCGCCCGCCATGGTCCGGACTTCACCGTCGCTCGGGATCTGCACACCGGCGAGATCGTGCGACGGATCCAGCCTGACAAGGCCTTCGATACGACCATGCCCCACCACCGATGTTACCGCAACCGGGCCACGTCTCGATACATCGTAGCGGGCCGAACCGGCGTCGAGTTCGTCGACCTGAAGACCGGCGAAGCCCGTCGCCATCACTGGACCCGCGGCACCTGCCAGTTCGGCACGGTTCCGTGTAACGGACTGCTGTACGTCCCGCCGCATTCGTGCGCGTGCTACATCGAGGCGAAGCTGACGGGCTTCTATGCCCTTGCCCCAGCCTCCGCGGAGGCACCGTCGGCCAGGACCACCCCTTCGGAGCCCGCCGTGCCAGCCGAAGGCGCTTCGGATCGCCTGGAACGCGGCAACGCGTATGCATCGATCGGAAGCCGCGAGCGCCAGGCGGATCGTCCGGGTGAATGGCCAACCTACCGTCACGACGCCGCCCGCAGCGGCTGCACGAAGACGTCCGTGCCCACCAGACTGCACGCTGTCTGGCGAGCCAAGCTGGGCGGCCGGCTCACCAGCCCCGTGATTGCCGACGGCGTGGTGCTTGCCGGCTCGGTAGACACGCACACCGTCTGTGCCCTCGACGTCGACAGCGGCAGAGAGCTGTGGCGTTTCACTGCCGGAGGCCGGGTGGACTCCCCGCCGTCCATCTCGCAAGGCCTCGCCGTCTTCGGCTCGGCCGACGGCTACGTGTATTGCCTGCGGCTGTCCGACGGCAAGCTGGTCTGGCGATTCCGAGCTGCGCTGACGCCTCGGTTGATCGTCGCGTTCGGTCAACTGGAGTCGCCCTGGCCCGTCCACGGGAGCGTGCTGATCCAGGACGGCGCGGTCAGCTTCGCGGCAGGGCGGTCGTCCTACATCGACAACGGCATTGTCCTGTACCGACTGGATCTGAAGACGGGCCGGCTGCTCTCCCAGAAGCGGATCTACAGCCGAGGCCCGGGCGTCACGGACCAACCGGGCGAGCCCATCATGTTCGAGATGCCCGGGGCGCTGCCCGATGTGCTCTCGAGCGACGGCAAGCAGGTCTACATGCGCCGCCTGGCCTTCGACCCCCACAGCCTCGAGCCGCAGAAGGCGCGTCCGCATCTCTACAGCCCGGCCGGCCTGCTGAACGGCGACTGGTGGCACCGCACGTACTGGATCTACGGCGATCACTTCTACTCGGGCTACATCGGTTGGTACTTCGCAGGCCGGGAGAACGCCGCCGGACGGCTGCTGGCGATGAGCGACCGGATGATCTACGGCTACGGCTACAGACCCAGCTACTACCGCGGCTCGACGGGACGGCAGTATCACCTGTACGCCACCGAGCGGAAGTCCCTGCCCGACCCGGGCCCGCCGGACTACCGCCGCGCCAACCGGGACTACCCGCATAGCGGCGGCGGCAAGTTCAGGGTGACCTTCGCGTGGAAGCAGAACGTCCCCCTGCTGGCCCGCGCGATGGTCCTGGCCAAGGACACGCTCTTCCTGGCCGGCCCGCCGGAGCGGGCGCTTCGGTCCATCCCCACGTTCGAGGGCAAGCGGGGCACGATGCTCATGGTTGCGTCGGCCGAGGACGGCAAGACGCTCGGCCAATACAAACTCGACGCGTTGCCCGTCTATGACGGCCTGGTCGCTGCGCAGGGACGGCTGTTCGTCTCGCTGAAGAACGGCACGCTGCTGTGTCTGGGCGGGCCGGACCCGGACAAGGGCACCCAGCCGCTCGAGGCGTGGGCAGTCGCCCCCAAGAAGACCGCAGGTCAGCCCAAGGAGCCCGGCCTCGTGGGTCACTGGCCGCTCGACGAAGGCGCCGGCTCGACCTCCGCGGACCGCTCGGGCCTCGGCAACGACGCGGAGGTGACCGGCCAATGGGTCAAGGGTGCGTTCGGCACGTGCCTGCACACCAAGGGCATCCCGGGTGCGGTGACGATCTGGGACAGTTCCGCCATCCAGTTCGGGACCGACAGCTTCAGCATGGCCTTCTGGGTCAAGCCGGACCGCTACGACCGCCGACTGCTCGGCAAGGAGGCCTACCCGCGAACCTGGTGGGTCATCAACCTCCTCCCCGACGGCCGGGCCGAACTCGTCCTGGGCACCGGCCGCGGCGAAGGCAAATCCGTGCGACTCAAGTCCAAGACCCCCCTGAGCCAGGACACCTGGACCCACGTCGCCTTCGTCGTCGACCGCCCAAACCGCACCGTCGCCTGCCACATCAACGGCCACCCCGACAGCACGACCAAGATCCCGCCGACGTTGACCGCCAGCCTCAGCGTCGAGGGCAAAGACCTGATGATCCCATCGGCCCACAAGCCCTTCGCCGGTCTCTTCGACAACCTCCGCCTCTACCGCCGGGTCCTCACGCCCGCCGAGGTAAAGGCGCTGTACGAGAAGGAGAAGCGTCCATGAAGCAAGTCCACCGGCTAATCGGCCTCATCGTGCGTGAGGGGGACGGCTACGTCTCGCTCTGTCCGTAACTGGATCTTGCCAGCCAGGGGCAGACCATCGAGGAGGCGCGACGAAACCTGGTCGAAGCGCTGGAGCTCTTCTTTAAAACCGCCGATCCGTCGGAGATCGAGCAACGACTGGGCGGCGAAGTCTACGTAACCCCGATCGAGGTGACCGTTGGGTAGGCTTCGAACCCTCTCAGGCCGCGAAGTCTGCCGCATCCTGAACGAGCATGGCTTCGCCGAGATGCGTCGTCGGGGCAGTCATGTCGTCATGCAGCGACGCACCGAAGACACCACCGTCACCGTTCCGGTTCCAACCCACGACGAACGGAAGACCGGCACGCTCCGCTCGATCATCCGTCAGTCGGGCCTGCCGCGGTCGCTTTTCGAGGCCCGGTAGCGCCGACTCATGACCATCCGGGAGCCCTCCCAAGCTGTTCTCCGATCCGCCCGACCTCACCTTCCTGCCGGCGTCCACCTCCCACCGCCGTGTGCGAACTCACTGCCCCCGACGCTAGCCACACACCCTAATACCTGATAAGGTGGTTTAGAATCCACGCTACGGCCGGCGCAAGGCACGCGGCGCTAGCGCGACGGTCGGAGCGGAACCTGTCGACCTCTTCCCGTGCATAGGCGAGTCTCTTTGATCGCCGGCGATCAACCCGGGAGGACTATGCGGCGAGGCGGATCCTTGCGCGGGGTACAACTCAGCCTAGTCGGTCCAGTCACGCACGGGGTAGCCCGATGGCCATGAAGAAGGCAGAGATGGAGAGCCATGCGGCGGAGTATCGCGTTCTGATGTGTACGGCGCGGTCGGCGTTACAGGAGAGGCGATACCGCGAAGCCCTCGACTTGGCGCTGTCTTCTTGGGAGCACATCGATGGGATGATGCAGTTCGAGCGCAAGCGCACTCGCAAGGAGCCGACCACTGTTGAAGGCATAGACATCGTGCTGAAGCATGCGCCTTTGCTCCTCGATTTCCAGAGCCTCGACAAGCTCGATGCGCTCCTGAAGAGTCAGCGGCGAATCGAACGGAACACGTCGCACAACATGGCCGAGAAGCTGGTCAAGGCTAGGGGACTCATTTGGGACGCTCATGCCATGTGGGATCATCTGGAGCGGCATCCGGGGGCGAGGGAGGATCAGCTTCGCCAGGCTCTTGGAGGCGATCAGCTGCAATGGCGATCGGTGGCCGAAGCGTGGGAACGGATGGGGCTTGTGTCTCGCACACCGGACGCCGGGTCCCGTCGATTATCGCTGTCCACACAGATGACTGAAGCAGTCTTGGCGAAGTGCCCTTCTTGTGGTGTTGTTGCCAGAGGTGCGAAGGCTAGATTCCTGGGGGAACTTACCTGTCCGAAGTGCAGGGCAACGGTCCTGTTCGTCATCCTTTCAAGACGGCCTGGCACCGATGCCAAGGAGTGACCAATGCTGTACGTCGCGGTTTCGCTTCTGGGGATGCTTGCGGGTGCGGTCTGCGTATTCCTGGTCTTGGAGAACAAGCGCAAGACGACAGCGGAACAGGGACGCCAGCAGGCAGCGCAGGCAGAGCGCAACCGGGAGACCCTTGAGTCGATCAAGACACGACAGAAGGAGCTTGACGGGCAGGACGCTGACTTGGCAGCAGCGCGCTCGCAGTTCGATGCACAGGCGGTCTCGTACAAGGAGTTGCAGGACGAGAACGCGATTCTCAAGCGCGACCTTCGGAACATCGACGTGAACCTTCGGAAGGCCAGCTTGGATCGCGAACAGCAACGCCAGGCCCAGGAGACGCTCGACCAAAGATCCAGAGATCTCGCAAGTCAATACCTCAAGGACAACGTCAAGTGGGCCAGTTCCTCGCTTACCCCGAACAACTTCGCGAGATGCAAGGAACGCCTTCAGAAGGTCATCGAGTCGTGTCGGGGAATCGGGTTTGAGGTTTCGGGAGAGGAGCACGCCGCCCTACACGCGGATCTCAGGGAGGAGTACGAAAAGGTCGTCCGTGCGGCCTTCGAACGGGAGGAGCAGGCTCGCATCCGAGCCCAGATCCGGGAGGAGCAGAAGCTTGAGAGAGAAATCGAACGTGAACTCGAGCAGTTGGAGCGGGAACGTGCGGCGATCCAGGCGGCGTTAGAGAAGGCCCTTGCTGAGGCTGAGGATGAGCACAGCGCGGAGATCGAGAAACTGAGGGCCAGGCTGGCCGAAGCGGAGGAGAAGTCCCAACGTGCCAAGTCCAGGGCCCAGATGACCAAGTCTGGCCATGTGTACGTGATATCCAACATCGGGTCTTTCGGCGATAGCGTCCTGAAGATTGGGATGACACGGAGACTCGAGCCCATGGAGCGGGTAAAGGAGCTAGGCGACGCCTCGGTCCCCTTCCCGTTCGACGTGCATATGATGGTCTCCTCCGACGACGCTCCTGCGCTGGAGAACGCCCTGCACCGGGTCTTGCACAAGCTTCGGGTCAACAAGGCGAATCCGCGCAAGGAGTTCTTCCGAACGGACATCGAAACCGTCAATCGAATCGTGGTAGACCATCATGGGGAAGTTGAGTACGTTGCAGACGCCGAAGCGCTCGAGTACCGACAGAGCGTGGCCATGTCGGACGAGGACGAGGAATTCATCGAGAGCGTCTATGAGAAGCTGGACGAGGAGCGAGGATCCTCTGACGATGACGAGTAGCCGCCGCCGCGCCAGGAATCCCTTCTCGGTGGAAAAGAAAAAAGGGGGGGAAAGTCTACGTTTCCGCCGGCGCGAGAGGCCCGCATTGGGACTTCGTGGTTGGATGGGCCGGCGTCTTCGGTCCTCGGAGAGCGATTGCGTCTGACAGCCATCTCGGACGGCAAGAGCGGACAAGCGCTGGGCGCCGTGCGTGTCGAAGAGCCTTCGATGAGTTCGGTTCAGGGGCAGCCCGTTTCTTCCTGGCTGGATACCCTCGTGACCTGCACCACCTGAGGATCAGGCTGACAGCAAGAGAAGGTTGAGCTTCATGATCTGCGAGGCTGGGACGGTCGCTACATCTGGTGCGCCCACAACGTGCCATGGCGAGCTGCCTGCTCGTCGTCGGGGTCGTTCAGGAAGTCGATCTGTTGATGGGTCTCCGCCTTGACGCCGGGATGCCCGTCCCGCCGCCAATCGCCCAAGGTCTGCTCATGGCGTGCGAAGTGGTTGAGCATGGCCTTACGGTTCCGTCCGGGCCGCGTTGGACAGAATGGTCTTCAGTTGCTTGACCAAGAAAGGGAGTTCGTCCGTCACGATCCGCCACAGGACGTCGTAATCTACTTGGTCGTATCCGTGCACCAGGCGATTCCGCGTACCCACGATATCCCTCCACGGAATCCCGGGATACGCCTCCCGGGTCGGAGAGGAAACACGATTGGCAGCCTCACCCACGATTTCGACCAGTTTGACCAACGCGAGGGCGAACAGGCGGTCGGCGTCGAGATCGGCTCGCGTTCGACGTTGCGCGGCGGCCACGGCCTCTGCGGCATGGTCCAGCATGTGCCTAAGGGCAATCGTGTCGTCACGCCGCGTCATAGAGGACCTGCGCCTCCTGCATCACCTCGTCACGGAAGTACTTGCTGAGGAATCCGGGCGTGTTGAGGTCCACCTTGCGGCCCAGCATCTGGGCCAGCTCTTCCTGTATCCCGAAGAACCCAAAGCCCGGCACGCGCCCCGGCTCGAACTCCACCAGCACGTCGATGTCGCTGTCCGGCCCGAAATCGCTGCGCAGGATCGAACCGAAGAGCGAAAGCCGGCGGATGTGATGCCTCCGGCAGAATTCGGCGATGGGTTGCTCCGGAATATCGAGTCCGTGATAGTCCATCGCTGTTCTCCGCTCCGGTCGCAAGTCTATACGGAAAGGAAGGACACGCGCCAAGCGGCATCCTTGGCGGCCTGATAGACATCGCCCTTCTCGAGTTCGGGATACTCCCGGACGATGTCGTCGGCGGCATACCCGTCCCCGATCAGCTTCAGGACGAAGTCCACGGTGATCCGCAGACCGCGAATGGTCGGCTTGCCGCTGCACACGTCAGGACTGACTGTGATCCAATCAACCATACACGCAAAGATAAGGCAATCGGGTCGGCCTTTCAATTGCGCCGGGCGTCTCTCCCGCTCGCGCGATTGTGATTGGGAAGGAAGCTGGGACATCCTGCTTCTCGTTGCAGATGACACCGAATCGCCCGCTGGCGTCGATCATGCCTGTTCTCGCTCTCTTCGGATCGAATCCTGGTGCGGCAGTATGGTGCCCTCTGTGGAAACGTCTACTCGATCCAGAACGAATAGAGCTTCGCGTCCTTGATTTCGAAGGCAAGCCGCATGCTCGTATCCGGCGGACATTCGATGGCGCTGGTCCCATCCCACGTCACGCGGGCCTTCATGACGTTGCTGACGACGGGCTTGCACTGCTTCAGCGCATAGGGCTCGACGGGCTTGCCGCCGGTCGTTCGTAGCTCGGCCTTGATGTAGCCGCCCTCGGCGATTTCAGCGTTGACGTACAGCGCCTTGCCTTCGAACGTCAGCGGCCGGGTGACGATCGTGCCGGGGGCGGCCCCGCCGTTGAGTGAGACGAAGCCGTCATAGCGCAGCGTCGCCAGGCCGATGCGGTTGACCTTGTCCTCGCCCCGGCGCTTCTCGCCCCACAGGGGGAGACTTCGGTAGTAGAACCACAGCTTGTCGCCCACGCGGATCGGGGGCGTTGCGGGATCCTGGTAGTGCGGGTCCCAGGCGTCGGGCGGCCCGAGCGCAATGAGCTCCTCTCGCTTTCCCACGCGGGTCCAGTGTCGGCCGTCCCGGCTGGCGGTCAGCTCGACGGTCGTCTGCTTGTAGCTGTCCTTGACCCGATCAGCGTGCATCACGCGAATCAGGCCGATCCACATGCTTTCGTACACGAACCCGACATGCCCGTAGATCTGGGCCTTCGGCTCGTCGAGGGCATCGGGGTAGACCGTCATCCGCGGGCGCGTCCAGTGGATCAGGTCGTCGCTCTCCATCATCCCGCGACACCGCATCTTGCCCGGCAGGACGAACTTCACGTCCCCGACGTACTTGCCCAGCCGGCGATCCCACCGAAACGTCGTGGTGTCGCCCACCCCGCTGCAGGGCATCGTGTATCCGCCGGCGTTAAGCGCCGCGGGCTCCTCGCGCACCCGCGTCCAGCGAATGCCATCGGGCGAGGCGTGCAGGTAGTACCCCTCCGGCGGGACGCCCTTCGGATCGCGCCAGTCGAACCAGACGAGCCCCTTGTATCGACGCTGCGGGTCCGGGTCGCGCGGATCGCAGAAGATGCCCTTCAGACAACCCGTCATAAGGACGATGTTGTTCGCCTTGGAGCCTTCATACTCGAACAGGCCCAGCGCCGGTTTCTCCCAGGTCAGGCCGTCCTTCGATTCAGCGTAACAGGCCGGGCGCCGCGCCAGCGTCCCCGAGGGCAGCCTTGGCCGGACGCCGCACGCCCCGTACCACATTCGAAAGCGTCCGGTCTTGGCGTCGCGAAGGACGCGCTGATCGACGCAGCCGGTTCCCTCCCACGGCTTGTCGGGGACGAGCAGGGGGTTGCGCGGATGCTTCGCGGCCCGATGGACCTGCCGCGTGATCTTGTCGGTCTTAGCGATCAGGTAGTCATCGACAAAGAGCTGATGCGAGCGGTCGATCTTGACCGGCCAATCGCTCATGTCGACCGGGAACATCAGATGCTCGTTGGCCAGCACGCCGTAGGCCTTGGGGTACAGGGACCCATCGACGTGCCACGCAGAGGGCAGATCCGCGCCCGACAGGCCTGGTGCGAGAAATGCGACCAGGATCGGAACGAGCTTTGCCGACGTGACGTTTGGCATGGTTCGTTCTCCTCTCGTTCGGTGCGACAAGCACGTATGTTACCGTGTCGAGCAATGCGTTGGCAGCTCGTCCGCGCGGCGCTTCGTCCGACCGCTCTCCGCTGAGGCGAATGGGCATAGGCGAGCCTTTGACAAGACCTCGTGATTCTTCATAGCATGGCTTTAGGCATTGGCCTGGGACGGTTACTCTTGTGCGAACGGCAAACGTCCGCTCGCTGGCGCTTCGGGGAGACGAACATGTCGCAGGTTATCCAGACAGCCAGCTTCTTTTGGTGGTTGTCGCTCGCGACCGGCTGCGTGCTGTGTTGGACGGTCGCGTCTTTTGCCGCTGAGCCGTCCTACCGCATCGGTATCGCTCGGGTCGACATCACCCCCAAGTATCCCGTTCGGCTGTCAGGCTATTCCTCACGGCGATCGGAATCCGAGGGCGTCGAGCAGCGCTTGTGGGCGAAGGCGTTGGCGATCGAAGGCGAAGGCGGCGGCCCGGCGGTGATGGTGAGTGTCGAGAACTGCGTCGTCCCCGATGCCGTAACCGAGGAAGTCGCCAGGCGGCTCAAGCGCAAGGCGCAGGTCCCACGCCCGCGGTTCGTGCTCTGCATGACCCACACGCATACGGCGCCCTGCCTCAAGGGTGCCATCCCCACCATGTTCGGCGAGCCGATCCCCGACGACCACCAGGCCAGGATCGATCGCTACACGGCCGAGCTGACGGATCATCTCGAAAAGGCGGCGTTGGCGGCCCTCGCCGATCGTCGCCCGGGACGCCTAGCCTGGGCCCAAGGGAAGGCCACGTTCGCGACCAACCGGCGCGTCGTCAAGAGCAACGGGCGACGCGCGCTCGGCGTCGATCCCAAAGGCCCGGTCGACCATGCCCTGCTGATGCTTCGCGTGACCGACGCGGCGGGCAAGCCCGTCGCCGTCGTGGTCAATTACGCCTGTCATTGCACGACGCTGAGCGGCGAGTTCAACCGGATCTGCGGCGACTGGGCGGGCTACGCTCAGGAGGACATCGAGCGCGAGCATCCGGGAATCACCTGCCTGATCACGATCGGCTGTGGGGCCGACGCCGACCCCCAACCCCGCACGGGTCTGGACTACGCCAAGCAGAACGGGCGAGCGATCGCAGAGGAGGTCGATCGCTTGCTCGGCGGGACCTTCAGACCGATCACGGGGGCGCTCACATGCAGCTTCGAGCGGATCAAGCTGCCGTTCGGCAAGATCCCCGACAGAGCGGAATGGGAGCGTCGCGCCAAGGCCGGCGACCGGATCGGCTACCACGCCAAGGCCCAGCTCGATCGGCTCGACCGCGGCGAAGCGTTGCAGACAGAACTCGACTATCCGGTACAGACGTGGACCTTCCGAGACGATCTGGCCATGGTGTTCCTGGCCGGGGAGGTGGTCGTCGACTACGCACTTCGCATCAAGAGGGAACATGACGCTCGTCGGCTCTGGGTGACGGCGTATGCGAACGACGTGCCGTGTTACATCCCATCGCGGCGGATCCTGGCAGAAGGCGGATACGAGGCCGAGGGCGCCATGGTGTATTACGATCGTCCCACGCGATTGAGCCCGAAGGTCGAGGATCTCATCCTGGCCGCGGTGAAGCGCTTGCTCCCAGCGGGATTCCGTACGAATCCGACGGCACGCACCGCGCCCTAGGGGCAGCGTGATGGATGCCGCTGCCTGGTACCGTTTCACGCTTGACGCCGAGATCGTCCCGAGCGTAGTGTAAATGGACCCATCAGATCACCTCGGCACACTGGCAGGAGGACTGTCATGAGCAAACTGGCTATGCGCGGGGGCACGCCGGTTCACGACACGCGCGCCCGGCCCTGGCCGAGATGGCCAGACGTGAGCCAAACGAATTGGACCACGCAGGCGCGGGCTTTCCGAGAGGTCTACCTCAGCGCCACCGAAGGGCTCCCGCAGCCGCGGGGTCGGCGATTCGCAAAGGCGTTCTGCAGCTACCTCGGTGCGAAACACGGTTTCTTGACGCAGTCGGGAACGAACGCGTTGAAGCTGGCGTTGGCCGCCGTGACTGACACCATCGGCCTGGGCTACAACGGCGAGTGCATCGTGCCCAACTACACGTTCATCGCGTCTGCGCACGCGGTTTGGGAGATGGGGTTCTCGGTCCGATTCGTCGATGTGGAGCCGGAAAGCGCGTGTCTGGACCCGCAGGCACTCGAGCGGGCCATCAACGCCAAGACGCGCGTCATCATGCCCGTCGACATCCTCGGTTACCCGGCGGACATGGATGCGATTCTCGCGATTGCCCGGAAGCACGACCTCAAGGTGGTCGAGGACGCTTGTCAGGCGCACGGCGCCAGCTACAAGGGCAGGAAGTGCGGCAGCACGGCCGACGCAGGATGCTTCTCGTTCCAGTCCAGCAAGAACCTGACCTCCGGGGAGGGAGGGTTCGTCGCGACGAACTCCGCGGACGTTTACAAGCGGGCTTACGCACTGCATCATGAGGGGACGGCGCCGCCGGGCATGAAGTGGGATGAGCCAAGGGCCGGCTACAGCTACCGCCCCTCCGAGTATATTGGCACGCTGCTGGAAACCCGCCTTAAGGACCTGGATGCCCAATGCGAGCGCCGTAACCGAGCGGCTCGATACCTTGCCAAGGAGCTGTCAGGGATCGCCGGGATCCGTCCCGCCAAGGTTGCCGATTACGTGACCAACCATGCATGGCACCTTTACCCGATGCGCTACACCCCGTCGGCGTTCGGCGGCCGGTCGCGCAATGAGTTCCTCCGCGCCTTGCGGGCCGAGGGCATCCCGTGCTCGAGCGGATACGGGGATCTGCAATCGCGGCACCGCATTACGCTGGGCGTCAAGAAGAGGCATCCCGAACTGGTTGCCGAAGACCCCTGCCCGAACACCAAGCGCATCTGTGCCGAGAGTGTCTGGCTGTTCCAGTCGATCCTCCTGGCGGACGAGAAGGACTTGGCTGACATCCCCGAAGCCATTCGGAAGATCCAGAAGGCATACCACGCATGAGGGGCCGTGTCATGGACATGATACCTCGCAGGCAGGCCGGACCGACCCGTCGAACACTGCTGCAAGCCGGGCTCGCCTGGGCGGCCTCGCACGCCACCTGCAAGACGGGCCAGGCCGCTACCGCTGACCGGTGTCCGGATCGCACGCTCGTCCTGCTGCATCTCTCGGGCGGCAACGACGGACTCAACACGCTGATTCCCTACGCGGATCCTCTCTATCACGAAATGCGACCGCGCTTGGCGCGCGCAGCACGCAACGTCCTGCCCATCGACAGCCGCGTGGGGTTCCACCGGTCGCTCGCGGCGCTGGTTCCCGTGTTCGAGCGCGGGTCGCTCGCCATCATCCAGGGGGTGGGCTGTCTCAGCCCCGACTACTCTCACGTCGGATCGTGTCGGATCTGGTCGACGGGAATGGAGGATGGCACCTTCCGGCCAAGCGGGTGGGCTGGATTGCTTGACCGCTTGCCAAGCGGATCGCAGGGGAGGGTGGTCTTCGTGGGGCACGCGGCACGTGCAATGATGGAGGCGACGTTGGGGCGTGAGGTCCGCGTCGTGGACGACGGCGGCGGGGGGCTGTCTTCCGCGAAGAATCCGCTGGAATACCGCCCGGGCCAGATCGAGCGGACGCTCGGCAGGATCGCGCAGCTCGTCTCCTCGACGCGCCGGCCGGCACTGATCTTCGCGGCCGTTGGGGGGTTCGACACGCACGCCGATCAGCTCGAGGCCCACAAGGAGGTCCTGCGCAAGCTTGGCGACGGACTGGCGGACTTCCAGCGCGGGTTGGAGCGACGAGGCGTTGCACAGCGCGTACTGCTGGTGGCCTGGTCGGAATTTGGGCGCCGACCGGCCGAGAACGCCTCACAGGGAACCGATCACGGCACGGCCGGACCTGTCTTTCTGTTGGGCAAGACGATTCGTGGCGGGCTCTTCGGCGAGGCGCCATCTCTGGCGGAAACCGACTTCGGCGACCTGATCCCCACGGTGGACTTCCGCACCGTCCACGCCATGCTCGCCGACCGCTGGCTGGGCTCCGGAGCCGCTCTGGCGGACGGCCGGGGGTGCGTTTCCCGCAAGGGGGGAGCAGACCATGGGGACACATCAAAGCAGACGGCGTTTTCTTAGAAACGTAGGCCTGCAGGCCACCGCGCTGCCGTTGCTGAAGACCGGGTTCGGCGATGAGGCCGAGGCTGCTCCCGCCGAGCGATCCAGCGACATCGGCGACCGCCCGAACATCCTGTGGCTGATCTCGGAAGACACCTCGCCGGACCTGGCCTGCTACGGGACCGCGCTCGTCAAGACGCCGACCTTCGACCGGCTCGCCGCGCAGGGCGCGCGGTACAGCAACGCCTTCGCGACCGCCCCCGTGTGTTCGCCGGCCCGGTCGGCCTTCATGACGGGCATGTACCAGACGACCATCGGCGCTCATCAGCACCGAAGCCATCGCCGGGACGGTTACGTCCTGCCTGAGCCGGTCGAGGTGATCACCGAGTACTTCCGCAGGGCCGGGTACTTCACCGCGAACGTCAGGACGGCCGCCCCGGGCGTCAGGGGCACGTGCAAGACCGACTTCAACTTCAAGCCGAAGGCCAAGCCCTTCGACGGGACCGATTGGTCGCAGCGCAGACCCGGCCAGCCGTTCTTCGCACAGGTCAACTTCAAGCTGACGCATCGCACGTTCGTCAGGGACCAACAGAACCCGATTGACCCAAAGAAGGTGCAGGTTCCGCCGCACTATCCCGACCACCCGATCACGCGGCGGGACTGGGCCGACTACCTCGAATCGATCCAGGTGCTCGACCGTCAAGTGGGCAAGGTCCTCAAGCGCCTGGAGCGTGAGGGTCTTGCGGACAATACGCTGGTGGTCTACTTCGGCGACCACGGCCGGCCGCACGTCCGCGGCAAGCAGTGGTTGTATGAGGGCGGCATCCGCGTGCCGCTGATCATCCGCTGGCCCGGCCGCATCAAGCCGGGCACGGTCGTGGATGATCTGGTGAGCCTGATCGATCTGGCGCCGACGTGCATGGCCGCCGCGGGCATCTCGCGCCCCACTCACCTGCAGGGGAACGTCTTTCTTGGCCCCAACGCCAAGAAGCGCAGGTACGCGTTCGCCGCGCGAGATCGGTGTGACGAGACGACCGACCGCATTCGCTGCGTGCGCACGTGGCGTTACAAGTACATCCGCAACTACCATCCCAAGCGGCCCTACACCCAGTTCAATGCCTACAAGTACAGGCAGTATCCCGTCCTGACGCTGATGCAGGTCCTTCATAAGCAGGGCAAGCTGACCGACGCTCAGGCAAGATTCATGGCCCCCAATCGACCCACCGAAGAACTGTATGACCTGAAGCACGATCCATACGAGCTCGACAATCTATGCCAGAAGCCGGAAGCGCAATCGATCTTGAAGGAGCTACGCGGGGCCTTGGACAAGTGGGTCGCGGAGACGCGCGACATGGGCGCCACGCCCGAGTCTAAGACAGTCCGCGGCGAGGCGAAGGCGCTCGCGCGGGACAAGCGGGCCAGATGGTTCAAGGCGAGGGGACTGCCCGAAAACTGCACACAGGAGCAGTACCTGGAGTACTGGGAAAGGACGCTGCTGAAGGATGCCAGATGACCGCCGCGCCGGCTTCCTGCGCCGGCAGTGTGCGACCGGTGCCTGGTATGCCACGCCTGGTGGATCCTCGGCTTGCGTCCTGAGCCTGCCTGGCGATCCCCGGATGAGTCACTTGTTGCGTCGATTCCCGGCAGCATAGAGCGATGTGGGGGGCGTTGCGTTGTCGAAGGCAAAGGGGGTCTTGACCCGGCATAGGTCGTTCGAGAGGACGGACACCTGCTTCGAGTTACCGCAGAGCCGCAGGAACACCGTCGCCGCTGCAGGGGGACGGCAACCGCGGACCAGGGCGCTTCGGACGTTGTGGAGGGCGATCAACGCCGGCGCGTCCGAGACGGCCTGGGCGTTGCAGCGATCGACACTGAGCCCCTCGACGTCAACGCAGACCAGCGCGGGGCGGTGGTCCGGTTTGGTGAACCCGAGGTCGATGTCGCGGAACACAAGACCGCGCACGTGTCGGCAGTAGAAGCCGTAGGCGGGCAGCACCCCGAACATCGTCGACTCGGGATACTTGTGCGGGAGTTCGGGGACGGCCCGATCGGCGTCCTGTCGGGTCCCGCCGCCGGCGAAGGTGATCTTGATGTTGGACAGCGTGACGTTCTCGATCGGGTGCCCCGGCAGCCCTGTGATGGAGCAGCCCGTGTGGCCGGCACCCGTGGCGACGATGTTGCTGAGGATCACGTTTCGCAGTGTGCCGATGTCGGGTTTGGGCATGCCTTCCTTGAAGACCCGGCCGCGGTTCCCGAGCCGTAGGAAGATGGGGGCAGACCGGCCCGTCATGGTGATGTTCGATATCGTCACGCGATCGAGCGTCCCGCCGTCGACGATCTCCAGCGCGATGCCGGCCAGGCCATTCTTGCGTCCGTAGATCTTCTTGGAGGCCCGCGACGGACGGATCGCACAGTTGGTGATGGTGATGTTCTTGAACCCGCCGCTGGATTCGGTGCCGCACTTGATGGCGTTGCAGTGCGAGCTGAGCAGACAGTTGCTCACCGTCACGTTCTCGGTGGGGCGGTCGGCGGTGCTCTTGAAGGTCAGGGCGTCGTCATCGGTGTCCGCGAAGCAGTCGGTGATGATGACGTCGCGGCAGCAGTCGATATCGATCATGTCGTTGTTGGCGTTGCAGTGGTTATAGACGCTGATCCCACGGACGGTGACGAAGTCGCAGTCGAGATAGTGCTGCATCCACATCGGGGAGTTCCGCAGCGTGACGCCTTCGACGAGGACGTTCTTGCACGAGATGAACCGAATGACGTAGGGGCGCTTCAGCCAGGGCAGGCCCTTGTAGGCGGCGCCCTGTCCGTCAATAACGCCCAGGCCCGTGATGGCGATGTCTCGGACGCCCTCTGCCCAGAGCAGCGCCCGGCAGACGTACCGGTCGGTGTAGGAGCGAAAGGCGCAGCGATTGACGGGGTGGTCGGCAAGATCGGTGCTGCCGAGCAGTGTGGCGGCGGAGTCGATGTGAAGCCTCACGCGGCTCTTCAGGTAGACCGTTCCAGACAGGTACCTGCCGCGGGGGAAGTACACCGTGCCGCCGCCTGCCTTGTTGGCTGCGTCGATGGCCTTCTGGATGGCGGCCGTGTCCTTGGTCTTCCCATCACCGACGGCGCCGAACTCCCGAACGGAGAGCCAACCCCTCGTGCCAGGGGATTCCGCGGTCAGGGCGCGGGCATGGGCGAGCGCCACCGCGGCGATCGCCAGGAAGGGGGTCATGTGCGATCTCATGCGATGTCTCCTCGGCTGCTGTACCTGCTGACAGGGTCCAGCCTCGCTACACCTCTATGGCATAGAAGATGTCGCGTCGATTTTCGCGTGGGGCGATCTTCGCGTTGGCCAGCGCCGTCCTGAACGCCTTGACGTCCGCGGGCTTCTTTCCTCTGCCCACGATCGTCGTATAGGCCGGATGCGCGCCGTCTCCCACGTCGGCGACGAACCCGTCGCGGAGCTTCCGGCTCGCGCCGTCCACCGGGATCAGGGCGTTGGTCGAGAACGTGAAGATTTCCACCTTGTTCGGGTGGATCGCGACCGTGGCCGTGTGCGGCGGCTCCCAGACCGCCCGCAGCCCATCCCAGTACTGCGCCATGGGGCAACCGTCTTCTCTGGCGAACAGCAGGAGCAGCACGTGGCGGTCGAGTTGGATGCACTCGGTGAACGCCGTCACCTCCATCGGAAAGCCCTTGAGGGTCGACAGCTCCGGCTCGGCGTGGATGACCGCCGGCTTGGAAAGGCCCAGGTACTTCGCGATGAAGTTCGAGTACTTGTGATGACATCCCGTCCAGTTGCCGAAGGTCTCCATCGTCGCCTTCTCGGGAACGTAGAAGTATCCCTTCTTGGCAAGCTGCTTCTTGAACCCCTCGCTCCATCGTCGGGCGTTGTTGGAGCTCCAGATCTCGTAGTGGTTCCATTCGCCGTGGTTGCCGCGGCCGCGGAACGCGCGGTCGAGGTCGCCTGCCAGCAGGACTCTGGTCGCCGTGGAGTTATCGTTGGGGTCTAGGATACACCGGTCGCCGAAGTGCCGACGCGCCGCGTCGACGAGCCCCTTGTCGCCTTTGCTGCCCTGAACGATGAAGGCGACGTTCCGCTCGTCGGGACCGCGCTCCGCGGCGATCTTCCGCCAATTCTCCTCGACGGGCGGGTTGGGCTTGAGGAGCTCGCGGTAGGACAGCGTCGACGGCGGGTGCATGAACAGACAGATATGCCTGATCTCCTTCCCCTCGGGCTTCTTTGCGCTGTTGGCGGGTTGACCTTTCGGATCAGGCGATCCGCCGGCGGCAAGTGCCGTCGAGGACGGCGTTGCATCCCCCTGCGCAGCACTGGCTGCACCCGTGGCGGCGGCGACCGTCGTTACCGCGGTGGCCGCGTTCTTGACGAACGTCCGACGGCTTTGGGTCTCTTTCTGCGTCCGGGCCATTTTGTAGCATTCTCCTGTGCAGGATCGAGGCCGTTTAACCACGTGCCGCGAGTCTGGTCCGAGATTAGTCCGGGTCTGTCGCTTCACCCAGTTGAGTCCACAGTTTGGTTGCAGCCTGCACGGCTGCGTCTGAGTCCGCAACCGCGACCACGCCAGCGACCAAGCGCCCCTTTCTAAAGACGACGTCGAACGCCCCGCCCATGTCGCACCGCAGGAGCTTCACACCGGCTGTCTCCAGACGCTCTACGCCCTTGCCGTACTTCTGCGCATGCTTCGCGTATTCCGCTACGACCCGCTGTGCGGTTTCAGCCGAATCCCGTCGGGACAGGAAGGCCTCCACGACCGTGCCGCCTTTCCGGTACCGGGCCGTATAGGTATTCCGCATGAAATCCAGGCCCATCGCATCGACCTGGAAGTACCGCAGGGATCGGGGCTCTTGGTTGGCACGCGGCATGACCCGCCGACCCCAGACGCCCTGACCGGAATCGACCAGAGAGCGGGTGAGCTTCTCGGCCAACATCCTGCTGGCCCGGGCGAGCGTGTCCGTCGCGTCCGACGCGATGACTTTGACGTAGTACTGCCCCTTCCAGACGTAGAAGTTGGCGTCTGAGCGGTAGCCCGCGCGGCCGATGTCGACGGGGGGCTCATCCGCAGATCGTTCGACCGAGAACACACCGAAGGCGTGGGTCGGCGTCCCCATGTCGTATACGTGCACGTCGATGACGACGTCGGCATCGGCCGACGCTGCGAAGCTGGCGAACGTCAGTCCGATGACGTCGTAAGACAGGAAGAGCTCCGCCAGACCATTGATCTTCTCATACAGGTTCTGCGACCCGTACGGCTCCACCTCTCCCGTCAGTGTCCACCCGTCGGGCGCGGCGTCGGCCAGACATTCGGGCAGGGGACGGGCGCCGGGTGCATCACCTTGCGCTGGTGCGCCGACTGAGCGCGCGGACTGAGGTGCTCTCTCGGTCGTCCGGGCGACTTGATCGCGCGAGCACGCCGATTGCGCGATCGCAACGGCCGACGCGAGCAGCATCAGCACATCGACCCGCCCGGCGAAGCTATGCCTCGATGAACGCACCCTCATTGTTCCTGTCCTCAGCGACCCGTCGCGGATGCGCGTGGCCACTCACCGCGTTCGCGCCTACATGATACGAACATCTCCCAAGCGAGACCTCCCGACGGATCCGCAGGCCGGCGGCAGCCGCTCATGAAGGAGAGTCTACCATATGTTCCGACCCCAGACCGGTTCGCGCTCGATGCCAAACGCATCTGGCGTTCCGCCCCCCAGTTGACGACGGTCGTCCGTGTGGTCTACTCTCATGATGGTCCGCCCCGCTTGCGCATTGCCAGGCGGAACCCGGAACCCGGAACCCGGACCTCGGAGGTCTCGCTATGAGTACGAATACCGACAGCGGCCCACTCGACAGGCGCGCGTTCCTGAAGCTCTCCGCCGCGGCCGCTGCGGGTGGGCAGGGGCTGTTTGGGGCGAGGCCGGATGCGAACGCCTCGCCGGCGAAGACGGACAGCATGCCCTGTCGGAACAAACGGCCGTCAATGACCTATCAGAAGCTGGGCCGAACGAACGTCGTGTCCAGCCGATTGGTCTTCGGCTGCGGGTCCGCCCTGGCGGGGGGCAAGGGGGTGCGACTGCTCGACCGCGCATTCGAGGCGGGCATCAACCTCTACGACGTCGGCTCCAACATCTACTACAAGGGCTCGGAACGGAGCCTGGCGCCGTTTCTCAAGGCCCACCGCGACGACGTCTGGGTCTTCTCGAAAGCGCCCGCGCCCGTCAGGCCCGTGCGGGGCAAGCCCTTCTCGGTAAAGCAGGCCAAGGCGGCGGTCAGAATGTGGACCAAATTCATGGATGGAAGCCTCAAGGACCTCCAGACCGAACGCGTCGATGCCTACTACCTGATGGCCGTCAACAACCCGTTGCTCGTGCGGTGCGAGGAGGTCTACAACGCCTTCCTCAAGGCCAAGGCCGCTGGCAAGGTGAGCTACCTCGGGCTCAGCGTGCACAACAACACACAGAACACCCTAACGGCCGCCATCGAGACGGGCTGGTACGACGTTGCCATGATTGGCGTCACCCCCGGCGGGTGGTACGACTGGAACACCAAGAACCTGGCCAAGGGCACGCCCCCGCTGACGGAACTGCAGTCTCTTCTGGGCAGGGCCCGCAAGGCCGGGATGGGCCTGGTCGGGATGAAGGCGGGCAGACACCTGACCCCCAGCAAGTCCCTGGGCAAGGGGGACGCAACGGTCTTCGACCGCTTCTACGACAAGAAGCTCATGGCGTCCGGCCTCAACGCGTTCCAGCGCTCCTACGCGTACGTCCTCCAACACGGGTTGGACGTGGTGAACGCCGACATGCAGAACTTCAAGCATCTCGAGGAAAACATCGCTGCGGCGGCGTCCGTTCCCCCTCGGCCTGCGCCGGGCGCGAGAACGGAGACCTAGTACCATTCTCTGTCGGTCAGTTTCGCCCTGGGTGCCCGCCGCTGAAGGGATGGAGCCCCGCTGAACGTCGGCGACTGGGGTTGTGCCGGCGTGCTTCGAGGGCTACCTTTGAACTGGTCTGTCGTTTTACCTTCGGATCGCTCTTCATGATTCGAGACGCGCCAGGGCCCTTGGTCGCTGTTCGTTGGTACGATGCGTGTGCGATGATCAGCGTGGCGATGGTCTGCGCGGCCATCTACGCCAACAGCCTGCACAACCCGTTGCTTCGCGATGACCAGACGCTCGTTCTGGATGATGCTCGGGCAACGGACCCACGATTCTGGCCGCTCATCTTCACGAGGCCATATTGGCAGGACCTGGCCCAAGATCCCATCTACCGACCACTGACCACATTGAGCTTCCTGGTCAATCACACGCTTACCGGCAGCCATCCCTGGGGATACCGAATCGTCAACGTGTTCTTCCATGCAGGCGTATCCGTCGCCGTGTATCTGCTCTCGCTGCGGTTGGGCATTCACGCATTGGGTGCATGGTTCGGTGCGATGCTTTTCGCGGTGCACGCAGTCCATACCGAGGCGGTGGTGACCATCGTTGGCCGGGCTGATATGGCCGTGACCCTGCTTCTGCTTTCGGTGATCTGCCTGTTCCTCGGTCGGATCCCCGTCGTTGACCGTGGGCTGCTAGGGTGCGCAGCGGTGGTAGGCCTGTCGACGATGGCGCTGCTGTCCAAGGAGAGCGGGTTCCTCGTCCTGCCGCTGGTGGTGTGCTGCCTGATCTGGCGTTGGTGGGCCTGGGATCGTCATGCCCGACTGCCCCAAGACAGGTCCCGCACAGCAGCGCGCCAAGCGGGGGTCGCGCTGTCTGTCGCAGCCGCTTGTGCTGTGGTCCTCTCTCTGCGCTACGCGGTCCTCGGTCGACTGCACCGTCCAGGGGCATCGGTACTGATCATCGACAACCCGTTGGGGCACGCAGATCTGGCAGCTCGGCTAATCACAGGGATTGGCCTGGTCGGGAAGTACCTGAACCTATTGGCGTGGCCTCACCCGCTGAGCTGCGACTACAGCTACAACCAGATCCCGGTCGTTCGGACTTTGACGGACGGATCCGTACTCGTCGGGCTGGCATGGTTGGCGGGCATTGGTGTCGTCCTCTACCTCATCAGGCGGGCTGGGCAGACACGGGACTGGCGCCTGGCCGTCGGATTGGCCGGCTTCTTCGTCATCACGTACAGCCTGATCAGCAACACCGTGATCGTGATCGGTACGGCCTTTGCGGAGCGGCTGATCTACCTGCCTTCGGTAGCGTGGTCTTGGGGGTTTGGCGCTTTGTTCTGGCGACTGGCTCGCGGAACCGGACGCATGTGGCGTGCTATCATCGCGCTACCGTTTGTCGCAGTCCTCATCTTCAACGCCGGCTTGACGATGCGCCGGAACGCACAGTGGCACGATGGGTTGACACTCTGGCAACAGAGCGTGCGGGCTTGTCCCAACAGCAACCGATGCTGGTCAGGTCTGGCCAAGGCCTACCAAGAGGCCGGCCAGCTCGACAAGGCGGTCGAGTGCATGGAGCGGGCCCTTGCCATCTACGACGGTTACTGGGGGGATCATTTCATGCTGGGGGAACAGCTGGCCGGTCTGCGACGGTTCGAGCAAGCCGCTACGGAGTTCCGGCGTGCGCTCGATCTCCAGCGCGGGCCGTTGCGCATGATGCCCATGTTTTGTCTGGGCCAATGCTATGCGCAACTGGGCCAGCCGGACCGGGCGATTCGTGCCTACAGGCAGGTGCTTCAGATCGTGCCGACCCATCTTGCAGCCCTCAATAACCTGGCCTATCTGCTGGCGGCTGCCGACCCGCCGCTGCGTGACCTGGAGTCAGCGGCTGAGCATATCGAGCGCGCGATGCAGTTCGCTCCGGACAATCTGGTGGTCCTCGATACCGCTGCCGGCGTGTATATGGCGCAGGGGCGGCGCGATCGGGCTGCCCAACTCATCAGTCGCGCCCTGGCCGTCGGAGACAAACGACATCCGCTGTACCCCCGCTTCCAACAGCGGCTTGAGCAACTGACCACGCCCACCTCCGCCGCGGCCACCTGCCCTCGTACCAGGAACCCCAGCACGATGGGGTCGCGTGGTCCGCTCGGCGGCAGTTCTGACAAGTAGATCACCGTGGCCGATCCCGCGTAGTATCCTCATCTGAGGCCCACGTCGACAGTCCCTGAAGTCCTGGGGGATCGTCAAATGTTCCTACAGGACAAGGCGAGCACCCGGGTGCGTCACGAGGCGATAGAGGATACTCGCACCCCGGGAGCAGCGAAGCGAGCATTCTGCGAACGGCTAAACGCTGGGTGCCCCGCCTCTTCAGAAGTAGCGCACCCATCCAACCGTCTGAGGGGGGTGCCACTGGCGGCTTGCCCGCCAGTCTTTCGCCGGTGCTACTCCAGCACGAAGTCGAGGATGGCGAAGCCTTTCGGCTCGAGCCTTGCGGTGAGCGATAGGATACTCTTCTCCCGCCAGCGGATGCGGTCATGCTTCGTCGCGTCGTTGGCGGCCCACTCCGGGCTCGTCATCAGATGACTCGACCAGTTGCCCCACCGGTCGTCGGCGGCAGAGGTCATGCAGCGAAAGCCCTGCTTCGTGGTGTAGAAGAAGTGCAGCGTGTCGCGCCGGTCGAAGACCACGTCGGGACGCTTCGTCAACGAACCGTGCGGGTCGACGGGGCCACCTACGTGCCACGTCCCGTCCCCGTCACGCCAGTAGTGGTAGAAGCATATCCGCCCGCGGATGTCGGCGGGTGGGCTGTGCTTGAGCTTCTCGGGATGGTAGCGGGTGGGCAACCTGAACGTCACCACGTGCGGCCGGTCCTTTGAATCCAGCGCCATGCATCCGGCGTTCATGAGCCACGAGTAGACGGGGATCTTGCAGACGACGATGCCCGGGTCGGCCAGCTCGATCGGATCGCCGGCGGCGAGATCGGCGATCTTCTCGCGAGCGTTGCTGTGCCACGTCAAGCCCCCATCGTCGCTGTAGGCGTAGTGCAGGTCGTGATTGCTGGCCCACGACGCACCTGTTTCCCGGTAGACCCACGTCACGTGAAGCCGGTTGCGTCGGTCGAACAGCAGGTCATGGAAGTAGGCGCATCGCGACTTGCTGTTGTTCCAGGGCGCGTAGAGACCGCGCGCGCTAAAGGCCATGCCCAACCGGAACCACTTGGCCTGCTTCGGATCGTACCGGTGCAGGTAGTGGTGGCCGTTGCCGCTGGCGCCGACGCGGTAGATCAACAACAGATGCCCCTTGCGGTCGGTCAGAAACCTGGGGTAGGTCACCCGAGACTCGAGCTTGCGATCGGCGAGCATGGGCTGGGCCGGTTCGATGTCACTGGCGCTGATCTTGACGGGCGGTTCGGTCAGAAAGCCGGCACGACTCTTCGAGTACCGCAGCGGGTCGTTGTGATGGTCCCATGACAGGTGCAGCCTGCCGTCGGCGGGACTGACGCCCAGACACGTGTTGCGATGGCGGTCGTTGTTGGTCAAGGTGAACTTGGCCAGACGAAGCCTCTGGAAGCCGCCACCACGAAGGTTCCTGCGGACCAGCACGAGCACCTTATCCGCGTCCCAGTAGACGGTGTACTGGTAGTCGCCAAACGTAACGATCTTCTCCTGATCCCAGCTGGACCAGTTCCACCCCCACGCCTCCCGGTCGACGATGATCCGATCCCGCAGACGCCACGGCCCGGTAGGATCGTCCCCCCTGGTCTGAGGCCCGCCAAGGGCGCACAGCAGACACGTCAGCAGAAGTCCCTTGAACACGTCACCTGAGCTGTAGTGCATCGTATGCTCCATGGCCGTCCGCCAATGATCGTCCGCCGTCTTGGGCTGACCCCCGACTCACCGCCTACCCCTTGTAGGCCCCCCGCCCCAAGCGTCAAGCTTCCGCCTTCGAGCGCATCCAGCAGATCGTGGCGTTGTCTCGGCTCTGAACGTGGTTGCCCGAGCCGCTAGGGTCCAAGCGAACGCAGATAGGCACGGATGTCCTGTTCGCTTCTTCCTTGGCGCGCAAGCGCCGCCTTCAGGTTCCGCATCGCCAACTCGAACCCCGGCTTGAGCCGCAGGGCTTCGGTGAAGTGCTGGATCGCCAGATCGAGTTCGCCTCGCCTGGCCAGCTCGATGCCCAGGTTGGCGTGCGTCTCCGGCAGGTCCGACCGAATGGACAGGGCCTCGCGATAGTGCCGGATCGCCTCGTCAGACTTGCCCTGCCAGGCCAGCGCGATCCCGATGTTGTTGTGCGCGTTGTAGTGCCTCGGGTTCATGCGAAGCACGTAGCGCCAGTTCGCAATGGCCTCGTCGAGCTTCCGCTGCTGCGCCAGCAGGTTCCCCAGATTGTTGCGGACCGAGCAGGTCAACAGGTCGTTCCGGCCGAACGGCGAGTCCTGCTTGGGCACGAGCGCTTTTCGGTAGTGCTCGATCGCCTCGGCCACGAGGGCCTGTGACTGCGGCGTGGGGCCCTTCGACGCGCGCATCAACGCGATCGCATCGGTTCGCAGGGCATCCGCCAGCCCCGAGTGGAGCACGCGGACCTCCGGGGCCAGCGTCAGCATGTACCGGAAGTGCCCCTCCGTGTCCCGCCAGTGAACCAACTGGCTGCGTGTGGCGACGATCTCCAACACGGCTACGACGAGGACCGCCGCGGCCAGGCCGTACCGCCTCGCCGCCGCCCTCGAACGCCCGGCTGCGTCGCCCCAGATGCCCTTCATGACCCACGCCAGGGGCAGCAAGAGGCCAATCGACGGCAGATACGCGTACTTGTCTGACGCGATCGTGTGGGTGAACCCAATCACGCCCATCGTTGGGAAGATCGCCACGAAGAAGAACAGCCACCCCACCAGTAGCGCCCGGGTCCGTCGCCACGAGAGCAGCAATGCCAGAATCAGTACGCACGTGCCGATCACGCCAGCCAGGACCATCGGCTGGGACAGGTCAAAGGGCTCGGGGTAAGGATAGTGCGACGACAGATTGACGGGTCGGAGCATCTTGTACGGGTAGAAGACGATGTTGTGGCAGAGCGTCAGCGGCACGACGCTGGACGCGTATTCGCTCGGCGTTGCGACGGCGGCCGTCCGGGCCTGCGATATGTAGGTGATGATCGCCGAGATCCCCCCGATGACGAAAAACGGGATCTTCTCGACGATCGCCCGCCGGCCCAGCCGCCGACCGGGCCAGGTGTCCAGCAACAACAGCAAGACCGGCAGCGGCGTGCTGGTCGGTTTGGACATCAACGCCAGCACGTACGCGATCATGGCGCCGGCGTAGCATCCCCAGCGCTCGGTCCGCGCGTAACGGACGTACAAGACCAGGCACCACAGCGCGAAGAACGTCGTCAGGAGCGTCTTGCGCTCGCCCACCCACGGGATCGGCTCGACCGTCATCGGGTGCACGCCATACAGCAATCCCGTCATCGCCGCCGCCCACGGATGGCCGAACAGCAGGTAGAGGAACACGACCACCAGGGCAGTGTTGGCGACGTGCAAGACGAGGCTCGTCCGATGGAACGGTCGCAGGTCGTCCACCCGGCCGCCCAAGGCGTGGTCCAGCATCAAAGAGATCATGGTCAGCGGCTGGTAGTAGCCCCGGACGGTGGACGGCTCGAGCACCTCGCCCAGAAACCGCCCCAGCGACGAGAAGCTCGGGTGCTGAACCAGCGCGTTCTCGGTCAGGTATTGGTTGTCGTCGAACGTGAGCGTTCTGGCCGACAGGGCCGGCCAGTGGGCCAGTGCGACGAGGCAGACGACGACGATCACCAGACCGACCAGCAGACGGGTCTGGCCGGCGCGCTGTGACGCGTGCCTCGTCTCCAGTCTCGCGGTAGGCGGGGCGCCTGGTCGCGCGCGTCGTCGTCGGGGCCGTGTCACACGCACACTCTACCTGCCCGCCAGCGGCCCCTTCAAGCGGGGCCACGTCTCGGGAGCGCGTGCGAGGTGACCTCGCATCGCAAACCCCATCTTGTAACCCAGCGCCATTCTCGGTAGGAGGGCTCTAGCGAAGCGATGTTCCCCAGACTGCATTGCGCTGGCTTGCGTTGCCCTGCGTTGCCTTGCGTTGCGTCACGGGGACGTCGTGGTCGGCTCGTTGACAGCCGGCAGCCGGCCTTCAGCCGGCGCCCCCGTTAGGCCCGGGCTTCAGCCCGGGCGTGGGCGGATCGCCCCTTACCCCCCCTCTCCCCCAAGCCGGCTTCAGCCGGCTTGGGGGAGAGGGGGCGACCGCAGGGCGTGGGGGCGTCTGCCCTGCACTGAAGCCAGGGCCTAACGGAGCCAGCTCAGCCTACGTCAGGCAGGAGGCGCGACATGAAGAGGCCAGCCCGGTGTCGGCTTGCGGCGTTGATCAGTCTGCTGGTTTCCAGTCAGGCGTTCGCAGCGGCCCAACAGCCCAACCTGCTAGGCAATCCGGGATTCGAGCAGGTCACCGAGGACCGCCTCGCCACATGGACCCCCTATGGCCTGGGCTGCACCATCGCACCGAAGGGCGGGCGTGAAGGCGGACAGGGCATCAAGTGCGTCTGCCGTTCCAGGAAGGACATCACGGGCGTATCGCAGGTCATCCAGCTCCCCAAGCCCGTGCAGGCGCCGATCGTGGTGACCGGCTGGTCGAAGGCCAAGAGCGATGACGGCGGGGGCGAATACGCCGTCTACCTCGACATTATCTACACGGACGGCACGCCGCTCTGGGGGCAGCAGGCCCAATTCGAGCGAGGTCCGCACGACTGGCAGCAGGCGGTTCGCATCGTCCGCCCCGCCAAGCCCGTCAAGGAGATCCGCGTCTACGTCCTGTACCGCCGCGCGATCGGGACGGTCTGGTTCGACGACATCGCCGTAACGATAGGCTCGTTCAGAATCTTGCCCGTGTTCATCGGTGATGATTGGCCGCGACGGGACAATGCGATTCGGATCCACGCTGAAGCCACAGATCCCGCCGAGTGGACGGCCACGATCCTCGACGACGGCGGACGCCAGATCCGGACACATCAGGCCAGGGGCCCGCGGCTGCGGTGGATCTGGGACGGCAAGAATCAAGCGGGCAAGCCGCAGCCGGGCGGGACCTACGTCGTTCGCCTCGTGGGCAGGAAGACGGGTTCATCCGATGCGTCAACTTTCGAGCGGCGGGTGACGACGTTTCCCAGGCCGACCACGTCGGCCCCGAGCGATTGCACCGTGTGGGTCGAGAGCTCAATGACCAAGGTCCTGCCCGGCGCGTCGCCTCCGAGCACCCGCCGACGCACGATCAACCTGGCCCTCGCCGGCAACGAAGTGGAGGGCGCACAGGTCGTGATCCGCCCGCGCATCGGCCTGACGCTCCGTGACGTCGTCATCGAGACCACGGACCTGCGCAGCAAGGGCGGCCAAACGTTGCCCGCCAGTCAGGTCTCGTGGCGGCAGGTCGGCTACGTTCGGCTGGACACGCCCAGCGGCCATCCCATCGCCAGACCGAAGCCGGGCTGGTATCCAGATCCGCTGTTGGAGGTCGGTCGCTTCGACGTCCAACCCGGCATGGCCCAGGCCGTCTGGGTCAACGTTCGCGCCACCGAGAAGACGCCGCCCGGCACGTACGAGGGACAGATCCGCATCAAGCCCGCCAACGCACCGGCGACCACGGTCACGTTGACCGTCACCGTTTGGCCCTTCATCCTGCCGACGCAGACGCATCTCAAGACGGCGTTCTGCATGATGGATGGTTTCCTCCGTCGGACCTACGGCCCAATCACACCCGCGTTGCGCCGAAGCGCCCTGGACATCATGCTCGACCACCGCCTCAACCCCGACGACATCTCCCGCACCGACCCGCCCGCCATCGCCGATCTCGAGTACGCACGCGGCCGCGGGATGAACGCCTTCAACGTCGTCAACCTGGTCCCCAAGCCGACCAATCCCGTCCCCTGGGTGTGCTACTCGCCGCTCGAGGCCTACACGCCAGCGTTCAAGACGGATCTGGCCCGTCGGCTCGACGCATACATGGCTAAGATCAAACGGCGGGGCCTGATCGACAAGGCCTACTTCTACGGCTTCGACGAGCGCGGTCCGGAGTACCGTCCGGTGATCAAGGAGCTGTTCGGGTTCCTCAAGCAGCGCTACCCCGGTGTCCGGACGCTCACGACCGCCGGGTTCACGTTCAAGCACGACCAATGGCGCGACGACAACGTCGATTGGTACTGCCCGCTGTCGAGCGTCTACGACCTGGCGCGGGCTGAGATGATGCGGCAGGCCGGCAAGCAAGTCTGGTGGTACGTCTGCTGCGGTCCGCGGTACCCCTACGCCAACTTCAGCTCGTTCGACTACCCCACCATCGAGGCCCGGCTGCTGTTCTGGATGACGTTCAAGTGGCGGGTCGACGGCGTGCTGTTCTGGCACGTCAACCACTGGCCGGCCTCGGCGTCGCGACTCGACGGGGCAGACCCGTTCGTCGACTGGCCGTTGCCGCACATCTGGGGCATGACGGGCGACGGCGTCTTGACGTACCCGGGACGGGACGAGTTGCTCAGCTCGATCCGCCTGGAGAACATCCGCGACGGCATCGAGGACTACGAGTACTTGGCCCTGCTCGCCCGCTCCGTCGGCCGGGAGCGCGCCGAGCGGATCTGCACCCGCCTCTGCCCCAGCATGACCGAGTTCTCACGCAACCCCCAAGCCCTGCGCTTGGTCCGGACCCGGGTTGCCCGATTGTTGAGCCGTGCGTCTCGCCCGACGGGAGGTCGTGAGCCGAAGACCCGCCGCTGACCGATACCTGCAAAGTGGTGACCGCATTGCGAGGTGGACAAGGAGGTCGGCTGGCCCACGATTGCGCGTCACGGGGGGAAAAACGCCTGTTTTTCGGACCTAGTTGTTGCTAGCTGGAAAGCCCGTCGTATAGAATGCCGATTGAGGAGATGGGGCAGGTGGGCTCCGCGCGGGAAGGTCGGGCCTGCCGCCGGAGGAACACGAGGATGTCGCTTCGCGGTCTGATAAGGGGACGAGCGAGGGGGGCGTTTACGCTCATCGAGCTTCTGGTCGTCGTAGCCATCATTGCGCTGCTGATCGCGATTCTCTTGCCCTCACTAAATCAGGCCCGTGCCCAGGCGCGAACGACGCTGTGCCTCACCCGTGTGGCCCAGATGGGCAAGGCATTCCTGTTGTACGCCGACGACTACGACGGAACGCCTCCATTCATCTCCACGATGCACTACCACGGAGGCGGACCCGACTCGGACGTTCCAGACCCCAACGAGACCTGGTTGATGAACTGCCTGTCCGCCGCCGACCCCGCCGGGGCCATGCGGAGCATCGCCTATGGGTCCGAAGACCAGTGGGAAATCCCCGTGCCGGAAAGCGGAACGCTCCATACGTACGCGAAGTTCGAGGGCATCTACAGGTGTCCCGACTTCGAGCGTGTGGCCGACCCGCTCAAGACGCACGACGTCTTCAACTACACGCGTCCCATCTGGGGCCGGCGATATCGACCGTACATCGAGATGTACCAGGACTACGGTGACGAGGATTGCAGCCCGTGGGGCGATGTGTCGGGACCGATCCTGCGGATCGATCAGATCTACGCCCCGGCCGGCCTGCCTTTCGTCCTCGACGAGCAGTGGGATCGCCACGTCGCCATCAGCGGCCTGTATGGCCACGGCCCCGTCAGCGCCCCCTACTGCTGCAACGACTACGGCTTTTACCTGGAGAACAACATCGCGGTCAGTCACGGCGTTCCGGTCAAGAGCGAGCTGCACGATATCGATCTGGAGACGCACTGGGGCTCCTGCGATATCTTCCTGTGGAAGCGCGGGGGCGTCGCCTTCTACGACGGGCATGCCGCCCTGATGCGCGACCCATGGCCGGCCTTCGAGCTTGGCAACAACCGGCGCCGGCCGTCCGGCTTCGACTATGCGTTTCGCACCGCCAGCATCGACGGGCGGTACTTCGACGAGGTCCGCGCGCTGTCCGATTTCATGGCCTACCTGTGCTTCTGGCAGCGAGGGTTCGACCCGTACAAGAAGTGGAGTGAGCTGTTCGAGGCCCCCTTCTGATCGTCCGCGCCTCGTCCCCCCTTTTCTCCAGGGGTGCCCGCTTTCGTCGTGACTGGGCCCGCCTTGTCTTTGATAAGCTCATCCTACGTGCGGAATGAGCGGAACGCGGGGGCGAAACCAACGAGCATCTGCACAAGCGCATAAAAACGGCGGTCGGCCCGCGACCGACCGCCGTTCAGAATCGTCCTTTGATGGCTACAACACGCGGCGAACCACGACGGCCATCCCCAGCGCCAGAAGCGTCATGGCGATGAAGGGCGGCACGCTGCCACCGCACTTGAACGCCGCTTGAATCTCCCAGTCGGCGTCCATCGTCAGATACAACACAGTATTGGTGTCGACTGCCATGTAGTTGGCGTCGCCCGGGTGGTTGGGATCATAGATGATCCACTCCTTGAGCGATTTGCCGCTCAGCGGGGCGGCGGTTAGCACGACCTCCGTCCCATTCGTGAACCGACACAGCCGCGCGTCGGCCGTGTTGGGGTCGTTCGGATCGGGCAGGTCGGGATCGATCACGATCGTCCCCATGTGCCCGTTCCGGATCGTCAGGTCGAGCGTATGCGCGACGTTGGTGAAGACGCCCCGCCTGGCCTCGACGTTGTCATAGGCCGCATGGCAGGGCTGTTTGCTCCAGAGCAGACCGTACGTCAACAGGGAGCACACCCCGCTGTCGAGGAAATCATAGTCCGAAGGGTCCCAGTCGCTGCTCGGGTTGCCGACGATCACCTCGCCCGTGTACGCATTGGAGACCAGGTCCCAGTCGCCATCCCACGTGTACGGGTCGGTCTTGTCCCCGTTCCAGGCGGCCGACCGCCACCGCATCGTGTTGGGATCGTTCGAATCGCCCACGTCGAACTGCAGCAGCATCCAGATGCCGCTGGCGTAATCCAGATCGCTCCGGGACAGCCCTGCGCCTCCCCATAGCATCGCCTGGCCGTTCTTGGGAGAATGCATGTAGAGGTACTTGCTGGGATTCAGGCCGAACCACATCCCGCCCAACCAGGTCATGGGTTGGACGTGAAGCCCGATGCAGTTCTCGCCGGTCATCCGGCCCGGTTGGCAGGGGTCTTCGTGTTTCCACTTGACGAAGGCCAGGATGTAGTGACTTTCGTCACTGTTGAACATCGTGAGGATTTCGTTGGGGTCCTCGTTCAAGTCAGGGAATGGGAACGTGGGCGACCATGGAGCATAGCTCATCAGCGCGGGATAGATGCCCGTCCCGATCAGATCGCCGCCGGTCACGCCAAGGTTGAGCCCGTCAGCGTCCACGGTCTCGGCAAACCCGGCGCCAAAGCCGAGATCCCACAGCTGCCAGTTGAGGTTGTCGATGTCCCATCCCACGACGTTGGCGTCATAACAGTTGGGGTCCACGTCAGAGTACGAGCCCTGCCAGTAGATCCTGGGGGTGGGACCGACCTGGAAGTTCGGATCCGACCAGTTCCCGTCCTCGAATCGGTCGTAGAAGTCCGCCATGGCCGGAACTGTCAGCAGAAGCACCAGCCCGGCCATTCCTACCATGATCCCTCGTCTCGCCATCACCGCTCCTCCAAATGTCTACAGAACCACGCTCTGGACGCGCGCTCGCCGCACCACCCGCGTAGGACAGCCGAATCGCGTATCCGTTTCGTTTGAGGGCACTTCCCCTTCCCACAGACAGAGGCCCCCTCCTAGCTAATTGTCTCACAACGGCTGGAAAAGACAAGGGCAAATCCCGCAGAATCGCGCTCGCCCAGGCGGGCCAGGGGGGACCCGCCAGCCCCCAACCCTCATCCCGTGGCGGCAAACAGCGGGGCGGCACGAAGGGGAAGGTGCACCCCACCGCGCCGCCCCAGCCACGAGCCCCCCCGGGGCGCCGGGCTCCCGCATCCGAGCGGGCCGAGATCAGCAGCTGTCTTGACGGTGTAGCGACGTACTGGGAATATGCTCCAGAAGGGCCGTCCGCCGCGTAGGAGGCGGCCGAGAAGACCTGGCAAGACCTACGTCCAAGCGAAAGCCGAGATGCCGAGCACGGAAGCCCGAAAGCGATTCGTCAAGTCGGTCAAGACGATGGTCGTCAAGCTTGGCACCAACGTCCTGGCCGATGAGGCAGGCCGGCTGGACCGCCGGTTGGTCCACAACCTGGCTGGCCAGATCGCCCGCCTCCACGAGCGCGGACTGAGAGTGTGCGTGGTCAGCTCCGGGTCGATCGGTGCGGGGCTGGGCGTCATGGGAATGAAACAGCGCCCCACCAGCCTGCCAGTGCTCCAGGCGACGGCCTCAGTGGGTCAGCCGGTGCTCATTCGGGTGTTCGAGGAAGGACTCCGCCGTCACAAGCTGCACGCGGCCCAAATGCTGCTGACGCGGAGCGATTTCGAGGACCGCGTTCGTTATCTCAACATTCGCAACACCATCACGGCGCTGCACGACCTGTCGGCCATCCCGATCATCAACGAGAACGACACGGTCGCGGTGGATGAGATCCGATACGGGGACAACGACGTCATCGCGGCGCTGACGGCCAACCTGATCCGCGCGGATCTGCTGGTCCTGCTGACGGTGGTGGACGGGCTGATGGGTCGGGACGGGGAACGGATCGACGCGGTCGAGCGGGTCGACGAGGAAGTGACGGCGCTCGCGCAGGCCACCCGGTCGAGCTTGGGCAGCGGGGGGATGGCCAGCAAGCTCCAGGCCATCCGTCGGGTCACCGAGGCCGGCGACTTCGCCGTCATCGCCAACGGGCGGACCCGCGGCGTGCTGACCCGGTTGCTGGACGGGCAGAAGATCGGCACGCTGTTCATGACGGCCCCCAACAAGGTGAGCGCCCGCAAGCGCTGGATCGGCTGGTCGGTCCGTCCGCGCGGGACGATCGTGGTGGACGACGGCGCCGCGGCGGCCCTGCGGCGCGGGGGCAAGAGCCTGCTCGCCATCGGCGTGACGACCGTGAGGGGGCAGTTCGAACGCGGCGACATCGTTCGCGTTCGAGACCCCGCCGGCGTCGAGTTCGCCCGCGGGTTGACCAACTACGCAGCCGGCGACCTTCAGCAGATCAAGGGCCTGCGGAGCAACCAGTTCGCGTCGGTCCTGGGCGAGGACGTCTACGACGAGGTCATCCACCGCGACAACCTGGTCATCACCGCAGCCAGGTAGCAGCGAGCTGCTACCAGCAGTCCTTCGAACATCAGCCTGCATTCTCAACGGCTGGGTTTGCCGTCTTTCTTGCGGCCGATCAGCTTGCCCGTCTGCTTGTCCCATCGGACGGTACGGACCTTCAGGCGGTGCTGACCGTGGCAGTCGGTGCAGACAATCTGCTTGAGGTCGGTCTTGGCCGAACGACGCGCCAGCCAGCGGGCGATGACCTTGACGGGCGGCACGTCGTGCGTTGGATGACACTTCTTGCATGCCTTGTCGATCTTCTCGAGCGGGTACATGATCTCGGGCGGCGTGGTGTTGTTCTCGTCGTTTCGGTGCGCGAACGAATCGCCGTGGCACTTCACGCAACCGATTTTCTGCCCGGCGTGCTGGCGGGCCAGCGGCTCGGCCTTGTAGTTCACATGACAGACGAGGCAGGGCGCGTTGTCGGCAGCCCCTGGCTTGGACATCTTGGCGGCGGCCTTCTGGGTTTGCGTCGGTTCGTCGAGGAGCAACGGCGCGTCCTTGTCCACCACCAAAGGAGGAGGACCGCCCGACTTCCCATCCGCGCCTTGGGCACCGAAGGCGACACCCACAAGACCGGGCACGATCAGGACTGCCGCGACCATTCCTGCCAGCCCGGACGCGACCACAAGAACACGGCGACTCATACGAAAAACCCTCCCATCCGGCGTCTTGGCGGGGCCCCGACCCGACACGTCTCCGCTGGGGGCACGGAGGACGCGGGTCAATGTGCCGACGTCGAGGCCGAGTGCTCCAAGACGACGACGCGTGGCCCCGCCTCCTGCGGATCCCCCGGCCGGGGTCGGGACCGCAGACCGAACAGGAAACGCATAACACGGAACCGGCGCACCAGCAAGTCGTAGGCCAACGTCGTGCCGATCACCGTCGCCAGCACGAGCAGGGCGAAGCGCACCAGGACGTGCAGGTCCCAGTACACCAAGGAATAGCCGATCCCCATCATCACGGTCTGGTGCAGCACATAGAAGGGGTAGCTGGCCTCGCGGACGTACGGCAGCAGCCGGTTGGAGAAACGCAAGAGCTTCGCACCCGCCCACAAGATGGCCACCACGCAAAACCACGTCCGAAAGGCGCAGAACACCGCGTCTAGGGTCCACGCCGCCGAGTAGTCGTGCGGGACCCACAGCTCCATCACGCACCGGCTAAACCAGAGGGACATGGTGATCAGCGCAAGGACCAGCGCGATCCGACCGTCGCGCTCGATGGCCCGCCAGAACCGGTCGTCCGAGCAGAGCACGTAGCCCAGGATGAACAACAGCAGGTACCACGTGAACATCGCCCAGTCGTTGAAGATCACGAAGTTCCATTCGAATCTGGGGCGCAGCAGCGATTCGGAGAGGGCCATGGGGATCGCGAGCAGGAAGATCCCTCCCCGATGCCTACACAGACCCGCGAGCCTAGCGATGAGCCGCCGCCCCCCTTCCCGTTTGAGGAACACGAACACGGGCAGTGCGACGAGGGAATAGACGAGCAGATAGGCAATGAACCACAAGTGGGCGTACGTGAAGTTCCCCTGGGGCCAGGTGCCATCGAAGAAGTGAGGATAGAAGGCAAGGTACGACCCCTCGAATTTCCCCTCGCTCAGACGCTGCCAGTAGACCTGCGGGGGGATCAGAACGAACGTGCCGAATAGGAGCGGCACGAGAAGCCGCTTGCTCCGCTCCCAAGCGTATCGACCCGCAGAGCGGCGGCGCAGCGCAAACCACGTGGCCATGCCCGACAGCACAAAGAGGATCGGCATGTGCCATGGGAAGAACGGCGTCAGGAAGTAGTGCAGCGGTTTGTAGTTGTCCCCGGAGTGGAGGTAGTACCCAAACGCGAAGATCATCGCCGCGTGGAACGGCACGATGAGCAAGACGGCGATCGCCCGAAGCCAGTCGATCTCCGGGCGGCGCAGGTCCAGCGTGCTCCCATCGGTTGGGGTCCGGCTCACCGTCTCTGACATGCTGCGCTCCGCGCTCCTTTCTGTCTCGGGCTAGAAACAAGCATCGCGATCAAGACCGGGCATGACGCCATGAATACGCTGAACCGTTACAGGTGGCATGGAGCGTCGCCCGCGCCCCCACTTCGCGAAGCATGCGAGCCCCGGCAGCGGGACGGGTCCCACACCTCTTACTGATCCCCGCCCCAGACGTCAACCGCGCGGGAAGGGCGGCGCTTCGTCGAAGCGGCTGAATGCGGTACGCTGTGGTCATGGACGGACCCAGCAAGACAGGTAGGACTGAGGTCCGGGCAATCCTCCGAAGACTCGCAGGCTATCTCGAACACCCGAACGCAGCTTCCCTTCTGGTGGGTACGTTCATTGCCGTTCCCCTGTTGTTCCAGGTTGCGAAGCTGGGCATGACGTTCCTGCTTCCGTCCGGCTGGCAAATCAGCGGGTATTACCTAAATGACCTTCCATCAAAACGGGGCCACCCTTAGGCGGCGGCCCTTCGTCGT